>NZ_JACCBD010000001.1:1429366-2144049 GCF_013409595.1 Leucobacter aridicollis | reverse complement strand
CTCCTCCTGGCTCAGGCCCGCTGCCCGCGCGACATCGGAGGAGGAGCGACTGCCTGATAGCGGGAGCGCGTCGAGCACTCGGCTATGGAACGGGGGCTCCCGCCATGCCGCGCCCGCGGGCGGAGGGGGGTCGTCGTGGACTGGCTGCGCGCCCTCCGCATCCGCGGGCGAGGCCGTCTCGAAGCCAGCGCTCGCCGCAGCATCGGGTGCTCCGAGGAGCTCGCGGACCTCGGCTCGGGTCGTGACGAGCATCGCCCCGTACTCGCGGACGAGCCTGTGGCAACCGGCCGAAGCGGGGGACGTGATCGGCCCGGGCACTGCGCCGAGCGCCCGCCCGAGCTCGGCCGCGTGGCCCGCCGTGTTCAGCGTGCCGGACCGCACGCCGGCCTCCGTGACGAGGACGCCTCGGGAGAGCGCGGCGATGATCCGGTTGCGCTGGAGGAACCGCCACCTGGTTGGGGCGGCCCCCGGGGGTAGCTCTGCGCAGACGGCGCCCTGGTCAGCGACGTGACTCAGCAGCCTGTCGTGCGCGGCGGGGTAGGGGCGGTCGACGCCCCCGGCGAGGACCGCAACCGTGGGGGTCCCTGCCGCGAGGGCGGTGCGATGGGCCACCGCGTCAATCCCGTACGCCGCCCCGGACACGATCGTGAAGCCGGCGTCGCAGGCCTCGCCCGCGAGATCCATCGTCACCTGGCCACCATACGTCGTGCTCGCCCGGGCGCCCACGACGGCGAGCGACGGCGGCGCGACGGCGCGCGGATCGCCTCGCACCCACAGGGCGTGCGGCGAATGAGGGCCGAGACCGTTCAGTTGTGCGGGCCAGATGTGCGACTCCGGAGTGACCACCCGCAGCTGCAGCGCGGCAGCGGTGGAGAGGTCTTTGAACGAATCGGCCCGGCTAAGACGTGGTAGCCACCGCTTCACTCCCGCGCGGAGGCGTCGCGGGGAGAGTGCATCCGGATCCGGACCGACCGTGCCTGCCTCGCCCGCTCGGCCGCTCCCGCCGCGGTCCCGGAGCGTTCCGGCGAACGCGCGCGCAGGGTCGCGACTTGTCAGAAGGTCGAGCGCGAGCAGCGGGCCGAGCGCGGCAACGAGCGCACCCGCCGTCGCGTCGCCGGGCTCGGTGACGCGCGACCAGACAACGCGCGCGAGGAGCGTCTCGTGATCTCCCCGCCGCTCCGAGCCTTGGGGATCGACCGCGGAGAGGAGCGGGGCGGTCTCCGGGTCAGGGCGAACGGCTCCTGGGGGCCGGGGCCCGGTGCCGTCGTGAGCGGGGCGCAGTGTGTGCGCCGCTGGCCAGCCGCCCTGCTCGCCGTTCATGTTGCACCGCCCCGCAGTGCGAGCGCCTGCGCGACCTCGCTGCGTCCGGGACGCGCTGCGCCAGCGAGGTCGGAGATCGACCATGCCACGCGGAGGATCCTGTCGTAGCCGCGCACCGTAAGCGCTCCAAGAGCCAACGCGCGGTCGATTGTCGTGGTTGCCGAGTGGGGGAGCCTCATCGACTCGCCGCGCAGCCACTCGCCGGGCACCTCACCATTGAGCGTCCACGGGGTGCCCCGGAGCCGCGCTGACGCCCTGGCCCGGGCCGCGATGACCCGCTCGCGGAGGTCGGCGCTTGTCGGGGATCTGCCGGCGGAGGTCGCGGCGAGACTGCTTACGCGACGCACGGTGAGGCGCAGGTCGATGCGGTCAGTGAGGGGGCCCGAGAGTCGCCCGAGGTAGCGCATCCGAGTGTGCGGCGTGCAGGTGCACGACAGCGCGGTCTCGGGGGAGCCGGCGTTGCCGCACGGGCAGGGGTTCGCGGCGAGCACGAGTTGAAGCTTGGCCGGGAGGCTGGCGTGGATCCGGGCGCGCGAGATTGTGACGGTTCCCGACTCGAGTGGCTCGCGGAGGTCGTCGAGGATCACGCGGCCAAACTCTGGTGCCTCGTCCATGAAGAGCACGCCGTAACTCGCCCGCGAGATCGAGCCCGGACGGATGCCGCGAGCGTCTCCGGTGCTGATGACGGCCGCGGAGGAGGCGGTGTGGTGGGGGCTTTCGAAGGGCGGCCGTGTGACAAGCGTGTCGAGCGCGACATCGCTCAGCGACGCGATGCTGCTCGCGACGAGCGACTCCGGCGGCGACAGATCGGGCAGAATGCCCGCGAGCCGCGTCGCAAGCAGTGTCTTGCCCGACCCTGGTGGCCCGATGAGAGAGACATGGTGCCGCCCTGCCGCGGCGACGACCATCGCCTCGACCGCCTCCTCCTGCCCGACGACGTCGGACATATCGGCGTCGCTGTCGGGCTGCGGGGCCGGTGGCCGCGGGCTCCGCGCCGCGGCCCGATCCTGATCTGCAGGCGGCCCCTCGCCGCGGTGCCAGGCAATCGCGTCGAGGAGCGTGTCAGCGGCCACCACTTCGATGCCGGGGACAAGTCGCGCTTCGGCGGCGGCTTCGAGCGGCACCATGACGCGGGAGAAGCTGAGCTCCCGCGCCGCGATCACCGCGCCGAGCAGGCCCACCGGGCGGCGCAGGCTCCCATCAAGCCCGAGCTCGCCGATGTGCGCGGTCTCCGCGAGCTTCGCCGTCGGGACATGCTCGGACGCCGAAAGCACGGCGAGGGCGATCGCGAGATCGAACCCCGAGCCCTGCTTCGGCAGCGATGCCGGCGCGAGATTCACGGTGACGAACCGATCCGAGATTGGCAGACCGACCTGCGCTGACGCGGTGCGGACGCGCTGCTTGGCTTCGGCAAGCGCGGCATCGGGAAGGCCGATGATTGTCATGCCGGGGAGCTGGTGGGATACCGCGGCCTCGACCATCACGCGCGTGCCCTGCAGGCCAGTGAGGGCGACCGCGGCCGCCCGGCGCACCCCGCGGCTCATGCGACGGCCCGCAGGTGCTGGATGCGTGGGCTGGCCTCGCCCGGTCGAAGCGTGATGCCGACGGCGTCGACGCGCAGCCGGGCGCCGCGGTGCCCGGTGGTCGAGCCCCACTCGAGCAGGACCCGCCGGAGCCTGGCGGCCTTGCGCGCGGTGATCGACTCGAGCGGGTCGCCGTAGCCGGTACCGCTGCGGGTCTTCACCTCGACGGCAACAAAAGCGGCGCCGTCGCGCATCACCAGATCGAGCTCGCCGTATCGGCAGCGCCAGTTGCGCGCGATGAGTGCAAAGCCGCGGGAGGCGAGATAGTCGGCGGCGATGCGCTCGCCGCGAGCGCCGAGCTCTCGTTTGAACACGGCGGGGGTAGCCCGGCCCTGGCCGCCGTGCTGCCGGTCGGGGAGTGGGGGCCCTGGCTGAATGGGGCCCGAATGTGGGGAATCTGGGTGTGGTGCCTGGCCGGGTGCGCTCGCCATCGGGGTGCTCCGTTCGTCTCGGTGGGGCCCCAGTTTTCCCGGAAGCTCGGTGGGCGTGGGGAGGCGGCCGGGAAATGTGGACAGAACGCTGGGCGGGACTGACATCGCGCCTGCTGTGGACGAAGCAAAAAACACGCCGGAGCTGGCTCACCTGGGGGTCGATCCAGTGATAGACTCTTCTATTGCGCCTCGCAAGAGGTGACTTCGCGTGCCCACTCACCGGAGTTTTGCCGTTGGTCCCCGCAAGGGGTGGTGAAACCCGGGGGCACTAGGACAAGGTCGCGCCCGCGGCCGAACAAACCAAACAGTCGCGCGTTACGCGCGAGAACAGGAGACGGCAATGGCCGTTGTAACCATGCGCCAGCTGCTCGACAGCGGCGTCCACTTCGGACACCAGACCCGCCGCTGGAACCCGAAGATGAAGCGCTTCATCTTCACCGAGCGTTCGGGCATCTACATCATCGACCTGCAGCAGTCGCTCACCTACATCGACTCGGCATACGAGTTCGTGAAGAACACTGTTGCTCGTGGCGGCACCATCCTCTTCGTTGGCACCAAGAAGCAGGCTCAGGAGGCGATTGCTGAGCAGTCGACTCGCGTGAACCAGCCCTACGTGAACCAGCGCTGGCTCGGCGGCCTCCTCACCAACTTCCAGACCGTGACCGGCCGTCTGGAGCGCATGAAGGAGCTCGAGCAGCTCGACTTCGAGGGTGGCACCAGCGGCTTCACCAAGAAGGAGCTCCTCCTCAAGAAGCGCGAGCTCGACAAGCTGCAGAAGACCCTCGGTGGTATCCGCAACATGACCAAGACGCCTTCGGCTCTCTGGGTTGTTGACACCAAGAAGGAGCACCTCGCGATCGACGAGGCGAAGAAGCTGGGCATCCCCGTCATTGGCATCCTCGACACCAACTGCGATCCCGACGAGGTCACCTACCCGATCCCGGGTAACGACGACGCAATCCGCTCGGTAGCACTGCTCACCCGCGTGATCGCTGACGCAGCTGCTGAGGGCCTCATGGAGCGCCACCAGAAGCCTGCTGAGGGCGAGACCGCTGCTGAGCCGCTCGCTGAGTGGGAGGTTGAGCTCCTCAACGCCGACAAGGCTGAGGCACCCGCTGCAGAGGCGACCGAGGCTCCCGCAGCCGAGGCCGCAGAGGCGACCGAGGCCCCCGCTGCTGACGCAGCTGAGGCTCCCGCAGCCGAGTAATTTTTCTCTCATAGTCATTGATCCGGGTCGGGCGCAACGCCCGACCCGGATCCAAACCCCAAGGAGTCACACATGGCTGCAGTAAGCATGGCCGCTGTGAAGGAGCTGCGCGAGCGCCTCGGCGCTGGCATGGTCGACAGCAAGAACGCTCTCGTTGAAGCCGAGGGCGACATCGAGAAGGCGATCGAGATCCTTCGTCTCAAGGGCCTCAAGGGCGTCGCGAAGCGCGGCGACCGCGAGGCGAGCGAGGGCCTCGTCGCTGCAAAGCAGAGCGAAGGCGCTGCAACGATGATCGAGCTCGTCTGCGAGACCGACTTCGTCGCGAAGAACGAGAAGTTCCTCGCGCTCTCGGAGCAGGTGCTCGACGCACTCGTCGCCGCAGGCGCAAAGAACGCTGAGGAGGGCCTCGCAGCCCCCGCAGGCGACAAGACCGTTGCTGACCTCATCACCGATGAGGCCGCGATCATCGGTGAGCGCATCGAGCTCCGCCGCGTCGAGCGCATCGAGGCTCCCGGCACCGCCGTCTACCTCCACCGCACGTCGAAGGATCTGCCCCCGCAGATCGGCGTTGTTGTTGGATTCGAGGGTGGCGACGAGAAGGCTGCGCTCAGCATTGCTCAGCACATCTCGTTCGCAGAGCCGCTGTTCGTGAACCGCGACGAGGTCCCCGAGGCCGACGTCGACAAGGAGCGCGACATCGTCACCGAGATCTCGAAGAACGAGGGCAAGCCTGAGGCTGCGCTCCCGAAGATCATCGAGGGCCGCCTGAACGCGTTCTTCAAGCAGGTCGTGCTCAACGAGCAGGTCCACGCACTCGACGCTGAGAAGCGCGACGTTGCAAAGGTTGCTGAGGCAGCCGGCATCAAGGTGACCGGCTTCAGCCGCTGCAAGGTCGGCGCCTAACACCTTCAGGACAAAACCCGGGCCGTTCTGGCCCGGGTTTTGTGCTGTGCGGACGGTAGGCTGTTGAGTTGAGCAGGCTGGCGCCGCGAATCTGGGTCCTGGACCCGGAAGAGAGTGCCGGGACACCGGCGAAAGATTTAATGAAGGAGACGCATGTCCGATCAGAGCAATCGTAAGCGCAGGGTACTGCTGAAGCTGTCGGGCGAGGCGTTCGGTGGGGGAACGCTCGGTGTGAACCCCGACGTCGTCAGCCAGATCGCGCGCGAGATCGCTGCGTCAATGGATCAGACCGAGGTCGCGATCGTCGTCGGTGGCGGCAACTTCTTCCGCGGCGCGGAGCTGTCGCAGCGCGGCATGGATCGCGCACGCGCGGACTACATGGGCATGCTCGGCACGGTGATGAACGCGCTCGCGCTGCAGGACTTCCTCGAGCAGGCAGGCGTTGAAACTCGCGTGCAGTCGGCGATCACGATGACGCAGGTCGCCGAGACCTACATCCCGCTTCGTGCGATCCGTCACCTGGAGAAGGGCCGCGTTGTGATCTTCGGCGCAGGCGCCGGGCTTCCGTACTTTTCCACGGACACGGTCTCGGCGCAGCGAGCGCTCGAGATCGAGGCCGACGAGGTGCTCGTCGCGAAGAACGGCGTCGATGGCGTCTACACCGCAGACCCGGCGGTCGACCCGAACGCGACCCTCATCACCGACATCACGTACAACGAGGCGCTCGTGCAGGGCCTCAAGGTTGTCGACTCGACAGCCTTCAGCCTGTGCATGGATAACGGCATGCCGATGCGCGTCTTTGGCATGGAGCCCGCGGGGAATGTCACCGCTGCACTCCGTGGCGAGAAGCTCGGCACGCTGGTACACCGCTAAACTCGAACTATTGCAGAAAACCGATTGTTGGCCGGACGGGTCAGCAAGGAGTCGTGGAGGAGACGCAGCGTGATTGAAGAAGTCTTTGCAGACGCAAAGGAACGAATGACCAAGGCGGTTGAAGCCGCAAAGGAGTCGTTCGCGACTGTGCGTACTGGGCGTGCAAATCCCGCGCTGCTCCAGAACCTGATGGTCGACTACTACGGGACGCCGACGCCGCTGCCGCAGCTGGCGTCCGTCGCGAATCAGGATGCGCGCAGCCTCATCATCACACCCTACGACAAGGGCGCGATGAAGGCGATCGAGCAGGGCATCCGCGACATGCACAACCTCGGCGCGAACCCGACGAACGACGGTAACGTGATCCGCGTGACGCTCCCCGAGCTGACGCAGGAACGCCGCAAGGAGTTCGTGAAGATCGTGAAGACCCGCGCCGAGGACGCGCGCGTGGCGGTCCGCAACGTGCGTCGCAGCGCTAAGGACGACCTCGACGCGCTGAAGAGCGAGATCGGCGAGGACGACGTCGCACGCGCGGAGAAGGAGCTTGAGGCACTCACCAAGCAGTTCACCGATCAGGTGGATGAGGCCTTCAAGCGTAAAGAAGCTGAGCTTCTGGAAGTCTGATCTGTATGTCAGGGGGAGGGCGGCGCGAGGAGATTCGAGCACATCTCGATTCGACTCGCGCCCAGCTCGAGGCAACTCGGGCCCAGCTCGAGGCGACGAACGCGAGGATTGAGAAGAAGGCCGGCAGGAATCTCTTCCTCGCCATCGGCGTCGGCCTCTTGCTCGCCGGGGTGTTCCTCGGCAGCCTGCTGTTCTTCGACGGCATCCTGTTCGTCTGGTTCATCGCACTGCTCGTCGGCGTCGCTGTCGTCGAGCTGGCGACGGCGTTTCGGGTAGCCGGTCGCCGCGTCCCGCGCATCGGCGTGGTCGTGAGCGGCCTGAGCATGGTCGCGGCAGCGTACTTCTATGGAGCCGAGGGGCTCCTGCTGAGCCTGTTCGCCGCCTCCGCTCTCCTCACCATCTGGCGGGTCGTTGAGGGCCTCGCCGCTCGCACCCCCGTCGAACCGAAGACGCTCATTCGTGACATCTTCTCGGGCCTGTTCACACTCGTCTACGTGCCCTTCCTCGGAAGCTTCGCGGTGCTCCTCCTGGCCGTCCCGAACGGGCAGTGGTGGGTGTTCGCCCTCGTGCTCGTCGCGGTGTCCGTCGACATCGGTGCATACGCTGCGGGTGTCACGCTTGGCAAGCACAAGATGACGCCGCGCATCAGCCCGAACAAGACCTGGGAGGGGTTCGCCGGGGCGGCCGTCGCCGCAATGGTCGCCGGCGTCGGGATCACCGTGGCCGCGCTCGACCAGCCCTGGTGGGTGGGGCTCATCTTCGGCGCGCTGGTACTGCTGACGGCGACCGGGGGAGACCTCACCGAGTCGCTCATCAAGCGCGATCTGAATGTGAAAGACATGAGTAACTGGATCCCGGGCCACGGCGGACTGCTCGACCGGCTCGATTCGTTGCTGCCGTCCACTGTTGTTGCCTACGGCCTTGCACTGGCGTTGGGAGTACTGTCGTGAGTCACGGTGCAGAGAATGAAAGCCCGTTCCCGCTGACCTCGGGGCGCGAGCGCGGCTACAAGCCGCAGCAGGTCGATGAGTTCCTCGACCGCGCGCGTTCAGCCTACGAGGAGGGCGGGGCTCCGAGCCTCACCGCAGATGACGTGCGCAGTCTCGCGTTCAAGATGCAGCGTAAGGGATACTCGCCCCGGCACGTCGATGCCGCGTTGGATCGCCTTGAGGACGTCTTCTTCGAGCGTGAGCGGCGGGCCGTCGTTCGCGAACAGGGCGAGGATGAGTGGTGGCGCGAGGCGCGGAGCCTGCTATCCGACGTCCGGGGCCGGATCGGTCGCCCGCGCGGAAAGCGGTTCCGTCGGCGCGGGATCTTCGCGCTCGGGTACCGGCGCTCACAGGTCGACGCCTTCCTCGACCGCATCGGTGCGATGTTTGCAAACCGTGAGATCTCGGTGACGCCCGGCGAGGTGCGCGAGGTCGTCTTCCACCCCGAGTGGCGCGGCTACGACGAGGCGCAGGTCGATGCGCTACTTGACTCGCTCGTCGACATCATTCTGTCCACGCGCTGACCCCCCCGATTTGTTCGTCCTTGGCTTCCCAGCAGCCCTGATATAAGATCGTTACATTGTGAGTACTCAGACAACACGCCCCACCCGTCCCTGGATGCGCATGCGAGCGCCGCTTGCGGTCGCTGCCGTCGCTGTACTCCTCGGCGGCGCCGCTGTTGCGCCGATGACTCTGACTGACGCGAACGCCGAGGTTATTCCGGCCGCCCTGAACGAGCGGCTGTACCAGGAGTTCGTGCCGAACGATAACCCGGCTGACGATTTCGTCCTGCCCGAGGTGCCGATCGAGAAGCTGCCGGACCCGAAGCCCGAACCCAAGCCGGAGCCAGAAAAGACTGACACCGGAACCGATACCGCGCAGGACGCGGTGCAGGCCCCGGCAGCACTTCCGCGCTTCGAGGGCGGCGGGTCGCCGGCCGAGTGGATGGCCGCGGCCGGTATCGCGGAAAGCGACTGGAGCTACGTGGACTTCATCGCGCAGAAGGAGAGCGGCTGGAACCCGAACGCGACGAACCCGTCATCGGGAGCGTGCGGTCTGATCCAGGCGCTGCCGTGCAGCAAGGTTCCCGGCAGCGGCTACAACCCCGTCGATAACCTCCGCTGGGCGAACGGCTACGCAACCGATCGGTACGGAAGCTGGGCTGGCGCGTACGAGTTCTGGACAGCCAACCACTGGTGGTAACCGGTGGCGCGCAGTCGCGGACCGAATAAGTATCAGCGAGCCGCCCAGTCGCCACAGCGCGACGTGACCAGGCTCGCGTACGGCGGCGCCCGCAAAGAGTTCGTTGGCGGACGTGAATGGTTCGTGCGCGATATCCCCGCGCACCGCGCCGAGAAGGCGTATCGTTGCCCGGAATGCGGCACTGACGTACCCGTTGGGCAGGCGCACGTCGTCGCGTGGCCTGCCGATCACCTGTTTGGCGACGAGGTCGCCGTACGCGACAGGCGTCACATCCACGCGCACTGCTGGCGCGGGCGCTAGCCGCGCAGGGCAAAGGTACCCGAAGGTACCTCCTGCCCACGGCGGCTAGAAGAGCGTCGGGGGCGCCTGCTTCGCCGCGGCGCTCTGCACCTGCACTTCGGGGGTGGGGCCGGCACCCGTGAACCCGGGTCCGCGATCCGGCTCGACGCCGCGCTGGTACGCCTCCGCGGCCCAGCGCGCCCGGTCGTCCGCGGCTTCGTTCAGCGGGTGCCCGGCGTGCCCCTTCACCCACTCGAACTTCACGTCGCGCCCGACGAGCGCCGCGTCGAGCGCCTCGAGGAGCTCGCGATTGAGCACTGGCTTACCGTCGGCCTTGCGCCACCCGCGACGCTTCCACCCCGGCATCCACTGCGTCACCGAGTTGATGACGTACTGGCTGTCGCACTGCACCAGCAGCGGCTCGGTCACCTCCGCCGTCGCGTGCAGCAGGTCAAGCACCGCCATGAGCTCGCCCTGGTTGTTCGTCGCGCGCGGCCAGCCGCCGGCCCGCCAGCGATCCTCGTCGATCACCCATGCCCAGCCTGCGGGTCCTGGGTTGCCGAGTGCCGAACCATCTGCTGCAGCGGTAAGTGTCATGCCTACAATCTTGCCAGGCCTTGCCGGGGATTCGCGTCGTCGCCCGCGTGTCCGGGCAGGCGGGCGTGGCGGCGGCAGGCACCCCTACAATGAGTGACCATGGGTTCCTCTTCACGCCGCCCGACGCTCGCCGACGTAGCAGCGAAGGCGGGCACCTCGACCGCGGTCGTCAGCTACGTCGTGAACAACGGGCCGCGGGCTGTGGCGCCGGCGACGCGCGAGCGCGTTGAGAAGGCGATCGAGGAGCTGGGGTACCGGCGCAACCCGATCGCGGGGGCGTTGAGCGCCGGGCGCTCGAACCTCGTCGGGTTGATCGTGCCCGACACCGCGAACGGCTTCTTCGGCGAACTCTCACGCTGCTTCGAGGCGGAGGGGCGGAAGCGTGGCTTCCTGACGATGCTCGGAAACACGGGGTACGACGGCGAGATCTCCGCCCACTACATCTCGGGCTTCTCCGATCTGCGGGCGCGCGGCATCTTCACGATGAGCGTCGCGCAGGGCGACGAGATTCCCGCCGACGTGCCGTTCGTCTTCATCCACTCAGTGCCTGAGGGTGTGACGGCCCCGAGCGTGCGATTCGACGATCACGCCGGCGCGAAGCTCGCGGTCGAGCACCTCATCGGCCACGGATTCACCGACATCCTGTGCCTTGCTGGCACCCACGCCGGGGACCCGGCGAGCCTCCGCGTGCAGGGCTGGGAACAGGCCATGACCGAGGCTGGCTTGCCGACCGAGGGCCGCGTCTACCGCAGCTCGTTCGACAGGGTGCAGGTCGAAGCAGACGTGCGCGAGATCCTCGAGGGCGGTGACTGGCCCGAGGCGATCTTTGCGACGACCGACGAGCAGGCGCTCGCCGTGCTGCGGGCGGCCGCGGCGGTGGGCGCGCGGATCCCTGAGGATCTCGCCCTTGTCGGGTTCGACGGGATCCGCGAGGCGCTGCTCGGCAGGGTGCGACTCACGACGGTCAGGGTGCCGATGGAGCGGCTCGCCGAGCGGGCTTTTGACATGCTGGAAGAGATCGGCACGGCGTCCCAGGCCGGCGGCGACGCGCCGGGGCCGCAGGGCGCGCACCTCGTGTTTGCGGGCGAGCTCGTCGTCGGGGAGACGTGCGGCTGCCCGATCCCGGAGGCCGCGGCCAGCTAGTTTCGGCGCGGGCCGGCCGTGGATCCTCGCTCCGCCCCGTCGACTCTCGGCGGCGTGTAGCACACGTCACGCGACGTCACTTGCCTTTGACGACAACGATCTAAGCGCTAAGATACTTTTCGTTGACGATCTTCGGATGGCCGGAGGGTTGGGGGACGTATGGCGCAAGAGGCGAATCAGACAGCTGACGCAGAGGACAGGACCGCTGCGCTCGCGCGCGACGGCGCCGCCCGAATCGAGTGGGTGCGCACGCACTCGCCGGTCCTCGACGGGTACGTGCGGGAAGCGGTGAACGACGGTTCGTTGCGCGGCAAGCGCGTCGCCGTTGTCGTGCATCTCGAGGCGAAGACCGCATTCCTCGCGACGGTACTCGCCGACGCGGGCGCCGAGGTCATCGCGGCCGGAAGCAACCCGCGCACCACCGACGCGTCGGTCGTCGCCGCGCTTCGTGAGCGCGGCATGACAGTCGTCGCGGACGCCGGGGGAGACTACGACAGCTGGGAGCTCGAGCTCAAGGCCGCCGCGGACTGCGAGCCCGACTACATCATCGACGACGGCGCCGAGCTCACCATGCGTACCGCGGAGCACCGGCCAGATGTGTTCGCGAAGCTCAAGGGCGTCTCGGAGGAGACGACGACCGGAACCGCGCGCCTGCAGGCGATGTCGGCTGCCGGCAACCTGCCGTTCCCCGCGCTCACCGCGAACGACGCGCGCTGCAAGCACCTGTTCGACAACCGCTACGCGACCGGGCAGACCACGTTGCAGGCTCTGCTGCGCCTCACGAACCGTCAGATCGCTGGCGCGCGGATCGCCGTGGTCGGCTACGGCTACGTTGGCAAGGGCCTCGCGCTGTACGCGAAGGCGATGGGCGCGCGAACGTTTGTCGCGGAAGTCGATCCGGTGCGCGCGCTTGAAGCGCACACCGACGGGCACACTGTTGGATCCCGCGCGGAGATCTTCCCGCAGGCCGAGGCGATCATCACCGCGACCGGCGGCATGCGCGCGATCGGCGAGGCAGACATCCAGTACCTCGCGCACGACGTCGTACTCGGCAACGCCGGGCACCACGACCTCGAGGTCGACACCGAGGCCCTCGCGGCCGCGGCCTCCAACGTGTTCGAGTCGCGCCCGGGCATCACGAGCTACACGGTCGGGGATCGGGACCTTCACGTCCTGGCCGGCGGCGCGCTCGTGAACATCGCGGGCGGCAGCGGCCACCCGGTCGAGGTGATGGATCTGACGTTCGCCGTCCAGGGACTGGGCGTGCACCACCTCGCGTCGACGGAACTCGAGCCTGGCGTGCACATCCTGCCGAAGGCACTCGACGACTCGATCGCCATCGCAAAGCTTGCCTCGTACGGGATCACCCTCGACGAGCTCCGCGCCGACCAGCGCGACGATCACACCGCACGCATGGAAGAGGGGGGCGCAGCATGATCGACACCACCGGATCTGGCGCAGAGCGCATCATTTGGGCGGCCCGCAGCATGCCGGTGCTGCGCGCGATCGCGGAGCGCGTGAAGCGTGCCGGGACGCTCGCTGGGCTTCGCGTCGGCGTGAGCCTCGTGCTCGAGCCGAAGACCGCGAATCTCGCCCTCGCGCTCCGGGACGCGGGCGCCGAGGTCGTCGTCTACTGCAACGCGTCCTCGACCGACCAGCAGGTCGTCGAGGCGTTGCGCGAGCAGGGATTCAGCGTGTTCGCTGACAGCCAGGCGACCGAGGCAGAGGAGCTGCAGCTCGCGCGCGACTTCCTCGAGACCGGCCTCGACATCCTCATCGACGACGGCGCCTCGGTGACCCGACTCGCGCACCGCGAGTACCCCGAGCTTGTCGCGAAGATGATCGGCGCAGCCGAGGAGACGACGAGTGGCGTCCGCCCCCTCCGCGTGATGCACGAGGAGGGCGAACTTAAGCTTCCCGTCATCGCCGTCAACGACTCCGCCGCGAAGTACCTCTTCGACAACATCTACGGCACCGGCCAGTCCTGCGTCATGGCATTCGTCGACATCACGAATCTGCAGCTCGCCGGCCGCCGGGTCGTCGTGGTCGGCTATGGCTGGGTCGGCATGGGGGTCGCGAAGTACGCAGCGGCGCTCGGCGCCCGCGTGATCGTCTCCGAGATCGACCCGATCCGCGCCCTGCGCGCGCTGCACGACGGCTACGAGGTGACGGCCTTCCGCGAGGCTGCCGCGACCGCCGAGGTCGTGTTCAGCTGCACTGGCCTCGCCGACGCCGTCACCGCCGAGCACGTCGAGCTGCTGCCGGAGGGCGCGTTCCTGTGCACCGCAGGCGGCGGCGACTTCGAGATGCCGATGGACTACCTCCACGGGCTCGGCGATGCGCGCCACGTGCGCCACGCAGTCACCGCCTACACGTCGCGCGCCGGCCGGACTGTCAACCTCATTTCCGAGGGAGACTGCCTGAACTGTGCCGACGCCGAGGGAAACCCCATCGAAGTGATGGATCTCTCGCTCTCGCTCCAGGCTCTCGCGGTCGAGCGGCTCGCCGCCGGCGCGAAGGACTGGGAGCCGGGAGTCTACGACCTGCCCGAAGACATTGAGCAGGAAGTCGCCCGTATTCGTCTCGAGGCCGCAGGCGGCAGCCTCGAATCCCTCACAGATCGGCAGCGCGAAGCCGCGCGTGCCTGGTAAGACAAAGGACACCACACTCATGACAACGACTCGTTCACGCGTGCTCGGCGGGGCTGCTGCCCTCGCTGCAGCGGCAATTGCGCTCACCGGCTGCCAGGCCGGGGGCGCGGACACCGCAAACACCCTCACCTTCTCGGAGGTGCCGAAGGAAGACACCTCGCTCAAGGTGTGGACGTTCCTGCCCGACAACTACGAGAACGGCGACAAGGCGTACGACCAGATCATTGATGCGTTCAATGAGCAGTACCCGCAGGTCGAAATCGAGCTCACCACGATGCCGTACGGCACGTACTGGGACCAGCTGCGCAACTCGGGCGTTTCCAAGAGCGGCCCAGACGTCGTCACCATGTACGGCGGCGCGCAGGCGTACAGCTACCGCAACTCGCTCTTCCCGCTGCAGGACGCGATCGATCCCGCAATCGAGGGCGACCTGCGCTACCTCGAGGACAACTACTCGAGCGATGGCAACCTCTACATCCTCCCGACCGGCGCGTACGGCTACGCCCTGCTCGTGAACCAGGACCTGTTCGCCGCGGGCGGCGTCGACCCGCAGAGCATCGCCACCTGGGACGGCCTCCTCGGCGCCTGCACCGCGCTCGACGCGAAGGGCATCCTGCCGTTCGCGACGGGCTGGCAGGACGGGATCCTCATGGAAACCCTTATGTACATGATCACGAGCCAGCAGATGGATGAGCAGACGCTCGTGAAGTGGACCCAGGGCGAGCTGAAGATGGACGACCCGCTCTTCGGGCAGGCGGTCGACCGCATCCTCGAGATGAACGAGGCCGGCTGCTTCGGTGGCGAAGAGGGCCTCGGGCGCGCTATGTACGACGACGCGTTCAATCAGTACTACGCGGGCGACGCGGCGATGTTCACCACCGGTGGCCTCGCGACCGCCGAGACCGGCTACAACGATCAGCCGAGCACGACCGTGATGCCCCTCCCGCAGGTGCCCGAATCCAAGTACGAGTCGCTCATCGACGCTGGCGCCGAGGCCGGCTGGTCCGTCACCAAGTGGACGAAGTCGCCCGAGGCCGCGAACGCGTTCGTGAACTTCATGGGCGGCGCCGAGGCGCAGCAGATCCTCTGGGACGTCGCGAACGTCGTGCCAAACAACAACGCGGTCACGGCCGAGGCGAAGACCCCGATGCAAGAGGTGTTCGTGCCGCTCATCGTCAACGACGAGAACCACACCGGCTTCTCCTCGTACCCGCTCGAGGTGCTCGCGGTCATCGAGCGCAACGCCGGGCCGCTGGTCAGCGGGAAGCTGAGCCGCGACGAGTTCCTCGAGCAGGCGATCCGCGCCTTCGACAAGAGCGCCTAACGGCCACCGGGGGGAGAGGCGAGAATGACTGCCACGGCCAGCACGGCCCCGAAGGGGCGCGGGCGCTCCAAGAAACACTCCCGCGTACAGGCGGGGCTCGGCGGCGGGCGCTCTGCGCTGGTGCTGCTGATTCCCGTGATTGTGCTGGAAGCCGCGATCCTCTTCGCGCCTCTCCTCTACATCGCCTACCGCTCGTTCTTTAACTGGCAGCCGGGCGGCGTCTCCGAGTTCAACGGGGTCGACAACTATGTCGAGCTGTTCTCGGACCCGGCGTTCTGGCAGGTCGTTGGGAACCAGTTCTTCTACCTGCTGGGCCTGCCACTCTGGGTGATCGCGCCGCTGCTCGTCGCGTTCATGCTCCGCGAGAAGGTGAAGGCTTCGGGCTTCTTCCGCTCCGTCTACTTCCTGCCCGCGGTCATGTCGCCGGCGGTCGTCGCGCTCGTCTTCCGTGCGCTGCTGTCGGTCGACGGCCCGGTCAACGCGCTGCTGCGGACGGTCGGTCTCGGCTCGCTCGCGCGTCCCTGGCTCAGCGACGAAACCATGGTGAAGCCGGTCATCATTCTGCTCGTGCTGTGGGCCGGATTCGGTACCGGCGTGCTCATCTTCTCTTCTGCGCTCAGCGCGATCCCGAAGCACCTCTTCGAGGCGGCCCGGCTCGACGGCGTTGGGTTCTGGGGAGAGTTCTGGCACATCGCCGTTCCGAGCATCCGCAACGCGGTGGTGCTCTGGATGATCTTCCAGGTGATCTCGATCTTCCTGTTCATGTTCTCCTGGGTCTACGTGCTCACGCGCGGCGGCCCCGGCCTCTCGAGCGCGACGATGGACTTCGCGATCTACCAGGAGTTCATGCGGTTCGGGTTCTTCGGCACCGCGGCTGCGCAGTCCGTCGTGCTCGTCCTGTTGATTCTTGCGTGCGCCGGCGTCGGCGCGCTCGTTATGCGGCTGCTCGGCCGGGACCGCTCGCGCGGCGGAAATAAGGTGGCGGCATGAGTAGCCGAGTGAATCGCGGAGCAGGCTTCCGCACGACGATCGCGGCGCTCATCACCGTGCCGTTCATCGTCCCGTTCGTGTTCCTGATCTCGACGGCCGTGCGCGAGCGCAGCGACTACGTCGCCTCGCCTGGCGGGCTGCCGAAGAGCTTCACGCTGGACCACATCGTCGAATCCTGGCAGGAAGCGGACCTCGGTCGGGCGCTCATCAACACGCTCATCATGTGCGTCGTGGCCTGCATCGTCTGCGGGTCGACCTCGCTGGCGGGCGGCTACTTCTTCCGTGTCGCGCGCCAGCGCTGGACCGGCCCGCTCAGGCTCCTGCTGGGAGCCGGCTACGCGATCCCGATGGTCGCCTGGCTCATCCCGGTGTTCGTCATCGCGGCGCAGGCCGGGTGGACGGGCAACCTGTTCGTCGCGGGCGTGATCAGCGGCGTCTCGTCGCTGCCGTTCGGCTTCTACTTCGTCCATACGTTCCTGCAGCAGTCGCTGTCGGACGAGGTGATCGAGGCAACGACCCTCGACGGCGCAGGGGTGTTCCGTGCCTTCTTCTACGTCGGAATCCCGATGGCGATGCCGGCGCTGTCCGCGGTGCTCGCGCTGACGTTCGTCTGGAGCTTCGGCGATCTCCTCATCGCGTCGACGCTCCTGCAGAGCAACACGGACTCCTACACACTGACTCTCGCAGCAACGACGCTGACGACCCGTGAAGACATCAATCTCCAGGGTCAAGCGGCTGCGGCGCTCGTCTCACTGCTTCCGACCCTGATCGTATTCGCAGTCGCGCAGAAGGCGCTGAAGCAGGGTTTTGGGGGCGGTAGTGAGAAGTAATCCGACGGTAAACGACTCGATCGTTGCGGCGGAGTGGGTGCTGCCAATTGCGGGCGCCGCGATTCACCACGGTGCTGTCGCGGTTCGCGAGGGCAGGATCGCCTGGGTCGGCAGCCTCGAGAGCCTCCCGAGCGAATTCGCCGGCTGGCCGGTTGCACTTCATGCCGGCGTGCTCACCCCGGGGCTCGTGAACGGCCACACGCACCTGCAGTACACGGGCTTCGCAGACCTCGGCCGGGGCTCGTACACGAGCTTCGAGCACTGGTCGGAAGAGTTCGAGGTGTTCTACGACGCGGTGCAGGATCCGGCCGAGTGGGGGCGCGCTGCACGAGACGGCGCCGCGCTTGCGCTCGCAAGCGGCACGACCGCCTTCGCGGAAA
Source organism: Leucobacter aridicollis (assembly GCF_013409595.1). NCBI lineage: Bacteria > Bacillati > Actinomycetota > Actinomycetes > Micrococcales > Microbacteriaceae > Leucobacter > Leucobacter aridicollis. The sequence goes on along the minus strand of NZ_JACCBD010000001.1, from coordinate 2,126,722 downwards.
TCGTCACCGACGAGCCAGCGCGTGGCGTCCTCGCAGAGTTCGGGCTCCAGGGCATCGAATACCTCGAGGCAATCGGCGAGACTGAGACCCGCTGGAACGCGGGCGGCCGCGAGGCGTTCACCGCGTGGCTCGATCAGCCGACCGCTGGCGTCGTGGGCGTCTCGCCGCACGCGCCTTACAGTCTCGACGGCGAAGTGATCAGGGAGCTCACCGCGCTCGCGCGTTCGCGCGGCATGCGCATCCACTCGCATGTGGGGGAGTCCGAGGTCGAGGCGAGCCTCTACGATTTCGGCAACCGCGATGTGCTCGAGATCTATGGCGACATGCGCGATGAGTTCGCGCTGATCCGCAACGGTGGCACAGGACTGTCGACCGCGAGGTACGCGGCGAGCATCGACCTGCTCGGCGCCGACTCGCACCTCGCACACGGGATCTACCTCGACCGGGCGGATCGTGACCTGCTCCGCGACTCAGGCACGCGAGTCGCGCTCTGCCCGCGCTCGAACCGGGTGATCGGCCTCGCGGCTGCGCCGGTCGCCGACTACCTTCGCGAGGGGCACGAGATTGCGGTGGGGACCGACTCGCTGTCGTCGTCGCCCTCACTCGACCTGCTCGCGGATGTCGCGGCGCTCGCCGAACTCGCGACCTCGCAGGGGTACGCGGACGCTGACCTGCACGAGCGTGTCCTCTACGCAGCGACCGTCGGCGGCGCAGCTGTGCTCGACCGCACTGACATCGGCGCGCTCCGGGAGGGCATGCGGGCAGACCTCGCGGTCTTCGACGTGAAGGTTGCCGAGGGGGAGGACCCGCGGACCGCCCTCGTGACCCGCGGCGAAGGATCGTGCACGCTCACCGTCATCGGTGGAGACGTGCGGCACGCTCGCGGGGCCTAGCCTCCATCAGCCGGTCACCTTGGGATCTGCGGTAGCAATGCCGCAGACCTAAGGTTCCGCCAGATCTGCTGCCGATCCCATACGGTGTGCTGGTGCTGGTGCTGGTGCTGGTGCTGGTGCTGGTGCTGGTGCTGGTGCTGGTGCTGGTGCTGGTGCTGGTGCTGGTGCTGGTGCTTGTGCTCGTGCTTGGGCTTGGGCTCCATGCGCCTTTCCAACCTCGCGCCGAAATACCCCTTCAGACCCAATGCGATCTGCAGTATCAATGTCTGAATTGCAGTGTTCACGTCATTGGGTCTGCGGATGCCAGGTGCTGCGGGCGAGGGCTCAGCTCCGAGGTGGGAGGGCAGTGAGAGATTGGTGTGTCGGCCCCCGGCGCTGCGCCAAGCCCCCAGTCAGTCCGAATGCATTCTGCAGTATCAATGCCGCCACCGCAGTGTCCGTGGCAGTGCATGTGCCGATCCCATACGGTCGGGGAGACCGGACAGCCGAGGGCAAGCCGGGGTAATCCAGGGGCAGCCCAAGGGCAAGTCGGGGCAATTAGAGGGCAGGCCAAATCCAACCCAGGGGCAACCCAGGGAGCAGGCCCAGGCCAAGCCGCAACAGCCCCAGCGCACAACAGGTGCACCCGAGCGGGCTCACCTGTTGCGGCTCGCGCTAGTTTGCGCTCGGCTGCTGTCCCTGGTCGCCGGAGTCGGCCGAGGTGACCGGGCGCTCCACGAAGTTCTCGGCGACGGTGTTCATCTTCTGCGCGTTACCAAGCACCTCGCCGAGGCTCTCGAAGTAGCGCGCGACGGCGCCGCGTTCGACCTTGAGCTGGGTCATGCGATCCTCGGCTGCGGCGAGCACCTTCGTCGCCCGGTTCTCCGCCTCAACCCAGGTGGTCTGGGCGCGCTGCTCGGCCTCGACCACGATCTGACCGGCCTTGCTCTCGGCGTCGGCGCGAATCTGCGCGGCTTCCTGCTGCGCCTGGCTGACGAGCCGCTGGTGCTCTTCGCGGGCGTCGGTGAGCTGGGACTGCAGCGCGGAGAGCTCCGACCGTGCAGCGTCGAGCTGCTGGCGGGTCGTCTCGGCGGCCTCGCGCTGCCTGGTCGACAGCTCGGTCTCGGTGATCTCGCGCTGGTTCGCGAGTAGTGTGGTCGTCTCGAGCGTCTCAGCTTCGAGCGCCTCACGCTTGGCGCGCACCTCGTCGTCCGTCTCGGAGCGAAGCTTCGCGAGGCTCGCAGTCTCCGCGGCCCGCAGCTCGGCGAGTTCGGCGATCGTGTCTGCGCGGAGCAGTGCGGTCTCTTCGGCGACTGCCGCGCGTTCCGCGGCGACCTCGCGGGCGATTGCCGCTTCGGCAGCCTCGCGCTCGGTCTGCAGATCGACAGCGTGCTGTTCGGCGGCGGTCGCAAGCTGGCGTGCCTGCTCTTCGCGGGCCGCGAGCAGCTCGGCGTCGAGGGCCTGGCGCTCCCGGTCGATGCGCATGCCGAGCGACTCGCGCTCGATTGCGAGCTTCTCGGCGGAGTCGTCGCGGTTGATCTGCAGCTTCGTCTCGAACGCGGCCGTCTCGTCTGCGATCCGCTGGTCGTGTGCGGCGAGCTGCGCACGGAGGCGCTCCTGCTGCACGGTAACCTCGTCGGCGAGCGTCGCGTCGTGCGCTGCGCGCTCATCCGAAAGTGCGAGCTCTTGGGCTGCGCGCAGCGCGGCAAGCTCGTCGTCGTGGGCGGCTCGTGCTGCCGCGAGGAGTTCCTGCTGCTCGAGCGACTCGGCATCGACGCGCGCGCGGTGCTGCTCCCACTCGGCGATCAGGCGATCCTGATGGGATCCGAGCTCGTTCTGGATCCGCTCCTCGTGCGCCGCACGTTCCGCACGAATACGCGCGTCGTGGGTTTCGCGTTCCTCGGCGATCTGGGCGGTGTGCTGGGCGAGCTCCTGCTCGAGCGCGCCACGCTGTGCCTCGCGCTCGGTCGCGAGCTGCGTGTCGTGTGCCTCGCGCTCGGTGGCGAGGGTCGCGTCGTGTGCCTCGCGCTCGGCGGCAAGCGTCGTGTCGTGGGTCTCGCGCTCGGCGGCGAGCTGCGTGTCGTGCGCCTCGCGTTCCCCGGCGAGCTGAGCGGCGTGCGTCTCCTGCTCCTCGGCGATGCGGGTGTCGTGCTCGAACCGCTCGGACGCGAGCCGCTCGGCGTGCTCCGTGCTCTCGGCGGTGATGCGATCCTGGTGCGCTGCGCTCTCATCAGCGATGCGGGTCTCGTGAGCCTGAGCCTCGGCGGCGATGCGCTCGTCGTGAGCGCTGCGCTCGGCGCCGAGCTCGGCGTTGTGCTGCTCGAGCTCGCGGGCGAGCTGCGTGTCATGCTCAACGCGCTCACGCGCGATTCGCTCCTCGTGGGCGGCGCGCTCGTCGGTGATCTGCTGGTCGTGCTCGGCGCGCTCCTGAGCGAGCTGCCCGTCGAAGGTTTCACGCTCGCGGCCCTGGACCGTCGCGAACTGGGCGGCGGCCCGCTCGCGCTCCCGCTCGGCCTGTGAGGCGAGCGTCGCGATCTCGGCGTGCTGCTCTTCGAGCTCACGCGCGACGCGCTGGGAGAGCTCCTCGCGCTCCTGGGCGATGCGGGCGTCGTGCTGCGCGCGCTCCCCAGCGATGGCGCGCTCGTGCTGTTCGCGTTCCTCGCGCAGCTCGGTGTCGTGCGCGGCGCGCTCCTGCGCGATGCGCTCGCGCAGCGTCTCGATTTCGGTCGCGTGGGCTCGCCGCTGGGCGTCGATCTCGCTCGTGAGCTTGCGCTCAAGCTCGGTGTAGTTCGCCTCGAGCGCAGCCTCGTCGGCCTGGCGCTTCGCCTCGAACTCGGTGCGGTTGCGCGTCGTCTCGTGTTCGAGCCGCGCGCGCTCCGCCTCCGCCTCGCGCTCGTACTCCTCTTTCTGGCGTGCGAAACTCGTCGCGGCGGTCTCGGTCTCGGCGCGCAGCGTGGCTGCAGCTTCCCGAGCCTCGGTGAGGAGCCGTGTCGCCTCGGCCTCGGCCTGCGCGACCCTGGCGCGGGCGTCGCGGTCGGAGCTTTCGAGCAGCGCCTCGACCTGGAGCTTCGCGTTTGTCAGCGTCTGCTCCGCCGACGTGCGTGCCTCCGTGATGAGTCGTTCGCGCTCAGCGTTCAGGTCGTGGCCCTGGCGCGCTGCGTCGGTGCGCGCGCTCTGGATCATGATCTCTGCCTGCTCGTTCGCCGAGCTCAGCAGCTCGTCGGCACGGGCCTGCGCTTGCGAGAGCACGCGGGCGCTCTCGGCTTCGCTCGACTTGCGCAGCTTGTCAGCATCGAGGTCTGCCTGCGCCATGAGGCCCTGCGCGTGCTGCTCGGCGTACTGCAGGCTTTTCTCGACCCGCAGGCCGAGCCCGGAGTAGCCCGAGGCGCCGAGCTCGGCGACCTGGCTCTGAAGATCCGCGATGAGCTGGCGCTGCTCCTGTTCGGAGCGGACCGACTGCTGGTGCGCGGCCTGCAGCGACTCAAGGTGCGACTGGAGCGTGCCGATGTGGCCGCTGAGGGCACGGACGCGCTCGTCGACCTCCTCGCGCTTATAGCCGCGGAATGCAGGAGTAAACTGCTGTGCTGAGTCGGTCACGAAGCCTCCGGTGAGATGATCTGGCACGCGCCACGGTGCGTCGGCGCTGCCCGGCTGTAAGCGGATATCTCCAATGATAGTCGCTCACACGTGTGGCGCATTATTTGCGACCTGCCCAGCGCTCACCCCGGAAGCTCGGGTACCGTTATACGGTTGATACATGCCGCGAACTTGCGCGGCAACCGAACAGACCTGTGGAGGAACTCGGTGAGATACGTCCTAGCCATCGTGGCGCTGGCCATTTCGGGGGTGTTGTTGCTGCTCGGAATAGGCCAGCGTACGTTCCTTGCGGGCCCTTCCGAGATCGTCTACCCGATCGCCGCCGAGACCGACGCGCCGTATGCGGTGCTCGATGTCTCCGAGCTGACGAAGGTCGAGGGCCAGGCGAACGTCGTCATGCGTGGCAACGCTGCATTCTCTGCGCTCGCGAACACACGCGACGCGGATGCATGGCTTGAGCCGTTCGATCATGTCGAGCTCACCGTCGATCCCGCAACGAAGGCGATCGTGAGCAGCCCGGTCGCGGGCAAGGCCCCCACCGGTGACGCGCTCGCCGTGGACGACGAGGGCAACGCGGTCCCGATCGATCCGCGCGGCAGCGATCTCTGGCTGCAGGAGCGGTCGGGCGAAGAGGGCGTCTCGCGCATGGCGGTGGAGCCAGGCGGCGAGCAGTCGATCATCATCTCAGGCTCGGGCGCGGAGCCGATCCCGAAGGGGACCGCTCTCGTCTGGGTGCAGGATCGCGCGACGCCGTGGGCCGGGCCTCTGCTCGCCGCCGGCGGCCTGTTCGCCGTGATCGGCGCGGTGCTCTACCTCATCGCGTTCGATCGCGACAAGCGCGCCCTCGGCCCCCGCCGCGGACGTTCGGGCCCGCTGCTTGGCGTGCGGAATGTCTTCACGGGCTCGGGCAAGCGCGGCAAGGGCGAGGTTGAGGCCGCGCCGCGTCGCGGAAGCAACGACAACGCGCCCGAGCTTGCCGCGGGAGCCGCGGCCGGCGCCGTCGCTGCGGGCGGAGCTGACGCCGAGAGCCCCGATGCCGAGGAGGTCGTGACCGCCGAGGTGGTCGCGGAGGATCAGGATCAGGATCAGGATCCCGCGCCGGACGATGTGGCCGACGCCGAGGACGCCTCCGACGAGGTCGTGGCTGAGGTGTTGGACGCCGAGGTTGTCGACGCAGACGTGCCTGACGCTGAGGCGGTCGACGCCGAAGCTGTTGCTGTCGAAGCTGTTGACGTCGATGCTGTTGACGCCGACGCCGACGCGACCGACACCGACGCCACCGACGCCGACGCGACCGAGGCCGAGGACGAATCGGCACCGGCGACGGACGCTGACCGCGTCGGGGAAGACGACGCTGCGAAGAAGGGGGACACCGATGCGGAATAAGACACGACGTCACGCCTCAACCCGGGCGCTGCTCGCCGGGCTTGGACTGACTGCGGCGCTCGCGGTGTCGGGATGCTCGGCTAACTACTGGCCGGACTTCGAGCCGACCCCCGAGGCGACCGCCGAGAGCGACACCCCGGAGCAGAACGGTCTCGCGCCGGTTCCCGTATCGGAAGCTCAGACGCAGAAGATCATCGACAGGGTTGCGAGCGCGGCCGAGAAGGGCGATGCGAGCCTGAACCCTGACGACATCGCAGAACGGTTCAAGGGCGACGCGCTCGCGCAGCGCACCGCCAACTACAAGATCCGCAGCGAGGTCAGCGACTACGGATCGGTCCCTGCGAAGATCACCAACGAGATGCTCGGCTACCGGCTCGTCCAGAGCACCGAGGTGTGGCCGCGCACGATGTTCGTCACGGTCGCTTCCGAGGCGGGCACCGACGCCGACGGCAACGTCACTGATGCGCCGTCGCTCGCGCTGATCCTCACGCAGCGCATCCCGCAGGCGGACTTCCGCGTCTCGCGCGTGATCTCGCTTCGCGGCGGCCTCGACATGCCGAAGGCCGCTCCCGCGGAGGAGGGCACGGCGTTGCTGTCCGACGACATCGAGAGCCTCGTGCTCAAGCCGGCTGACGTGGGGACCGCGTACGCGGCGATCCTGCAGGGCGGCGCCGACGTCGAAGCGGCTGCTCCGTTCGACCTCACCGACGACCCCCTCCTCGACCACTACGGCAAGGCCTGGGTCGACGAGTCGAAGGCGAAGTCCGACGCTGAGGACAAGACGCAGAAGTACTCGGTGAGCGTCGCACAGGGGGAGGAGCCCATCGTGAGCTTCTCGACTGGTGCCGGCGGCGCGCTGATCGCGACGACAGTCATCGAGTCGCAGGTCGTCGATTCTGACGGCGGCCGCTACAAGCCGCAGGCCGAGGGCGCCGTAAGTGCGCTCTCCGGGCTGAAGGGGCAGCAGGACAAGATCGTGCGCCGTGTCGCACACCAGTTGCTCTTCTTTGTCCCGAGCAAGGAAGACGGATCACAGATTCAGCTCCTCGGTGTGACGAGCGAGCTGGTAGGAGCAGGGAAGTAACTCATGGCCACCGAAATGCCGCAGCGGATCCCCAGCGGGGGAGTCGACCTCAGCCACCTCGCCCAGCGCGGCGCCGCCCCGGCTGGTGCGCAGGCGCAAGGTCCGGGCGCGCCGGCGCAGCCCGGTGGGCCGCAGACTGTCGACGTGCCAGCGCTCGTCCTCGACGTGACTGACGCCGCGTTCGGGCAGATCGCACCGCTGTCGGCGGTTGTGCCGATCGTCTTCGACCTGTGGGCTGACTGGAGCGAGCCGAGCAAGGCGCTGAGCCCGATCCTTGAAAAGGTCACCCGCGAGCTCGACGGCCGCGTGCTGCTTGCGCGCGTCGACGTCGATGCGAATCCGGGGCTCGCACAGGCGTTCCAGGCGCAGTCGATCCCGACCGTCGTCGCCATGATCGGTGAGCGGCCCGTGCCGCTGTTCCAGGGCCCGGTGCCCGAGCAGGAGGTGCGCGAGTTCTTCGTGCGGCTGATCCAGCTCGCCGAGGAGAACGGTGTCGCCGGCCGCGTGAATGCGCCCGACGGCGGTGCGGCGCAGCCCGAGGCCCCCGCGGAGCCGCAGGTTCCCGAGGCGCACCTCGCGGCGTTCGAGGCTGCCGAGCGCGGCGACTTCGACACGGCCGTGCGCGAGTGGGAAGCCGTGCTGCAGAAGTCGCCGGCTGATTCCGACGCGAAGGCTGCGCTCGCGCAGTCCAAGCTGCTGCAGCGACTGCAGGGGCACACCCTCGAAGATATTCGGGCCGAGGCAGCTGCGAAGCCTGCCGACCTTGAGGCGCAGATGCGCGTCGCCGACCTCGACCTGTCAGGCGGCCACATCGAGGACGCATTCCTGAGGCTGCTCGACCTCTTCGCGGCGGCGGACGAGGACGCGCGCGCGCTCATCCGCGGCCGGCTGCTTGAGCTGTTCGAGGTTGTTGGCGTTGCCGACCCGCGCGTCATCGCGGCGCGGGGTAGGCTCGCCAACCTTCTGTACTAGGCCGTGCGGTGACAGGTCAGGCTTACCTCGACCACGCCGCGACGTCGCCGATGAGCGCCGGGGTGCTGGACGCCTACACCCGCGCGCTGCGGGAGGTCGGCAACCCGGCGTCCACGCACGGGCACGGTCAGCGTGCGCTCGAGGTGCTCGAGGGCGCGCGCGAACGCATCGCCGCGGCGGTCGGCTGCGACACGGCCGAGCTTGTGCTGACCGGCGGGGGCACCGAATCGATCAACCTCGCGCTGAAGGGTGCCTTCTGGGCCCGCTACGGCGGGGGAGCGCGGCCCGTGATCCTCATCGCTGATGGCGAGCATCACGCGACGATCGAGGCCGCCGAGTGGCTGCGCGACACCCAGCACGCAGACGTGCGCTGGCTGCCGTTGGACGCCGAGGGCAGGCTCGCGCCCGAGACGCTGCGCGGCGCGCTCACGGAGGTCGGCGCCGAGCGCGTGGCCCTCGTGTCGTTCCTCTGGGCGAACAACGAGATCGGAACGGTGCAGGACGTCGCGGCGCTGTGCGCGGTGGCGAACGCGGCCGGGGTCCCGGTCCACGTCGACGCGGTGGCAGCGCTCGGCCAGGTTGAACTCGACTTCGCCGCGGTCGGCGCCGACTTCCTCAGCGTGTCGGCGCACAAGATCGGCGGCCCCGTCGGCGTCGGCGCCCTCGTCGTCGGCAGGCGGGCGAAGCTCGAGCCGCTGTTCCACGGGGGCTCGCAGCAGCGCGGGCGCTCGGGCACGCAGGACGTCGCGGGGGCGGTTGGGTTTGCTGCGGCGCTCGATGAGGTGTTGATCGCGGGTGGGAGCGCACCGGATCCTGATCACCTCGCTCGGCTTGCCGGGCTCCGCGACCGGCTCGTCGCCGGCATTCGCGCGGCCGACCCGACGGCGATCTATCGCGGTGCGACCGGCCCCGACGAGCGGCTCCCAGGCAACGCGCACTTCACGTTCCCCGGCTGCCAGGGTGACTCGCTCGTCTTCCTGCTCGACGCCGCTGGGGTATCGGTGTCCGTCGGCTCGGCATGTCGCGCGGGCGTCGCAGAGACCTCGCACGTGCTCCTCGCGATCGGATTGCCCGAGGCGGAGGCCGCCGGCGCGCTCCGCTTCACGCTCGGCGGCGCGAGCACCGAGCGCGAGATCGACGCGCTGCTCGCGGCGCTGCCGGGAGTGCTCGAACGTGCCCGCGCGGCCGGCCTCAGCTGAGCTTGCGCTGAAGGGTTCCTCCAGCCGACCTGCGAGCCGGGCGAGAAACGATTAAGCTGCTCTGGTGAAGATTTTGGCAGCTATGAGTGGTGGGGTCGACTCCGCCGTCGCCGCTGCGCGCGCGGTTGACGCCGGGCACGAGGTCGTTGGTGTGCATTTGGCGCTGAGCAGGATGCCCGGAACGCTGCGCACCGGTTCGCGCGGCTGCTGCACGATTGAGGATGCGATGGACGCGCGCCGCGTCGCGAATCTCCTCGACATCCCCTTCTACGTGTGGGACTTCAGCGAGCGGTTCAAGGCCGACGTCGTCGACGATTTCGTCGCCGAGTACGCGGCCGGGCGCACGCCGAATCCGTGCATGCGGTGCAACGAGAAGATCAAGTTCGCGGCGCTACTGGACAAGGCCATTGCGCTCGGGTTCGATGCCGTCGCGACCGGCCACTATGCGACGCTCATCGCCGGGGCAGATGGTCCCGAACTGCACCGCGCGAGCGCCTGGGCGAAGGATCAGTCGTACGTGCTCGGCGTGCTCACCGGAGCGCAGCTCGAGAAGTGCTACTTCCCGCTTGGCGATACGCCGTCGAAGGCGCTCATCCGTGAGGAGGCCGCAGACCGCGGGATCCAGATCGCGCAGAAGCCTGACAGCCACGATATCTGCTTCATCCCGGACGGGGACACGCGCGGCTGGCTCTCGGAGCACCTCAACCGTGAGCCCGGCGAGATCCTCGACGAGTCGGGCACGGTTGTCGGCACACACGACGGCGCGCACGGCTACACGATCGGCCAACGCCGTGGCCTGCAGCTCGGCGCACCGGCCGCCGACGGGAACCCGCGCTACGTGCTGTCGATCCGCCCGGTCTCCAACCAGGTCGTCGTCGGTCCGAAGGAGATGCTCGACATCTCTCGCATCGCCGGCGGACGGTTCACCTGGGCTGGCGACCCCGGACTCGATCTCACCGAGACGTTCGACTGTGACGTGCAGATCCGCGCGCATGCCGACCCCGTGCCTGCGCGGGCACGCGTCGTGCCCATCGCGGAAGACGAGCGGACCGAGCACCACCGAGCGGACGCGACGCACGAGGTCGTCGTCGACATCAACCTCGAGCAGACCGAGCCGCTCTCGGGCGTCGCTCCCGGCCAGACCGCCGTGTTGTACCGCGGCACGCGGGTGCTCGGCCAGTTCACCGTCGATCGCGCCGTATCGGCGCGGCAGCACGCCACTGCGTAGTCCGCGGCGGCGGGAGCTCCGGGGCGCGCCAGCGCGATTGCACCGGTGAATGTCGCCGGTGAATCGTAGACTGAGTGCGTGACTGAATCACCTGTGATCCCGAGCGACTTCGAAGCCGCGCGCGCCGAGAGCGAGGCCCTGACGGCCGACATCGAGCGGTACCGCACTGCCTACCATTCGGAGGGTGTGAGCCTCGTCTCCGACGCCGAGTACGATGTGCTGTTTCGCCGGCTTGAGGCGATCGAGCGCGCCTTCCCTGAGCTCGCCGGCCAAGACAGCCCGACGCAGGAGGTCGGCGCCGCGCTCGTATCGGCGGGGTTCCCCGAGCACGAGCACGCTGAGCGCCTGCTGAGCCTGGACAACGTCTTCTCCCTCGACGAGTTCCGCGAGTGGGCTGGTAAGGCGCGGGCTGCGGCCGGGCGTGACGTGCGCTGGCTGTCCGAGCTGAAGATCGACGGCCTCGCGATCAGCCTGGCGTACCGCAATGGCGTGCTTGAGACCGCCACCACGCGCGGTGACGGCCGCGTCGGCGAGAACATCACCGAGAATGTCGACTTCATCCCCGCGATTCCGCGCACGCTCGCTGGCGACGGGATCCCGGAGTTCTTCGAGGCGCGCGGTGAGGTGTTCCTGCGTCGCGAGGACTTCGAATGGCTCAACGAGCGCCAGCACCAGCTGCAGGCGGCGTTCGCCGACGAGCAGCGTGCCCGCGGCGTCGCTGAGGATCGGATCACGATCCGCTACCCCGAATTCGCGAACGCCCGGAACACGGCCGCCGGCAGCCTCAGGCAGCGCGCGGACAAGAAGACGGCCGCCGAACTCGACCTCATGCGGGAGCGGCTCGGCAGGCTCTCCCTGTACGTGCACGGCATCGGCGCGTGGGCACACCCGTCCTTCGAGAGCCAATCGGACGCCTACGCGCTGCTCGCCGGCTGGGGGCTGCCGGTGTCGCCGCACTCGCGGGTGTTCGAGGCCGTCGACGAGGTCGCCGACTTCATCGAGGATCGCGGCGTGCACCGCCACGACATCGACCACGAGATCGACGGCATCGTCGTGAAGATAGACGAGTTCGCGCTGCACGCTGAGCTGGGGGAGACGAGCCGGGCGCCCCGCTGGGCGATCGCCTACAAGTACCCGCCCGAGGAAGTGCACACGAAGCTGCTTGATATCCGGGTTGGTGTCGGCCGCACCGGGCGCGCGACGCCCTACGCGGTCATGGAGCCCGTGAAGGTCGCCGGCTCGACAGTCAGCCAGGCGACGCTGCACAACCAGGAGGTCGTGCGAGCGAAGGGCGTGCGCATCGGCGACACGGTCGTGCTGCGCAAGGCCGGCGATGTGATCCCCGAGATCCTTGGCGCGGTCGTCGAGCGCCGCGACGGCAGCGAGGTCGAGTGGCAGATGCCGGCCGAGTGCCCGGAGTGCGGAACGACGCTGCGCGCGATGAAGGAGGGCGACATCGACCTGCGTTGCCCGAACGCGCGAGCCTGCCCCGCGCAGGTGCGCGGACGCGTCGAGCACATTGGATCGCGCGGGGCGCTCGACATCGAGGTGCTCGGCGAGATCACCGCGGCCGCGCTCACGCAGCCCGAGGTGCCCGCTGAGCCGCCGCTCGAGACCGAGGCTGGGCTCTTCGACCTGACGCTCGAGGAACTCGTGCCGATCGTCGTGATCGTGCGCGACGCTGAGACCGGCGAGCCCGTGCTCGAGGACGAAACGGGTGAGCCGCGCCGCAGGCGTCCCTTCCAGAAAGTCGAGCGCACCTACCCGCCGGGCTGGGAAGACAAGAGTCCCGCGGAGCGCCGGGCGGCTGGCATTCGCAAGGACTTCGACCGCACGCTGCCATCGAAGGACGCGGAGACCTTCCTAGCGGAGCTCGAGCGCGCCAAGACGAAGCCGCTCTGGCGTCTCCTCGTGTCGCTGAACATTCGCCACGTCGGGCCCGTCGCGGCCCGCGCGCTCGCCGAGTGGTTCGGGTCGCTCGACGCGATCCGCGCGGCTTCCGCGGAGGAGCTCGCCGAGGTCGACGGCGTCGGCGGGATCATCGCCGAGTCCCTGCTCGCCTGGTTCGAGGTTGACTGGCACGTTGACATCGTTGACCGCTGGGCGGCCGCAGGCGTGCAGTGGGCGACGCCCGGCCATGCCGGGCCCGGAGCCGCTCAGACCACGGAAGGCGTGCTGTCAGGTTTGACTATCGTCGCGACGGGCTCGCTCGACGGGTTCACCCGCGACGGCGCGAAAGAGGCGATCATCCAGGCAGGCGGCAAGGCCGCGTCCAGCGTCTCGAAGAAGACCGACTACGTCGCCGCCGGCCCGGGAGCGGGTTCGAAGCTTGCAAAGGCCGAGGAACTCGGCATCCCCGTGCTCGACGCTGCCGGCTTCGCGATCCTCGTGACGCAGGGGCCCGCTGGTCTCCCCGAGACCGCGGAGTAGTGGGCCGCCAGGCACCAGCCGCCAGGCCCCAGCCACCGCCCACCTGCCACCAGCCGCCAGACACCACCCATCTGCCACCAGGCACCAGGCTCCACCCACCTGCCACCGCCCGTAGCAATGTGATCTGCAGTCCGTAGGCCGCCTCCCCGCTGGAAGGGGATTGGTTCTGCAGATCGCATTGGGTGGGCTTGAGCGCTGACTCGGGCCCCGTGAGTTATCCACACATTGGGGCCCGCCCCGAAGTCCTCGCCTCAGCGAGGTTACGCTTGGTGCACCCCGGACCGGCGCGGACAGAGAGGAACCACACATGACCGACACTGAGGCGACCCCCACCCGCGCGGCGTGGGCCCTGCAGGCGCCCGTGCTCACCGAGTACTACGACACCGAGTGGGGCATGCCCGTGCGCGACGAGCGCGGAGTCTTTGAACGGCTCACCCTTGAAGCGTTCCAGTCCGGGCTGTCGTGGCTGACAATCCTGCGCAAGCGCGAGAACTTCAGAGCCGCCTTTGACGACTTCGATGTCGCGGCGATCGCCGCATACTCAGACGCTGACGTTGCGCGCCTGCTCAGCGACGAGGGCATCATTCGAAACCGCGCAAAGATCGAAGCGACGATCGCCAACGCTCAGGCCATGCTCGCGCTACACGAGTCGGGGGAGACCCTCAGCGAGCTCGTTTGGAGCCACATGCCGGAGCGCTCTCCGGCGCCCGAGCGTGACGACGAGGTGCCAGCGACATCGCCAGAGTCCGTGGCGCTCGCGAAGGCGCTGAAGAAGCGCGGGTTTCGGTTCGTCGGGCCAACAACCATGTACGCGCTGATGAGCGCGATTGGCGTCGTCGATGTGCACCTCGTGTCGAGCCACCGCCGCGGCTGCTCCGGCCTATGGAATATCGATGGCACTCCAGTGGAGTCTGCCGCTATGGTGTGACTATGTGCACTCGTTTCCTCTGGTCCTCGTCAGGTACTCCCGGCTCCGGCAACGTGCTCGTCGGGCGGAGCATGGATTGGTTCGAAGACACCCGAACGATTCTCGCCGTCCGTCCGCGAGGGGCAACCCGGCAGAGCGCGCCCGGTGATCCCGGCTCGTTCGAGTGGACCTCGGAATTCGGCAGCGTCGTGGCCCTCATGTACGGCGAAATCGCGGTCGACGGACTGAACGAGGCCGGGCTCCAGGTAAGCGGGCTCTACCTTGCCGAGTCCGACTACGGTGAGCGCGACACGTCGCGCCCGGCGCTCGCCCTTGCGTACGCGATCCAGTCGCTGCTCGACCGCTTCGCCGATGTTGCGTCCGCGGTGCAGTGGCTCACCGAGAGCAACGTCCAGATCATCCCGCTCGACATCGGTGGCAAGCCTGGCACCGGCCACATCGCGCTGGCCGACCGCACGGGCGACTCCGCGATCGTCGAGTTTATCGACGGCAAGACCTCGGTCCACCACGGCAGCGCCTACACGGTCATGGCGAACTCTCCCGCCTATTCCGAGCAGCTCGAACTTGAGCGCCAGTACGCCGGCCTCGGCGGCGACGAGCCGCTTCCCGGCGGCACCGACTCCCCGGACCGCTTTGCGCGCGCCGCCTTCTACTCTGCCCGGTTGCCGAACACCGATGACGAGCGCGAGGCAGCGGCATACGTGTTCAGCGTCATCCGGAACGCCTCGGCGCCGTTCGGCACGGCCGACCCGGTGCGGCCGAACGTCTCGACGACGCGCTGGCGCACTGTTGCCGATCTGACGGCGAGTAGGTTCTTCTTCGAGTCGACGAGCAGCCCCAACGTCGTCTGGGTGAAGCTCGACAGGTTCGATCTCGCGGCCGGGCCCGAGCTGAGGTTCGACCCGCAGGCGACGATGGCGATCAGCGGCATGGTGAACGGCGAATTCGCCGCCGCGTAGCGCTCACCACCACGCCCGCGGCCGCGCGGCCCGACGGATACACGCGTGCGGGAGCGCGCCCCCGATCGCGGTGGCTGCCGGACAGGCCGCCGCTCGCTAGACTGGACAGGTTGAGATCAACTCCCAATCTATGATGGAGCAGCATGCCTGAAACTTCTGCGGCCAGTAGCGCCGCGCCCGGCAGCGAGATCACGGTCGACACCGTGAAGCACCTCGCCGGCCTCGCCCGCATCGCGCTGACCGACGCCGAGGTCGAGGGGCTCACTTCTGAGCTCGACTCGATCCTCGCGAACATCGCCAAGGTGAGCGAGGTCGCGACTGACGACGTGCCCGCGACGAGCCATCCGATCCCGCTGAGCAACGTCACCCGCGTTGACGAGGTCTCTGACGTCCTCACCCGCGAGGAGGCGCTCTCGAACGCGCCGGCAACCGCAGACGGCATGTTCCGCGTGTCGTCGATTCTGGGGGAGGAGCAGTAATGAGCGAACTCACAACACTGACCGCTGCCGAGCTCTCCGCGAAGCTCGTCGCAGGCGAAGTCTCGGCCGTTGAGGCCACGCAGGCCCACCTCGACAGGATCGCCGCCGTCGACGGCGACATCCACGCGTTCCTCGCGACTGACAGCGAGGCGTCGCTTGCCGCCGCTCGCGCCGTCGACGAGCGCCGCGCCGCCGGCGAGGACCTCGGCGAGCTCGCCGGCGTGCCCCTCGCGATCAAGGACGTGCTCGTCACGACCGACATGCCCTCGACCTCCGGCTCGAAGATCCTCGAAGGCTACCGCTCGCCGTTCGACGCGACGGTCGTCGCGAAGGCGCGCGCTGCCGGCCTCATCAACATCGGCAAGACGAACATGGACGAGTTCGCCATGGGCTCCGCCACCGAGAACTCGGCCTACGGCCCGACGTTCAACCCGTGGGCGCTCGACCGCGTTCCCGGCGGCTCGGGCGGCGGCTCGGCCGCGGCCGTGAGCGCGTTCGAGGCGCCGCTCGCGCTCGGCAGCGACACCGGCGGTTCGATCCGTCAGCCGGCCGCCCTCACCGGCACGGTCGGCGCGAAGCCGACCTACGGCGGCGTGAGCCGTTACGGCGCAATCGCCCTCGCATCGTCGCTCGATCAGGTCGGGCCCTGCGCGCGCACCGTGCTCGACACGGCGCTGCTGCACGACGTTGTTGCGGGCCACGACCGGCACGACGCGACCTCGCTGAACCACGCCTGGCCGTCGATGGCCGCGGCAGCTCGTGACGGCGTCGATCCGGCGTCGCTCAAGGGACTCCGCGTTGGCGTCGTGAAGCAGCTCGCGCTCCCCGGCATGCAGGCCGGCGTGAAGGCTCGCTTCGATGAGACCGTCGCCCTGCTCACCGCCCAGGGTGCAGAGGTCGTCGAGATCGACGCGCCGCACTTCGAGTACGCGGTCGCCGCGTACTACCTGATCCTGCCCTCCGAAGCGTCCTCGAACCTGGCAAAGTACGACTCCGTGCGCTTCGGCCTCCGCGTCGAGCCCGAAGGCGGCGGCACGATCGAGGGCGTCATGAGCGCGACCCGCGGGGCCGGCTTCGGCCCCGAGGTGAAGCGCCGTATCATCCTCGGCACGTACGCGCTCTCGGCGGGCTACTACGACGCCTACTACGGCAGCGCGCAGAAGGTTCGCACCCTCATCCAGCGTGACTTCGCTGCCGCATTCGACAAGGTCGACGTCATCGCGTCGCCGACCGCACCGACCACGGCGTGGAACATCGGTCACGTGAACGAAGACCCGATGCAGGACTACCTGAACGACGCCACGACGATCCCCGCGAACCTCGCAGGCATCCCCGGCCTCAGCCTGCCGATCGGCACCGCGAGCGAAGACGGGCTGCCCGTCGGCCTGCAGCTCATGGCTCCCGCGTTCGAGGACGCCCGCCTGTACCGCGCGGCCTCGGCGATCGAGGGGCTCATCACCGCACGCGACGGCAAGCCCTTCTGGGCGCAGGCCCCCTCCCTTGTCGGTGCTCAGACCGGAAAGGCGGCAGCGTAATGGCGAAGACGAAGCTCATGGACTTCGACAAGGCGCTCGAACTCTTCGAACCGGTCATCGGTCTCGAAGTACACGTCGAGCTCAACACCAAGACGAAGATGTTCTCGTCCGCGCCGAACATCTTCGGCTCGGAGCCGAACACGAACCTCGCGCCGGTGTGCCTCGGCCTGCCGGGCTCGCTGCCGGTCGTGAACGAAGAAGCAGTCAAGTACTCGATCCGCCTCGGGCTCGCGCTCGGGTGCGACATCGCCGAGGTCTCCGGGTTCGCGCGCAAGAACTACTTCTACCCGGACATGGGCAAGAACTACCAGATCTCGCAGTACGACGATCCGATCGCGCACGACGGCTCCGTCGAGATCGAGCTCGAGTCGGGTCGTGTGATTCACGTCCCGATCGAGCGCGCGCACATGGAGGAGGACGCCGGCAAGCTCAACCACGTCGGTGGCTCGACCGGCCGCATCCAGGGCGCCGAGTACTCGCTCGTCGACTACAACCGCGCCGGTGTGCCGCTCGTCGAGATCGTGACCCGTCCGATCTTCGGCGGCGAGGCCGACACCCCCGAGATCGCGGCGGCATACGTCTCCACGATCCGCGACATTGTCGTGTCGCTCGGCATCTCCGACGCGCGGATGGAGCGCGGTAACATCCGATGCGACGCGAACGTGTCGCTGCGGCCCCGCGGGAACGAGAACGCCGGCATGAGCGTGCTCGGCACCCGCACCGAGACGAAAAACGTGAATTCGCTGCGCTCGATCGAGCGCGCCGTCAGGTTCGAGATCCAGCGCCAGGCGCAGCTGCTCTCCGAGGGCACCGCGATCACGCAGGAGACCCGTCACTGGCACGAGGACACGGGGGAGACCTCGCCGGGCCGCCCGAAGAGCGACGCCGACGACTACCGGTACTTCCCGGAGCCCGACCTCGCGCCGCTCACGCCGTCGCGCGAGCTCGTCGAGGAGCTGCGCGCCCTGCAGCCCGAGCACCCGACGCTGCGCCGCCGCCGGCTGCGCGCCGAGTGGGGCTTCTCGCCGCTCGAGTTCCGTGACGTCGTGAACGGCGGCCTCGTGAACGACATCGAGGCGACCGTCGCCGCTGGCGTGCCCGCGCAGACCGCCCGCAAGTGGTGGACCGGCGAGATCGCGCGCATCGCGAACGAGCGCTCGGCCGTGCCCGCGGAGCTCATCACGCCGGAGCAGATCGCATCGGTCGTCGCGCTCGTTGACGCCGGAACGCTCAACGACAAGCTCGCCCGCCAGGTGCTTGCCGGCATCATCGACGGCGAGGGCACCGCGCAGGAGATCGTCGACGCCCGCGGGCTCGCGATCGTGTCTGACGACGGCGCGCTCATCGAGGCGGTCGACGCTGCCCTTGCCGAGCAGCCCGACGTGCTCGAGAAGATCCGTGGCGGCAAGGTGCAGGCCGCCGGCGCCATCATCGGCTCGGTGATGAAGGCGATGAAGGGCCAGGCTGACGCCGCCCGCGTCCGCGAGCTCGTGCTCGAGCGCGCGCAGGCGTAACCGCGAAAACAGAACGGGCGGGGTGAGGATCGCATGATCCTCACCCCGCCCGTTGTCGTCGCTCTTGAGTGTCAGGCCCTGGCCCGCGCCAGAGATCTTCTGTGCAAGTCAGGGGCATGTGCTACCTTGTCGAACATGGCGATTGTGGGTGAACGTGCTGATGCTCAGGGCCGAGACGACGGCCCAGCGGTGGGCATCCGCGCGCTGAAGCAAAATGCGTCGGAGGTTGTTGCCCGCGTGCGAAAGGGATCGGTGCTGACGGTCACGGACCGGGGAGTTCCGGTCGCGCGAATCGTACCGATCCAGCCGACGCCCCTCGACGACCTCATTGCGTCCGGTGCCCTCGAACCCGCTCGTCTGAGCATGTCGGAACTGTGGGCCAGGCGGGCCGGATGGCAGCGAACAGCGCCTCCTGGCGAGGAACTGGCTGGTGACTCTGCACTGAGTACCGATGACATTCTCATGGAGCTTCGCGCGGAGCGGCTCTGATGCTTGTCTACGCTGACGCATCCGCGCTTGCGAAGCTCGTCGTTGACGAACCCGAGTCTGAGGCGCTGGTCGCCTGGCTGCAGGAGACAGGCGCAGAGTTGGCAACCTCATGGCTGTCCCACGTCGAGTTGCGACGCGTGATTGCGCGGCGTGCGCCCTGGCGTGCACCAGACGCAACGGACGTCCTGCAATCCTGCCAGCTCATCGCGTTGGACTTGCAGACCTACGAGTCTGCTGCGCGGCTGCATCCATCTGCCCTGCGCTCGCTCGACGCGCTGCACCTCGCCGCAGCATTGCGGCTCGGGGCCGAAGCCGCGGGCATGCTTGTCTACGACAGGAAGCTCGCGTCTGCGGCACGGGCGGTGGGCCTTCGTCCGATTGCGCCGGGCGTTGAACTGGCAGCAGACCCGACGCCTGATGCCCCGGGAGGAAGCTAGCCCCGGCTGGACGATGACCGCGATACAAAATGCAATCGGGCCCGCCTCGCGCCGGAACACTCGTTTCTCGGCGCGCAGCGGGCCCGACAGGGCGTCACCGGACGGCGCTAGCGCACGTCCTCGTCGACCCAGTCCATCGACTTCGTGACGGCCTTGCGCCACAGCCGCAGCTGGCGATCCTGCTCGTCCTGCTCCATGGCGGGCTCCCAGCGGCGATCCTCCTGCCAGTTCGCCGACAGCTCGCCGAGGCCGCTCCAGAAGCCAACCGCGAGGCCTGCGGCGTAGGCCGCGCCGAGCGCGGTCGTCTCAGCGACGACGGGCCGCACGACGGGCACGCCGAGCACGTCAGCCTGGAACTGCATGAGCGCGTTGTTCGCGACCATGCCGCCGTCGACCTTGAGCTCGGTGAGGTCCACCCCGGCGTCGGCGTTCACCGCGTCGAGCACGTCGCGGGTCTGGAACGCGACCGCCTCGAGCGCGGCGCGGGCGATGTGCCCCTTGTTCGCGTAGCGGGTGAGCCCGACGATCGCTCCGCGCGCGTCCGGCCGCCAGTACGGCGCGTACAGCCCCGAGAAGGCCGGCACGATGTAGACGCCGCCGTTGTCGGGCACGCTCGCGGAGAGCTCCTCGACGTCGGGGGCCGCCTCGATGATGCCGAGCTGGTCGCGCAGCCACTGGATGAGCGACCCTGTCACCGCGATCGACCCCTCGAGCGCGTAGTGCGTCGGGCCGTCGCCGAGCTTGTAGCCGACCGTGGTGAGCAGGCCGTTCTTCGAGTGGACGATGTCCTCGCCCGTGTTGAAGATGAGGAAGCAGCCGGTGCCGTAGGTGTTCTTCGACTCGCCGGCCTCGAACGCCGCCTGGCCGAACGTCGCCGCCTGCTGATCGCCAAGAATTCCGGAGATCGGGGTCTCGCGCAGCAGCGAGGAGTCCTCGGCGACGCCGTAGACCTCCGAGGAGGACTTGATGGCCGGCATCATCGACTTCGGCACGCCGAACGCCTCGAGGATGTCCTCGCGCCACTCGAGCGTTGCGAGATCCATGAACAGGGTGCGCGACGCGTTGGTGACGTCGGTCGCGTGCACGCCGCCCTCGGGGCCGCCCGTCAGGTTCCAGAGCACCCAGCAGTCGGTCGTGCCGAAGAGCAGGTCTCCGGCGTCCGCGGCCGCACGAGCGCCCTCGACGTTCTCGAGGATCCACGCGATCTTCGTCCCCGAGAAGTAGGTCGCGAGGGGCAGCCCCACGACGTCCTTGAACCTGTCGGTCCCGCCGTCTGCGGCGAGGCGATCGACGATGTCCTGTGTGCGGGTGTCCTGCCAGACGATGGCGTTGTACACGGGCTCACCGGTGTGCCGGTTCCAGACGACGGTGGTCTCGCGCTGGTTGGTGATGCCGATCGATGCGATGTCGTGGCGGGTGAGGTCGGCGCGACCGAGCGCGATGCCGATGACCTCCTGCGTGTTCTGCCAGATCTCGGCGGCGTCGTGCTCGACCCAGCCGGCCTGCGGCATGATCTGCTCGTGTTCCTTCTGGCCGACGGAGATGATCGATCCGGCCTTGTCGAAGATGATTGCGCGCGTCGAGGTGGTTCCCTGGTCGATAGCGACTACGTACTGAGACATGTTGTCATCCTTTCGCGTGTGAGCTTAGGCCGCGAGGCCGAGAAGAGCGGGGGCTGCGACAGCGGCGAGGGCGCCGCCGGCGAGCGGGCCGAGCACGGGCACCCAAGCGTACCCCCAGTCGCTCGAACCCTTCCCCTTGATCGGGAGGATCGCGTGGGCGATGCGCGGGCCGAGGTCGCGGGCCGGGTTGATCGCGTAGCCGGTGGGTCCACCGAGCGAGGCGCCGATACCGACGACGACGAGCGCGACCGGGAGCGCTGCTAGCGGCCCGAGGCCGCCGGGCACGCCGATCTCAATGTCGCCGTAGTCCGCGAACGCGAAGATCACGAACACGAGCACGAAGGTTGCGATGACCTCGGTGACGAAGTTCCAACCGTACGAGCGCAGGGCGGGACCCGTCGAGAACACGCCGAGCTTGTTTGCTGCCTCGGGCTCATCGTCGAAGTGCTGCTTGTAGCTCACCCAGCAGAGGATCGCGCCGACGATCGCGCCGAGCATTTCGGCCGCGAACGCGACGAAGAACATGGGGGCGGTGATGGTTCCCGCGAGCAGCAGGCCGATGCCAACGGCAGGGTTCAGGATCGCGCCAGAGTATGCGGAGACGAGCACACCCATGAACACCGCGAGGCCCCAGCCCCAGTTCACCATCAGGAATCCGCCGGCGTTGCCCTTGGTCTTGGCGAGCGCGACGTTCGCGACCACACCACAACCGAGGAGGACGAGCAAGCCCGTGCCGACGAACTCGGAGAGGAAATACAGTCCGAGATTAATCTCATTCATTTGTCTTCATTGACCTTTCAGAAGTCTGCGAGCGCGCGCGATCGCGTGCACCCCCAAGCGCGAGAGCGCGCACGGACGCGCGCCTACGGCAACTACGTGTGCGGACACGCCACGTGTGGGGCGCGCCGCGTCCGGCTGTCGCTCAGCCGGCGGTAAAGGTTCCCCCCTTTGCGATATCGATCCGGTGAGCGTCGCGCATGAGCGCGACGAACCGTTCTACTTCCGTAGTCTTTCTGGCCTCGTCCCAGCCGACGGCTGTCGCGACCGCGTCGGCGGCTGCGCGGACACGGGCCTCGGTGAGCCCGCCGACGAACGCGATGGAGGTGCGGCGCAGCAGCAGGTCGTCGAGGTGCACGACCTGCTCGGTCTCGGCGAGGTGTGCGAGCTCGGCCGCGGTGTAGCCGGCGAGGTCGGCAAGCTCCGGATCCTGCTCGGGCGTGGCCTCGATGATCTCGGTCGCGCGGGTGCCGTAGCGCTCGAGGAGCGTCTCGACTCGGCGCGCGTCGCGACCGTCGGCCTGCTCGGCGAGCCAGCGGAGGCGGGCGTTCGTGTCGGCGGGGAAGCCGGAACCGCCGCCGATCGTGAGCGACGTGGTGCTGACCGTGCGCGTGCGGCCGAGGACCGCGAGCGTGTCGTTCGCGAGGTGCTCGGCGAGCGCCCGGAACGTCGTCCACTTGCCGCCGACCAGGCTGAGCACGGGGACGCCGAGCGCGTCGGAGCGCACGATCCGGTAGTCGCGCGAGACGAAGCCGGGGGCGGTGTCGTCGTGATGCGGGAGCGGGCGGATCCCGGAGAACGAGTAGACGATGTGCGAGCGGTCGACGGTGAGCGTGGGGAACACCTGGCCGATGAGATCGAAGAAGTAGTCGACCTCGTCGTCGGTGCAGACCACGGGCTTCGACGGGTCGGCGTCGATGTCTGTCGTCCCGACGAGCACGCGGCCCTTGAGCGGGTAGATGAGCACGATACGGCCGTCCGAGTGCTCGAAGAAGATCTCCCGGCCTCCGGTCGCGGCCAGCAGCTCCGGGTGATCGAGGACGACGTGCGATCCCTTGGTGCCGCCCATGAACTGCGTGCGCTCACCGAGCGCGCCGTTCGTGAGGTCCGTCCACGGTCCGCTCGTGTTGAGGACGACCTGTGCGGAGAACTCGAAGCTCTCCCCGGTTGTCTCATCGCGCAGGGTGACCCCCGACGCTCCCATGCCGCTTGCGCTGAGGTAGTTCGCCGCGCGGGCGTTGTCGCCGCCTGCGAGCTCGCCGTCGCGAAGCACGTCGAGCGCGAGCCGCTCGGGATCGTGCATCGACGCGTCATAGTACGTCGCCGTGTATTTGATGTCCGAGTTCATCGCGGGGAGCTCCGCGAGCGACTTCTTCTTGCCGTGGAAGCGGTGCCGCGGCACCTGCCCGCCGTCGCGCGAGAACGTGTCGTACATCATGAGGCCCATCTTGATGAGGGCGGCGCCGCGCTCGCGCGGCTTCCCGCGGCCGTGGGTGACGAGCAGGCGGAACGGGGCGGAGAGGATCCCGGAGAACGTCGAGAAGATCGGGATCGTCGTTTCGAGCGGGCGCACGTAGTGTGGCGCGGTCTTGAGCAGCCGGTTGCGCTCGGTGACAGACTCCTGCACCAGGCGGAACTCGCCGTTCTCGAGGTAGCGGATGCCGCCGTGGATCATGTGGCTCGAGGCCGAGGATGCGCCCGACACGAAATCGCCGCGCTCGACGAGTGCGACGTCGACGCCCTGGAGCGCGAGATCGCGGAACGTGGCGATGCCATTGATGCCGGCGCCAATGATGAGCACGTCCGCGTGCGGCCGGTCGCGCAGACGGGCAACATTCGGTCGGAGCGAGTCCTGGCTGGCATCCATGGCTGAGACCTTTCTGTGGGTGTCCCATCAGCATGCTCGTGTGATGAACTGAATTGCAAAGCTGCTGCACATATGTGCAAAACTGGTGGGTGAACGGGGGACTCATCGTGCCAGAGAATCGAAAAGCTGTGAAAATGCGCGAGGCGCTCGCGGCGGCGCACCTGTACTACCGGCAGGACTACACGATGGGCGCGATCGCGACCGAGCTCGGCGTCTCCCGCTCCTCGGTCTCCCGGCTCCTCTCGTACGCGAAGGAAGCCGGCCTCGTCGAGATCCGGATCCACTCGCCGCAGGAGGCGCGCTCGCGCGTCGAGCAGCGGTTCTCTGACCAGTTCGGTGTCGCCGCGCACGTCGTGCCGGTGCCGGCCAAGCTCTCGGAAGCGGAACAGCTCGAGCGCACCGCGCAGGCCGCGGCCCACATCATCTCGGCGCGTGTGAAACCGCGCTCGATCGTCGGGCTCGCCTGGGGCTCGACGATGAGCGAGGTCGCTAGGTTCCTCCCCGCGAGCGCGAAGCCCGGCGTGCAGCTCGTGCAGATGAACGGCGCGGCCAACGTCTACTCCACCGGCGTCCAGTACACCGCGGAGCTGCTCGGGGGCTTCGCAGAGCGGCTCTCGGCCGAGGTCTTCCAGCTTCCTGTGCCCGCGATCTTCGACGACCCGCTGACGCGCGAGGCCCTCTGGCGCGAGCGCTCGGTATCGCGCGTGCTCGACATGCAGGCCGCGGCGAACCTGTTCGTCTTCGGACTCGGCTCGCGCATCGGCGATCCCCGCTCGCACATCTACTCTGGCGGGTACCTGGGGGCCGAGGACCTCAACCAGCTCGCCTCCGAGGGGGTTGTTGGCGACTGCGCGAGTCGCTTCTACAGGCTCGACGGCAGCGCGGACGGGATCCCGATCAACGATCGATCGAGCGGCCCGTCGTTCGAGATCGTGCGCCGGGCGCCGCAGCGCATCTGCGTCGTCTCCGGTGCGACGAAGCGGGACTCGCTCCGGGGCGCGCTCGCCGCGGGGCTGATCACGGACGTCGTGGTGGACGAGACGCTCGCGCGGCTCGTACTGAGCGCCTCCTAGGGGTGCTCGGCGTGACGAACCCGGCGGCTATCTCGGCGCGCCGGGCCCGGCGGCTGACCCGGCGCGCCGCGGCGCGTGTCAGTCGTATGTGGTGTGATTGAGGGGTGAGCGCAGCACTGAGGGAGACGGCGTCGATCTTGCACGTCGACATGGACGCGTTCTTCGTGTCCGTCGAGCTGCTCGACCGACCCGAGCTGCGCGGGTTGCCAGTCGCGGCGGCCCACGACACCTCCCGCTCCGTGGTCTCGAGCGCGAGCTACGAGGCGCGGAAGTTCGGTGTGCGCTCGGCCATGCCCATCGCCCGGGCGCGCCAGCTCTGCCCGCAGATTGTGTTCGTCACGCCGGTGTTCGAGAAGTACCGTGTCGCGTCCCGGGCGGTCATGGGGATATTCAGGGAGTTCACGCCGCTCGTCGAACCGCTCAGCATCGATGAGGCCTTCCTCGACGTCGCGGGCTCCGTCGGGCTGTTCGGGCAGCCGATCGAGATCGCCAGGCAGATCAAGGAGCGGGTCTTCCAGGAGACGCGGCTGCCACTCTCCGTTGGGCTTGCCGGCACGAAGTTCGTCGCGAAGCTCGCGTCGCAGCGCGCGAAGCCCGAGGGCATCCTCGAGATTCCGCCCGCGCGCACCCTCGAGTTCCTGCAGCCGCTGCCGATCAAGGCGATGTGGGGAGTCGGGGCGGCGACGGAGCGGGCGCTGAAGACGCGCGCAATCCACACCGTCGGCGATCTCGCGCGTGAGCCACTCGCGTCGCTCCGGCAGATCGTCGGAAACGCGAGCGCCGAGCGTCTCCATGACCTGGCGAATGGGCGCGACGCTCGCGATGTTGAGACGACGCGGGTGGAGAAGAGCATCGGGCACGAAGAGACGTTCGCGGTCGACGTCGCCGACACCGGGGAGCTGGAGCGCGAGCTGCTCCGGCTCTCGACGCGCACCTCCGAACGCCTGCGCGACGCCGGACTCGAGGCCCGCACGATCGCGATCAAGGTGCGGTGGGACACATTCGAAACGGTGACCCGCTCGCGGACGCTGCAGGAACCCACTAACGCCACGCAGCGCGTCTACCGCACCGCGCGCGAGCTGTTCGCCGCGCTCGCGCCGGGCGGCCGGCCGCCGCGGCCCGTCCGGCTCATCGGCGTGCGCGCCGAGCAGCTCATCCCGGCTGGCAGCGAGGGCCAGGCGCTCTGGGACGACGACGAGCAGTGGCGCGCGCTCGACTCCGCGGTCGACGAGGTGCGCGGCAAGTTCGGGGCGGCGGGGCTGACGTCGGCGCGGCTCCTCGGCGGCCGCGGCGACGTCGTCGATCACCGGTCGCTGCAGGACCCGGGGTAGGGGGGTCCGCACTGCCCGCTCGGGCGGGTACCGGCGGGTTAGTCCTCGCTTTGGACTGCGGACAGCGCGAGCACGGCCTCAAGCAGCGCCGCGAGCCAGTCGTAGACGAGCACGGTCCCGCGCGTCGCATCCTCGTCGATGAGGCGGTCGTAGTCCTCCTCGCGTTCGAGCCCGATGCGCGCCGCCATCGCGAGTCGCAGCGCGGTGATCGTCCGCGCCCACGCGAGGAATGAGTCCTGCGTGATGTTCACCGAGATCGGGTTGCCGCTGTCGACGTCGACGTCGTCCACGAGGTCGTCGAACGGGTCGGCGTCGAGACCGCCGCCCTCCTCGCCGGAGCCGTCGTCGAGATCACCCATGACGAGCTGGGCGTCCTGCAGCTTCCGGTTGATGAGTCCCTGCTCGGTGACCTGCCGGAACTGCGCCGCGTCGTCCTCGTCAGCGAACGCGTTGGGGAAGAGCCGCGCGAGGGCCGGGTCCGTTGGGCGCTCATCGGAGCCGCCGATCTCGAGGCTCGCGAACAGCGGATCAGGATCGAGCGGCGTCCCGCTGTGACTCTGCAGCAGCATCACGAGCTGGGTGACGAGCTGCTTGAGCACGCCTGCCTCCTCGGGCGCGAACAGGATCGCGACGCCGCCGTCGCCAGGCTGGAGCCTCATGACTGATCCTCCGGCTCCGCTGTCGCCCACAGGCCGTAGCCGTGCATCGCCTCGACGTGCAGCTCCATCGCCTCCCTGGATCCCTCCGCAACGACTGCCCGGCCGACGCTGTGGACGCGCAGCATGAGCTCATCGGCGCGCTCGGGCGTGAACCCGAAGTACGAGCGAAAGACGAAACTTACGTAGGACATCAGATTGACCGGGTCGTCCCATACGACCGTCCGCCACGGCTTCGCCGGGGCGACCGCGACCGCGCCCTCGTCGAGCGGGCTCTGCCTGGCTCCGGGCGCGTGGTCAGTCATCATCCCCACCCCAACTCGTGAATGCGTTCCTCGGTGAGCCCCAGAAAATGGGCGACCTCGTGGACGAGCGTGACTCGGATCTCCTTGACGAGCTCGTCGTGATCCTCACAGTGTGCGAGAAGGTTGAGCCGGAAGAGGGTGATCCGATCCGGCTCCTCGCCGAAGCCGTACGCCTCGCGCTCGGCGAGCGAAAACCCCTCGTAGACGCCGAGCGTATCGGCCCCGTCCTCCGGCTTGTCCTCGACCAAAAAGATGACGTTGTCGAGCTCATCGAGCATCTCGTCGGGAAGCGTGTCAAGGCCGTCTGAGACCAGCGCCTCAAACTCATCGCGTGACACATCGAGCATATTCTCACCCTAGCGGCTCAGTTCGAACTGCGCCTCAACAACGGCGGTATTCGTTGACGCGGACGGGGCGCCCGATGCCCGATCCTGACTATCCCATGCGGTAGGCGTGCACGGGGAGCGCGAACGGCAGCCCCGCCTGCTCGCCGCCGCCGGTGAGTACGCCGGTGACGAGGTCGTGCGGCGTCGGGTGATCCGGCAGCGCCTCGAGGTACTCCCGGTGGGCCGCGAGCGACGCGATCCCGAGCTCGAGCGCCCGCTCCGACACCTCGATGGCGTGGTCGGGGCGATGCGCGGTCGCGAGCAGCCAGGTCGTCTTCCACTCAGTGAGGCCGTCGGTGAGCTGCTCGCGGAACAGCCACGGGTTGTCAGCGTCACGAATCGCGTCGACGACGGCGAGGCCGGTCGCCCGGTGGTCGGCGTGGTTGAGGCCCCAGCCAGCTTCGAGGTCCCAGGTCATCGTGAAGATCGCGTCGGGGCGGGCCTGCCGGATCGCGTGGGCGATGCGGCGGCGCGTCTCAATCGAATGCTCGACAAGGCCGTCCGGGAGATCAAGGATCGTGAGGTCCGTCACGCCGACCACGTCGCAGGCGGCTCGCTGCTCTGCCGCGCGGAGCGGCCCGGCGACCTCGGGGGCGACGCCTCGCATCCCCGCCTCGCCAGCGGTGAGGAGGAGGTAGGAGACCTCGATGCCCTGTGCCGTCCATTCGGCGACGGCAGCGGACCCGCCGTACTCCATGTCATCGGGGTGCGCGACGATGCAGAGCACGCGCTGAATGCCGGTCGGGTCGAAACGCTCCAGGGTAGTCATGGCCTGAGCCTATCCCTCCCGCCTCAAACTTTCCCCTCTGCCCCAAATTACCCAGCTAAGTGAGCTGGGTAGGAAAATTTGGGTGGGAGAGGAATTGGTGGCGCGCGCGGCAGCGGCCTCCGGCTTGTGAAAACGACTGAGGCCCGCATCCCGGGAGAATTCCTCGGGCTGCGGGCCTCAGTACTGCGTGGGGTGGCTAACGGGACTTGAACCCGCGACCACCGGCACCACAAGCCGGTGCTCTACCAACTGAGCTATAGCCACCATGCGTCCGAGTGAGCGAGCTCACTTGGCAACCTGATCAGCATAGCCCAGGGGATAGTGCGTTGCCAAAACGGGTGCGATACTTATGGCGTGTCTGAGATCAAAACGAAGCCGACCGACGCCGATGTCGCCGCATTCCTCGACGCCGTCGCGCCGGCGAAGCGACGCGAGGATGGCCTGCAGCTCGCTGAGATCTTCGCCGAGGTGACGGGCGAGCAGCCCGTCTTGTGGGGGCCCACCATGATCGGATACGGGAGCTACCGGTATATCTCACCGTCGAATCCGCGCACCCGCGGCGACTGGCCAAAGACCGGGTTCTCGCCGCGGAAAGCGCAGCTGTCGCTCTATGGAATCAAGGATCTGCCCGAGGAGGCTGCGCTCCTGCCCGAGCTCGGGAAGTACACCGAGGGGGCGGGGTGCGTGTACGTGCGCAAGCTCGAGGACATCGATCTTGGGGTGCTGCGCAGGCTGATCCTGATCGCGGCGGGCCGCGCCGACGACCCAGAACCCGCGTAGCCAGCAGCCACCCGGATCAGCGACGGCAGCGGGCGGCGCGAGCGACGTAGTTGCTGGGCGCGCGGAATCAGCAGAGCACGCTAAATCAAGCGGGCGCGCGGAAGCAGCAGGGCGCGCTGACTCTGGTCGGCGCTCGGGATCACCTGAGCGCGCGGTTTCCGCGCACTCGGGTTACTCGGCGGCGGTAGCCGGCTCCTCCGGCGTGCCGTCCACGAGCGCGGCGTACTGCTCAGCAACGGTGCTCGCGAGCTTCTTCGCGGACTTCGAATCGGGCCCGCTGCCGGGGACGAGCACGGCGCCGCGGAAGTAGGCAAGCTCCTGGATCGACTCGGCGATGTCGGCGAGCGCCCGGTGGCCGCCGCGCTTCTCAGGGGCGGCGTAGTACGCGCTCGTGTACCAGCGGCGCGACAGCTCCTTGATCGTCGAGACGTCGATCGAGCGGTAGTGCAGGCGCTCCTCGAGCGTCGGCATGTACTTCGCGACGAACCGGCGGTCCATGCCGATCGTGTTGCCGGCGACGAGCGGGCGACGGCCCTCGGGGATGAACCGGTTGATGTACTCGATCACCTGCGTCTCGGCCTCGGCCGGGGTGACGCCCGACTCGATGCGGGGGAGCAGCCCTGATGTCTCGTGCATGTTGCGCACGAAGTCGTTCATGTGCGCGAGCGCTGCCTCGCCCGGGTTGATGACGATGTCGAAGCCGGGGTCGAGCGGGGTGAGGTCGAAGTCGGTCACGATGACGGCGATCTCGCACAGCCCGTCGTTGTCGGTATCGAGCCCGGTCATTTCGCAGTCGATCCAGACGATCTGTTCTGCGGGGGCGTTCGACAAGGTGACTCCTAATAACGGGGGATGCGGTCCGCTCCAGTCTATCCGCGCCGGTAGGCTTGAGCTCATGGCTATTCTCCCAATCACCATCTGCGGCGAGCCCGTCCTGCACCGCCCGGCGGCACCCGTGACCGAGTTCGACGCCGAGCTGCGCACCCTCGTTGACAACATGTTTGAGACGACGGTCGCCGCACCGGGCGTTGGCCTCGCGGCGCCGCAGGTTGGCGTGGGGCAGCGGATCTTCGTCTGGATTTACGAGGACCAGGATGAGGCACCCGCTGAGGGCGTCGCGATCAACCCTGAGCTGTGGATCGCTCCGCTCGAGCCTGGCCTGCCCGAAGAGGACGAGGTCGAGGGGTGCCTCTCGTTCCCTGGCGAGCGATTCGCGCTGCGCCGCTCGTCGCGCGCGCTGCTTCGCGCGCAGGACATCGACGGCAAGCCGTTCGAGGTTGAGGCGAGCGGCTGGTTCGCCAGGATCATGCAGCACGAGTTCGACCACCTGAACGGGCTGCTCTACGTCGATCGTCTCGTGCACCCGGAGAACCGCGCGGCGCAGAAGATCCAGCGCAAGCGCGGCTGGGGAGTCCCCGGTCTCACCTGGATGCCTGGGCTCGACGACCTCGAAGGTGAGTAGGCGAGTAGCCGGGTAACGAAGGCGAGTGGCCGGGTAGCGGGGCGCGGTTCGTGCCGCCCGGCTAGCCCTTCGTGAGCGCGGCCGTGTGCTTCGCCGTGGCGAGCCACCCGATCGCGGCGGCCGCGAGCAGCGCGGCGGTGAGCCCGAACGCCCAGCCGAAGCCGGCGACGTCGACGATCGCCCCCGCGATGAGCGGCCCGAGGACCCCGCCGAGGTCGCTCGACATGGAGAACGTCGAGACGACCATGCCGCCGCGGCGCTGCCCGAGCACGTCGGCGAGGACCGCCTGGTGGCCGGGGTTGGCGAGCGCCGAGCCCGCGCCGGCGACGACCATGATCGCCATCGCGACCCAGAGCGATCCAGCGAACGGGAACGCGAGGAAGGCCGCGGCGAGCACGGCGAGCCCCGTCGACAGGAGCGGGGTGCGGCCGATCGAGTCGCTCCACCGGCCGGCGGGGAAGATGAAGATCGCGTTGCCCGCAGCGTACGCCGCGAGCACCCACGCCGCGGTCGTCGCGTCGCCGGCGAACACGACGGCGATGAAGATCGGGATCAGTGACACCCGGACCCCGAACGAGGTCCAGCCGAACGCAAACACCGACAGCAGCAGCGAGCGGTAGGTCGGGAGTGCGAGCGCATCGCGCAGCTGCATCTCCTCGCCCGCCTGGCGGGCGCCCGCCGCCGCGCGGGGCAGCGCGTGCTTGCTGCGGAGCGCGATCGTGACGACGATCGCCGCGGCGACGAGCGTGAAGAAGTAGAAGATGAACGGCGCGCGGAGGCCGAATCCGGCGACGACGCCGCCGAGGACGGGGCCGAGCAGTCCGCCGAGCAGGAAGCCCGCCGCGTTCACGCTCGCGACGCGCGCACGACCCTGCGGCGGGCTCGCCTCGACGAGCAGCGCGGTCGCCGCGATCGTGAACATCGCCGAGCCGAGCCCCCCGAGGCCGCGCAGGATCAGGAACTGCGGATAGTTCATTGCGAATGCCGCGGCGCCCGTGGACGCGGCGACGATCAGGATCCCGGCCGTGTACGTCGCCCGCTCACCGAACCGGCTGACGAACCACCCGCCGAGCGGCGCACCGACGAGGCGCATGAGCGCGAAGGCGCTGACGATGGCCGACGCGGCGAACGTGCTGACGCCGAACTCGAGCGCGAACTGCGGGATCGCCGGGGCGACCACGCCGTAGCCGAGGGCGACGGTGAAACCGCCGGCGACGAGCGCCCAGACCTCGAAGGGGAGCCGAACTTTCGGAGGCGTGTTCGCGGGCGTTGTGGGCACCGAACGAGTCTATCCCGTGGCGTTCCTGTGCAGCGGCTGCGCAGCGGTGCGGGTGCCGTGCCAAATCCGCGCGCGCGGGCTAGACTGGGCCATACGATGCCGCCGGGACGACCCGGCGGCTGTGTGTTGTTTGGGGACGGCCCCGCAGAACCGGGGAAGGCCTCGCGATGTCAACCACCACAGCTACACCCTCAGTCTTCAAGACGGTGCTCACTCCCGCGGCGCTTGTGAAGCTCGCGCTCGCCTGGGGCAGCGTCCTAGCACTCGTGCTCGGCGGACGGGCCCTCGAGGGCGCCCTCCCAACGCCGGTGCTCTTCACGGTCCTCGGGCTCATCGTCGCCGTGATCCTTGTCGCGGCATCCGGCGTCGTCACCGAGGCTGAGCACCTCGCCGAGAAGCTCGGCGACCCGTACGGCACGCTCGTGCTCACGCTCTCGATCGTGCTGATCGAGGTGATCCTCATCTCTGCCGTGATGCTCGGACCGGGGGAGCACGCGACGATCGCGCGTGACTCGGTGATGGCGGTCTCGATGATCATCCTGAACCTCGTGGTCGGCGTCTCGCTGCTCGTCGGGGGGCTCCGCCACCGGAACCTGCGCCCGAACAAGACGGGCGTCTCCGCCTACCTTTCGCTGCTCGTCGTGCTGGTCACCGTCGCGTTCGCGCTTCCGGCGATCATCGGCGTCGACGGGTCGTACACGACGGGCCAGGAGATCCCGATCATCGGGCTGACCGTCGTGCTCTACGCATTCTTCCTCGTGCGCCAGATGGGCGCCCAGCGCGCCGACTTCCAGGAGCTCGTGCTCGTCGAGCAGGCCGAGACGGAGCGCGCCGAGATCGCGGGCGCCGCACGGGCAGACCTCGCCGCCGCCCCGAGCAAGCTCGCTGGCGCGCTCGCCCAGCACAAGCCGGAGCTCATTGCGCGCGCGATCCTGCTCGTGCTGATGGTGGTTCCGATCGTGCTGCTCTCGCACGACATGGCGTCGCTGCTCGACGACGGGCTCGACCGGCTCGGGGCGCCGGTGGCGCTCTCCGGGATCCTCATCGCGATGATCGTGTTCCTCCCGGAGACGATAACGGCGATCCGCGCGGCGCTTGCCGGCGAGATTCAGCGCGTGAGCAACCTCTGCCACGGCGCGCTCGTCTCGACGGTCGGGCTCACCATTCCGGCGGTGCTCACGATCGGCCTGCTGACTGGCCAGACCGTGACGCTGGGCGAGGGGCCGACGAACCTCGTGCTGCTCGCCGTGTCGCTGCTGCTGACGATGACGACGTTCTTCGGCAAGCGCGTGACCGCGCTGCACGGCGCCGCGCACCTGTTCGTCTTCGTGCTGTACGGGCTGACAGTGTTCCAGTAGCGCGCGGGGCGGTGGGCGCTCGGCGAACCGCGCCGAGCGCCCACCGCATGCGGCTACTGAACACACAGTGATCTCAAGCGCCGCACACCGAAACCCCCTGGGCAACCACTGAAGATTCTGCGGTTGCCTCGGGCACAGGCTCATCGTTTGTCGCGGGTACTCCCTAAACTGGAAGCACCGACCCGAAAGGAACGCCAATCATGGGTTTTTTCACGAAGGACGCTCCCGTCCCCGCCGCCGGCGGCGCACTCAAGCCGCTGTCGAAGGACCGCATTAAGCACTCGCTCGAGCAGGCCGGCTGGTCCTACAACGTTGATTCCGACGGCGACATCGGGGGCGGCTGGGAGTACGGCTCGTTCTACTTCTTCGTGAACGGCGACAACGACGAGCTGCTGTGCGTGCGCGGCTTCTGGCGCGGCGAGCTGCCCGAGTCCGACTACCTGAAGGCGCTCGAGGCTGCGAACGACTGGAACCGTGAGAAGCTCTGGCCGAAGGTCTACATTGCACGCGACGACGCGGGCAACGTGCGCGTCAACACCGAGCTCAACGTCGACTACGAGCACGGCCTCACCGACGAGCAGCTCTCGCAGCACCTGCTCTGCGTCGTGAACACGAGCATGTCCGCGTTCGAGCGCATGAACGAGATCTTCCCCGAGGCGTGGGAGAAGGCGAAGCCGCAGGACTAAGTCCGGCCGCCGCCGCTCACGCCCCACCGCTCCAACCCGAGGAAACCTGTGTCCGAACGCTTCCAAGTCGACCTCTCCGGAATGGTCGACCTGCTCTCCAGGCACCTGTATTCCGGGCCCCAGGTGTACCTCCGCGAACTCATTCAGAACGCGGTGGACGCGGTGACAGCGCGAGCGGCGATGGATCCCTCGGCGGCCGTGCGAATTCGGCTGCAGACCGGCGCCGACGAGGCCGGGAACGCCACCCTCGAGGTGTCAGACACCGGGATCGGCCTGACCTCGGATGAGGCGACCGAGCTGCTCGCCACGATCGGCCGCTCGTCGAAGCGGGACGCCGCGCTCGGCACCGGCCGCGCCGAGTTCATCGGGCAGTTCGGGATCGGCATGCTCGCGGCGTTCATGGTCGCCGAGGAGATCGAGTTCACCTCTCGCTCGGCCAAACCCGGCACGGTGCCGATCCGGTGGCAGGGCCGCGCCGACGGCACCTTCGACGTGACCGAGCTGCCGGACGCGGGCCCCGAGGTCGAGATCGGCACGACCGTGCGCCTCACCGCACGCCGCGACATGAGCCACTGGCTCGCGAACGAGACGGTGATCGGCCTCGCGCGCGAGTACGGGTCGCTGCTGCCGTTCGACATCGCCGTGCGCGTCCCGTTCGAGGACGGCGGCCACGGGGCGCCAGACGAGACGACGTGGCGGCGCGTCACCGAGCCCGAACTGCCGTGGCGCATCGAGTACCCGAGCGGCTCGGCACGCTCCCGCGCGCTCACCGAGTACTGCGAGCGCACGTTCGGGTTCACCCCGCTCGGCCACATCGACCTCGAACTCCCGGTCGCGGGCGTCAGCGGTGTCGCCTTCATCCTGCCGCAGGCGGTGACGCCGGGGTCGGGGCAGCACCGCGTGTACATGAAGCGAATGCTCCTCAGCGCCCGCACCGACCGCGTGCTGCCCGAGTGGGCGTTCTTCATCCGCGCCGTCATCGACAGCGACACGCTCTCGCCGACGGCGTCGCGCGAGCAGCTGCACGACGACGAGATCCTGCTCGGCGTGCGCGACGCCCTCGGCGAGCAGGTGAAGCGCTGGGCGCTTGACACGCTGCGCACCCCGAGCCGGCTCACTCAGCAGGTCCTGCAGACACATCACCTGGCGCTGCGCGCGATCGCGCTCACCGACAGCGACATGCTGAGCCTCGTATCCGAGGTGCTGCCGTTCGAGACGAGCGACGGCCCGATGACGCTCGCGGCCGTCGCCGCCCAGGGAGAACTGGTCTACACGTCGACGACGGAGGCATTCCACCGCGTCGCCGCCGTGGCCAGGGCGCAGGGGCTCGTCGTGGTCAACGCCGGGTACGTCTACGACTCCGACCTGCTCGCGAAGCTCGCGTCGAAGCCGGGTTGGAACGTGCGCGAACTGACGTCGTCGGACCTCGTCCAGGTGCTCGGCATGCCCGGAGTCGAACGCGAGATGGAGGCAGCGGGCGCGCTCAGCGTCGCGCGCGGCGTGCTCGCCGACGAGGACTGCGACGCGATCCTGCGCGCCTTCGAACCCGAGACCGTGCCGGCGATGCTGCTGCGCGACTCGGAGGGGGAGCACAAGCGCGATCTGGATCGCGAACGCGGTGAGA
This sequence comes from Leucobacter aridicollis, assembly GCF_013409595.1. Taxonomy (NCBI): domain Bacteria; kingdom Bacillati; phylum Actinomycetota; class Actinomycetes; order Micrococcales; family Microbacteriaceae; genus Leucobacter; species Leucobacter aridicollis. The sequence goes on along the minus strand of NZ_JACCBD010000001.1, from coordinate 2,091,638 downwards.
CGCCCGACCTGTGGGACGGCCTGCTCGACTCGTTCGCGGGGGAGAGCCAGGGGCGCACGCGCACCCTCGTGCTCAACGACCGCTCGCCCGTCGCGCGCCGACTCCTCGCGTCGCCCGGCAGCGCCGTGTTCGACGCTGGCCTGCGCTCCCTGTACCTGTCCGCCGTGATGCTCGCGGGTGAGGGGCTGCGCTCAGCCGAATCGGCCGCGCTGTCCGACTCGCTCGGTGTGCTGCTCGATGCCGCCCTGCACTCGCCTGTCGAGCCGCCCGCTTCGCCGACCTCCGACACCGACCTCGACGCCGACTCCTGAGGAGCGCCATGAACGCCGCGCAAGAGCTGCACAACATCCGCCACATGCCGTACGGCACCGCCCGCACGGCGGCGGCCGAAGCCGCCGCACGCAAGATCGAGGCCGATGGCCCGAAGGAGCACCTCGCCGAGGCGCTGCTCGACCTCGTCGAGGCGTACACGTTCGGCGGCGAGGGCGCGAAGTCGTTCGTGGTGTTCGCGCGCGCCCTGCGGCACTGGGACGCGAGCCCCGAGCTGTTCGACGCGAGCGACGAGCACAACCTCTTCTGGGAGTTCAAGTGGGTCGCGAGCGACCTGCCAGACTTCCCCCAGATCACCGCGGCCCAGGCCGAAGCCTTCCTCGATGACATGCAGCGGCGCTTCGAACTGCAGGGCAGCGGGATCTCGGCCGTGCTCGCCGCGCGCTTCGGGTGGGCCTGGCAGTCGGGAGCCACCGACGCCGAGGCACGGCGCCTCGCCTGGATCTCGAGCCCCTGCGACGCGTTCGACGACTGCCACGCCTGCGTGATCGGCAGGCAGACCGATTTCTTCATGGAACAGGGGCGCTTCGCCGAGGCCTACGAGCTCGGCAGGACGCAGGACGGCACGTGCAATATCGAGCCGACGAAGACGTTCCACGCGACCGCGCTCGCCGCACTGAATCTCGGCCTGGCCAAAGAGTCGCTGAGCTTCCATCACCGTGCGACCGCGAGCGATACGCGCGCGAACCGCGACCTCGCGTCCTCGCGCGGCCAGAGCTTCGAGCTGCTGGCACGCGGCGGCCACTTCGAGCGTGCGCTGCGGGAGCTGCGCGGCGACTACCGTGACATGCTCACCGACCCGCCGTCGCCGCTGCAGCACCTGCGGTTCCTGCTCGGGCTGCTCGCGGGGCTCTCGGCAAATCTTGAGCACGGCGAGCAGTCGACCGGAATATCGCTCCCCGGCGTCGGTCAGCCCGGCCGCGACGTGACCGTCGCCGACCTGCACGCATGGGCGACTGGCAAGGCGCGCGGGTACGCGTCGGCGTTCGACGCGCGCTCGGGCACGCCCTACTACGCCGAGCTCGTGGCGCGGGCGCTCGCAGCTGCCCCGGCAGCGTCGCCGCTTGACTTCGGACCGGCCTTCGGCGCCCAGCGCGAAGACACGGCGGAGGCGCGGCGCACGAACTCGGTCACCCCGGCGGCGCCCGAGTCGGTCGCGCCGCAGCGCTCGGGGCTCGCGCGGCTCTGGAGCAAGCTCACGGACCCCGGCACCGCATCCGATCAGGATCAGGCCGCCGGCGCACCCGCCGCCGATGGGGCGATCGCGCCCGATGCGCTGCTCGCCCGCGCCGAGGAGGCTGCCGCGCGCAAGGACTTCGCGGCGGCTGCTCGCGACTATGCGGAGGCGGTCACCCCGCTCGAGTCGGCCGGGTGGCTCGAACGCGCGGGCCTCGCCGCTGCCGAGGCGGCGCAGTGCGCGACGCTCGACAGGAACGAGGAACGCGCCCACGCGCTGTTCGGGCGCGCGCTGCCGCTGCTGCGCGCCGGCGGGGCGGACGCGGGCACGCTCGCGGCGGTGCTCGCGGCCTGGGCCCCTGTCGCCGACCGCATGAACGACGCTGAAGCCCAGATTCGCGCGACGGCGGCGGCGCTCGAGGCGCATCCCGAACTTGACCGGGATGGGCTAACCGAGGAGCTCGCTGCGAAGCGCGCGCAGGAGTGGGGGATCGAACGCGCCACCCTCCGCGACACCCTCGCGCGCTCGCTCGCGGCGACGCGCGGACGCTCGTTCGGGGAGGGCCTCGACAGCGATCGCGCGGCCGCCGAGGCGCTCCGAGCCGGCGAGGAATTCGCGCAGCTCGGCCTCCTCGCCGACGCCTCCCACGCGTTCTGGCTTGCCGGGAAGATCCACGTCGACCGGGGCGACACCGAGGCCGCGGTGTGGGGCCTCGAGTCAGCGTTCGAGGGGTTCACCGCGGCGAAGAAGCGCAAGGAGCGGATACAGGCTGCCGGCGAACTCATCAAGCTCCTCAAGGACACTGGGCAGACGGAGCGCGCGAGCGCGATCGTCGCTCAGCTTCAGTAGCGGCGGCGACGACGCACACGCAGTGAGGGGCCCGGCGGCAGCCGCCGGGCCCCTCACTCCGTGTGAAACTAGCTCATCGAGACGAGGATCTTCACCTCGCTGCGGTCGTGCAGCAGCTTCTCGTAGCCGTCCCGAACGATGTTGTCGACGGTGATCTTGCTCGTGATGAACGGCGCGAGGTTCACGAGCCCCGAGTTTACGAGGCGGATCGCCTCTTCGTGATCGTTCGCGTAGCCGATCGCCGACCCGAGCACCCGATCCTGCATCGTGAGCTTGCCGGTCACGTCGAGCTCGTAGGGGCGCGTGTGCAGCGCAATGACCTCGAGCCTGCCGCCCGCGCCGAGCGAGTCGAACAGCTGGTCGAGCACAACGCCGACGCCCGCAGCGTCGAACGCGAAGTCCGCCATCGCGCCGCCGGTCTGCTCGCGCACGACGGCCGCGAGATCCTCGGACGAGGGATCCACAACAACGTCGGCGACGCCCGTCTCCTCCGCCTTCGCGCGACGCTCCGGGGAGACCTCGCTCACAATCGTCTTCAGCCCGTATGCGCGGAGCACCGCGGCCGTGAGCAGGCCGATCGGTCCCGCCCCGCCGACGACGGCCGTCTTGCCCGCCGCGCTATCGGCGCCCGCGTGGCGGACCGCGTGGAGCGACACGGCGAGCGGCTCAAGCAGCGCCGCCTGATCGAGCGGCATCTCGCCGACCTTGTGCACCCAGCGCTCCTCGACGACGATGTGCTCGGAGAGCCCGCCGCCGAGACCCGAGATGCCGATGAACCCCATCTTCTCGCAGAGGTTGTACTTGTTCGCCTTGCACGCGTGGCAGACGCCACACACCATGAGCGGTTCGACGGCAACGTGATCGCCGACGGCGACGCCCGTGACTCCCTCGCCGACCTCCTCGACGACGCCGGAGAACTCGTGGCCGAACACGACGGGGAGGGTCTCGCCGGAGATCGGGTGCGGGGTCGTGTCCGTCGGGGCTGGCGGCATCGGTCCGTCGTGGTAGAGGTGCAGGTCGCTGCCGCAGATCCCGTTGAACGCGGGCGCGATCTTCACGGTGCCGGGCCGGGTCGTTGGCTCCTCGACCTCCTCAACGCGGACGTCATTCTTGCCGTAGTAGCGTGCAGCCTTCATTCCATGCCTCCTGAGCGGTGGGTCGTCGTAACGACGTGTTGAATGGACACCTCCAGCCTATGAACGCCGGATCAATCCGCCCTCAGGGACGGGGGATAGGCTGGGAGCTTAGCCGGTGCGGGGGCTGCGCCAGCCATCTGCGCTCGCCCGTTACGCCGTGCCGGTCGCGAAGCGGTGCATCGCGTCGTCGTCGTCGCCGTCGAGCCCCTCGTACGTCCAGCCGATCGCCTCGAAGAACCGCCTGGCGCCGTCGTTCTCCTGGTCTACGAACGCGATCCAGGAGTCGGTCGCCGGGTGATCCGGCCAGGCCATGGTCGCGTCGATCGCGATGCGGCCGAGCCCGAAGCCCCTGCGGGCCGGGTCGATCGCGAGATCGGTGATCGCGTGGCCGGTCTCGGGCGCCGCATCGCTCGCCTCGGCAGCGCTCGCGTCGGTCTCAGAAACGCCCCAGACCACGCCGACGAGCGCGATCGGCGCAAGCTTGCCTGTGGCGGGGTGCGCTGCCTCGATGACGAGTTCGACGCCCTCGGTTTCGCCGAGTACGTATTCGAGCCACTCGTCGTCGAGCGGGCCGAGCTCATCGTTCAGCGTCTCGTCCTCGAACCAGCGGCGAACCCACTCCCAGTCGTCGCGCACCATCCTGCGTGCGACCGCGCGGCCCGCCGTGCCCTGTGAACCAAGCTGCTCTGCCATGTTCTGAATGTAGCACTGCGACGCGCGGTATGCGATGACCTATGAGTCGGCCCGCGTGAGCCAGGCGAGTACCTCTGCGGGGTGCCCGCCGGGATCGGCGATCTCGTCGAACCGGTGGACGACGGTTCCGGCCTCGAGCACCAGCGTGGCCCTGCGATAGAGCGGTGCACCCTCGAACGTGAACGTCTCGAGCCCGAGCGGGGCCGCGAGCGACAGCGTTTCGTCTGAGAGGAGTGGATACGGAAGGTGCAGTCGCTTGGCCGCCTCGGCCTGATAATGGGGCGCCTGCGTCGACAGGCCGAGCACCGCGGTGTCCAGCGCAGTGAACTCGGCGGCGAGATCGCGGAACGAGCAGGACTCTAACGTGCAGCCGCGCGCTCCTGGGATCATCTCCCACCCTGCTGGCGGGCCGTCCGGCGGGCTCGTGCGCGGGTAGACGAAGAGCACGCTCCGGCCCGGCAGCTCGCTGAGATCGACGGTGCCGCCAAGCGTCGAGCGGAGCGGGCCGCGTGGAACTCTCGTCATGTCACGCATGCGCCCCATCGTAGCGGCCGGGTCGGCGCGCACCGCGCGGCTAGACTGGGTGACGTCTTTCGTGGTGTGGCGCCTTTATGGCCTGCCGACCGCGCGCCCACTGAACCGACCGAGAGGCGGCGCCCATCGTGCAGCAGCATCCCGCCCGCGAGGCAGTGACGTGGGACGAGAACGGCACCCCCGGATCCGCGGTGTGGCTGAGTGCGAGCGGTCGGCCCGCCCCGAAGCGCGCCGTGACCGTCGATGACCGGCTCACCGCAGACCGCGCGATCGGGTTCGCCTCGCAGGGGACCGCCATGCTCTGGCAGGGGGACTTTCAGGGCGCAAAGCAGATCCTCAGCGCGATCGGCCGCCGTCTCGCGAAACAGGGGGCGCGGCCCGGTAAGCGCGGCGCGGAGCCCGCGACCACGGAGGAGCAGTTCTACCGGATCCGGCAGGCGCGCGCCCAGCGCTCGCGGATCCTCTCGCTGATCCTCATTCCCGTCGACCTGCCGCGCGGCGGCCCCGCGAGTATCCCGCTGCCGCGCGCACCGCGGATCGACGCTGCCGTGCCGTTCGCCTACGGCGGGGCTCCCGTGGGCGATCAGGATCGCGCGGTCGTCAGCCTCCAAGAACTCGTCGGCGTGCTCAGCGCGCACCAGTGGTACGTGAACGGTGTCGACGTGCCGAGCCTCGGGGCGAAGATCCACCCGCACTACGGCACATTCATGCCAACGCGCCACGAGTACGTCGACCTCGTGGCCGCCGCGCCCCTGCCAGCGCTCGACGTCGCCTTCGACATCGGCACCGGGACTGGGGTGCTCGCGGCCATGCTCGCGAAGCGCGGCGTGGGGCGCGTCGTCGGCACCGACCTGCACCAGCGCGCCGCGGACTGCGCCACCGACAACTTCGAGCGCCTCGGCATCTCGGACGTCGCTGAGGCGCGCGTCTGCGACATGTTCCCTGACGGCCGGGCCTCGCTCGTCGTCTGCAACCCGCCGTGGCTGCCGGGCAGCGCGGCGACGTCGCTCGACGCGGCGATCTACGACCCGGGGAGCCAGATGCTGTTGAGTTTCCTCGCGGGGCTCCCCGACCACCTCGCTGAGGGCGGCGAGGGCTGGCTGATCATCTCGGACCTCGCGGAGATGCTCGGACTGCGTACCCGCGAGATGCTGCTCGACGCGATCGCGCACGCCGGCCTCGTCGTGGTGGATCGGCTCGACACGACGCCGACCCACGGCCGCGCAGCGGACACCGACGACGTGCTGCACGCGGCGCGCTCGCGCGAGGTCACGTCGCTCTGGCGGCTGCGGGTCGCCTAACCTGGAGCGGTGCTCAAGGTTATTGCTCAAGACTTCATCCGGCTCGACGCGATCGAAACCGTGCTCCCGCTCTATCGTGAGCTCGTCGAACTCACCCGCCAAGAGCCGCTGAACATCTCATACGAACTGTTCGTTGACCACGGGGGCCCGCGCTAGCGTGTGCGGCGCGGCATCCCCGCGATGAAGCCGAGCACGGCGCCGATCGCGAAGCCGAGGCTCGCGCCAACCGCGACGCTGCCCGCGAGCGCCCCGATTCCGGCGCCGATCGCCGCACCGAGCAGGATCCCGGCGACTGTCCAAGTCATTGACGCGTTCATGAGGGGGTGCTTGTTCTCGCTCATGGGTCCAACGGTACGTTGCCTGGTGCGAGTGGTCTTCCCCCGCGAGGCGGAACTTTCGGCGTCGTTCTCGCCCCGCAACTCCCGCGCGAGGCGGACTACTTATCGAACGGGGGAGCGGTCGCCTCGCAGGTCACTGCCGAGCCGGGCTCGCTGGTCGCTGTCGCGATCTCGCGCTCGCCGTCGAGCAGGATCCTGCACGTCGCACGCTCGCCCTCGGCGGCGGTGGCGCTGACCTTCGCATTGTCCCCGACGACCACGATCGAATCTACCTTCCAGCTCGCGGTGCCGTCGCCCGCCGACGAGGCGGTCACGGTGCCGGCATCGACGGAGGTGCGCTCCTCGGTGCGCATCTCTTGGTCGAGGTACGAGACGTCGGTAAGCGTTGCCGTGTCGACGCCCTCAACCGTTACCTCGTAGGTAACAGCCCACGCGTCCGCGGTAGACTGCTGCAGTTTCGCGATGGCGCTGCAGCCGGTGAGAGAGACGCCGAGCAGCGCGGCAGCGCCAAGAGCAGCAGAGAGACGGAGTGAGGATGCGGTCCTGTTCTTCATGCATCTACTCTCGCAGCGGGCCCAGTGACACGCATCGCACCAGGGTGCCAGGCGGATAGCACTTTGGGGCCGCATTCCGTGCCGACCCGCTTACTTCTTGTGCCGCATCCGTCTCACGAGGTCATACACCGCTCCGCCGATCAGGCCGGCGCCCATCCCCCCCGCCATGACGTAGCCCAGTGGCCAGTTGCCGCCAGCAAAGAGGGTGATCGGTATCGCGACGAGCATGCCGACGCCTGGACCGGCTATCACCCCTTTGCTTCGCTGCCAGTTCTCCTCGGGGGTTCGCATGCCTTCCACGGTAGCCCGGGCCGAGGGAATGGAAGAAAGGGCGGGCCTCTTCCGGCTGGCGGGTATCGTGCTGACCGCGCCGCGATGGCCCAAAAAAGTATGGTGCCCCCTGCTGGACTCGAACCAGCGACCGACAGATTAGAAGGCTGTTGCTCTATCCACTGAGCTAAGGAGGCGACTCATGAAATCGTACACTGCGGGCGGGGCTGAGTGCCAAAGCGGCGAGTCTGCCGCCCACCATTGACAATAGCTATCGACTCCGCACATACTTTCCATATGGGAAGTGCGAATGATCGAGACTTCGACATCGAACGCGCCAGTCGCGACGCGAGCACGTCCGCGGCCACTCAGCTCGCCGAGCTCGGCCGGCTCCAGCGGCCCGAGGAGGGCCTCGCCCCGAGCCGCGGCTACGCCGCGCTGTTGCTGGTGACAGCAGTAGTTATGACGGCCTACGTCACATTGTTCCTGTTTGCGTATGACGGCTTCGGGCCAGGTGAGGTCAACCATACGTACCCAGCGAGTATGTTGCTGCTTGTTCCCGTGATATGTCTGGCAGGCCTCTCCAACGGCGCCCGGGAACGATTCGGTGTGCGCGTTCGTGAGGCACGGACAACCATCGGGCTCTGGGTGGTGTTCCTTGCTGGGTTCCTCACGCTCGGCGTACTGAAGTACGTGGGTTCGGGCTATCCCGACTGGTTCAACATCGTAGTGCCGATCTGCGTGTTCCTCCTGATGGGAGCACGCCCGCTGTGGCAGTTGCTCTCCGGCGGCACTCGGGCGAACGAGGAGTGGCAGCCCGCGCAGCTTGCTGCCCCGGCTCGAGTCACGACGGTGGTGATCGGCGTCGTGCTGGCCGCGCTGCTCATCGCAAGCGCGCTGAAGTTGGCCGCGGCCATCATCGGGCTCATTGTGTTCCTGGCATTCCTCGCAATGATGGTCGCCTGGCGGACTCGCTTTGGCCTCCCCTCGGTCGGGCTCGACTGGGGCACGAGGCAGTGGGGATGCTTTATCGGTGCCACCGCCGTCGCGTTCGTTTCAAGCCTTTCCGTCCTGAACGGAGCCAGCTGGGGTTGGCCCTTGGCCAGGGGCGCCGCCGCTATTGTGGTTCTCGTGATGGTGATCGCCGCGTTCCTTCCGACAACCGTCCGGCGATGACGCACCCGCTTCACCGGCTGAACCCGGCATTTCAGACCCCGGTGCGGTTCTCCCTCATGGCCGCGCTCGGTTCGGCGACCGAGGCCGACTTCGCGACGCTTCGCGAACTGCTCGACGTTGGCGACTCGCAACTCAGTAAAGCGATCGCGCACCTCGAGGGCGAAGGCTATCTCCTGGTGACGAAGGGCTACGTCGCGAACCGTCCCCGCACCTGGGTTGCGGCGAGCAAGACCGGCACGAAAGCCTTCGCGGATCACGTTGCCGCGCTCCGGGAGATAGCGGCGGGCGCGTAGCCTGGCGTAGGCTTGCCGACACTACACCGGGCTGCTGATGCCGCGATCGCGGGAGACAAGCGAGGCGGCGTCGCGTCCGCAGCACATGTGGAGATCAGATGATGAATAGGCCACGCCACGTCGCACCAGTCGTGCTCGTCGCAGCGCTCCTGCTAGCGGGCTGTTCCCAGCCAGCCGCTGAACCGGAAGCGCGAACGGCGCGGGCTGCCGACGAGCGCGCTGCAGCTGCCGAAGAGCCTGGCGAGAGCGCGAGCGACGAACCGGCCTACACTCCGCGAACGGCGAGCGGCACCATCGTGTCGGACGACGGGCTGACGTCCGCCGCCTTCGAGATTGAGACATTCCTGCGCACGCTCGAAGATGGTGAGACCGAGGAGATCGGTGAGATCCGCTTCGCCGACCTCACCGCAACCGTTACGACACTCGGAGTGGGCGGTGAGCTCATCGGGAGCGACCCCGGGCCGTGCTTTGACACCGGCATGCGCACGGGCGGCGGCGACATCACCGTCGGGCCTGCGGAGGGGTCGCAAACGACGACCATGCCGGTGGACGCCGAGGGGCGAGCGGTCGTTGAGTTGGTGCTGCTCGTGCACGAGCAAGACCCAAACGCCGCGTGCTTTAACCGCGTGATCGCACGCGCCCCGCTGGTCTGGGACGAGGACTAGCCTGTCGGCGGCCGCCGATCAGCGGACGGCCGCCGCATCCAACCCAGCAGGGGAGCACGCGCCGCTACTCGAAGCGATTGACCATCGCGAGTGCCGCGCGCTCGATGTAGTCGCGGAACGCCGCGTCGTGCATCGGCGGCAGTTCGACCTCGTCGAGCGCCGCGTGCATGTGCTTCAGCCACCGCTCCTTGGCGTCAGGGGTGACCGGGAAGGGCGCGTGCCGCATGCGCAGGCGGGGGTGTCCGCGCTCCTCCTGGTATGCGGACGGGCCGCCCCAGTACTGCTCGAGGAACGCCTGGATACGCCAGGTCGCGCCCTCCCAATCGTCCTGCGGGTACATCGGCGCGAGCACCTCGTCCTCGCGAATGCCGCGATAGAAGGCACGCGCGATGCGCTCGAACGTCTCCGTGCCGCCCACCTGCGACCAGACGGTGTCGGTCACTGCGTGACCCGTCTCGCCGGCGCGCAGCGTTAAGCGCGGCGTGGGCTGCTCTCCGGTCGATCCTGCGGTAGCGGCCGCCTGCGCGGCTGCGGTTGCATCGTCGTTCGTCACATCTCTCCCTGCTGTAGGCGTGGCAGTTCGTCTGCCAGCTTAATTCCCGCGTCCGCGAACTTCCGGCGGAGCTCCGCACGGATCCCGCGTTGAACTTCCCACTGCGCCTCTGGCCGCGTGCGCACCGCCATGCGGAGCGTCGCGCGGTCACCAAACACGCTTTCGAGCCCCCAGACCTCGGGCTCGCCGGTCACCTTGCGCGCGAACCTGTCGGAAGTGAGGAGCGCGCGAACCGCCTCGAGGGCGACATCCGAGACCTGGGTCAGATCCTGATTCGCGTCCACGGTGACGTCGACGAGCGCGCGGCCCCAGCCCTGCGACGAGTTGCCAAGGGTCAGGATCTCGCCGTTCCGGATGAACCACAGCGTCCCGTCGAGGGCGCGCACCTGGGTCACGCGGATCCCGACCTCCTCCACCGTGCCGGTGATCTCGCCGACCGTGATGAGGTCGCCGACACCGAGCTGATCCTCGAACACCATGAAGATGCCGTTGAGCACGTCCTTCACGACGTTCTGCGCGCCGAACGCGAGGCCCGCCGCGACGATACCCGCCGAGGTCAGGATCGCGCCGAGGTCGACGTTGAGCTGTCCGAGAATCAGGATGATGGCGATCACGGAGATCGTCCACGTCAGGATCGCGCGCCCCACGGAGCCCAGGGTGCGCGTGCGCTGCACCGCACGGGCGTGGATGTACGGCGCCGCGCGCATCTCCGACGTCGTGTCGACGTTCTGCGAACGCTTGACGCCGCGGACGATCTGGGTCACCGTGCGATTCAGGAGCCGCAGCAGGAGCCAGTTGGCGACAATCGCGAGCACAATGATGAGCACGATGATCAGTGGCTTCTGCCACGTCTCGAGGAAGGTCACGAAGGCCGAGCTCACGGCCTCCGTGACCTCTTCGGCGACGTCTCCGCCGTCCGTCGTCAGGCGGAACATTAGGCCCTCGCGTCAGCCGCCTGGGCAACGAGTGCCCGCTCGACACCGGCGAGATGCTCGACGATGAGGCGGCGAAGCGCCGCGGGCGCCTCCGCGTTCGCGTCAAGCCACGCGGCGGTCGCCTGGCGCAGCTCCTCGTTCGCGAGCGGCGACGGGTAGAACCCATCGATGAGCTCCTCCGCGATCGCGTAGCTGCGCGACTCCCACACGGGAAGCAGCTCGGCAAAGAACCGCTCGATGTAGGGCGTGAGCAGCTCGCGATCCTGCGCGCGCAGGAAGCCGAGGCCCGTCGCGCGGACGATCGCGTTCGGCTTGCCTGCCTCGGCCCAGACCGAGGCCCATGCCGCTGCCTTGTCGTCGGCGGTCGGGAGCGCGGCGCGCGCGTGGGCGGCCGACTGGTTGCCTGTCGCGGTGCGGTCGTCGGCGAGCGCGGCGTCGATCTCGGCGCCGGACGCGCGGCCACCGGCTGCGAGCGAGATGAGCAGCTCCCACCCGAGATCGGTGTCGATGTCGAGACCGGTGAGCGGGGTGCGCTCCTCGAGCAGCGCGAGCACCTGGTCGAGCTGCGCGTCGGTGCCCGCGAGGCTCGCGAACGCCTTCACGAACTGGAACTGGTTGTCCGAGCCCGCCTCAGCCGCGAGGGCGAGCTGCCAGAGCGCGTCGGCAACCTTCTCGAGCGTCGCCGCACGCTTCTCGGGCGCGACGTAGCTCGACGCGGAGAGTACGAGCTGCTGGATCACGGTGCGCAGCACGGTCGAGTTCGTCTCGCCGGCGACGTGCGCGAGCACGATGTCGACGAAGCGGCTCGCGGGGAACTCGCCGTCGCGGGTCGCGTCCCAGAGCGAGCCCCAGACGAGCGAGCGGGCGAGCGAATCCTCGATGCTGCCGAGCTTGGTGCTCGCGGTCTCGAGCGAGCGCTCGTCGAAGCGGATCTTCGCGTACGAGAGATCCTCGTCGTTGAGCAGCACGAGCGCGGGCTGCTGGCTGCCGACGAGCTCGGGAACGTCGGTCGACGCGCCGTCGACGTCGAGTTCGAGCCGCTTGACGCGCACGAGGCGACCGTCCTGCTCCTCGTAGAGGCCAACCGCGATGCGGTGCGGGCGGATGGTCGGGTAGTCGGCCGCCGCGGTCTGCGTAATCGCGAACGTCTCGAAGTTGCCGTCGGCGTCGACCGTGAACTCGGGGCGGAGCGTGTTCACGCCCGCGGTCTCGAGCCACTTCTTCGTCCAGTCGCTGAGGTCGCGGCCGCTGCGCGCCTCGAGCTCCACCATGAGGTCGGGCAGCTCGGTGTTCGAGTGGTTGTGCTTCACGAAGTAGTCGTGCACGCCCTGCATGAACGGTTCGCGACCGACCCAGGCGACGAGCTGCTTGAGCACCGAGGCGCCCTTCGCGTAGGTGATGCCGTCGAAGTTCACGAGCACGTCTTCGAGGTCGCGGATGGGCGCCACGATCGGGTGGGTCGAGGGGAGCTGATCCTGACGGTACGCCCACGACTTCTCGCTGCCGACAAACGTCGTCCAGCTGCCTGTCCACTCGGTCGCCTCGGCGGTCGCGAGCACCGACATGTACTCAGCGAACGACTCGTTGAGCCACAGATCGTTCCACCAGCGCATCGTGACGAGGTCGCCGAACCACATGTGGGCGAGCTCGTGCAGGATCGTGACGACGCGGCGCTCGCGCATCGCGTCGGTCACCTGGCTGCGGAAGACGTACGCCTCGGTGAAGGTCACGGCGCCGATGTTCTCCATCGCGCCCATGTTGTACTCGGGAACGAAGAGCTGGTCGTACTTGTCGAACGGGTACGGGTAGTCGAACTCGGTCTCGAAGAACTTGAAGCCCTCGCGGGTCTTGTCGAAGATGTAGTCGGCGTCGAGGTACGGCGCGAGCGACTCGCGGCAGAACACGCCAAGAGGGATGACGCGGCCGTCGGTGCTCGTAAGCTCGCCGCGAACCTCGCGGTACGGGCCGGCGATGAGCGCCGTGATGTAGCTCGACATGACCGGGGTCTTGCCGAACGTCCAGGTCGCGATGTCCTGCTCAGCCCAGTCGGCGCCCTGCGCGCCGGCCTTCGTGCCCGCCGGGGTCGGCTCCGGGGTCGGCTGGTTCGAGACGACCTTCCAGCGCGCCGGCGCGGTGATCGTGAACTGGAACGTGGCCTTCAGGTCGGGCTGTTCGAACACGGGGAACATGCGGCGCGAGTCGGGCACCTCGAACTGCGAGTACAGATAGACCTCGCCGTCGGCGGGATCCTCGAAGCGGTGCAGGCCCTCGCCGGTGTTCATGTAGCGCATCGTCGAACGGATGCGCAGCGTGTTCTCGGCCGCGAGGTTCGGCAGCTGGATGCGCGAATCGGCGAACAGCTCGGCCGGGTTCAGCTCGGCGCCATTCAGCTCGATCGACTCGACCGAGTCAGCGATGACGTCGATGAAGGTCGCGGCACCGGCGGTCGCGTCGAAGCGCACCGTGGTGTCGGCTGCGAAGGTCTCGGGGCCGGTCGTGAGGTCGAGCGCGACTTCGTAGCTGTGGCTCGTGACGATGCTTGCCCGCTCCTGGGCTTCGACGCGGGTGAGGTTTGTTCCTGGCACGGTACTCCTTGTGCAAAGTAAGAACTATCAGTGAATGGCTCAAGCCTAATCCCGTAGCCAATGAGACGGCTGACGAAATATGGTTGGTCCATGACTCGTACTCTCGGAAGCTCGTCCATCGCCGTCTCTGCAACCGGCCTCGGCTGCAATAACTTCGGGCGCCCGGGGTCGAAGACCGAGGGGCAAGACGGCACCGACGCTGTCATCCACGCCGCGATCGACGCCGGGATCACGCTGTTCGACACCGCCGACCTGTACGGCTACTCGTTCGGCAAGAGCGAAGAGATGATGGGGCGCGCACTCGTCGGCCGGCGCGACGAAATCGTGCTCGCAACGAAGTTTGGGTACCCGGACTCGGGCGCGCCGTATGCGGGCAATCGAGGCTCGCGCGAGTTCATCCGCGCGTCAATCGAGGGATCGCTCACGCGCCTGCAGACCGACCGCATCGATCTCTATCAGCTGCACATGCCCGACACTGAGACGCCGATTGCCGAGACCCTGTCAGCCCTTGACGAACTCGTGCGCGAGGGCAAGGTCCTCGCGATTGGCCACTCGAACTTCTCGGCAGAGCAAATGGAGGAGGCGGCGGGCGTCGCCACGGAACTCGGAGTGACGGCATTCGTCACCGCCCAGAACGAGCTCAGCCTCGTGAACCGCGAAACCGACGTGTCGGTGACGCCGGCGGCCCGCGGGCTCGGGCTCGGGCTGCTCCCGTTCTTCCCACTCGCGAACGGGCTGCTGACAGGCAAGTTCACCCGCGACCACTTCCCGGCCGACTCGCGGATCATGCGCCAGCGCGCCCACGTCGCCGAGGGCGCGAACTGGGACGCGCTGGACGCCTACCGAGCGCTGTGCGACGGCTGGGGCGTGTCGATGCTCGAGGCGACCTTCGGGTGGCTGCTCACGCACGAGCCGATCTCGAGCGTTATCGCCGGCGCGACGACACCCGAGCAGGTGCGCCAGAACGCCGCCGCGGGGGAGGCGTTCCGCCCGACTGCCGAGCAGATTGCGCAGATCGAGGCACTCTTCCCGCTGCCCGCCACCGAGTAACAGCTACCCCGGGATCTCCGTCCCCGTACCCGAACACCCTCACATGTTCTGTGCTTGCTCAATTACCCGGCGTAATTGACCAAGCACAGAACATTTGGCTGGGGGAGACATGCGTGGATCTCGCCTCGCCTAGTCTTCCGAGCCCGGTGCGGCCTTCTCCTCAGCCCATGCGGCGCGGAAGGCCGCCATGCGGCGGGTCTGGATCCTGCGCCCGATCCTCGTCGAGATGAACTCCACCAGCAGGCCGATGGTGAACGCGGTGACGAGCCCGAGCAGCAGCGCGAGGATCGGGTGGCTGCCGAAGATGTTCCCGAAGATCGCGCCGATCGCGATCGAGTACACCGCCCAAAAGACTGCGGCGAAGGCGGCCGCGATCGAAAACTTCCAGGCCGGGTACCTGGTCGTGCCGGCTGCGAGGTTGACGGCGGTGCGGCCAACGGGGATGAACCTCCCCGTCATGATGAGGATCGGGCCGCTCCGCCTGATCGCCCGCCGAGCCCAGCCGAGCGTTCGCTGGGCCCGCTTGCCGCGCAACCACTTCGGGTTGCGGTCCCCGAGCCTCCGGCCGATCCAATAGACCATCTGGTCGCCGGTGAACGCGCCGACCGCAGCGATGACGCCGAGCAGCCAGAGCGTGTGGGAGTGATCCGCGACGACGACGGTCGCGACCGCGATGATCACGGATTCCGAGGGCACCGGCGGGAAGATGGCGTCGATGATGCACAGTGCGAGCACCACGAGTAGCACCCACGGCGACTCGACGGTTGCGAGGGCGAACGCCTCGATCGCGTTGGTCACCCATTCCCAGATGCTCAAACGGCCCCCTGTAGCTCTCGCGACAATTGCTGATTTGCTCTTGCAGCAAACAGCCTAGAATCAGGACATGGGAAACACGCCGAGAGTTGAGTTCTATTTCGATCCGATCTGCCCCTGGTGCTGGATGACCAGCCGTTGGGCGCAGGAAGTATCAGAAGCCCGCGGGTTTGACGTTGTCTGGCGGCCGATCAGCCTGAAGATCATCAACGAGGGCAACTCCGACAACTCGCACGCGGATCACCACGCAGCCGGACACCGCTTCGGGCGCGTCGTCGAGGCAGCGCGCGTCGCAGCGGGGGAGGGCGCAGCGGGCGACGTCGTCGTCGGCAAGCTCTACACCGAGATCGGCACCCGCGTGCACCCCGGCGGTCGCATGGACGTCGAGGCGATTCTCGCGGAGGCCCTCACCGCGGTCGGCCTCGACGCCGGCCTCGCCTCGGCGGCCGACAGCGATGCGAGTGACGAGCAGCTGCGCGCGAACACGACGCACGCGCTTGACATCGCGGGCCCCGACGTCGGCGTTCCGATCATCTCGATCGATGGCGTCGCGTTCTTCGGGCCCGTCGTCTCGCCCGCGCCCACCGGCGACATGGCCCTGAAGCTGTGGGACGGGATCGCGGCCGCCTCAAGCGTGCCCGGGTTCTACGAGCTCAAGCGCGGGCGCACCGTCGGCCCCCAGTTTGGCTAGGCTTAGTCCCATGCGTATTCACGTCGCCACGGACCATGCCGGCCTCGAGTTCAGTCAGCAGCTGCAGCAGCACCTGCGCGATCGCGGATTCGAGGTGATTGACCACGGGCCTGCCGAGTATGACGCGCTCGATGACTACCCCTCGTTCTGCATCAACGCGGCCCTCGGCGTCGCCCGCGACGAGCGCGACGGGGTCGAGGCCCTGGGTGTCGTGTTCGGCGGGTCGGGCAACGGCGAGCAGATGGCTGCGAACAAGGTGCAGGGCGTGCGCGCAGCACTCGTGTGGAACGAGTCGACGGCGTCGCTCGCGCGCGAGCACAACAACGCGAACGTGATCTCGATCGGCGCTCGCCAGCACGAGGTTGCAGACGCGATCAAGTTCATCGACCTGTTCATCGACACGCCCTTCCCTGGCGACGAGCGCCACGTGCGCCGCATCGCTCAGCTCGGCGAGTACGAGCAGACCGGCGCGATCGCCGGCAAGCAGGTCGACAGCCTGTAGCGATGCCTGAGGGTCACTCCGTACACCGAATCGCGCGGCAGTTCTCAGCGAACTTTGTGGGCACGGCACCCGAGGTGTCGAGCCCACAAGGGCGCTTCGTCGAGGGCGCGGCCGAGCTCGACGGGCGCAAGATGCTCGACGCCCGCGCTGTCGGGAAACAGATGTTCCTCGAGTTCGAGGGCGACCTGTGGCTGCGGATCCACCTCGGCATCTACGGCGCCTGGGATTTCTCGGGCGAGGTGCGGGTCGACCCCTCGATCCAGATCCACGGCCAGACGCCCGGGCACTCAAAGCTCGGCCAGACCGGCGAACACGTCGGCAGCGGGACCAAGGGCAGCGACGCGCTCCGCGAACGCACGCTTGCCGCGGTCGACGCGCCGCTCGACAGCCTCGGCGAGGACTCGGTGACGTCGATCGGCGCCCCGCGGCGCACGCGCGTTCGCATGGCCGAGGCCGACAAAGAGGGCGATCTGCTCGAGGCGTTCCCGCCCGAGCCCGTCGGCGCGGTGCGCGTGCGGCTGCTCAACGAGACGGTGTGCGCGGACCTTCGCGGGCCGACCGCCTGCGAGGTGCTCACCCCGGCAGAGGTCGACAGGGTGATCCAGCGACTTGGGCCCGACCCGGCGAATGCCGACGGCCCTGAGGAGCGCGAGCGGTTCGTCGAACGCGCAGGCAAGAAGAAGACGGCGATCGGCCTCGTACTGATGGACCAGGCCGTGGTCGCCGGAATCGGCAACGTGTATCGCGCCGAGATGCTGTTTCGCGCGGAGCTCGACCCGCACACGCCCGCTAACACGCTCGACCGGACCGTGCTCGAAGCGCTCTGGGACGACTGGGCTCACCTGCTCGAGATCGGCATCACCGTCGGCCAGATGATCACGATCGACGGCCTCGTCGGGGACGCCTATCAGAAGGCGCTCGTCGATCGCGATGAACGGCACTGGGTGTACAAGCTGGAAGGCACCCCGTGTAAGCGCTGCGGGGCGAACATCAAGCTCGAGGAGATGGGTAACCGCAAGCTCTACTGGTGCCCCGGCTGCCAGACCTGACGCTTGGCGCCCGCCCGGACCGGCGGATGTACACGAAACCCGCGGATGTACACGCTTTTTTCGCGTAGAAACCGTGTGCACCTGCAGGAACCGTGTGCACTTGGCGAGGCCGCGGCGGTGAGGTGGGCCCGTGGGATGCGCGGGGCGCGCGGGCCGGACCGGTGGGACGGGCCATTGGGGATGAGGCGGGCCCGTGGGGGCGCGGGTGATGCGGGCGCGCGGGGGACAGCAGGCCGCTCCCAGCCCAGCCCTGCCGAGCCCGGCCCTGCCCTGCCAGGCCCAGCCCTGCCAGGCCCAGCCCTGCCCTAGAAGCTCTGGCCCCCGCCGACGAGCGCCAGGTAGATGTAGTGCACGTAGGGGAGCGCCCAGTTGACGACGGCGATTGCGCCAACGACGAGGGTCGCAAAGGCGAGCGTTCCGGCGAGCCCGAGCCCCCACGCGGCGAGCCTGGTGCGCCCCTCGACGGGTGCGGTGTCAGCGGCGGGCGCATCGTCGATCCCGAGCTCGTGTAGGCCCGGATCGCCGAGGTTCTGTGCAGCTGTGCTGTCCATGGCTGCAGCCTAACGTGTGTGACCGGGCGAAGTCACGGACCGATTCGGCACGGCGACGACCCGGGCGCCCGGCCTATCCGACCGACGCCAGGGCGAGCGGCAGCACCTGCGGCGCTCCGGCCAGGCGCAGCTCGCGCGCGGCGACGGTGAACGACCAGCGGCTATCCACGAGGTCGTCGACGAGCAGGAGCGGTCCTGGGGCGCGCGCCACGAGGCCGGCGAGCTCCGGCCCGACCGCCCAGCGCCCCCACACCGACGCCAGCCTGAACGCGCTGTTGCCGCCGGGGCCGGTTGCTGGGCGGTCGTCTGCGAAGTCCAGCGTCCCGAGGAACGGCAGCTTACCGCGCTCCGCGATCGCTGTCGCGGTGCTGGTGATGAGTGTCGGCCTGCTGAGGGAGGGCATGGCGACCACGCCGACCGGGCGCGCCTCCCATGGCCAGTCGCGTAGCGTGGTGAGGACGGCGCCGAGGAGCGACTCCGGGATCGCCTGATCCGGCGCTCCTGCCGCGAAGAGCTCCCGGAGAGGCCCACCCCAGCCCAGGTCGGTGAGGCGGGCGACGACGCGGCCGGGTTCGGCGCGTTCGTCCTGCGCGATGCGCCCGCGAACGTTGACGCCGCGCCGGTCCGCGCCGGTCGGCCATTGCCCTCGCGGTTCGATGGGCACGCCCGCCTGCTGCAGTCGAGTCGTCGCCCGTGCCGCGGCGTCACCGGTCACGCCGGTCGGATACCAGGGCCCCGCGCAGACGTCGCAGCGGCCGCAGTCTGCCGCGGTCGGATCGTCGAGTTCGCGTTGCAGCTCGGCCATACGGCACGCCTCGCCGCGTTCGTAGCGCAGCATCGCCGCCTGCTCGGCCTCGCGAGCAGCCGCGATGCGCCGGTAGCGCTCGGCGTCGTACTCCCACGGTGCGCCGGTCGCCGTCCAACCTCCCGAGACGCGATTCACCGCGCCATCAACGTCGAGCACTTTGAGCAGCAGGTCGAGTTGCGTGCGCCGCAGATCGACCCTGGCTTCGAGCGCCGGCGTGGAGAGCGGGGGCGAGTCTGGGGCGCCGAGCGCCTCGATCACCGCGTGCGCGCGATCAGGATCGGGCATCGACGCCGTCGCGAAGTAGCGCCAGATGGCGGCGTCCTCGGCCCCGGGGAGCAGGAGGACGTCGGCGTGTGCGGTGCCGCGCCCCGCGCGCCCAACCTGCTGGTAGTACGCCACGGGTGAGGACGGCGCCCCGAGATGGAGCACGAATCCCAGGTCGGGCTTGTCGAAGCCCATGCCGAGCGCGCTCGTAGCGATGAGCGCTTTCACCTCGTTGTTCTTGAGCGCGGCCTCGAGGTGCGCGCGCTCCTCTGGGTCGGTGCGGCCGGTGTATGCCGCGACCTCGTACCCGGCGTCGCGCAGCAGCAGGGCGGTGTCTTCCGCCGCGGAGACTGTGAGGGCGTAGACGATCCCGCTGCCGGAGAAGCCGCCGAGGTGCTCCACGAGCCAGGCGAGCCGCGCCTCTGCCGAGGGCAGGCGCAGGCAGCCGAGGCGCAACGAGTCGCGGGCGAGCGTGCCGCGCAGCGTGAGCACGTCGTCACCGAGCTGCTCAGCGACATCGGCGACGACGCGCGCGTTTGCCGTCGCGGTCGTTGCGAGCACAGGCACGTGCCTGTCGAGGCTCGCGAGTAGCGCTGCGATGCGGCGGTAGTCGGGGCGGAAGTCGTGGCCCCAGTCCGAGATGCAGTGCGCTTCGTCGATCACCATGAGCCCCATGCGCGCCAGGATGGTCGGCAACTGGGTGTCGCGGAAGCGAGGGTTGTTCAGTCGCTCGGGCGAGACGAGCAGCACGTCGATTTCGTCGCGCGCAAGGCGAACCTCGATGTCCTCCCACTCCTCGGCCGTCGCGGAGTTGATCGCGGCGGCGCGAACCCCCGCACGCTCGGCCGCAGCGACCTGGTCGCGCATGAGCGCGAGCAGCGGCGAGACGAGCAGCGTCGGCCCGGCGCCACGTGCGCGCAGCAGCGCTGTCGCGACGAAGTAGACCGCGGACTTCCCCCACCCGGTGCGCTGCACGACGAGGGCGCGCCGACCTTCGTCGACGAGCGTGCTGATGGCCTCGAACTGGCCAGGATGGAACTCGGCGTCGGCGGCGCCGGTGAGCTGCCGCAGTACCGCGAGTGCCTGAGTCTGGGTGGTGTGGTCGAGATTCGCCATGCTTCGATCCTCTCAGGTACGACCGACGCCCGTGGGCGAGACTCGCCTCCGGCTCCCGGGGGCGACGGCCCCGCCTGCCGCGCGACCCGCGCCGGGCGAGTGCGCAAGATCGGTCATGCGCTGCCGTGCGCGGCAGGTCACACTAGAGTCATGACCACTTCCGGGCCAGACCGCCTCCGCGAGCTACTTGATGCAGTGCTCGACGAGCCAAACCGCACCCTCGACGACATGGCGGGGGCGGCTCACGCGTCGCGGTTCCACTTCGCGCGCACGGTCTCGGCGGCGGCGGGGGAGTCGCCGGCGGCGCTGCGGCGTCGCGTGCTCCTCGAGCGAGCCGCGTGGCAGCTGCGCGACGGGGCGAGCGTGCTCGACGCGGCGATTGCGGCCGGCTACGACTCTGCGGAGGGCTTCAGCAGGGCGTATTCCAAGGCCTTCGGCCACCCGCCGAGCGCGCACGGAGCAGGCCACTGGCTGCCGAGCGCGAACGGCATCCACTTCCATCCGCCGATGTCGATCTGGATCGAGGAGCAGCGCACCCCAGCAAACCCACTCCTTGAGCAGCAACTGCTGCACGACGCCGACGATACGGCCGCCCTGATCGCGTTCGCGGCGACGCTGCCGACGGACGTCGTCGTGCGTGCGCAACGGCCGGGGCAGCGGGTGCTCGATTGGGCGGGCGATGAGCCGAGCATCGTGGCGGTGCTCGCGGGGCTCGTGTATGCAAAGGAGACGTGGCTCGCTGTGCTCGACGGCAGAACGGCGCCGACCCCGGTGGCACTCGACGCGCCCCGGGTGATGGCCGATCTCGCGCACCGGCACGAGGCAGTGACGGCCGGATGGATCGCGCGGGTGCGCGAGATCGACCGTGGCGGAGCCTGGCAGGACCGGGTGATCGACGCGCTCTGCGTGCCGCCCGAAAGCTTTCAGCTCAGCGGCGTCGTCGCTCACGTGCTGCACTACGGCGCGCACCGCCGTGAGGTCGCGCGGGGCATGCTCGCTGAGCACGGACTCGAGCGCGACGCGGGCGATCCGATCCTCTGGCTCCGCGCCCGCCGCGGGGAAGCATAAGCGCCCACTCAACGATCATCATTCACGCCGAAAGGACTTTCATGTCTCGTCTTATCTACTACGTCGCCTCGTCACTCGACGGCTTTATCGCCGACGAACACGACTCCCTTGACTGGCTGCTCTCGCACGCGCAGGAACCGGGCGGCGGCAACGACTACGACTCGTTCATCGCGAACATTGGCGCGATCGCGATGGGTTCGACCACCTACGAGTGGGTCCTCGCCAACGGGGGCTGGAGCTACGAGATGCCGGCCTGGGTGCTCACGACCCGCGACCTTGCCGCGCCCGCTTCCACCGCAGCCGACGGCACCGCCGACGTGCGCTTCGCGCGTGGCGACGTCTCGGCGGTGTACGAGGCGATGCGCCAAGCGGCGGGCGAGAAGGATCTCTGGGTGGTCGGCGGCGGCGAGCTCGCCGGCCAGTTCGCCGACGCAGGACTGCTCGACGAGGTGCACCTCTCAATAGCGCCAGTGACGCTCGGGCGCGGGCGCCCGCTACTCCCGCGCCGTCTCGACCTCGAGCTCATCGAGCAGGGAACGAACGGTGCGTTCGTCACGGCGCGACACCGGGTTCGGCGCGCTGGCAAGGGGTGATGCGTCCCCAACCCACGATGTGGCATAATAGATCCTTGTGCCACGGTGCGACTCTGCCGCAAGGGTTTCGCACTCACCGTGAACGCACGCAAATTCTTTGAACAATTATTCCGCGTACCGACTTGCGGCGGGCGCAGAGAGAGATCATCATGCAGAAGCTCGACCACGTCGATGCCCCGTCGCTCAAGAGCGACATCCCCGATTTCCGCGCAGGTGACACCGTCAAGGTTCACGTGAACATCGTCGAGGGTAACCGCTCGCGTGTCCAGGTGTTCCAGGGCGTCGTTATCTCGCGTCACGGCGAGGGCGTTCGTGAGACCTTCACCGTTCGCAAGATCAGCTTCCAGGTGGGCGTGGAGCGTAAGTTCCCCGTGCACTCGCCGACGATCGAGCAGATCGAGGTCGTTTCGCGCGGCGACGTTCGCCGTGCGAAGCTCTACTACCTCCGTGGCCTCACCGGCAAGAAGGCGAAGATCAAGGAGAAGCGCGACGCGTAAGCGTATCGCTTTTTGAGTTCAGGCCCTCCGCCGCTTCACAGGCTGGGGGCCTGAACTGTCGGTACTGTTGATAATGCCGTGCGCGTTCCGCACGCGGTCTGCGACGAAGAATGTGAGCATCTATGAGCGACACTGCGGAACGACGACGGGGAGGCCTGCTGGGTTTCCTGCGGGACCTCGTGATCATCTTGGTCGTCGCATTCCTGATCTCCTTCCTGCTGAAGAGCTTCCTGGTGCGAAGCTTCTATATCCCGTCGAGTTCGATGGAGGAGACCCTCCAGGTGAACGACCGCATTCTCGTGAACCAGCTCGTTCCGAACATGGTCGACGTGCAGCGGGGCGACGTCGTCGTATTCCAGGATCCGGGCGGCTGGCTGTACCCGAAGGCGATGGCGACGACGCCGAGCCCCTTCGAGCAGCTGCTGCAGGCCGTCGGACTCGCGGCTGACACGTCCCACGACTATGTCGTGAAGCGCGTGATTGGCGTTGGCGGCGACCGCGTGACCTGCTGCGACGCGAACGGTCGCGTCGAGGTCAACGGCGTCCCGCTGGACGAGCCGTACATCGTGATCCCGGAGGGCAAGACCCGCGCCTCGGACATCGACTTTGACGTGACGGTCCCTGAGGGCTCGGTGTGGGTGCTCGGCGACAACCGCTACGCAAGCAAGGACTCGCGCTACAACCAGGATCAGCCTGGCAAGGGCTTCGTCGCCGAGTCCGAGATCGTCGGCCGGGCGTTCCTGTTGAACTGGCCGCTCGACCGGTTCGGCTGGATGAACCGCCCGGACTCCACGTTCACCGGAGTCGATGAGGCTCGTGCCGAGTAGTACGGCCGCGCTCAGCAAGGATCCGACGCTCGACGTCGAACTCGCCGCCTTCGCGGCAGGCACCGAGCTCATCATCGGACTCGACGAGGTGGGTCGCGGCGCGATCGCGGGGCCCGTCGCCGTTGGCGCGCACGCGGTGCTCGCTGGCGTCGAGACGTTCCCTGAGGGACTGCGCGACTCAAAGCTGCTCAGCGAGAAGAAGCGCGAAGCGATCGCCCCGCTTGTCGCCGAGTGGGGGCCTGGAGCCGTTGGGTTCGCGACTGCGGCCGAGATCGATGAGCGCGGGATCACCGCGATGCTCGGCGAGTCTGCCAGGCGGGCCCTGCTCGAACTGCACACGGCCGGTGTGCCCGTCGACCGAGCGCTGATCGTGCTCGACGGCTCGCACGACTGGCTCACGCCGGTGCTGCGGGCGCCACTGAACATCGTCACCCGGGTCGGCGCTGACCGGGCATGCGCGAGCGTCGCGGCGGCGTCGGTGCGGGCGAAGGTGGCCCGCGATGCCGTGATGCGAGCCGCGCACGAGGAGCACCCGCATTATGCCTGGGGCTCCAATAAGGGCTACGGCGCCGCCGCGCACTACGCGGGGATCGCTGAGCACGGGCTCACGGCTTTTCATCGCAAGACGTGGATCAAGTGACGCGGCGCACATTCGCGCGCTTGGCAACGCCCACGGGCGTGGCCACGCCTACGGGCCTGGCCACGCTCGCGCGGCCCTCCCGGCCGAATATGGTCGCCCCCGCCCAGCCGGTAAGCTTGCACCCGTGAGTACACGCACCATCTCCGCCGATGCTCCCATCGGCGTATTCGACTCGGGCGTTGGGGGTCTCACGGTCGCACGCGCGATTCGGGATCAGCTGCCGAACGAGTCGATCCTCTATGCCGCGGATACCGCGCACACGCCCTACGGACCCCGGCCGATCGCCGAGGTTCGCAAGCTCGCGCTCGGCATTCTCGACAGCCTCGTCGAGTCCGGCGTGAAGATGCTCGTGATCGCATGCAACACGGCCTCGGCCGCCGTGCTCCGCGACGCGTACGAGCGGTACGACGTGCCTGTCGTCGAGGTGATCGGCCCGACGGCGCGCAGCGCGCTCTCGATTACCCGCAACGGTCGGATCGGGCTGATCGGTACGACGGCGACGATCCAATCCGGCGCGTACAACGAGCACTTCGCCGCGAGCCCCGAGGTGACGCTGACGTCGCAGGCGTGCCCGCGGTTCGTCGAACTCGTCGAGGCGGGCCAGACGAGTGGGCCCGAGACGCTGCGGGTCGCCGAGGAATATCTCGCGCCGCTCATCGCGAACCAGATCGACACGCTCGTGCTCGGCTGCACGCACTACCCATTCCTGCGCGGAGCACTCAGGCAGGTCGTCGGCCCAGACGTCGCGCTCGTGTCGAGCGATATCGAGACGGCGAATCTTGTCTTCGAGAAGCTCACCGAGCACCATTTGCTGCGGGATCCGGCGGCCGGGCCGCCCACGATCCGCTACGAGACGACGGGCGGGGACACGAGCGAGTTCGTTCGCCTCGCGCGTCGCATGCTCGGGATCGGCGGCGACTCGCTCGACCCAGTCGTCAACGGCAAGGCCCACGCAGCCAGCATCTAGGCCCGCCGCCATCGCTAGCCCACATCGTTTCTACCGTTCGGAGGACACATGACCGAGATCACCCGCGTTGACGGACGCACCCCAGGCGAGATGCGCCCGGTCACGATTGAGCGCGGTTGGAGCGCGCAGGCCGAGGGATCCGCGCTGATCTCCTTCGGTAACACGAAGGTGCTCTGCACGGCCTCGTTCACTCCCGGAGTGCCGCGGTGGCTGATGGGCAAGGGCACCGGCTGGGTGACCGCCGAGTACTCGATGCTGCCGCGCTCGACGAACGAGCGCATGCAGCGCGAGTCCGTCCGGGGCAAGATCGGTGGCCGCACGCACGAGATTTCGCGCCTGATCGGCCGGAGCCTGCGCGCGATCATTGATACCAAGGCGCTCGGAGAAAACACCGTCGTCATCGACTGCGACGTCCTGCAGGCCGACGGCGGCACCCGCACCGCGTCGATCACGGGCGCCTACGTCGCGCTCGCTGACGCCGTCGAGTGGGCGCGCGCGAACGGACACATCGCGCGCAACGCGAAGCCGCTCATCGATACGGTCGCGGCGGTCTCCGTCGGGATCGTCGACGGCACACCCGTCAGCGACCTCAATTACATCGAGGACTCGGGCGCCGAGACCGACATGAACGTCGTCGTGACCGGGGCCGGAGACTTCGTTGAGGTACAGGGCACGGCCGAGGGCACGCCGTTCAACCGCGCCGAGCTGAACTCGCTGCTCGATCTCGCGCTCGTGAGCACGTCCGAGCTCGCGGCACTGCAGCAGGGCGCGCTCGCCGGCTAAGTCGCGTCGCCCGCGGACTAATTTGACGCCGAGCGCTGTTGGGGAACAGCGCACGGTAGAAACGTTTGGAGTCACCCATGTCACGCACCCTTGTTCTTGCATCGCACAACGCCAACAAGCTCGTCGAGCTGCGGGCCGTCCTTGAGCCGCTGATCCCGGGGATCGAGCTCGTCGGCTACGACGGCCCGGAGCCGGTTGAGGACGGACTGAGCTTCGAGGCGAACGCGCTCCTGAAGGCGCGCGCCGCGGCGGCACACACTGGCCTGCCTGCGCTCGCGGACGACTCGGGCATCGCGGTCGAGGTGCTCGGCGGCAGCCCGGGAATCTTCTCGGCTCGCTGGGGCGGACACGCCCGCAACGACCAGGCGAACGTCACGCTGCTGCTCGAGCAGCTCTCGGACATTGCCGAGGAACACCGGGCCGCCGGCTTCGTGTGCGCCGCCGCGCTCGTCACGCCCGAGGGGCAGGAAGTGTGCGAGCTTGGCGTGTGGCAGGGGTCGTTGCTCACCGCGCCGGTGGGGGAGAACGGGTTCGGCTACGACCCGATCTTCATGCCCGAGGGGGAGCGACGCTCGGCGGCCGAGATGCGTCCGGAGGAGAAGAACCTCGTGTCGCACCGGACGCGCGCGTTTACGCAGCTCGCGCCCGCAATTGCTGAACTGTTCGCCGACGGAGAGTAGTTCGTCGGGTACTGCGGGGTTCCACCTACGTGAATCGGGGCACGGTATGACCGGGGCCCCTGGCAAGCGATACACTCTGCTCAGAATCGTTTGAGCGCGCCGAGCGCATTTGCAAAGGTGGTTTCCTGTGGTGCAACCGAGTGGTGGCCTGGTCCGGCCCGATGTTTCCGAGGCTGACGCGACCGCGATTGCGAGCGACCACTACGGCGTCGACGTCGTTGCTCGCGAGCTGGGCAGCAATCAGGATCGGAATTTCGTGCTCGAGGCCGCAGACGGCTCGCGCACGGTGCTCCGCGTCGACCACCCGGTGTTTGCGGAGTCGGCGCGCGAGGCCCAGCATCTCGCGCTCGACGCGTACCGGGCGGCCGGCGTAGCCGTGCCCGCGGTGCTTCCAGGCCTCGACGGTGACCTCGTGCAGCGCTGGAGCGAGTTCGCCGTGCGCCGGAGCGAGTTCGTGGCGGGCGAGTCCCTGGTCGACTGCGGCTATCTCGCGCCGGTCGTCATTCGCGAGTTCGGTGCGCTCGCCGCGGCGTCGGTGAACGCGCTCGGCGGCCTCGCGCACGAGGGACTCGAGCGCGCACACATGTGGGACATGCGGGTCGCCCACGAGGAGACGCTCGGGCTCGCAGCCGCGATCTCTGACGCGGAGCTGCGCGAGCGCGTGCTCGCCGCGGCCGCCGAGGCGCAGGCCGCGCTCGACGTCGTCGCCGGCGAGCTCGCGGTGCAGGCCATTCACGGCGATCTCACCGACGACAACGTGGTCGGGGTCCGCGGAGACGACTCGCGTATCCACCCCGGCACGGTCCTCGACCTCGGGGATCTGTCGTACGGCTGGCGCATCGCGGAGCTCGCCGTGACGCTCTCGTCCCTGCTGCATCACGACGCGGCCCGCCCGGTGCGGGTGCTCGAAGCAGTCGGCTCGTTCAACGAGACCGCGCCGATCTCGCAGCCTGAGGCGCGCGCCATCTGGCCGCTCGTCGTGCTTCGCGCGGCACTGCTCGTCGCGAGCGGCTGGCGCCAGCTCGAAATCGATGGCGACAACGACTACGCCCGCGAGCGCATTGCGGGGGAGCAGGCGATCTTCGACGCCGCGACCCGCTACCCGCTAACCGAGATGACCGAGCAGGTGCTCGCCGCGCTCGGGTTCATCGGCAGTCCGGACGCCGAGGGCGGCCTGCGGCTCCAGGCGGCCGTCGCGGTCGCACCTCCGACGTCCACGGGCCCGAAGCCGCCACTGCGTGCCCTGCTGCCTGACCTCGCTGGCGAGGTCGTCGTGCTCGATCCCGGGGTCGAAGCCGACGCGCTCGACGCTGGCAAGTGGCTCGCCGCCGAGGCGGAGCAGGATCTTGTCGACGACGCCTTCGTCACGGGCGCCGCGGCCGCGGTGTTCCCGTACGGCGTGTACCGGCTCACCCGCGCCGCGATCGACGACATCGACGGCGCCGCCACCTGGCCGATTGGCACCGAGGCCTGGGTCGCCCCCGGCGTCGCCACCACGGTCGCAACGCCGGTCGCCGGAACTGTCGTCGCGGCGACGACGCGCGGCCTCCTCATCGACACCGGCGACGGCTGGTTCCTGTCCATCGACGGCGCCGTGCCGGCCGTGACAGAGGGCGCCGCGGTGGGCGCGGGGGACGCGGTTGCCGAGCTGGCCGCCTCGGATGACCCGCGCGCGATCGCGGTCATGCTGTGCCGTGCTGACGCGGTCTCGGGGCTCGCCCCGGCGATCCTCAACCTCGACGGGCCCGCGCCCGGGCGCGCGCAGTTTGTCGCTCCCGAGCGTGTTGCCGCGTGGCGGCGGCTCACTCAGGATCCTGCCCCGCTGCTCTCGCTCGCGTCGCTGTCGCAGCGCGACGAGGCCGGCGACGAGCTTGCCCGCCGCGCGCAGATCTTCGCGAGCGCGCAGGAGCGCTACTACGAGAGCCCGATGCAGATCGAGCGCGGGTGGCGCCACCACCTCGTTGACACGACCGGCCGAACCTACGTCGACATGGTGAACAACGTCACGGGCCTCGGCCACGGCCACCCTGGCGTGGCTGACGCGATGAGTCGCCAGATCCGGATCCTGAACACGAACTCCCGCTTCCTCTACCGCGAGCTCGCCGAGTACAGCGAGCGGCTCCTCGCGCTGCTCCCGCAGGACTCCGAACTCGACACCGTGCTGCTCGTGAACAGCGGCTCGGAAGCCGTCGACCTCGCGCTGCGCCTCGCGCAGGCCGCGACCGGCCGCAAGACCGTCGTCGCGCTCCGCGAGGCGTACCACGGCTGGACGATGGCGAGCGACGCCGTCACCACGAGCGCGTACGACAACCCGTACGCGCTCGAGAACCGGCCCGACTGGGTGCACGTCGCCGACGTGCCCAACCGGTTCCGCGGCACGTACCGCGGCGCCGCCGGCGACACGACAGTCGGCGCGCGCTACGCTGCAGACCTCGGGGCCGACCTCGACTCGCTCGCAGCAGACGGGCGCGACGTCGCCGCATTCATCTGCGAGTCGGTGCTCGGAAACGCTGGCGGCGTGCTGCTGCCAGAAGGGTACCTGCGCGACGCCTACGCGCGGGTGCGGGCCGCCGGCGGGCTCTGCATCGCCGACGAAGTGCAGGTCGGCTTCGGCCGCATGGGCTCGTCGTTCTGGGGCTTCGAACAGTCCGGGGTCATGCCCGACATCATCACGATCGCGAAGCCGATGGGCAACGGCTTCCCGATCGGCGGCGTGATCACCTCGAAGAAGATCGCCGACGCGCTCGCCAGCCAGGGCCAGTTCTTCTCGTCTGCCGGCGGCAACCCGCTGTCCTGCCGCGTTGGCATCGCCGTCCTCGACGCGATGCGCGACGAACAGCTCCAGCAGAACGCGGCGACGGTGGGTGAACGCCTCGCGAGCGGGTTCCGCGCGCTCGCCGAGACGCACGACATCGTCGGCCCGATCCACGGCGAGGGCCTCTACCTCGGCGTCGAGCTTGTGCGCGACCGCGAGACGATGGAACCGGCGACCGCCGAGGCCGCGGCGATCTGCGAGCGCCTGCGGGAGCTCGGCGTCGTCGTGCTCACGACCTCGGAGCGCTCGAACGTGCTCAAGGTGAAGCCGCCGCTGACGCTCAGCGCGGAGAGCGCCGACTTCATGGTTGCGCAGCTCGACCGGGTGCTCACCGAGGGCTGGTAGGGGAGCGCCGGGTCAGCCCGGCCACCCAGGCGTCAGTCTGCGCTGGCGACTCGAGCCGCACGAGCGTGAGGTGCGGATTGCGCTCAAGCGCAGCGGGCATACGCTCCCGCCAGTTGTTGCGCGTCTTGCGCTGCCAGGCCAGGATGTTCTTCTCCGGTTTGCGGTCGATGAGCCGCAGCAGTGAGCCCTCGCGGTTGCCGTTCCAGAGCTCTTTGCGTGTCACGCTTCGTGCCACGGTGCGCCGCACGAGCCGCCGCCTGGCGACCCGCCACGGGTAGTCGAGCCACACGGCGAGTTCCGCGCGCGGTTCAAGGATGTCGCCAGCGCCCTTGCTCGTGTACTGCCACTCGGTGACCCACCTGTCGGTCGCAGCGAACCGCGCGACGTCGTCGAGGAACGACGCCCTCGGCACCCATCCTGGCCCGTGATAGAGGCCGTCGATCTCGACGTGGCTGAGCCCCCAGGCCCCGGCAAGCCGCCGCGCGAGCGTCGTCTTGCCGGAACCCGTGAGGCCTGCGATGAGCACCCTGTCAAACGGCCCGGTCGGGAAGTCGGGGACGGCGTCGGTCATGCCGAAAGTATGCCAGCTCCCGGGCTACAGGCCGAGCACGCTCCGCGCGATGAGGAAGTAAATAATGAGCCCCAGCGCGTCCACGAACGTCGAGATGAACGGGTTCGAGAACACCGCCGGGTCGACCTTCACCGCGCGGGCGAGCAGCGGCATGCAGCCGCCAACAGCGGCAGCGAGCGTGCAGACCGCGAGCAGCGTGAGCCCGATGACGAGGCCGATCTCGGGCGAGAAGGCGATCGCGGCGATGGCGAAGCCGAGTGCGCCGAGCAGCAGGCCAAGCATCGCGCCGGTGCGCAGCTCGCGGGTGAGCACGCGCCAGAAATCGCGCGACCCAACGTCGCCGAGTGCGAGCGCGCGGGTGACGGTGGTGGCCGCCTGGTTGCCGGTGTTGCCGCCCGTTCCGATGAGGAGCGGCACAAACAGCGCGAGCACGGTGACCTGCTCGATCGTCGCTTCAAACACCGACAGCACCTGCACGGTGAGGGTCGCGCCGACGGCGAGCACGAGCAGCCAGATGACGCGCGAGCGCACGAGCGCGCCGACCGGTGTCGAGAGGTACGGGCGCCGCAGCGGCTCGGTGCCGCCCTGACGCGCGGCGTCCTCGCTCTCCTCGAGCTCGAGGATGCGGATCGCGTCGTCGATCGTCAGCATGCCGACAAGCCGGTTCTCGCGGTCGACGATAGGCATTGCGAGCAGCGCCCGGTCGGCGCAGCGCCGGGCGGCCTGCTCGGCCTCCTCGATCGCTTCGGCGGTGTGCACCTGGCTCATCATCTCGGAGACGACGGTTGCCTCGTCGGCGGCGAGGAGCTCGCGCAGGCTGACGACGCCAACGACGTGCCGCGAGTCATCGAGCACGGGGATCGTGTAGACGGTCTCCGCGTCGTCAAGCCGCCCGCGCACCCGCTCCAACGTCTCTGCGACGGTAAACGACGCGCGAGTGGAGACGTACTCGAGCGACATGCGCCGGCCGACGCTGCCCTGCGGGTACCCGAGGAGCGCCGAGGTGAGTACACGCTCCTCCTCGGGGAGGCCGCGGAGCAGCCTGGTCGCGAGGGCGGCGGGCACCTCGTCGAGCAGCCACAGCCTGTCGTCGTGGTCAAGATCGACGAACAGCTGCGCGACCTCAGCGTCCTGCAGTCCGTGCAGCAGATCGCTCTGCAGCGCCGGATCGAGGATCTCGAAGACCTCGGCGGCCTGATCCTTCGGCAGCAGACGGTAGACGACGGCGCGCTGCTTGTCGTTGAGTCGCTCGAACACCGGGATGATGTCTTGGGCATGCAGCGGCTCGAGCTCGTGAGTGATCGCGCTGAGGTCGCGGGCGGCGTACAGCTGGGTGATGCTGTCGACAAGCTCATCCTGCGTCTTGGGCTGAGGGGTCTTCTGGGTGGTCGTCATGGCGTAGCTCCTTGGCCGCGTGCGCGCACGCCTCAGATAGGCGCGCGCGAATGAATATGCGGGCGCTGTGCACTGTGGCGGCGCCCGTGATGGAGCCGGACGGCGAGTGGTCCGCTACGCAGCGAGAAGCGCGAAGTGGGAGAACACGATATCCGGCCGAGGACTGCAACTGTCACTTGTCACGGAATATCACCTCACTTCGATCGAAAACTTCGTGGGGGCAGGACCAGGCTGCCCGCACGAACCCTATCAGTGCAGCGTCACGTCTACAAGCCGAGATTCGGGCGCGGAGCGGTGCGATCTGGGGTTATGCGTCCGTGCGACGCTCCCGCACGTAGAGCTGGCGGCGCACCTGTGCAACGAGCACGCCATTCTCGCCGGTGATGGGAATCTCGAACCACCGCAGCACTTTTGCGCCACCTGCGGCCGCCTCTCGAAGCTCAGCAACCGTCGCCGCCGGCATCTCGACGGTCGCGTACACCGAGCCGACGCCGGGAGAGACGAAGTCAATCTCCGCGGCCTTGTCCCACACCACGTATCCGGGGCCGAGCTGGTTGATCGTCATGATGACGAGGAACGGATCCAGCATCGAGAACAGCGAGCCCCCGAACGCCGTGCCCATATAGTTCGCATTCTCCTCGGTCACGTCCATTCTGAGCTCCGCGCGCGTGAAATCGTCCGCGAGCTCGACCACCGAGATCCCCTGTGTCGTGAGCGTCGGCCAGCTGTTGAACCCCTCGCGGTGCACCGCTGCGCTCTGGCCGTTGAGTTCCATCCGACTCACTGTGACTCCTTCGTCTCTGGTTCCGCCCGTGCGGCGGCTGCCTTCCACTCAACACGAGATTTCGGCCTCCCGCAGGATGTTTGTGCGACTGGTCACGCTCGGCGCCGACTCGCCTGGGCCGGAGGGTGCGCGCCGCACAGCGCGGAGGGGACGCCGGCACGGGGCTCCGGATCCTGATCCTGATCCTGATCGCCGCCGCTATCCTGGACCGGTGACGGCACTCATCTGGTTTCGCGACGATCTCAGGCTCACCGACCATGCCGCGCTGCGTGCGGGCGCCGAGGATCGGGGTGGCGTCGTCGCGCTCTACGTCCTCGACGAGGAAAGCCCGGAGACGCGGCCACTCGGCGGCGCCGCCAAGTGGTGGCTCCACGAATCGCTCACGCGGCTGAGCGCGGAACTTGCCGCGCACGGCGTCCCGCTTGTGCTCCGGCGAGGCCCCGCGGAGCAGATCGTGCACGAGGTCGCCGACGAGGCCGGGGCCGACCGCGTCTACTGGAACCGGCGATACGGCGACGAGCGGGCGATCGACGCCCGGCTCAAGCTGGCGCTCCGGGAACGCGGGATCGCCGCGCACTCGTTCCGCGGCGGGCTCCTCTTCGAGCCCTGGACCGTGCTCACCAGCGGCGGAAGCCCGTACCGCGTCTACTCGCCGTTCTGGCGGGCCTGCCTCGCGGCGCCTGAACCCGCTGCGCCAGAGCCGGCACCAGACACGCTTCGGGCGGGCGGCGCGGCCCCGGCGAGCGACGACCTGCAGGCCTGGGCGCTGCAGCCCACCTCACCGGACTGGGCGGGTGGCCTCGCAGCCCGCTGGGAGCCGGGGGAGCGCGCTGCGCTCGCCACACTCGAACGCTTTCTCTCGGAGCGAGCCGCCGACTACGAGGCGGGGCGCGACATCCCCGCGCTTGACGTCGGATCCGAGCTCTCGCCCCACCTCCGCTGGGGCGAGATCAGCCCGCGCACCGTCTGGCACCGCACGCTCGAGGCGGGAGTCAGCGCCGGCGGATTCCTCTCCGAGCTCGGGTGGCGCGAGTTCGCCTGGTACACCGCGTTCCACAACGGGCGGCTGCACGAACAGGGCCTCAACGCGCAATACGACGCGTTTCCGTGGCGCGAGTACGACGCCGAGACTGTTGGGCCCTGGCAGCGGGGCGAGACCGGCTTCGGGCTCGTCGACGCAGGCATGCGTGAGCTCTGGCAGACCGGGTTCATGCACAACCGAGTGCGGATGGTCGTCGCCTCATTCCTCTCGAAGAACCTGCTCACGGACTGGCGCGTCGGGGAGGCTTGGTTCTGGGACACCCTCGTTGACGCCGACCCAGCAAGCAACCCATTCAACTGGCAGTGGGTCGCCGGATGTGGCGTCGACGCGGCGCCATACTTTCGCATCTTCAACCCGGCGACGCAGCAGCAGAAATTCGACGCCTCGGGGGAGTACGTGGCGCGGTGGGCGCCCGAGAGCATCATGCTGCCCGAGCTTGTCGACCTGCGCGAGACCCGGCTGAGGGCGCTCGCCGCCTACGATTCGATTCGGGGTGCCTCGCGGGAGCGGCCGGCGTCGGAGTAAGCGCGGGCGTTGCTGCCTGGCGCGGGCGCTGCTGCCGGGCGCTGGCGTTGCTGCCTGGCGCGGGCGTTGTTGCCGGGCTTGGGTGTTGCTGGTGGGCTTGGGCGGCGTTCCGTGACCGCGCGGGTCCGCCAGACTTTCTCTACGGATTGACGTAGTTGGGGAGCTGTAACTACGTCAAACCGTAGAGAAAGTCTTGGCGGGCGGGTGGGGTCTGGGTGTGCGGGCGGCTGGGCGTCCTAGCTCGCGAGAGCCGCGCGCACCGCTTCGGCCGCGGTCTCGTGAGTGAACTCGAATCCCGAATCCAGTAGGGCGGCAGGCCGAACGTCGGCGTCGCTCAGCAGCAGTGAATCCGCCGCATCCCGGCCGAGCCCGAGCCGGAGCGCCCAGGCCGGAGCCGGCAGGAGGTAGGGCCGATGCAACTCGGCGGCGATGGCCCTGCCGATGTCGTTTGCCGTCGCGGGGGCCGGGCCCGTGAGGTTCACCGGGCCAGTTAGGCCGCGGTCGATGATGTGGCGGATCGCCCGTACTTCGTCAGTGAGTGAAATCCACGGCCACACCTGGGCGCCGCCGCCAAGCGGTCCGCTGAGCCCTAGCTTGGTGAGCAGTACGAGCGGCTTCAGCACGCCATTGCGGTGAATGATGGGGGCGGTGCGGAGGAACGCTACGCCCGGGCCGGCGCCGAGCGCGGCCGACTCCCACTCGGCGCTGAGGTCCGCGAGGAATGTGCTGCCCTGGCCTGCCGCTTCAGTGAGGACCTCGCGCGGCCGGTCGCCGTAAAACCCCACGGCCGACGCCGAGACGAAGTGCGGTGCGTCGGCGCCAAGCTCGGACACAGCCGCGGCGATGGTCGCCGTAGGCGCCAGCCGTGACGTGCGCAACTCGTCGCGGTAGCGACGGCCCCAGGGGAGCCGACCGATGCTCGCTCCGTTGAGGTTCACGACCGCCTGGGCCCCCGAGAGCACGGCGGGATCGAGCGGCCGGTCTCCGGGGCGCCACTCCACCTCATCGGCGGCCTCGGGTCGGCGGCGCACGAGACGCGTGACGTCGACGCCGTCGGCTCGAAGCGCCTCGACGAGCGCGGAGCCGACGAGGCCAGACGCCCCGCCGATAACGATCCGTGGTGTGGTACTCATAGCTTCCCCTGTCGTTGTGTGAACCATGGTGCGGCGAGCGCGGCTACTGCGAGCACGGAGAGCATCGGTTCGAGGCTCGCGAGGTGCAGCCAGGTCGTCAAACCGAAGCCCCCAAGCCCCTGCCCCGGGGCGCTGAGCACGAAGAGCAGACTCAGATCGGGCCCGCTGAACAGGCCCCACACCACGAGCGCGATCCCTGCCGCCCCGAATCCGAGAAGCAACGGGCCCCCAACGCGATCCTTCGCGACGAACGTCGCCAGGCAGAGGCCGGTCAGGGCGAGCAGTCCAAGCGCAACGATGCCCAGGGTTGGGCCGATCGGGCGAATCGGCTCGCCCACCGTCTCCACCGCCGAAGCGACAAGGTTCAGCCGGACGCCCAGCGGCAGGGCCGCTCGATGCGCCGCGAGGATCCCGGTGACCGCCGCGAGCGCGAAGGCCGTCGTCGCGCCGAGAACGAGCCAGCCGAAACCGGGGAGCGGGGCAGCTTGTGCCCGACGGCTCGCGGGCTCAGCCGACGGCGCCGCAGCCGCAGCCGCAGCCGCAGCCTCAGCCTCAGCCGACGCCGCAGCCGCAGCTTGCTTCCCCTCGCGCGGCTCTGCATCAGAAGAGCTCACAGTGGCCTCCGTAACGTCGTGGTGTTGCCCAGCGTAGCTGTCGGATAGCGGGTGCACGAGCGCCCCGCCGCAGTAGAGCCGGGGCGGGGCGCCGTCACGAGGAGCGCAGCAGGGCGCGGCCGTCCCCGCTTATGCCTCGTTCATCGTCGCGCCGTTGCCCGCCTGGGTGCGAGCGACGGCCTTTCTGAGTGCGACGAAGAAGACGATCATGCCGGCCGTAATGAGCATGTGGCCGAGGCCGGCGATGCCGGAGATCATCTTCGAGGACTCCTCGCCGAGCACGGTGAGGCTGCCGTGCCAGATCAGCATTGCCGAGGTGAGTACGACGCCCGCGTTGTAGAGCCAGAAGAACCAGCCGAACAGCTTGGGCGTCGCGCTCAGCCCGAAGGATTTCTCGAGCGCGAGCACGATGAGCAACACGATGAAGCCGAGCGTGAGCAGGTGCGTGTGTGCGAGTCCGAGCTGCGTGAACTGTCCTTCGGGGAAGTCGTTGAGCTTGGTGAACTCCCGGTAGAACAGGCCTGAGGCGACCCCGAAGAGCATGTAGATGAATGCGGCATTGAGGAGTTTCTTCATGGTGATGACCTTTCAAATGGTGTGTGTGGGCGTGTGAGGTGGGGTTGGTGAGGCGTGGAGAGCGGGGAAGACCGCCGGAGCGTTAGCGCGCGCCGATCAGCCCTCCCGGGATGCCGGGTGGGTCGGGCGGGCCGCGCTGCGTCGGCTAGATCAGGCCGGTCTCCTGCGCGAGGTGGATCGCGCGGGATCGACTATCCACGTCGAGCTTGGTGAAGATGTGGGCGACGTGGCTCTTCACGGTCGCCTCGGTGACGAACAGGGCTCGCGCGATCTCTTTGTTCGCTGCGCCGGTCGCGAGCAGCCGAAGCACTTCGACCTCACGGTCGGTGAGCTTCGGGAGCGGATCACGCATGCCCTTGAGCACGCGCGACGCGATATCGGGGGTGAGAAACATGTCGCCGGCGGCGGCCCGCTCGATCCCCTCGACGATCACCTCGGGAGCGACGTCCTTGAGAAGGTAGCCTGCGGCGCCGGCTTCGATCGCGCCGAGGATCTCGGCGTCTCGGTCGAATGTCGTGAGGATGAGTACTGCCGGGGCGGGCTCGAGTGCACGGAGCGCCGCGGTGGTCTGGATCCCGTCGATCCCGTCGCCGAGTCGCAGGTCACACAGCACGACCTGCGGCCGCAGCTGTTCGGCGAGTGCCACCGCGGCCTCGCCGGTCGCGGCCTCGCCGACGACGGTCACGCCGCCGCCGGTCGTGGTGACGCCGCTGTCGAGCACCGCGCGCAGCCCGCTGCGTACGACCGGGTGATCGTCGACAAGGAGCACGGTGATGGTCATGAGGGCTCCTCGTCTGCGCTGGGAACGCTGGGAATGCCGGGAACGTTGGGAATGCCGGGATCGCTGGGAAGGACGCGGTCGGCTGGAATGGTGCGGTCGGTGGGAGCGGTGCGGTCTACGGCGCCACCGCCACCGCCACCGGCACCGGCATCGGCACCACCCGCACCGGCGGCCCCGGCACCCGCACCACCGGCACCACCCGTACCGTGCCCGGCCTCTCCGGGGCGGTCTGCAGTGCGGATCGGGAGGTGCGCCGAGAGCGCGGTGCCGTCGCCGGGGCTGCTCTCGATGTCAAGGCCGCCGCCGAGCTCGCGAAGCCGGTTCCGCATGAACCGGAGCCCGTAGCTCGACGCCCCGGTCGCGGGGCTGTGCTCCCACTCGGCGACGTCGAAGCCTCGCCCGTCGTCGATGATGTCCATGCGCACCGCGTCGCCGGCGTCGATGAGGCTCACGACGACCCGCGTCGCTGCCGCGTGGAGTCGCACGTTTGCGAGCGCGGACTGTGCGCTGCGCAGCAGCGCGACTTCAACCTCGGTCGGCAACAGCGGCAGCGTGTCGTCGGCGTGCAGTTCGGCGTCGATCCCTGCCTCCTCGCGCGCCCGATCGAGCATGCGTTCGAGGGCAGCGGCCAGGGCGCCGTCCTCCAATTCAGCTGGGAGGAGCTCTGCGACGATCCTCCGGACGTCGGCGAGACTGTCGCCTGCGAGGGTCTCGACCTGCGTGAGCGAGAGCGCCGCCGCGGGATCCTGGGTGCGGCTGCTCGCCGCGTGCGCGAGCAGCCGGATGGACGAGAGCGCCTGCGCGATCGTGTCGTGGATGTCCCTGGAGATCCGGGTGCGCTCGGCGATCGCTCCGGCCTCGCGCTGCGCGACGGCGAGCTCGTCCTGCAGCTCCGACATCTCGGCGTGCGCGAGCTTCAGCGAGGTGACAAGTCGTTCCCGCTCGGCGGCCTCGTGCAGCAGCTGGAGGTAGCCGCGCGAGATCCCGAAGGCGAAGATCCCGCCGATGAGCGGACCGAAGAGGTTCGCGTAGCTCGTCGTGCCGTGGTGCAGGATCGGGGCGATGGCCACGACCGCGAACACGAATGCGGAGAACACGAGGCCCCAGCGCAGCGGAAGCAGGTGGCCCGCGAGCAGCCAGAGCAGGAACGCGAGCCACACGAACTCTGAGGAGACGGTGACGGCGGCGATCCAGACCGCTGCGAACCCGACCAGCCACCAGACGACGGCGTTCCGCGATGATGTTTTGCGTGGCAGGAAGGCGCCGGCGGTATGCCAGGCGAGGACCGCGATCCCGGCGACAACCGCGGCCGGGGCGGGGACGCCGTCGCCGATCGCGCGGATCGCCCCGATGATCGCGAGCGCGAGTGCGATGAGGTGCTGGCCAATCTCCATCGCCCGCACGGTCGGCTCGGACGCCCGCCCGCGGGGCGCGTGCCCGCCGGACAGCGGCGCGTCTACAAGGCTCATGGTTTCATTGTCCCCTGTGCGGCGGGCTTTCGGGGCAACCAGATGCGATCGCCCATAAGCGTGAAGAGTGCGGGAACGATGACGGTACGCACGACGAGGGTGTCCACGAGCACGCCGACGCCGACGATGAGCCCGAGCTGCCCGAGCGTCACGAGCGGCAGCACGCCGAGCGCGGCGAAGACCGCCGCGAGCACGATGCCGGCGCTCGTAATGACGCTGCCGGTGTGCGCCACCGCCTCGATCATGCCGTCGCGGGTGCCGTGCTGGGTCGCCTCGGCGCGGGCGCGGTGCACGAGGAAGATCGTGTAGTCGATGCCGAGCGCGACGAGGAACAGGAACGCGAGCAGCGGCACCTGCAGGTCGAGCGCGTGCTGCCCGAACACCACGCGGCTCAGCCACGCGCCGGCGCCGATCGCCGCGATCGCGCTCGCAAGATTCACCACGAGCAACAGCGCCGGAGCGACGAGGGAGCGCAGCAGGATGGCGAGCACGAGGAAGCTGATCGCGAGCACGAGTGGCGCGATGAGCAGGAGATCCTGTTGGCCGCCGGCACGGGCGTCGACGTCGGTTGCGACGGCGCCGCCGACGAGCGTGTCCGGGATGTCCGAGACCGCGTCCCGGAGCTCGCCGATCTGCGCGAGGCTCTCCTCGCTGCTGGGCTGGTATTCGCTCGTCACCATGATCTTGGTGAGCGCGCCGTCGGCGCTCTCTCCAATTGGGTGCGCGCGCACGACGCCGTCGACGTCGCTCACCGCGTTCACGGTGTCCCGCGCGGTCGCAGTGTCGGTGACGATCAGGATCGGCTGCGCCTCACCGGCTGGGAAGTGCGCCGAGAGTGTTTCGAGACCGCTCGCCGATTCGGAGCCGCCGCGGAACTTCTCGACCTGGTCGAGCCCGACCGTGGTGCCGACGAGGCCGGCGGTCATGACGCCGAGGAGAGCGAGGCCAGCGAGGAGGCTCACGACGGGGCGGCGGGACACATGGGTCGCGATCCCGCGCCACACGCCGCGGCGGGCCTGGGCGGCCTCCGATCCGGCGGCAGCGGGCTTCGGGACGAACGGCCAGAACACCTTCCTGCCGAAGATCGCGAGCAGTGGCGGCAAGAGGAACAGGACCGCGCCGAGCGCGATCACGAGCCCCAGCGCGGACGACACCCCGAGCCCGTGGGTGCCGGGGATGACGGCGAGCGCGAGGGTGGCAAGCGCGGCGACGACGGTGACGTTCGAGGCAAGGATCGCGGGCAGCGACTTCCGCCACGCCGCACTCAGTGCGGCCCGGTGATCGTCGGTGTGCAGCAGCTCCTCGCGGTAGCGCGAGATGAGGAGGAGCGCGTAGTTCGTGCCCGCCCCGAACACGAGCACGCTGATGATGCCCGCATCAAACTGCAGGTCCCAGGCGGCGCCCGCGGCCGCCGTGACGCGGCCCGCGAGGCCGTCGGCAAGCGCGACGACAACGAGCGGGACGAGCCAGAGCACGGGGGAGCGATACGTCACGATCAGCAGCACCGCGACGATGAGGATCGTGACGAGCAA
The DNA here is from genome assembly GCF_013409595.1 of Leucobacter aridicollis. NCBI lineage: Bacteria > Bacillati > Actinomycetota > Actinomycetes > Micrococcales > Microbacteriaceae > Leucobacter > Leucobacter aridicollis. The sequence continues at coordinate 2,051,768 of NZ_JACCBD010000001.1, read as the reverse complement.
GAGCGTGAAGTCGGCGCCCTCGAACGCTGCGGCGATGTCGGCGCCGAACGCCGGGCCGCCGGTCACCTGCAGAGTGACCCCGGGAAGCGCGTGGTCGGCGAGATCGGCGCGGAGGTCGCCGATCACCTCGGCGGTGTCGGTGTTGGTCTCGCCGACAGTGATGGGCGTGACGAGCAGCGCCGCCTTGCCGTCGTCGCTGAGCATCGGCCCGGCCGGATCGGCGGCCGCGTGCTGCTGCAGGACGGGGAGTAGGGCGGCGAGTGCCTCGGTGTCGGCCTCGGTGAGCGGCCCGCCGTCGCTGCGTTCGGCGACGACGAGTACCGACTGCTGGTCGGCGTTCGGGAACTCGGCGAGCAGCTCGCTCACCCGGGTCGACTCCGAGTCGGCGGGGGCCTGCGCGTTGCGTGCCGGCGCCTGAGCGCTCCCGAAGATGCCGAACATGGCGACGAGAACGAGGAGGACGGCGCTGAGGGAGATCCAGGCCCCACGGCGCGACGTGAGCGCGTCCGAGAAGCGGGGTCGTTGCGGGCTGTGTTCCATACCCTCAACTCCACCAGTGAGCGCGGCCTCTGGCATCGGGGGCGAGGGTGAACTCGGTGTCATCCAAAAGGATGATGCCGGCGGCGCGGCCCGGCCCACCGGCTCGGCCGCGGGTCCAGCCCGGTCCCGCCCGGTCCCGCCCGGTCCCGCCCGGTCCCGCCCACCGCGGGAGTTGGCACTTGTTGTCGTTTGCGGACATGCATGGCGACAACAAGTGCCAACTGTTGAGGGCGCAGCCCCGCTGCTGTGGAATCCCTTTGGGCTGGCCGACCCGCGCTAGATCGCGAGCGCGAGGTCGTCGAGGTCGTGCACGGAGCGCCCCTCGGCGAGCGCCACCTCATAGGCCTGCAGGCGCTGCGTATCGATCTGCGTGTTCGTGGCGCCGCGCTTCCAATACCCGAACACCGCCACGTCGTCTTTCGCGAGGCCGTGATCGTTCCGGAAGAACGACCTCACCGCGCGCATCTCGTCGCGCTCGCCGGCGCCCCAGACCACGACCGGTCCCGGGTGCGGCAGCGTTGCGAGCTGGTCGACGTACCCGGTGCCCGGCGCGATGCGCGTGAGTGTCAGGCCCGGCAGCACCGGCAGCTCGGCGAACGCGGCCTCGTCGCTCGTGGCGACCCAGCCGCGGCCAGTGAGCCCGGCGTCGGCCTGGTCGAGGATCGCGTACAGCGCGGGAATCGAGGTCGCGTCGGCAAAGATGATGGCGTCGCGTCCCCGGGCGTCGGGAATATCGAAGTGGGGGCGCGGACCGCCGAACTTCACGGTGTCGCCGACCGTGAGGGTGTCGAGCCAGAGCATCATCGGGCTCGAGGCGCCGTGACGCACGACGTCGATCTCGACGGTGCCTGCCGCGACGTCTGCGGAGCGGACCGTGTACACGCGGGTCGCGCTCTCGAACCGCTCATCGAGGTAGAAGCGGAGTGCGACGTTCGGGCGCACCCAGTTCGGCTCGCCCGCGAGGTCCGGGATGCTGACGACGACGCGCGCAAGCTCGGGGGTGACGTCCGCGAACGACTCGACCGTGGCCGTGCCGAGTTGGAGCCCGCGGTTGTGATCCTCCGACTGCGTTGCCGCGGAGGTGATGAGCTGCGACGTGCCCGTCGCGGCTGGCTGGTGCTGTGTGTCGGTCATGCTGACTCCTGTTCTGCCGCGAACGGTTCGCGGCGTGGTGATGGGCGGGAAGCGTGTGGGCGGGTCTCCCGCGGCACGATGAGTGGCCGGCCGGTTTCGGGATCGTCGATGACGACCGCCTCGAGATCGAACACCTCTCTGAGGAGGTCCGGGGTGATGAGCGACTCGGGCGGCCCCTGCGCGACGATCTCGCCCGCGCGCATCGCAACGATGTGCGTCGCGTAGCGGGCTGCGAGGTTGAGGTCGTGCAGCACGGCGACGAGCGTGCGCCCGCCGGCGTGCAGTCGCGAGCAGAGATCGAGCACGTCGACCTGGTGCGAGATGTCGAGGTACGTTGTCGGCTCGTCGAGCAGCAGGATCGGCGTCTCCTGGGCGAGGGCCATCGCGAGCCAGGCGCGTTGCCGCTGGCCCCCACTGAGCTCCTCCACGAGGCGTTCAGCGTGCTCAGTCATCTCGACCTCCGCGAGCGCCCGAGTCACCGCAGCGTCGTCCGCGGCGCTCCACTGCCGCAGGATGCTCTGGTACGGGTTTCGGCCGCGCGCGACGAGGTCGGCGACGGTGATCGCTGTCGGAGTCGCTGGCGCCTGCGCGAGCGTGCTGATGCGTCTCGCGACCTGCTTGGTGCGGAGCCGTGCGAGGTCCGCGCCGTCGAGCGAAACGACGCCGCTCGCTGGCCGCAGCATGCGCGACAGCGCCCGTAACAGGGTCGACTTGCCGCAGCCGTTCGGACCGATGATGACGGTGAATCCTGCGTGCGGGACGGTGAGCGAGAGCCCGTCGATGACGGAGCGAGGGCCGTACCGGAGCTCGAGGTCGGCGACCGCGAGCCCGGGCGTGAGCGAAAGTACAGTGTGTTCGTGTGACAACGTGAGGCTCCGTTCAGATGCGTCTGGCGAGCAGCCAGAGCAGGTAGATGCCGCCGAGCAGGCTCGTGACGAGCCCGACCGGGGTGCGCATGCCGACGTCGAGGTTCTGCGCGAGGAGGTCGGCGCCCGTGAGCAGCACGGCGCCGACGAGCGCGGAGAGCCCGACGAGCACGCCAGGGACGGGGGCGAGTGGCCTGGCGATGTGGGCCGCTGCGAACGCGATGAACGCGATGGGGCCCGCGACGGCGACCGCTGCGGCCGCCGCGACGACCCCGACGACGAGCGAAGCGAACCTGATGCGCTCAACGCGAACCCCGACGCTGTGGGCAGACTCGTCGCCCATCTCCATGAGCGCGAGGCTCCGCCCGAACCCGAGCAGAACGGGCGTGACGAGCGCGAGGGCGGCGACCGCGATGCCGGCGTGCAGCCAGCCGCGGCCGAGCAGTGATCCGGCGCCCCAGAGTTGCGCGACCATCGCATCGTCGATGTCCGCGCGCGCGATGAGCAGCGAGGAGAACGCGCTCACGACCGCGCCAACCCCGATCCCGACGAGCACGAGCCTGAGCCCGCCGGTGACACCGTCCCTGCGGGCGAGGAAGTAGACGGCGAGCGCGGTGACGATGCCGCCAACGATCGCGGCCGCGGCCGTCGCGAGCATGCCGCCCCCAACCACCACGATCTGGAACACCGCGCCCGTCGCGGCCCCCGACGTGAAGCCGATGATGTCGGGCGAACCGAGCGGATTGCGCGACAGCGACTGGAACACGGCGCCGCTCATGCCGAGCAGCGCGCCGACCGCCGCCGCCGTGAGCGCGCGGGGGAGTCGCCTACCGAGCACCGAGCGTGTGAGCGAGGGCTTCGCCTCACCGGTGAGCACCGAGACGAGGTCGCCCGGGCCGAGGCGCATCGTGCCGATCATCAGGGACGCGATGATCGCGACAACGAGCACCGCCGCCGCGATGAGGCTGACGGTGACGAGGCGCGGGCGGATCCGGATCGAGAACTCACCGACCCGGACGATGCGGCCAGAGATTGCGGTCACAGAGCGGCCACCTTTCGAGAGCGGACGAGGGCGACGAACAGCGGGCCGCCGAACAATGCCGCCGCGACGCCGGTCTGCAGCTCCGCCGGCGCGACAACCACGCGGCCGAGCGTGTCGGCGACGACGAGCAGGGTCGCGCCGAGCAGCATCGCAGCGGGGAGCAGCCGACGGTGCTCGTTGCCCGTGAAGAACCGGGCGATGTGCGCGGCCCCGAGCCCGATAAACCCGATCGGCCCTGCGGCGGCGGTCGCGGCGCCCGCGAGCAGCACCACGGCCACGGCGGCTCCGATGCGGGCCCCGAGGGCGTTCGTGCCAAGCGCCGTCGCGACGTCGTCACCGAGGGTTAGCGCGTTCAACGGCGAGATGAGCGCGAGGCTCAAAGCAACGCCAGCCGCGACGAACGGCAGCACCGTCACCGAGACGCCGAAGTCTCGGCCCTGCAGCGAGCCGATCGCCCAGAACCTGAAACTGTTGAACGCGGCGTCGTTGCTCAACAACACCATCTGGGTGAGGGCGCCGATAACGATGCTGACTGCGGTGCCCGCGAGGGCGATCCTCACCGGGGTGCCCGCGTTGCCGCGGGAGCTGCCGAGCAGATAGACGAGCGCGGCCGCGCCCGCGGCGCCGGCGAACGAGAACCAGATGTACCCGCTCACGTCGGTGATCCCGAGAAACGCGATCGCGAGAACGACAGCGAACGAGGCCCCGGCGTTCACCCCGAGGATGCCAGGGTCGGCGAGCGGGTTGCGTGTGACGGACTGCATGAGCGTACCTGCGAGCCCGAGCGCCGCGCCGACGATTACCCCGAGCGCGATCCGCGGTAACCGCGACAGCACGACCACGAGGTGATCGTTGTTCGCGGGATCATACGCGACGAGCGCATCGATCACCCGGGCCGGCGGAATCGGGTTCGAGCCGAGGCCAATGCCCACAACGGCCGTCACCGCGAGCAGGGTCGCGCTCGCCGCCAGCAGGATCGCGGTGCGGCTCGCCGCGGAGCGCCGTGGGGACCCCACGGCGCTCCGTTCGGACAGTGTAGCTGGCACGCGCTAGGCCGAGAACGTGTCGACGAGAAGCTCGACGGTCAGCTTCGCGCTGTAGTAGTCGAGGCGGAACGACTGTGCGCCCATTGAGTACACGTTGTCGCTCGTGAGCGCGGGAAGGTTCTTCAGCAGCGGATCCTTCGCAAACTCGGCGACGGGGTCGCCGCCGAGCATCGCGACGATCATGATTGTCTCGGCGTCGGCGAGGCCATCGGGGGCGTTCTCGCTGGTGAGGATCCCGACGCGGCCACCCTGGCCCTCGGTGAGGAACTCTTCGCGCGGCGGCTGGTAGTCAAACCCAAGGGAGCTGAGCAGCATCGCCTGCGGGCTCGCCGGGTCGAATGGCCACGATCCCTCGGGGCCCATGTAGACGAGCGCGGTCGTCGGCTGCGGGGGGAGCGTGATCTGCTTCGCCTGGCCCGCGACCCACTCGTCATAGTCCGCGAGCACCTCGGCGGCCTTCGATTCGAGCCCCGTGATCTCGGCGATCTGCTCGGTGAGCTCCTGCCAGGTGGCGTCGCCGTAGTCGAGGAGTACCGTGGGGGCGATCTCTGACAGCTGATCGTACGCGTCGGCGGTGCTGTCGCCGCCGTTCGCCGAACCGATGATGAGGTCGGGCTCAAACTGATCGACGGCGTCGATATCGAGCTCGAGATCCTTGTACGCGACCTCAACGCCGCGGTCGATAGCGACGTCGGCCCACTGGGTGAAGAAGCCATTCTCGTCGGAAAGCGGGCTGACGGGAGCGGCTCCGGTCGCCACGATCGGCGCGTCGAGTGAGAGCAGGCCGCCGGTGATCGACGGCGCGACCGATACGATGCGGAGCGGCTGCTCGTCGATCGTCGTGCTGCCGGCGGCGTGCTCGATCGTGCGGGGCCACGCGCCGCCGGTCTCAGCGGCCGCGGCGTCCGAAGCGGTCGAGTCTGAGGCGGCTGGGCTGCAGCCGGCGAGCAGCAGGGCGGCTGCGGTGAGGGCAGCGAGGGTGGGCAGGCGTCGTGCCATGCGGGAAACCTCCGAGTGTTCCTGGTGTTGTGTGGCGGCACAGCGGTGCGCGCTATCCTCAAAGTTAGCCAAGCCTTACTTTCATCTGTTGATTGGAAATGACACCGTGTTACCAGCCGTTCAGCTGCCGCCCGTGCGGCTCTCGGAGCCGATGCTCTATGCCGTGCTGCGCGGCTCAGCCGAGGTGCGCGTCGGCGGCGAACTGCTGCGCCTGAACGCGCAGGACGGCGTGTGGGTGCCCGCCGGCGATCTCGTCTCAGTCAGACCGGCCCGCGGCGCGATCGTGCTGCCGATACCGGTGGCGGGCGGCGGGAGGACCGTCGCGACGCGCCTCCACGTGCCCGAGGCGTCACACTCCAACCTGCTGCACGCCTTCGCCGACGTGCTGGGGCATCTCGACGGCGCGACCGGTCCGGCCAGGCTCGAACTTTCGGGCGGCGGCCCCGAGCCGCTCGCGCCGCCGCCCGCGCCCGCCTCCGCAGAGCTGGGACGCCTCGCCGTGCTCCTCGCTGAGCAGCCGGGAACCCGTCTGGCAGAGGCCGTTGCCCGGACCGTCCCCGGGTGGAGTGTGCGCACCGTCCAGCGGCGGTTTCTCGCGGAGACGGGATGGACCGTCGCGGCATGGGTGCGGCGCCAGCGGGTGCGCACGGCCGCGCGGCTGCTCGCCGACGATCGCGATATCGAATGGGTCGCACACAACGTTGGCTACAGCGGGGTGCCCGCGTTCAGCCGAGCATTCGCTGAGGCGACCGGGCTCTCCCCAGGGCAGTGGCGGATCCGCGCCGCCTCGGCGAGCATGCAGGTGACGCGCGCGGAGATCGGGAGTGGGGCGGGGATCGACGCGGCAGACCGCCGGACGTGGACCCGGGTGAACGGCGCGCATGTCGCTGTGTGGGCCGCCCTTGGTGGTGCCGATCTCGTCGTCGGCAGTCGGCGCATCGCGCTCGCGGAGGGCGACGCCGTCGTCATTCCGGCGGGAACACCGAACGAGTTCAGCATTCCGCGCGGTTCGCTGCTCGTGCCGCTCGGGTTCCGCTCGGCTCGCACAGGGCCAGTGGGGGCGCCCCTCCGGCCCGCGGCGGTCGGCGGGCTCTGGACCGCCGGGCTGGTGGAGTCCGTGCTGGCGAGTTACACGAACGTGGGCGTCGTTGAGGTCGATCCTGATCGCGGATTCGCTGCCGCGCTCGCGGGCTCGGACCGCTCGCCGATCACGGACGATGACCTGCTGCTGGGCCGCGTCGCGAACCTCTACGCGCGCGAGCCGTACCTGCGTATGGCGGATGCCGCCGCGCGCCTCGGCGTCGACGAGCGCGCGCTTGGCGGCACCGTGCAGCGGCGGACCGGCGTGCAGTTCGCCGCGTGGCTGCGGCTGCTGCGCATGACGCGGGCGCGCAACCAGCTCGGGGACGGGGACACCCCCTCAGAGATCTCCCGCGGGCTCGGGTACGCGCACCTGCCCGCGTTCTCGCGGGCGTTCCGAGCGGTGCACGGCGCAGCGCCGGCCGGGCTGGGGGTGCCGAACCTCCGGCCGACGCGCGCAGCCTGGGGCCGCGAGGCGCGGGTGCCGACGACGGCGCTGTAGTCCCGCGGGGGACGGGTTGGGCCGGTCCGGGCCGGTCCGGACTGCCCTGCCTTGCGGTCGTGCCCTCCGGTCCTTCCCTCCGGTCCTGCCCACCGGCCCGCCCCACCGGCCGGCCCCGCCTGGTCCGCCCGGTTCACCCGGCCCACCCGGGCCTGTCGGCGGTCCGGCCCGCCCGCCGACCCCGGGGAGTTGGCACTTGTTGTCGTCTGCGCGCACGTATGGCGACAACAAGTGCCAACTGAGATGGCTGGATGGCTGGTGTGGCTGGGTGGCCGGGTGGCTGGGCGGCTTGGGGTGGGTGAGGTGGCTCGGGTCCGGGGTCCGGGGGTCCTGGGGTCCTGGGGTCCTGGGGGCCTGGGGCCCTTGGCCCGAGACCGCCGTCAGGCCGTCTTGCCACCCTCCGCGGCCCTGCGCTGTGCGCTCGGGAGGGTGCCATAGATCTTCCCGAGGATGAGCCGTTCGAACAGCGTCCACGTCGTTGTCGTCGCGAGGTACAGGGCGGCAGCGAGCGGCACGATCGCCGCGATTACGACGGTGATGAACGGCACGAAGCTCATCATCTTCGTCATGCCGCTCAGGTCCGGCATGCCCACGGGGAGATTGGCGGGCTTGGCCGCAGGCTCGGGGGCCGGCGGTGTGAGGAGCTTCCGGGAGGTCTGCGTCACCGCCCCGATGAGCACGATAATCGCTAGGCCGACGATGACGTGCGTGAGGGTCACGGTTCCGGTCCCCACCCGCGCGGCCAACCCCGCGTCGAGCGGGATGCCAAGGAACGTCTTCGTGAGCAGCTCGTTCGGGTGGCCGTCGATCTCGGGCAGGATGAACAGCCCGTAGACGGCCATAAGCACCGGGGTCTGCGCGAGCACGGGCAGGCACCCCGCGAAGGGCGACGCCTTCTCGCTCGCGTAGAGCTCCATGGTCTTCCGCTGGAGCACCTCCGGGTTCTTGTACTTGCGCTGCAACTCGGCGAGCTTTGGCGCGATCCGCTGGCGGGCGACGGTCGCCTTCACCTGCGACCGGCCGACGGGGATAAGCACGAGCCGCACCGCGAGGGTGAGCAGGATGATCGCGATCGCGGCGCTCTGTGCACCAGCGAGTGGTTCGATGAGGTCGCTCAGCGTGGTGACGAGCCAGTAGGCGCCGCGGATGAGCAGTTTGATGGGCAGAAACTCGTAGATGTTCATCGCGCGCCTCCTGCGTGGAAGCTAGCGGCGCCCGCGAGGCGGTGCTTCGCGTCGGGGGCAACGGTCGTGGCGGGCAGCAGTGGTGCCGCCAGCGTTCGGGGTCGCGTGTGCGGGGTCGTCATGGGTGGCTCGTTTCAAGTCGTCGTACGGGGTCGGGAGACCCTTCGAGACGAACGTGCCGCGCGTGTGGCGCTTGGCCCGCACCTGTCAGGCAGTGCGGGTGGTGCGAGTGCGACGTTCGTCCGAAGAGTGGACGACGTGCGACGGGGCGCGTGCCAGCGCCGAGCCCGGGGTTCCCGGGTCTGCCGCGACGCGGAACGTGCGGAACGAGGCCGCCCGAGAACGCGGCGCCGGGGCCAGGGAGGGAACCACAACCGCCGGCCGGCGCGCACGCAGGAACACTGTCATGATCGGCGCGAGTGCGAGGAGGCCGGCGGCGCCGACAAGCGCGACCTGCACGGGCGACTGCGGCCCGGCTGCGCCGAACGCGACGACAGCTGTGAGGAGCGCGAACTGCGTCATCATCCACAGAGAAAGCAGCATGTGTCGCACCTCCAATTCGCGCTCGGGTGATTCAAGCCTACCCCGTAGCTACGGCTTCGCGTCTGCGTGTGTGCCTGACGCACCCACGGTCCGGAGGGCGCGTGAGACGATGCGCCTGGTCTCAGGGACATCGCTCTCTGCGAGCCACCTGCCGCACAGGCTTCGGGCCCAGTCCGGCGCCGTCTTCGAGGCGTCGTTGATCCAGTTCGCGACGGAGTCCTGGACGTATGGCTCGGGATCCGCTCGGAGCGGCTCGAGTAGCGGCTCCCCGAGCTCCGGGTGACGTTTGAGGAGTGCGATGTGCGTCGCCCACACGCCGCGGGGCCTGAGCGCCTCGCTCGCGAATCGCCTGACGTTCGGCCGCGCGTCCACCGTCAGCGGGGTGAGCAGCTCGATCGCGCCGCCGAGGTCTTCGACGAGTCGGGGGCGGAGCGCCATCCAGACCCACTCGCGCACAGTGAACAGGGCATCGTCGACGCGGGGGAGCGCCGCGGCGACAAGCTCCGCGTGGGATGTGTCGCGACGCGCGGCGATGGCAAAGCACCACCAGCCGCGCACGGTGTCCGAGCGGTGTTCGCTCAGCGCCGCAAGCTCGCGCGCAGTGAGGTGTGTCTCGAGGGCGGCGCCGATCGCCGCCATGCGCTTGAGGATCCCGAGCGGCTGCGCGTCCGCCACTGCCGACCGCAGCGCCGGGTCTGCGTCGGGCAGCGTAGCGGCGAGCAGCGCTGCGTGATCGATCGCGAGCGCCTCGGTGAGCGTGCGTGCCTCGGCCGCTCCCGCGTTGAGCGCCGCGAGATGCTCGGCGGTGACGTCGGCCATCCTTGTCGCCCCGCGCGGGGCGCCTCCGCGCGTCACCGAGCACCCTCGGCGTCGAGTGCGTCGAGGTTTCGGTGGAGCGCGTCGAGCGCGGCGAGCGTCGCCCGGGCGTCCGTCGGGGCGATGCCGCGCGAGAGTGCGGTGAGCCAGTCGCCGTAGAGCGGGGCGATGCGCTCGAGGGCCGCGGATCCTGATTGGGTGAGTTCGATCGATGAGGATCGGCGGTCGCTCGCACTGCTGCGCCGCATAATGTATGCCTGCCGCTCGAGGCCGTCGAGGAGGCTCGTGACGGCCGCCCGCGTGACCCCGAGGGAGTCGGCGATGAACGCTGGGGTCGCCCCCGGGTGGCGTGCGGTGACGAGTAGGACGCTGAGGCGCCCCTCGGTGAGCTCGAACGCGGCGAGCTGCGCCGCGCAGGCCCTGTCGATGCGCGATGCGGTGTGCAGCAGCGCCATGACGAGCTCGGCGTTGTTGCCGCCTGCGATGTTGCCGTCGGCGCTGCTGCCGCGTGCGTCGCTGAGTCCAGCGTGCTCGAGGAGCAGGGTGTGCTTGTGGTCCAGAAGAGAGTTCATTAAGGACCATACTATTAGGCGGTTAACTAGTTTGCTGGCGGCGGTGCGCGCGACGAGCAACAAACTCGAGAATCATGGATGCCACCGGTTCCGGGCTCTTGATGACGGCCTCATGTCCGCGATCCGGAATCTCCTCGTACTCTGCATCGGGGAGCGCGGCCGCGACTTCCTGCACCCAGTCGCGCGGGCACACGTGATCGGTTTCGCCTCGCATGACGAGCGTGGGCGTGGCGATGTGCGGGCAGACGTCCTCGATGCGGTGGTCGAGCATGAGGCGCAACTTGTTTGCGAACCACAGCGGGCTGGTCTTCGCGTACTCGACGACGCCCTCGACGAGTACCTTGGGAGACTCGCCGTAGAGATCCTGGACCATGCGTGCGGCCTGCTTGGTGGCGCTGCGCTCGTGCCTGTTGATCGTTGGGGCGATGAGTACGAGCGTGTCGATGCTGTCGGGAAACTGCCGCGCGATCTCGGCCACGATCTGGGTGCCCATGGAGTGGCCGACGAGCGTGACATCGCCGGTCGCCTGGCTCGCGATGAAGCGCTCGATGAGCTCGGCGTTGTCCTGGATCGTGGCCTTGGTCCCGGGCTCGGGGGAATCGCCGAAGCCGGGCAGGTCCGGCACGAGCACGCCGCCCTGCGCCGTGAGTACCTCCGCGACCTCGTCGAACACGATGCGGCCCATGCCGATGCCGTGAATGAGCACGAACGTGCGGGAAGTGGGGCCCGGGTAGCTCGAGAACTTCATCGTGTAGCCGCCGTGCTCGAACGTGTGATCTGCGTGCGCCATGCCTCATACAGTAGCGGTGCGAGGGGCGCGTTGTCGCGACGGGTCGCCCTGGTGTCGCTGGGTGACGGTTGCGCGACGGGGCGGAGCCCGGACGGCGCGCGGGGGAGATTGGCCCTCGCGCCGTCCGGGCGGTCTATGCGTCCGGATTAGAACGACGTGATGACGCTGCGTATGACCTCGCCGCGCTTGAGCGCCTCGTAGCCCTCTTCGACCTGATCGATCGAGATCTCCTGCGAGATGAGATCGTCGAGGTTCAGGCGGCCCTGCACGTACATGTCGGCGTACATTGGAATGTCGCGCTTGAGGTTCGTCGAGCCCATCTTCACCGTGCGAACGCCGGCCTGGCCGCTGAGCGACGTCGCGTCCGTCGTGAGCTCGAGCGAGGTGCCGTGGCGGGCAATGCCAATGAAGTACGCGGTGCCGAGCACGCCGCGCATGTCGACCGCCTGCTTCTGCGTCGCCGGGAGTCCGATGATCTCGAACGAGTGGTCGACGCCGCCCTGCGTGATGCGTACGACCTCGGCAACGGGGTCGACCTGCGACGAGTTGATGACGTGCGTTGCTCCGAAGCGCTTCGCGACGGCGAGCTTCTCGTCGCTGATGTCGATCGCGATGATCGTCGTCGCGCCAGCGAGGAGCGCGCCGGAGATCGCATTCAGTCCCACGCCGCCGGTGCCGATGACTGCGACAGAGTCGCCGACCTTTACGCCGGCGGTGTTGATTGCTGCGCCGGCGCCGGTCGAGACCGCGCAGCCAAGGACTGCGGCTTGTGGGAACGGGATCTCCTTGTTCACCACGGCGAGCTGGTTCTCGTGAATCAGCGTACGCTCGGTGAAGCCACCGATGCCGAGCAGTTGCATGAGCGGCTCGCCCGCTTCGGTCGTCATGCGGGCGGGCTCGTCCGCGCTGCGCATTGTTGCCTCTGGATGCGTGCATGCATAGGTGCGCCCAGACAGGCAATCGACGCACGCGCCACAGAACTGGATGAGGCTCGCGACGACGTGGTCACCGACAGCGATGGTCGTGACGCCGGGCCCGACCGCCGAGACGACGCCCGAGATTTCGTGCCCGAGCACCGCGGGGAACACTGCGCTTGGCGACGCGCCCTGCTCGATGTGCACGTCCGACGCGCACAGGCCCGAGGCCTTGACCTCAACAAGTACCTCGCGGCCGATGGGCTCAGCCAGTTCAATGTCCGCAGTCTTGAAACCGTTGCCGACGCCGGTGGTTACCGAAGCCTTCATGGTCACACCTTTCCTAGTAGTGCGGCGTGCGCGGGTTTGCGCACGTCAGTTCTCCCCGCCTCGTGGATGAGGAGCGGGGGAGTCTGGCTGCGACACCCACGCGGGGAGCATCGCAATGAGGTGGGTCACGATCGTGTCGCGGTCCGTCTCGATCGAGCCCGTCACCCATGCGGTCAGGAGGCCGACGAGCGTGTTCGCGATCGCGACAGACGCGACGTATGGGTCGATCCCTGCTGGCATTCGTTCGGGCTCGTGTCCGAGGAGCTGCTCGATGGTCGCGGAGAACGCTCGGACGATCTCGATGTACGCAGCGGAGGCCTGGCCGCCCTCCATGAGCGGACGCAGGGTGTCGCGGTGCTGCCAGAACGCGTCCGCGAGGCGCTCTTGGCCGCCACGGACTGACTCGTTCGTGCGTCCGCCGAGCCTGATGTGCTCGGCGAGGTGAGTATCGGCGAGGCCGACAAACATGTCCCTGATCAGGATCAGCGCGACCTCATCGACCGAGCTGAAGTGGGTGTAGAAGGACGCGCGGCTGATGCCAGCCTCGGCGACGACCTCACGCACGCTCGCGTCGCAGTTGCCCTCGCGGAGGAGCTTGCTGTACCCGGTGACAATTGCGGCCCGGGTGCGCGCTGTGCGCGGGTCGGGTGCACGGAGGATCGGGGATCCGGGCGTGGCCGCATCAGTGTCTCGGGGCGGAGTAGGCGGGGGCGTCGGATGGGGCACGATTTGAGTCTAGGCGATATTTTAGACATGTGTCCAAAAAATCGTGACCTGTTCGCTCGGGGCGCACGTGTGAGGCGGGTGAGCGGGGCGCTAACCTCCGAGGCTTCGAACGAGATGCTCGCCGCGTTCGCGAATGAGTGTGCGCAGATACGGCACGAGCACGAGGCGCTCGGCGAGCTGCCCGAACACGGGGGAGGCGACGGTGATGATGTCGCGCATCACGGTGACGCCGTCCTCGTGCTCGAATCGGTGCTCGTGGCGGAACCGCCGAAACGGGCCGCGCTGCTGCTCGTCAACGAAGACGTTCGGGCGTTCAAGTTCCGTGATCTTCGAGGTCATCGTGAACCACACCCCGAAGTGGCGTCCCCGCCAGGTGACGCTGTCGCCGAGGCGCATGATGCCCGACGTGACGCCCGCAACCGCACGCTCACCGCTCGCGGACATCGAGGCGACATGGGCGTCGACACTGAGGGACGCGTCGAAGAGCTCCTCGAGCGGCACCCGGGCTCGGGTCGTGACGGTGAACGTGCGTGTCATGCGCTCAGTCTGCCAGGAGACGAGTCGCGGCGGTATCGTCAGCGACACGCGCCCGTGGCGCCCGGAGTGGGCTGGGTGCCGCCGGGAGACCGGCGTGCCGATCCGCGTGCCGATCCGCGAGCCGCAGGAATTCTGCTCTGAGCGGAGAAGCTTCGAGCCGAGCGGGGCTCGTGTTTACGATCGGGTATGACCGAGAGCGCCCCCACGACCGTCGCCGGGCATCGACCGGCTGCTCAGCCGCTGCCGCTGTGGCGTCACATGCTCGGGGCCGAGCTGCGCAAGATTCGCCACCGCCGCGGCGAGACCCTCGGGGAGACCGCGCGGCGCGCTGGAGTGTCGCCCCAATACCTTTCCGAGATGGAACGCGGGAGCAAGGATCCCTCGAGTGAGATGATCGCTGCCGTCGCCGGCGCGCTCAACGTCACGCTGCTCGACCTCACGCTCGCCGTCGCGGACGAGCTGCGGGCTGGCGAACTCCGATCCGGATCGTTGACCGCGGTTCCCGCCGCGCGTAATCCGCTCGCCGCTGTTTCCGTGCTGCGCTTGGCGGCCCCGGACGCTCCCTCCGCCGCGGGTGCCGGCCCCGGAGCGGCGCTCGCGCTCGCCGCCTAGCCTGGCCGGGGTCCGCGCCCCGCTACTTCTCGACGATGACGTGATCGATGAGGCCGTAGTTAAGCGCTTCGGAGGCGGTGAAGACGCGGTCGTGATCGGTGTCCCGCCGCAGCTTCTCGACAGGCTGCCCGGTGTGCACCGCGAGCACAGATTCCAGGTCGGTGCGGAGCCGCACGGCCTCGTCCGCCTGCAGGATGAGGTCGGGGATCGTGCCGCGCCTGCCCTCGTTGCTGGGCTGGTGGAGAATCACGCGGGTGTGCGGCAGCGCCATGCGCTTTCCCGCAGCCCCTGCGGCAAGGAGCACCGCGCCCACGCCAACGGCCTGACCCACGCACGTCGTCGCGATGCTTGCCTTGACGTAACGCATGGTGTCATAGATCGCGAGCATCGCGCTCGGGTCGCCGCCAGCGCAGTTGATGTACACGTTGATGTCTGAGTCGGCGCCCGTCGCGTCGAGATACAGCAACTGCGCGATGATCGCGTTCGCAACCCCCGCGTCGATGGGCGTGCCCAGGTATACGATCCGCTCGCTGAGGAGGTGCGAGTAGACGTCCATGATGCGATCGCCGCGCGGGCTCTGTGAGACGACGCTCGGAATCGTGTAGGTCTCGCTCATCGTGCGTCCCCCTGCGTCTGGTCGGTGGCTGTGGTTGTGGCTGTGTCTGTGGCTGTGTTCCTGTGCGGATTTGCGTCGGCGGCGCTGCTGGCACCCGTCGTGAATCCTGCCTGCGCCGCGGTGTGCGGCATGATCGCGTCGAACGACTCGACGATGCCGTCGATGAACCCGTACTCGACGCCCTCGGTCGCGGTGAACCAGTGGTCGTGAAGGGAGTCCTCGAAGACCCGGTCGAGCGGCTGGCCAGTGTCCGCGCTTGTGAGGCCGAGAACGGTGTCGCGTGTGTGCCGCAGGTGGGCCGCCTGGAGTTCGACGTCGATCGTCGTACCGCCGATCCCCGCCGATCCCTGGTGCATGAGAATGCGGGAATGGGGCAGCGCCATGCGCTTGCCGCGGGTCCCGGAGGTCAGCAGGAACTGGCCCGCGCTGTAGGCGATCCCGAGCGCGAGCGTCGATACGTCGTTGGGAATGATCCGGATCAGGTCACGGATCGCCAGCATCGCGGGCACGGAGCCACCGGGCGAGTGGATCCACAGCGCGATGTCGGTGACGGGATCGGCGGCGGAGAGCGAAACGAGCTGGCTCGCGAGCAGCACGCCGTTATCGTCGTCGAGCTCGCCGTCGAGCACGAGCACGCGACGCTCGAAGAGTTCGCGCCGGTATTGGTCGGTGAACAGGGGAGGCTTGGATGATTCGCTCATGCCGCAAGCCTCGCGGGTCATGCGGCGGCGGTCACGCGATTCTGCCAGGGGCGGCTCTGCTGTGAGCGGTGAGCGGGTGGGGCGTGGCCCGGTCCATCCCCGTCGTCGCGGCCATTAGTCTGGCTGCATGGATGAGTATGTGCCGCAAGGGCTCTTCTGGATCTCGTTGGCGCTAGTGAACGCGGGCCTTGCAGAGCAGAAGAACCGATCGAGGTTCTCGTGGTTTCTGCTCAGCTTGGTGCTTGGGCCGTTTGCGACGTTCTATATCGTTGCAGCGGCTGCGCCAACGCCTGCGGCGGAGCCGACGCCTGCTGCGGCACCGAATCCCGCTGCGCCGCAGCCCGCTGGGACGCCTTCCGTTGACTGAAAGCTATGCGGTTTTGGCTGCGCCCGCGCCTAGGAACCCGGCCGCTCGCTTAGGCGCCAGGTACCTTCGTGCCCGGCACTGATGCCGTCAGCGCACGTTGCTCTGCAGCGTGCTTGCGGAGTGCCGACAGTACGGCAGTTCTGATGATCACCCAGAGGGCGGCGATGATGAGGGCGCAGACGAAGAGTTGAATGAATAACGCGCGGGCGAAGAACATGCTGTCTGGATACATAGCCACACCCTAGTTGAGCCCCCGAGCGGGGGCTAGGCGTGGGAACTGTCGCTTGCGGGGCTCGTGGAATCGACGACCCCAAAGAAGCTCGTGCCGACGCCGTAGACGAAAGCGCGTTCCTCACCGGCAGCTGGCTTGGGCAGCTCGCTCGCGTCGTGATGGTCGCAGGCGAGGAACGAGAAGCTGGGCCACCATTTCTTGGGGCGTGCGATCTCCTCGGCCCCGCAGACGGTGCACGTGAGCGCCTGCCAGACGGGCTTCTTGCCCGTGCGGTTCGCCCGCGACTGGACGAGCCACGCCGGCGGGTCGGCGGCAATCTTTTCGAGGTCGACCTTGCTGATTTGTGAGGGGATCCCGTGGCGCTTCGCCATCTCCAACGGAATATCGAGATGGATAGCTGCTTCGTAGCGGGTAGGCATGCCTCCAGGCTACGCTGTTGCGTGGCGCACAGTGGGGTGCGCGCGGACGAATCGAGCGGACTGCAGAATGATTAACGGCAAGGTATCTCACTGGTGGCAACAAGTGGGGGTGCCGGCAGCCCGCCCAGAACTCCCCGGTGCGCTCGCCGCAGACGTTGCGATCGTCGGTGCGGGCTTCACCGGGCTGTGGACCGCGTACTACCTCAAGCGGGAGCGTCCCGAGCTGCGGGTCGTCATTATTGAGCAGCGTCATGCGGGCTATGGCGCCTCCGGACGAAACGGAGGCTGGCTGACGAACGCCATCACGGGCGGCCGTGAGCAGTACGTCGCCGCGCATGGGCGTGACGCTGCCGAACGCTTCCAGCTCGCGATGAATGCGACGGTGGATGAAGTGATCCGAGTCGCCGCAGCCGAGGGCATCGACGCCGACATTCAGAAGGGCGGCGAGTTCAACGTCGCCTACACGCCGGCCCAGGAGGTCAGGATCCGCGCGTTTGCGGAATCCGAGCAGACGTGGCGGTCGACGGACCTGCAATTGCTTGAGGCAGCCGAAGCCACCGCAAAGATCAACGTCGCGAACACGCGTGCGGCGGTCTGGCATCCCCACTCGGCGCGGATCCAGCCCGCGAAACTCGTCAAGGGCCTTGCTGAGGCCGTCGAGCGGTTGGGCGTTGAGATCTACGAGAACACCCGCGCGGTCGAAATCGCCCCTGGCAGCGTACGGACGACGCACGGGGTCGTCACGGCCGATGTGGTCGTGCGCGCGACCGAGGGGTTCACCGCCGGGCTCAAAGGGCTGAAGCGTCTCTGGCTACCGATGAATTCGTCGCTCATCGCGACCGAACCGCTCGACGCCGCGGTATGGGAGGAACTCCGGTGGGATCAGGGCGAGGTGCTCGGCGACTTCGCACACGTCTACATGTACGCGCAACGGACCGCGGACGACCGCATCGCGATCGGGGGCCGGGGCGTGCCGTACAAGTGGGGATCGGGCGTGGATCTCGACGGCGAGACCCCCGCGGAGACAGCGAAGACCCTTGCTGCGATCATGCATAGATTCTTCCCGGCGACGGCCGGCGCGGAGATTGAACACCTGTGGTCGGGAGTGCTCGGGGTGCCGCGCGACTGGGCCGCCACGGTCGGTCTGGATCGGGCGACGGGCCTCGCATGGGCCGGTGGCTATGTCGGCACCGGCGTCACCACGACGAACCTCGCCGGACGGACCCTGACGGATCTCATTCTGGGCAACGAGACACAACTCACGGAGCTTCCATGGGTCGGCCACCGGGTGCGTAAGTGGGAGCCGGAACCGCTGCGGTGGATCGCCACTAAGGGGCTGTACGCGGCGTATGGGGTCGCTGACGCGGCGGAGGATCGGGGACGGCGCACCACTTCGCCCATTGCTACGATCGCGGACGTCGTCACCGGGCGGGGCTAGCGCGTTGCGAGATCGCATCTGCCGCCGGTTTGAGTCCGGTCAGGCGCTCGCCTAAAACGGTAGGTATCTGACAGCACCCACGGGTAACGTGGGAGCATGAACGAAGCAGCGGAGCTCAAGATCGGTGACGACGTCGTAGCGGTGGCTGGCGCTCGGGGGACGATCGTCGACATTAACGACATGTCCAATGGCGAAAAGGTGTACGGCGTGGTCGACGTGAACGGTACAGTTCGGTACTACACAGAGGCTGGCATCAAGCACTTTCAGCTGTAGTCGCTGAGGGGTGGCGTGGCCGCGGACCAGTTTTCGCAGTCGCGGCCGCGGGACAGGTGCAAGGGGTCGTGTGGGCGAATCCGCTGCCGGAAACTAGCCAAGGTGGGCAGCCCCGCGCGGGGCGCTCGCATAGTTGTGTGGTGCGCGAGGGGGGACTTGAACCCCCACGTCCGAAGACACTGGAACCTAAATCCAGCGCGTCTGCCAATTCCGCCACTCGCGCAGGTGCCGTGAACGGCACCGACCCAGACTATCGGGTCGCGCGGGGGAGAAGCGCCACATTGTCTGACGGGTGCCCCGCGATCCTTGTTTTAGGCCACCTGCGCCCGGGTGTGAATGTCGGTGGTTCATGAACTAATAGACACATGCAATCAAATGGGCGATTTTCCAAACTTCAGCTGGTCGAGATCGAGAACGCTATTAGCTCGATTGAGAAGCAAGAAACCAAGAAGCGGCGCCTCGAGGCGGAGCAGTTGGCCGCACTCGCGAGCGCCTTGCAGCGTGTGTTCGGGCGCGGTCGACCGCGGCCAGAATCTGCGGATCGAGAGCTCGCCTACCGATCTCTCAGGCTCGAGGTCGCGACCGCGCTGAATGATAGCGAGCATAACGCTGAGCGGCTGTTGTCGGTCGCGTACTTGTCGCGGGAGTGCTTTGCCACCTCTCTCGAGGCGTTGCATGCGGGGCATATATCGTCCGGCCATCTGCGGGTGATCATCGACGAGGGGTCGCCGCTCTCGGCGAGCGAGGACACTGACGAAGCAGAACGCAGACGATGCTACGAGCGTGAGGTGATCACGTTCGCGCGTGAGGAGACACCGAACAGGCTGCGGCCTATTGCTCGCAGGATCGCGGCCGCATACTCCCAGGAAACGTTGGCGGAACGGCATGAGGCAGCGCTCAAGCGGCGGTGTATCCGCATCGTCGCGCTCGATGACGGAATGGCCGATCTCATCGCGCATCTGCCCGCTGAGGACGCCTACGCAATCAAGGATCGGGTCGCCGCGATCGCCAAACGGACGATCACGGTATCCGGTGGGGCGATGGTGCCATCCTTCGGAAAGCAGTCGCCGGCTCCGACGACGGATGTCGCGGCCAGTGGGGTTGCGCCTGCGCATGAGGCTCCGAACGTCGATCGGCGTTCGCGCGACGAGGTTCGAGCTGACGTGTTCCGTGACTTGCTGCTCGGGCGCACCTTCGACCCTGCCCTCGTCGACGTCGACGTCGACGTCGACGCCGACGCCGACGCGGGCTCAGGGTCGGGCGCCGAGGCGGGCGCGGGCGCCGACGCCGGCACGAAGCGGGGCAACAATCCACACGAGTGGGATCAGGTGCGCGCCCACGTGCAGGTCGTCATCCCGGCCCACGGCGTCCCCGAGCTCGTCGGATACGGGCCGATCGACACCGCGACGGCTGCCGGTCTCGCCGCGGGAGCGCGGGCGTGGGAACGCGTCTCAGTTGATGATGCAGGCCGAGTGATTGCCGTCGATCGGTACAGGCCATCCGCGGAAATGACTCGTTTGCTCATCGCCCGCGATCTGCACTGCCGCGCCCCAGGCTGCCGCGTACCAGCCATCCGATGCGACGTGGACCATACGGTAGACGCGGCGCTCGGAGGGCCCACCTCAACAACAAACCTGGCCCACCTGTGTCGCGGGCATCACACCGTCAAGCACCACACGGACTGGGAAGTCACCCAGGAGCCCGGTGGCGTGGTGAAGTGGACGAGCCCAACGGGTCGTGAGTATCGGGACAAGCCGCCGAGCAGAGTCAGATTCCGCAGAACGAGCGATGAACCCACAGCGCGCGGAAAGCGAGCCGAAAGCGGATCGACCGCCACCCAGGGCACCCCAGTTTCGCACCACGACGAGTTCTAGCGGTCCGAAGCCTCGTGCAGGGCAGACGCTGAGCTACTGAGGGGCGGCTATTTAGGGACGCTGGCCGTCAACAATTTCGGCGCCAGCAGGAAGCTCAGTGCCGGCAGGGACGCGCACGGTCACGAAGCCATCGGCATGCGCGGTCAGAGGCGTTGCCGTCGCAGGTGCCGCCGGTGCAGGCGCAGCCGTTGCAGGTGCTGCCGTCGTGGGTGTTGACATTGCCGGTGACGCGGCATCCGCGCCCGAGAGCTGCGCCTCGATCGCACCGGCGGTGACCTCGTCGCGCTGCACCGCGGGGTGGTGCTGAGCCATCTTGTCGATCCAGGCCAGCGCCAGAGCCGAGACGATGAAGGCGAGGTGGATCATGACCTCCCAGAACACGCCATCGTTCGAGTAGATCACCTTGCCGTTGGGGCCCATGACGAGGCCGTCTTCCATGCGCCCCACCTCGATGAACGTCTTGAGGAGGTGGATCGACGAAATCGAAATGATCGAGACCGCGAGCTTCACCTTCAGCAGGTTCGTGTTCACGTGCGAGAGCCACTCAGGCTCGTCGTGGTGGCCCTCCACGCGAATCTTCGACACGAACGTCTCGTATCCGCCGATGATGACCATGATGAGGAGGTTCGCAATCATGACGATGTCGATGAGCGCGAGCACAGACAGCATCACGTCGGTCTCGGTGATCTTCCCCGAAATGATGACGTTCTCGAACAGGTGCCACAGCTCGACGAAGAACAGCACGACGTAGACACCCTGAGCGATGATCAGTCCGAGGTACAGCGGTGCCTGCAGCCAGCGGCTCGCGAAGATGAACGCTGCAAGCGTGCGAGACGCGGCGCCGGGGCCACGATCAGTACTGCGCTGGATCGGGGGCATCGAGCGGTCGTTCACAGTGGTTCTCCATTGGGCTCAGAGCGAAAAGCTGGAAGCGGCAAAAATAGAGTCATATGTTATCCCAGGGCGCGTCTGTGAGTCTGGGGAGAGCAGAAAGTTTCCGCGATCACGGCGAAAGGCGCGCGCGGCACGGCGGTCGCGGGCTATAGTTGATCACTGCGAAGGGGAGTATTCCACCTCGCTCGTATCGTCAATACGCCGCGCGAAGACCGCGCGACCGGTGCGAGTGCGGCGCAGTCGACAAGGGCAGCGCTGGGAAGAGACTTTCGGAGTTTCGCGCACCCTGCGCCAGCCCGAAGGAGAATGTCTCTACCGTGACAACCGCCCTGCCTCTCTGGTTCGAAGTTGGATCGATGGTGTTGCTCACCGTGATCCTGATCGTCGACCTGCTGCTCATCATCAAGCGGCCCCACGTTCCATCGATGCGTGAAGCAAGCCTCTGGGTCGGCTTCTACGTGCTGCTCGCGCTGCTATTTGCCGGGGCGATCTACCTCCTCGGCGACGCGCAGCACGCGACGGAGTTCGTCGCCGGCTGGCTCACAGAGTACAGTCTGTCGATCGACAACCTGTTCGTGTTCGTCCTGATCCTCGGCGCCTTCAAGGTCCCGAGCGCCTACCAGCAGCGCGCCCTCATGATCGGCATTGTGCTCGCGCTCATCTTCCGCGGCATCTTCATCCTCGTCGGCGCCGCGATCATCGAGCGCTTCATCGCGGTCTTCTTCATCTTCGGTGCGTGGCTCATCTGGACCGCGTGGCAGCAGGTCAAGCCCGGCGGGCACGAGGACCAGGGCGACAGCTGGCTGATCCGCCAGGTGAAGAAGGTCATGCCGTTCAGCGACGAGTACGACGGCGGCAAGCTCCGCACCACCGTCGACGGTAAGCGGATGTTCACCCCGTTCCTGCTCGTCCTCATCTCGCTCGGCGCGACGGACCTGCTGTTCGCCCTCGACTCAATCCCCGCGATCTTCGGCATCACGCAGAGCCCGTTCATCGTCTTCACCGCGAACGTGTTCGCGCTCATGGGTCTGCGCCAGCTGTACTTCCTCCTCGGCGGGCTCCTCGAAAAGCTGCCGTACCTCAAGTACGGCATCGCAGCGATCCTCGCGTTCATCGGGGTCAAGCTGATCCTGCACGCGCTGCACGAGAACGAGCTGCCGTTCATCAATGGCGGCAACCACGTCCCTGTGCCTGAGATCAGCACCGGCACCTCGCTCCTGTTCATCCTCGCCGCGATGGTCATCTCGACCGTTGCGAGCGTGCTGAAGGCTCGCCAGGTTGCGAAGGCAACCGGCGAGACGCTGCACCTCGGCGCCGCCGAGCCGCACCAGGACGGTCAGCACGGCACCGGCACCGGTACCGGTACCGGTACCGGTACCGCAAGCGGCACCGGCGACAGCCAGCACAGGGCGGAGTAGCGCAGCGCAACTGGCGCAGTAGCGCAGCGCAACTGGCGGAGTAGCGTAGCGCAGCTGGCGGAGTAGCGCAGCGCAACCGGCGCAGTAGCGCAGCGTGAGGGGCGGAACGCCCGCGCCACACACGATTCGTGACACGAGGCCGCCCGGACCCTCCAATAGGAGATCCGGGCGGCCTCGCTGCGTCGGGGTGTCCGAGGCCCGGGTGCTGCGCGACACGGACTGGAAACGCTGCCGCGGGAATTCATTGCATGGGCCGAGTGTTAGACTCTTCATCATGCGTCAGCGGCACCTGCTTCTTCGTGGCCGCGACGGGATCTAGCCAACGGC
Organism: Leucobacter aridicollis; assembly: GCF_013409595.1. Taxonomy (NCBI): domain Bacteria; kingdom Bacillati; phylum Actinomycetota; class Actinomycetes; order Micrococcales; family Microbacteriaceae; genus Leucobacter; species Leucobacter aridicollis. The sequence goes on along the minus strand of NZ_JACCBD010000001.1, from coordinate 2,028,976 downwards.
CGCCCGTCGCGGGGTTCTTGCACGGCCGATCCACTAGCGCGCGCCACCGTTGTTTGCGCGTTGCAACGCAAGAGAATGAAGAGAAGCAATGACTGATTCGAAGCCCCGTACGCTGGCCGAAAAACTCTGGGACGACCACGTTGTCGTGAAGGGGGAGGCGGGAGATCCCGATCTCATTTACATCGACCTGCACCTCATCCACGAGGTCACCAGCCCGCAGGCGTTTGACGGCCTGCGCGTCGCGGATCGCCCGCTGCGCCGGGTCGACCTGATGATCGCGACCGAGGATCACAACACCCCGACGCTGAACATCACCCGTCAGATCGAGGATCCGACGAGCCGCGTGCAGATCGACACGCTCCGCAAGAACGTCGAGGAGTTCGGCGTGCGCTCGCACCCGCTCGGTGACAAGGAGCAGGGCATCGTCCACGTCGTCGGGCCGCAGCTCGGACTCACCATGCCCGGCATCACCGTCGTGTGTGGCGACAGCCACACGTCGACGCACGGCGCCTTCGGTGCGCTCGCGTTCGGTATCGGCACGAGCGAGGTCGAGCACGTCATGGCGACGCAGACGCTGTCGCTGAAGCCGTTCAAGACCATGGCGATCAACGTCGAAGGCGAACTGCGCCCCGGCGTCACCGCGAAGGACATCATCCTCGCGGTCATCGCGAAGATCGGCACCGGCGGCGGCCAGGGCTACGTGCTGGAGTACCGCGGATCGGCGATCCGGAACCTGTCGATGGACGGGCGAATGACCATCTGCAATATGTCGATCGAGGCCGGCGCGCGCGCCGGCATGATCGCCCCCGACGAGAAGACGTTCGAGTACGTGAAGGGCCGCGAGGCGGCTCCGACTGGCGCGGACTGGGATGCAGCGGTCGAGTACTGGAAGACGCTGCCGACCGACGAGGGCGCCGTCTTCGACGCCGAGGTCACCATCGACGCGAGCACGCTCGAGCCGTTCGTAACCTGGGGGACCAACCCCGGCCAGGGCGTGCACCTGAGCGAGACCGTACCGAACCCCGCCGAGATCGCCGACGCCAACGAGCGAGCCGCCGCCGAGCGCGCGCTGGAGTACATGGACCTCGAAGCCGGAACTCCGATGAAGGAGATCAAGGTCGACGCGGTCTTCATGGGTTCCTGCACGAACGCCCGCCTCGACGACCTCCGCGAGTTTGCGAGCATCATCAAGGGCAAGCAGAAGGCCGACGGCGTGCGCCTGATGGTCGTGCCAGGGTCGGCGCGCGTTCGCCTCGAGGCCGAAGCCGAAGGAATCGACAAGATCGTCGAGGAGTTCGGCGGCGAGTGGCGCTTCGCGGGCTGCTCGATGTGCCTCGGCATGAACCCCGACCAGCTTGAGCCGGGGGAGCGCTGTGCGTCGACCTCGAACCGCAACTTCGAGGGCCGCCAGGGCAAGGGTGGGCGCACCCACCTCGTCTCGCCGCTCGTCGCCGCGGCGACCGCGATCCGCGGCACGCTGTCGAGCCCGTGGGACCTGCAGGCCGATGCGCCCGAAGCCAGCGCGAACGAGAAGGTGGAGGCGTAATCATGGAAAAGTTCACCACGCTGAACGCGACCGCAGTCCCGCTGCGCCGCTCGAACGTCGACACCGACCAGATCATCCCCGCGGTCTTCTTGAAGCGCGTCACGAAGACAGGGTTTGACGACGCGCTCTTCTATCACTGGCGCCAGGACTCCGAGTTCGTGCTGAACCAGCCCGAGTACGCGGGTGCCGAGATCCTGATCGCCGGCCCCGACTTCGGTACGGGCTCGTCCCGCGAGCACGCCGTCTGGGCGCTGCGCGACTACGGGTTCAAGGTCGTCATCTCGGCCCGCTTCGCCGACATCTTCCGCGGGAACTCGGGCAAACAGGGGCTCCTCGCAGCCCAGGTCGCCGAGGCCGACGTCGAGCGGCTGTGGGCCGTCGTCGAGGCGGACCCCGCGACGCAGGTCTCGGTGAACCTTGAGGACCGCACCGTGACGGCCGGCGACCTGACAGTCTCATTCGACATCGACGACTACACTCGGTGGCGGCTCATGGAGGGTCTCGACGACATCTCCCTGACACTACGCAACGAGTCCGCAATTACTGAGTTTGAGGCGCGTCGCCCGGGCTGGATGCCCACGACACTGCCCGCCACGAACGCCTAGGAGGCACCCACGTTGAGCAACGCAGAGCAGACGGACGCACCGGAGATCCCGGAGGGTCTGACGAAGCCGAACGAGGAGGAGACCGCATCCAGGGCCCTCCAGCACGACGCCGCAAACCAGGGCGCGAAGGTCGGCCTCACCTCTGATGAGATCATCATCAAGGGCGGTACTCCGCTGAAGGGCCGCATCGAGGTCCGCGGCGCGAAGAACCTCGCAACGAAGGCCATGGTGGCGACGCTCCTGGGGAAGACCCCGAGCGTGCTGCGCAACGTTCCGAACATCTCGGACGTGCGGGTCGTCGCCGGACTGCTCGCGCTGCACGGCGTGCTCATCACCAAGGGCGAGGACGCCGACGAGTGGCATTTCGACCCGTCGAACGTTGAGGTCGCCCACAAGGCCGACATCGACGCACACGCGGGGTCATCGCGCATTCCGATCCTGTTCTGCGGCCCGCTGCTTCACCGCCTCGGCGAGGCGTTCATCCCTGATCTCGGCGGCTGCCGGATCGGCGACCGCCCGATCGACTTCCACCTCGACGCGCTCCGCGAGTTCGGCGCCGTCGTCGAGAAGCTCCCGAGCGGCATCAGCCTGACCGCGCCGAACGGCCTGAAGGGTGCGAACATTGAGCTGCCCTACCCGTCTGTCGGCGCGACCGAGCAGGTGCTGCTGACCGCGGTGCTCGCTGAGGGCCAGACCGAGCTGCGCAACGCGGCGATCGAGCCGGAGATCATCGACCTCATCTGCATCCTGCAGAAGATGGGCGCGATCATCTCGATGGAGCCGAACCGCGTGATCCTCATCGAGGGCGTCGACGAGCTCCGCGGCTACGACCACAAGGCGATCTTCGACCGGAACGAGGCCGCGAGCTGGGCAGCAGCCGCGCTCGCGACCAAGGGCGATATCTTCGTCGGTGGCGTGCGTCAGGAAGAGATGATGACCTTCCTGAACGCGTACCGTAAGGTCGGCGGCGACTTCGACGTGCACGACGACGGGATCCGCTTCTGGCACCCGGGCGGCGACCTGAAGCCCGTCACGATCGAGACCGACGTGCACCCCGGCTTCATGACCGACTGGCAGCAGCCCCTCGTCGTCGCGCTCACGCAGGCGAACGGCACCTCGACGATCCACGAGACCGTCTACGAGAACCGCTTCGGGTTCACCGACGCGCTGAACACGATGGGCGCGAACATCGTCGTGCACCCGAACGGCCTGAGCGAGGCCGGTCGCCGCGTGAAGCGCCGCGAGTTCGAGCAGGCCGCGGTCATCACCGGGCCGACCCCGCTCACCGCGGCAGACGTCGTCGTCCCCGACCTGCGTGGCGGCTTTAGCCACCTCATCGCAGCAATGATCGCGGAGGGCGAGTCGAAGGTGTCGAACATCGGCATCATCGCGCGCGGGTACGAGAACTTCATTGAGAAGCTCCGCCTGCTCGGCGCCGACTTCGTCTTCGAGGCCTAGGGCACGAATATTCGTGAGTCCCGCGCCGCACTGGCGCTTATGCAGTTGCGTGCGCGGGATTCGGGGATAATTGAACCATGACGAAAACGGTGAAGCTGCGAAGCCAGCCCGGGGCGGAGAAGCGCAAGCCCTCGATGTTTTGGCTGCTCGCGGGGCTCATTCTGCCCGTGTGGTCGCTGATGGTTCGCTACCGCTTTACGCCGAAGTCGAAGCTTCCGAAGTCCGGCCCGTTCATCCTCGCGCCGAACCATTTCAGTGAGATCGACCCCATCGCGATGGGCGCGGCGATCTGGCACCTGGGGCGCGTGCCCCACTTCATGGCCAAGGAGAGCCTGTTCAAGGTTCCCGTGCTCGGCTGGATGATGCGCAAGAGCGGCCAGATCCCCGTTGAACGCGCCGGTGCGACCCGTTCGACGGGACTCGACAACCCGATGAGCTCGGCGAGCAAGCTCATCGAGAACCAGGGCGGCGTGATCGTGTACCCCGAGGGGACGCTCACCCGCGATCCTGATCTGTGGCCGATGCGCGGCAAGAGCGGGGCCGTCCGGCTCGCGCTCGAGAGCGGTATCCCGCTCATCCCCGCGGCCCACTGGGGCACGCAGGAACTCATGCCGCGCTACGGCAAGTCCATTCGCCCGTTCCCGCGGAAGACCATCGAGGTCGCCATCGGCGAGCCGATGGACATGAGCGAGTTCGAGGGCCGGCACATCGACCAGAAGCTCATCAACGAGGCGACGAAGAAGCTCATGAACGAGATCACCGCGCTCCTCGAGGGCCTGCGGGACGAGAAGGCGCCGGAAGAGCGCTGGGATCCCGCGAAGCATCAGCAGAACGAGACGGGGCGTTTTTGAACTCGGCAGCAACGCGATCACCGCGCGGCGCGAAGGTCGCCGTCATCGGAGCAGGAAGCTGGGGCACGACGTTCGCGAAGGTGCTCTGCGACGCCGGCTCCGACGTGACGATCTGGGCGAGGCGCAGTGAGGTCTCCGACGAGATCCAGGTCGCGAAGCGCAACAGCCAGTACCTGCCGGGGGTCAACCTCCCGAAGACTCTGAAGGCGACCGCGAACCTCGCGGACGCGTTGCGCGGCGCGCGCCTCGTGTTCCTCGCGGTACCGAGCCAGTCGCTGCGCCAGAACCTGCACGACATCGAGCCGTACCTCGAGCCGACGAGCGTGCTTGTCAGCCTGGTGAAGGGCGTCGAGCGCACGACGACGATGCGCATGAGCGAGGTCATTCATGACACGCTCGACCTCGAACCCGACAGGATCGCCGTCGTCTCCGGGCCCAACATCGCGCTCGAGATCGCGAAAGAGCAGCCGACCGGCGCCGTCGCGTCGTGCGCGTCGATCGCCGTCGCCCAGGAGGTCGCGCAGGCCTGCTCCGCGCCCTACTTCCGCACGTACGTGAACCACGACGTCGTCGGTACGGAGCTCGGCGGGGTGCTCAAGAACCTCATCGCGCTCGCGATCGGGATCGTCGACGGCGTCGGCTACGGCGAGAACACGAAGGCGTCGATCATCACGCGCGGACTCGCGGAGATGACCGAGTTCGCCGTGGCACAGGGCGGCGACCCGATCACGCTCTCGGGCCTCGCAGGGCTCGGCGACCTCATCGCGACCTGCCAGTCGCCGCTCTCGCGCAACAACACCGCGGGCCGGCTCATCGGCCAGGGCTACTCGCAGGAGGAGACCAGGGAGCAGATGCAGCAGGTCGCCGAGGGCATCACCTCGGTCGCGCCCGTGCTCGAGCTTGCGAAGTCGCGCGGCATCGTCATGCCGATCGTGCAGCAGGTGGCGATGGTGCTTGACGGCGAGATGGAGCCGAAGAACCTTGGCCCCCATCTCGCAACCGAAGACGGAATTCCGCGCCGAGAGCTCGTGCTGAAGCGCGACTCGAAGCCGGGTTGGCGGCGCCTGTTCGGGCGCCGGAAGGAGCGCACACAGTGAGCGTAGTCCAGGCTGAGGATCTCAACCAGCAGCTCGACGAGCAGGCCGACCGGTCAGGATCGGGCGCGAAGCATCGCGTCGCCCTCGTCTTCGGCGGGCGGTCGAGCGAGCACGGGATCAGCTGCGTCACCGCCGCTGGGATCCTCCGCGCCATCGACAGGGAGCGATTCGACGTGACCCTCGTCGGCATCACGAAGCGGGGCGCGATGGTGCTCATGCACGAGGGCGATCTCGCCGATTACCGCCTCGACGCCCCGGCGCTTCCCGAGGTGCGCGACAACGGCACCCGCGTCATCTGGCCCGCGTCGGTGGACACCCGCGCGCTCACCCTCGTGTCGAGCGACGGCTCGCTGAGCTCCCTCGGAGCGATCGACGTCGTGATGCCGATGCTGCACGGCCCCTACGGCGAGGACGGTACCATCCAGGGCATGCTCGACCTGATCGACATGCCCTACGTTGGCTCGGGCGTGCTCGGGTCGTCACTGTGCATGGACAAGCACCTCGTGAAGGTCGTGCTGCAGAGCATGGGGATCCCGGTCGCGCCGTGGCGCACAGTCACCCGCGGCGAGCTTGACCGGAACCCCGCGATTCTCGACACGATCGACGCGGGACTCACGTACCCGCTGTTCGTGAAGCCAGCGCGCGCGGGATCGTCCGTCGGCGTGAGCCGCGTCACCGAGGCGAGCGAGATCCCCGCCGCCCTCGAGGTCGCGTTCGCTGAGGATCGCACGGTGCTCATCGAGTCCGGCATCACCGGCCGGGAGGTCGAGATCGCCGTGCTCGAGGGGCGCGAGGGCCAGCCGACGCGCACAAGCAGCGTGATCGGCGAGATCGTCGTGACCGGGCGAGACTTCTACGACTTCGAGGCGAAGTACCTCGGAGCTTCGGGCGTGCAGCTCGTGCTGCCTGCGAAGGTCACCGACGCGGAGTTCGCGGCGATCCAGGACGCCGCGGTGCGCGCGTTCGAGGGCACGCAGGCGCGCACGCTCTCACGGATCGACTTCTTCCTCACCGAGGACGGGCCCGTGCTCAACGAGCTGAACACGCTGCCGGGATTCACCCCCGCGTCGATGTACCCGATGCTCTGGGAGGCGTCAGGCATGAGCTACTCGGAGCTGATCACCGAGCTCATCGAGCTCGCGCTCGAGAAACTCCCCGCCTACTAGATCGCGAATCGGGGAGTAGCCGCGCCGTGCCGCGTGGCTCCTCGCCGTGCCGCTGGGCTACTCGCTGTGCCGCTGGGCTACTCGCCGTGCCGCGGGGCTACTCGCCGGCGGGCTCCTCGCCCGGCGCGTCGGCCTGCGGCGCGTCGGCCTGCGGCGCGTCGCCGAACTGGGAGTCGTCGATCGTGTCGGCGATGGTCGTGCACTTGCGTTCCTGCGGGAGCTTCTTCACCGAAGCGCTGAGCTCGGTGATGACGTTCGTTCCCGAGACGTCGTCGTCGAAGTTCACGACGACCTCAAGCCCGGGGCTGCGGCCGTACGCCTCGAACCGAAACATCGGTGCACGCGAGTCGTCGATGATCCAGTCCACGCCGTTCACGGAGACGCAGCTGTCGGTCGTCGGGCCGCTCGGCTCGATACCGCAGTAGAGCAGCACGCTTGCGGGATCGCCCCACGCGCCGGTGGACTGCGCGTTCGTGTAGCGGCGGTCGAGTCCGTCGACGGTCGAGGGGAGCCGCACGATCACGTCGGCGCACGCGGGGTTGTTCGCGTCGTCGGCGGGGATCATCGGGACGTCGCCAGAGCAGCCTGTGAGCATCGTCGTGACGGCTCCTGCTGCGAGGACGAGGGCGGCGGTACGAACGGTCCGAGTTTTCACGCTTCAACCTTATCCGGTGGGCGGTCCGGGAGCCGGTGAACGGGCTGAGTGGGGCGCGCCGCCCGGCGCCGCGGTAGCGTGGTGCTGTGCAGACAGTAGGAGAACTTGGTGAGGCGGGCGTGCTCGCCCGAATTCTTGCGCGGCTGTCACCCGCGGCCGCCGCGACTGTCGGCCCGGGCGACGACTGTGCAGTGCTCACGAGCGCCGGCGACATCGTGGTCACGACCGACACCATGATCGAGGGGCCAGACTTCCGCCTCGCCTGGCACGACGGGTTCGATCTCGGCTGGAAGCTCGCCGCGACGAACCTCTCGGACGTCGCCGCCATGGGAGCGACGCCGACCGCACTCACCGTGGCGCTCGCGTGCCCGAAGTCGACGCCCGTCGCGCTGCTCGAGGAGATTTCGCGCGGTCTGAGCGCGGCCTGCGCGGAGCTCGCGCCCGGGTGCGGCGTCGTCGGCGGCGATCTCGGGCAGGCGCCGGTGCTCACCGCGGCCGTCACCGCGCTGGGAGACCTCGAGGGCCGCGCCCCGGTGCTGCGCTCGGGTGCGCGCCCCGGCGACGTCGTCGCCTATTCGGGGACGCTCGGCCTGGCAGGTATGGGGCTCGCGCTCCTGTTCGAGCGCAGCGCCGACGATGCCGGCGTCGCGCACTCAGACGGGCTCGCGGAGCTGAGGTCGTCGCACGGCGCCGAGCTCGCGGCCCAGTTCGCGCCGCGGTCGCCGATCGCCGGCGGCCGCGCCGCGAGCGCGGCCGGCGCGACAGCGATGATGGACGTCTCCGACGGGCTCGCGCTTGACGCGGCGCGGCTGGCGCGCGCCTCACGCGTCGAGGTGCGGCTCAGCGGCGAGCTGTTGGAGGCCGGGTTCGGAGCGCAGCAGGGCGTCGTTGTGCCGCTGCGGGCGATGCTCGAGGGCGGTGAGGATCACGGCCTGCTCGCAACCTTCCCCGCTGGCGCCGCGCTTCCCGCCGGATTCCTGCCGATCGGCGAGGTTGGCGAGGCCGGTGTAGTTGGCGAGGCCGGTGTGGTTGGCGAGGCCGTGAACTCGACCGACGATCCCGCGCTGGGTTCGCTGAGCGTGAACGGTGAAACCTATGCTCCGGGTGGGTGGGATCCATACAATAAGCTCACGACGCTGAGCAGTTAGCTTGGCGGACGCTGCGGTCGCCCAGGGCGCCAGTTGAGGAGGATCTCCGGATGACGAACATTACCGTGATGGGTGCCGCCGAGGCGCGCGTGCCTGCCGACCAGGCCGATGTGTTCGCTTCAGTGGCGAGTCGTGACGAGTCGCGTGAGGCCGCGCTCCAGGCCGCGAACGCCGCGCACGCGGAACTCGTTGCGCGCGCGAAGGACCTCGTGGCGGAGGGCGCCGCGATCGAGTACGTCGCTGACCCCGTCTCGACCTATTCGAATACGTGGCGAGACGAGAACGGCAACACTGTCGTCGAGCATCAGGCGCATGCGAGCGTGCAGATCGTCTTGACCGCGCTCGATCGCGTTGGCGAGGTCGCCGCGCAGCTCACCGAGAGCGGTGCTGACGTTCGCGTCCAGTGGGAACTCAGCTCCGCGCTGCGCGACGAGTGGACCCGCAACCTGCGAAGCGCTGCCGTGCAGGATGCCCGGACCGCGGCCGAGGACTTCTCCGCGGCGATCGGCGCGCCCGCGCTCACGCTGCTCTCGCTTCGCGACGGCCGCTCGGGCGGCGGCGGTCCATCGCCCCTCGGCGACGCGCGGTTCGCGCGCGCCGCCGCGGCGCTACCGGAGGTCACCGTCGGTCAGATCTCCGTCAGCGTCCAGGTCGAGGCGACCTTCACCGCGGAGTAGCCCGCTACCGCCGAGCGGCAGGAGCGCTCGCAGCGATACGCAGCGCCGTCCACAGCTCCGAGCGCGTGTCGGGGGAGTCGATGTCGCGCTGCAGCAGGCTCGCCGCGGTCCGGATCCGGGCCCGCAGCGTATGCCTGTGGATCGCGAGCTCCTCGGCCGCGGGCGAGAGCTGGCCGTTGTGGCGGAGCCACGCCTCGAGGCTCCGCTCGATCTCGTCGCCGTGCTTGCGATCGTGCGAGCGGACGGGGGAGAGGAACCCCGACGCGCGGCGCCGCGCGTCCTGGCTCTCGCCGATGAGCTGCAGGAGCCCCGCGTGCATGGCGGGGCGATACTCGACGATCCGGTTCGCCGTTCCCGGCGAGCCGCCGGCACCCGGACGGGGCTGTGATCCTGATCCTGATCCTGATCCTGATCCCTCAGCGCCGCCGCGCCCCGCGGCCGCGCCCGGCTCGTCCGACCGCTCCTGCGCGAGCGCGTGCTCGAGCGCCCGGTCCGCCTGGGCGACGAGCTCGACGAGGTCGTCGAGCGAGCCGCGCTCCGAAAGCCCGCCCGGGATCCCGCGGGCGAGTCGCTTCACCGCGGGTATCTGGGCCGGTTCGCACACGATGAGCAGTCGGCCATCAACGACGCCCGCCGCGGTGCCGTCGCCGAGGTCCGCAAGCTCGAGGCCCGGCTGGATGCCGGGAAGCGCGACGACCGAGACCTGGCCGCGGGGGAGCCGCGGAAACAGCGGCCCCGCGACCTGATCGGCGAGGCCCCGGTGGCCAGCCATGAGCAACCGAAGGGTCGCCGTCGCGAGCGCGGCCTCAGACCGCGCGAGGCTCGACGACCTGGACCCCTGCCCGTGCGACTGGCTGAGCCTGTCGAGGTTCTGGGCGTGCACCGCGGCGTCGATGAGCCGGGCGGCGGCCCGCGTGATCGCGATGAACGGGGTGTCGTATGGGACGCGGATGAGCGGCAGGCCCAGGTGCTCGCACGCCTCGACGAGCGTCGGCGGGATCCTGTCCCAGCGGATCCCGACTCCGACGCCGAGCGCGGTCGTGCCCGCCGCGACGAGGCGCGACACGTACGCTTCGGCGGCGCGGATCCCGAGCGTGCCCTTGAACTGCGCGCCCGTCGTGAGCAGCACGGTGCGCGGCGTGAGGAAGGGCGTGGGGTCCGTGAGATCGGTCGAGTGGACCCATTGCACCGGCCGGGAGCCCGTCGTGTCGTCGCCGCCAGCGACGACCACGAGGCCAAGCTCGTAGTCGCGCAGCAGCGTCTCGAGATCGATCCACGAATGGATTGCCGGTTCGGCGAAATATTGCATCATCAATCGCCATTATGGCATCCTCCGCTGGGTGCATGCGGCCCTATCCTGGGAGGTGTCCGGCGCTGTGGTGGAGATCCGCTGCGGCGCTCACCCCTCACAACGTAAGGAGACATCCATGACTCTCACCGGCGGCCCCTCACTTCCGCAGGAGCGCAAGCTCGTCACCAGCATCCCCGGCCCGAAGTCGCAGGAGATCCTCGCGCGCAAGAACGCGGCCGTTGCGGCCGGCGTTGGCGTCGCGCTCCCCGTCTCCATCGTCGCAGCAGGCGGCGGCGTCATGGTTGACGTCGACGGCAACTCGCTCATCGACCTCGGCTCCGGCATCGCCGTGACCGGCGTTGGCAACTCGGCACCCGCAGTGGTCGAGGCCGTGACCGCTCAGGTCCAGCAGTTCACGCACACCTGCTTCACCGTCACCCCCTACGAGGGCTACATCGCCGTCGCCGAGAAGCTCAACGAGCTCACCCCCGGCGACCACGAGAAGCGCTCCGCACTCTTCAACTCGGGCGCCGAGGCAGTCGAGAACGCGATCAAGATCGCTCGCCACTTCACCAAGAAGAACGGCGTCGTCGTGTTCGACCACGCGTACCACGGCCGCACCAACCTCACCATGGGCATGACGGCGAAGAACATGCCATACAAGGACGGCTTCGGCCCGTTCGCCCCCGAGGTCTACCGCGTACCCACCTCCTACCCCTACCGCGACGGCCTGACCGGCGCAGAGGCGGCGCAGGTTGCCATCACCCAGATCGAGAAGCAGGTTGGCGCTGACAACCTCGCCGCGATGATCATCGAGCCCATCCAGGGCGAGGGCGGCTTCATCGCTCCCGCCGAGGGCTTCCTCCCCGCGCTCCAGGCCTGGGCCACCGCGAACAAGGTCGTCTTCATCCTCGACGAGGTGCAGACCGGCTTCGCCCGTACCGGCAACCGCTTCGCTGCCGACCACGAGGGCGTCGTTCCCGACCTCATCACCACCGCCAAGGGCATCGCTGGCGGCCTGCCGCTGTCGGCTGTCACCGGCCGCGCCGAGATCATGGATTCGGCTCACGCTGGCGGCCTCGGCGGCACCTACACCGGTAGCCCGATCTCGTGCGCCGCGGCGCTCGCAACGATCGACACCTACGAGAAGGAAAACCTCGCAGCTCGCGCAGGCGAGATCGGCGCGATCATCGCCGACTTCTTCGCTGAGCTCCAGAAGAGCGATGACCGCATCGGCGACATCCGTGGCCGCGGCGCAATGATGGCAGTCGAGTTCGTCGAGTCGGGCTCGAAGAACCCGGCGGCTGCGCTCACCAGCGCAATCGCAAAGCACGCCGCAAACGAGGGTGTTATCCTCCTGACGTGTGGCACCTACGGCAACGTGGTTCGCTTCCTGCCGCCGCTCTCGATCTCCGACGAGCTGCTCCGTGAGGCCCTCCAGATCGTCGCTGACGCGCTGGCAGCAAACTAGTTCTCGCTGCACCCACGCTCTCGCAGCACCCCTAGGCTGAAAGGAAACCGTTATGGCTCTCAAGCCCAACGAACAGGAACTCCTCGACCGCGTCCCCTCGGGACTCGCGATCGGCGGAAAGTGGGAGGACTCGACCTCCGGCGCGACGTTTGACGTCGTGGACCCCGCGACCGGCGCCGTCATCAAGACGATCGCCGACGCAACCGTCGAGGACGCCGTGCGCGCACTCGACTCGGCAGTTGCCGTACAGGACGAGTGGGCAGCGACCTCGACGCGCGAGCGCTCGAACATCCTGCGCCGCGCGTTCGACCTGCTCATGGAGCGCAAGGAAGAGTTCGCGCTGCTCATGTCGATGGAGATGGGCAAGCCCATCGCCGAGGCTCGCGGCGAGGTGAACTACGGTGGCGAGTTCCTCCGCTGGTTCTCGGAAGAGGCCGTGCGCGTGCGCGGCGACTACCGCCCGAACCCCGAGGGCACCGGCAACATGGTCGTCTCGCACATCCCCGTCGGGCCGTGCTACTTCATCACGCCGTGGAACTTCCCGCTCGCGATGGCAACCCGCAAGATCGCCCCGGCGCTCGCGGCTGGCTGCACCGTGGTCATCAAGCCCGCAGCGCTGACCCCGCTCACGACGATGTTCTTCGCGCAGCTGCTCGAGGATGCAGGCCTGCCCGCGGGCGTCGTGAACGTCGTGCAGACGTCGAAGTCGAGCGCTCAGTCGAGCGCCCTGCTCTCGGACACGCGCCTCCGCAAGCTCTCGTTCACCGGCTCGACGCCGGTCGGCGTGACGCTGCTCCAGGCCGCTGCGCAGAACGTGCTCCGCACCTCGATGGAGCTGGGCGGCAACGCTCCGTTCGTCGTCTTCGAGGACGCAGACCTCGATAAGGCTGTTGAGGGCGTGCTGCTCGCGAAGTTCCGCAACATCGGCCAGGCGTGCACCGCCGCGAACCGCATCATCGTGCACGAGTCCGTCGCGGACGAGTTCGCTCGCCGCGTCGGCGAGAAGGTCGCAGCGATGACCATCGGCCGCGGCGCAGACGAGGGCAACGACATTGGCGCGCTCGTCGAGGAGAAGGCAGTGGCAAACACCGCCCGCCTCGTCGCGGACGCCGTCGAGACCGGCGCGACCATCGTCACCGGTGGCGAGGCGATCGACGGGCCCGGCAACTTTTTCCAGCCGACAGTCATCGACAAGCTCAGCCCGCAGTCGGCGATCATGCGCGAGGAGATCTTCGGACCCGTCCTCGGCATCATCCGCTTCTCGACCGAGGACGAGGCTGTCGAGCTCGCGAACAACACCGAGTACGGTCTCGTGAGCTACGTCTTCACCGAGAACGTCGCGCGCGGACACCGCATGATCGAGAAGCTCGAGACCGGCATGATGGGCCTGAACACCGGCCTCGTGTCGAACGCTGCGGCACCGTTCGGTGGCCTCAAGCAGTCGGGCATCGGCCGTGAGGGCGGCTTCGAGGGGATCCACGAGTTCCTCTCGACGAAGTACACCCTCATCCCGCGCTAACACGCAGGAGACACTGTGGGGCTCGGGTCGTTGACCCGGGCCCCGCTCGTGTTTCGCCGCTCCCGCCTGGGATCGGCGTGAGGTATGCCCCGATGCACCGCAATTGGCATTGATGCTGCCGATCTCAGTGGATAACGCCGAGGGGTGGCTGAACTGGGGGCAGGCCCTGCCGCCTATGCCGGTTCGGACCACCAGAGCACGGTCTCGCCGTACGCCCGGTTGCGGATCGGCTCAAGCCCGGCAGGCAGTGTCGGCTCGGGGGAACGGCTGCTCCGTTCGACGAGCACGACCGCCTCGGGTGCCAGCAGCGGCACGAGCGCGGTGAGGTTCGCGGTGAGCGACTCATCGTCGAGATCGTAGGGCGGGTCGATCAGTGCGACGTCCCAGCGCTCGGAGGCGCCGCGCGCCAGCTCGCGGTCGAGGAACGTCTGCACCGCCTGGCGCTCGACTTCGATGGTGGGCGCGCCGGACGCGCCGGTCGCACTGGTCGCGCCGGTCGCGCCAGCTCCGCCAGCCGCGCCGCCACGCCACGCCTGCAGCACGGTCTTCGCGTTGCGGCTCGCGACCTGCGCGGCCTGTGGGTGCTTCTCGACGAGCGTGACCGACGCCGCGCCCCGGCTGGCTGCCTCGAGCCCGAGCGCGCCCGAGCCTGCGTAGAGATCCAGCACCCGTGCGCCGTCGACAACGCCCCAGGATTCGAGGGCGGAGAAGATCGCCTCGCGAACTCGGTCGCTCGTTGGGCGCGTGCCAGCTTTCGGCACCTCCAAGCGCAGCGAGCCCGCCCGGCCCGCGATGATGCGTGTCACGGCTCAGCCCGTCGTCACGAAGCGGTCGTGGAGCCGCGCGAGCTGCGCGTCGCTCAAGCCCAGGCCGGTGGTGAAATACCCCTCGATGGAGCCGAAGCGCTCACGCATCTCGTCGAGGGCCGCCTGCAGCATGCTCTCGTGCACGGTGAGCACCGGCCTGATGAGGGAGGAGTCGACGCCGTTTCGCTCGGCGCGCTCAAGCATCGGTTCGATCATCGGGAGAATGTCGACGTTCGTCTGCAAATAGTCGGCCATGACAGTCTCCTCGTCGGCGCCAACGAGAAGCAGGAATGATGCCGCTGCCCATCCGGTGCGGTCCTTGCCCGTGGTGCAGTGGAACAGTGTGGGGTCGTAGCCGTCTGGCGCGGTGAGTCCCTCGTAGAATCCCCGGAACGCGGCGATCGCCGAGTCGCTTGAAACGATGAGTCGGTTTGAGTCCTGCAGGATCTGTACGCCGCGCCCGTCGCCGAGCAGTTCGGTCATCTGCTGGCGAATCGCGACGAGCTGCTCCTCGGTGATGTCGCGGCCCTCCGCGCCGGGCATGCCCAGGTGCGCGAGGCTTGCCGACAGGTCGCGTGCGTGGTCGCCGAGCACGTCGAGGTCCACGCCGGTGACCCCCGCTGGGAGTCGATCCGGTGCGCTTCGCCGTTCGCCAGCGGTGCGGAAGTCGACCACGCGGCGGATGCCGAGATCCACGAGCGCAGCGCCGTCGTGCTCGGAGACTGCGCCGAGTGTCGCTGACCGAAAGAGCATGCCGTCAGCGACGGACCCGCCCGCAACGGGCAGCCCGCCGAGTGTCCGCAGATTGGGCACAGTTGCCAGGGGAATTCGGCGATCGACTGTATCTGTCACGCTCCCACACTACCTCGTGGGCGAAGATCCGCTGCCGAACCGGATCGGGATCCCGCCGCGAATTCGGCGTCGCGCACGGCCAAATGTCGGTGCCCCGCGCTAGCCTTAACTCATGGCGCACGTAACCCTCGAGTCACCGCTCAGCGGGATCATCGGTGGGAAGAGCGCGAAAGCCCTCGAGAAGGCGTTTGGTATGCGCACTGCGCAGGATCTGCTCGAGCACCTGCCGCGGCGCTACTCGAAGCGTGGAGAGCTGACGCCGCTCGTCGGGCTCCCAGTGGGCGAGCAGGTGACCGTCGTCGCGCAGGTGCTGGACGTCCGCGTGCGGCGGATGCAGCGCCGCCCCGGGCAGATCGTCGAGGCCCGGATCACGGATGGCGTGGGCACGCTCACGCTCACGTTCTTCAACCAACCGTTCCGCGCGAACGAGCTCCGGGCTGGCCGCCAGGGGATCTTCGCTGGCAAGGTGTCCGAGTATCGCGGAGCCTTCCAGCTGCAGCACCCCGACTACGAGTTCTTCGACTCCGACGCCGACGTGCCCGGCGGCGCGCAACTCGAGGAAGCCGCCGCGAAGGCCTGGGCTGAGACGCCCGTTCCGATCTACCCGGCGACTACGCAGATGCCGAGCTGGACGATCGCGAGGTCGGTCGAGATGGTGCTCGACGCGCTCTCGGAGGTGCCCGACCCGCTGCCGACCGAGCTGCTCCGCGCCGAGGGGCTGCTCGCGCTCGGTGCCGCGTTCGAGGCCGCGCACCGCCCCCGGAACGATAGCGACTGGCGCGCCGCGCAGCGCAGCCTGAAGTTCCGCGAGGCGTTCGACCTGCAGCTCGCGCTGCTGTACCGCCGTCGGCAGCATGCCGCTGAGGCGAGCACGCCGCGGCCGCCTGGCGCGCTGCTCGACAGGTTCGACGCGGCGCTCCCGTTCGAACTCACCGACGACCAGCGTGCGGTCGGTGCGGTCATCTCCGACGAGCTCGCACTCGCGCATCCGATGCACCGGCTGCTGCAGGGTGAGGTGGGTTCCGGTAAGACGCTCGTGGCGCTGCGCGCGATGCTGCAGGTCGCCGAATCCGGCGGGCAGAGCGCGCTGCTCGCGCCGACCGAGGTGCTCGCCGCGCAACACTTCCGGTCGGTCGTTGAAGCGCTGGGCCCCGACCTAGCCGCCGCGCTGAATCCCGTGCTCATCACGGGGCGGATGCCGACAGCCGAGCGGCGCCGCGCGCTGCTCTCGCTCGCCTCCGGCACTGCGCTCGTCGCCGTCGGCACGCACGCGCTCATGAGCGAGGGCGTGACGTTCTACGACCTCGGGCTCACGGTCATCGATGAGCAGCACCGGTTTGGCGTGGAGCAGCGCGAGGCACTCCGGCAGAAGGGCGCCCAGCCGCACGTGCTCGCGATGACGGCGACACCGATCCCGCGCACCGTCGCGCTGACCGCGTTCGGTGACCTCGAGACCCTCACGATCAGGCAGCTGCCGCCCGGCAGGCAAGGGATCGAGACCTTCGTCGTCCCCGAACTCGAGATGCCGCGGCGGGCCGCCAGGGTCTGGGAGCGCGCCGCCGAAGACATTCAGGCTGGCAGACAGGTGTATGTCGTCTGCCCGGCGATCTCGGGCGGCAAGACCCCGAATCTTGAGGAGGGCGAGTTCGCCGGGGAGCCCGAGAGCGCGTCCGTGGGCGACGGCGCCTCGGGGCCGGGCGCCGAGCCGCCGAAGCGGCCGCTCGCGAACGTGACGGACTCTGTCGCGGAGATCCAGGCGATGGAGCGCTTCAGCGGTCTCAGGGTTGAGGCGTTGTCCGGCGACATGCCCGGGCCTGAGAAGGATCGCGTGATGAGCGAGTTCGCGGCCGGCGCGATCGACGTGCTCGTCGCGACGACAGTGATCGAGGTCGGCGTCAACGTGCCCAACGCCTCGATCATGATCGTGCGGGACGCCGACAGGTTCGGCGTCTCCCAGTTGCACCAGCTGCGCGGTCGGGTCGGCCGTGGCGCACATCCGGGGCTCTGCCTCCTCATGAGCGTCGCCGAGCAGGGCACGACGGCGCGCGAGCGCATCGAGGCGGTCGCGGCGACGAGCGACGGCTTCGCGCTCGCTGAGGTCGACCTTGAGCTGCGCCGGGAGGGCGACATCCTCGGCACTGCGCAGTCGGGCGGGAAGTCGACGCTGAAGCTGCTCCGGGTGACGCACGACGGCGAACTCATCGCGCACGCGCGCGAGCTCGCCGGGGCGCTGCTTGACGTTGACCCTGAGCTGCTCACGCATCCCGGTCTTGCGGCGATGATTGCCCGCGAAGAGGAACACCTCGAAAACCTCGCGAAGTCGTAGCGGCGGGTTCCGCACGCCGCCGGAGGCCACTCCTGAGTAGTTCTGGCGCCTACGCAAACGGTACCTGGGTACTACGGCCCCGATACTCAAGTGGGATACGCCCGAGCCACTCCTTTCCTAGGCTGAAGCCATACGCTCAACCTCTCTCGAATAGGAGACATCATGATCGAGGCTCGCGGGCTCACCAAGCACTACGGTGCGAAGAAAGCTGTCGACAACGTCAGCTTCACGATCAAGCCTGGCCAGGTGACAGGCTTCCTGGGGCCGAACGGTGCCGGAAAGTCGACGAGCATGCGGCTCATGGTCGGCCTCGACAAGCCAAGCGCCGGCACCGTCACCGTGAACGGCGAACGCTACTCGGAGCTGCGCGCGCCGCTCGCCGAGATCGGCGTACTGCTCGACGCGAAGGGCGTGCACCCGGGCCGCAGCGCGCGGAGCCACCTGCGCGCGCTCGCTGCGACGCACAGCATCTCCGACAAGCGCGTCAACGAGGTCATCGAGCTCACTGGGCTCGAGTCCGTCGCGAACAAGCGCGTTGGTGGGTTCTCGCTCGGAATGGGGCAGCGGCTCGGGATCGCGGCTGCGCTGCTCGGCGACCCGAAAGTGCTCATTCTCGACGAGCCGGTGAACGGCCTCGATCCTGACGGCGTGCTGTGGGTGCGAAACCTGCTGCGTCACCTCGCGAGCGAGGGCCGCACGGTGCTGCTGTCGAGCCACCTCATGAGCGAGATGGCGCAGACTGCCGACCACGTGATCGTGCTCGGTCGCGGCCGCGTCGTCGCCGACGCGCCGATCTCCGACTTCGTCGGTAACGGCACCGCGCGCGTGACGGTTCGCAGCCCGCAGGCGGCTGAGCTCGCCTCGCTCGTGATGACGGGCCGTACTGACATCGACCTGCAGCCGCTGGATCGCGGCGACGGCGAGGGGTTCTCCGCGGCGGGCCTCACGGCGGCCGAGATCGGCCAGATCGCCGCGTCGAACAGCATCGTGCTGCACGAGCTCACGCCGGTCACCGGCAGCCTCGAAGATGCGTACCTCCAGCTCACTCGCGACGAACTCGAGTACGCTGCCGGCTGAGCCCGGAACGCGACCCCACCGACTTTTCGACGAACTGGACCCACTCATGACTTCCCCCACGTACACTCCACCAGCCGCCCGGCAGACGTTCGCCGGCACCGGCAGCGCGCCCAAGCTCAGCTTCGGCGGTGTCCTGAAATCCGAGCGGATCAAGCTGAGCTCGCTCCGCTCGATTCGAACCACGCTCCTCATCACGCTGCTCGCAAGCGCCGGGCTCAGCCTGCTCAGCGCGTGGGCGATGAAGAGCTCCTTCAGCTATGACGGCCTCGACGTCGCCACGCTCCCGGACGAAGGCCTGCAGAGCTACCTGCTGACGGTCTCGACCTTCGCTTCGCCGTTCCTGGCGCTCATCTTCGGCGTGCTCGGCGTCTTCGTGATCTCGAGCGAGTACTCGAGCGGCATGATCCTGTCGAGCCTCGCCGCCGTGCCGCGCCGCACCCCGATGTACTACGGCAAGGCGCTCGTACTCGTCGCGATCGCGGCCGCCACCGCCCTCGTGCTCGTGGCCGTCGGGCTCGCGATCGGCGTCGCGTTCCTCCCGGCCGCCGCCGCGCAGATCTTCTCCGGCCCCGTGCTAACCGGCGCGCTGGGCGCCGTCGTATACCTCGCCTGCGTCGCCCTCCTCGGATTCGGCTTCGCCGCGGTGCTGCGCTCGACCGCTGGCGGCATCTCGCTCGTCGCGGGCCTGATCTTTGTCCTGCCGATCGGCTTCCAGTTCCTGTCGATGACGGGCTGGGACTGGGTACCGACAGTCAGCCAGTACCTGCCGATGTCGCTTGGCAGCACGCTCAGCATGGGAGACGTCGCTACCGGGTCCGACCCGACGTACTGGGTGGCGATGCTCGCGATCGCGCTGTGGGCGGCCGTGCCGACTGCGCTCGGGCTCGTGGTGCTGAAGTCGCGCGACGCGAAGTAGTCTCGCGGCCACGACGCCGGGAGTTCACCGGTCGCGCCAGTAGGGTAAGAGTGTGATGGGGGAGACGCCGATGAGTGAGGCCGCGAGCCGCGACTCCGACGCGTTCCTGCCGAACCCGCCTGGCGCGATCCGGCGGTGGGTCGCCGCGCACCCGCGCGCGATCGACATGGGGATCCTGGTCTGCTATCTCATCGGCGCGATCCCGCTGGCGCTGCTCGACATCTTCTCGGTGTTCTACGACCAGTCGGGCGCGAACGTGGTGGCCACGGCCGCGTACACGCTCGTCGTGTCGCTGCGGCTCGCCGCCGGGACGGTCGCGCTGATCCTCCGCCGCCGAGCGCCGCTGCTCGGCCTCATCATCGTCACGGTCGCGCTGTTCGGTGACGGCGGACCGCTCATCATCGCGAACGCGGTCGCGAGCTGGTTCCTGCTATACGCGGTCCCGGTATACCGCGATGTGCGCACCGGCTGGATCGCCTATGCGATCGCGGTCGGCGGCAGCATCCTCGGCGCGTCGATCCCGACAATCACGACGATCTTCGGCGAAAACCCGCAGGGCCGGGGCCTCATCGGCACGATCGTGCTCGATGCGATCTGGTCGCTCGCCGTGCTGCTCATCGGTATCAACCTCGGCAATCGGCGGCGCTACCTCCAGGCCATCATCGACCGCGCGCACCAGCTCGCCCGTGAGCGCGACCAACTCGCGCAGCTCGCCGTCGCCGAGGAGCGCTCCCGGATCGCGCGCGAGATCCACGACATCGTCGCGCACTCAGTGTCGGTCATGATCGCCCTGTCCGAGGGCGCGGCGCGGGCGGTGGAGCAGGCGCCGAGCGAGGCGGCGAACGCGATGCAGCGGAGCGCCGAGACCGGGCGGACGGCCCTGACCGAGATGCGACGCCTGCTCGGCGCGCTGCAGATGAGCGAGGCGGCCGACATGGCCCCGCAGCCCAGCCTGGAGGACATTCCCGGGCTAGTGCGCGGCTTCGAGGACGCCGGCCTGGTGGTCACGCTCGACGCGAACCTCACCACCCTGCACGACAGGCTCCAGGGCCTCGCGATATTCAGGATCGTGCAGGAGGGCCTGACGAACGTGCTCCGTTACGCGGGCGTCGGGGCCAAGGCGAACGTGATGCTGCGCGGCGCGCCGAACGGCATCGAGGTCGTCGTGCGCGACCACGGGAGACCGGCGAACACCGTTGGGCCGACAACGGGCCTTGGCTCCGGCCGCGGCCTCGCGGGGCTCGCGGAGCGCGTGCGCGTATTCGGCGGAACCATCAGTTCGGGACCGGTGCCAGACGGCGCCGGCTGGCAGTTGCGAGCGTTCTTCCCCGCGGGTGCGGGGACGAACCAGAGTGAGAAGGGATGATCGTGAGCGATCCGCATCAGATCAGGATCATGTTGGTCGACGACCAGGAGCTGATCCGCACGGGGTTTCGGCTCGTGCTGCTCTCGGAGTCGGATATGGGGGTCGTCGCGGAGGCAGGCGACGGCGGCGAGGCGCTCGCTGAGCTCGCACGGCTGTCGGGCGAGGGGAGCGGCTGCGATGTCGTGCTCATGGACGTCCGGATGCCAGGCATGAACGGCATCGACGCGACGAAGCGCATCGTCGCCGAGTTCCCGGCGACTCGCGTGCTCGTCCTCACGACGTTCGACCTCGACGAGTACGCCATCGGCGCGATCCAGGCCGGCGCGAGCGGATTCCTGCTGAAAGACGCGCGACCGACGGAGCTCGTCGATGCGATCCGCCGCGTCGCGAGCGGCGACGCGGCGATGGCTCCTGCGGTGACGGCCCGCATGATCGAGCGGATGCGCGATACGGGTGCTGCCGCCCCCGCGGCGCTCTTCGCCGCGCCGGCGCCCGCGGCTGGCGGGCCCGTCGCGGCCGAGCTCGGCGAGCTGACTGAGCGTGAGCTCGACGTGCTCAAACTCATCTCCGACGGCAAGAACAACTCGGAGATCGGCGCAGAGCTGTTCCTCTCCGAATCCACAGTGAAGACACACGTTGGGCGCGTGCTGTCGAAACTGCAGCTTCGAGACCGGGTTCACGCCGTAATCTTTGCGAAGCAGCACGGACTTTAGGGCATCTTGCGGCTCGACCGCGTACTGTAGAGGCATGAGCAAAATCGCAGTGGTTCCCGGGTCGTTCGATCCGATCACCCTCGGGCACCTCGACGTGATTCGGCGCGCGGCGGCCGTTTTCGACGAGGTCCACGTACTTGTTGTCCACAATCCAGGAAAGTCGGCGATGCTGCCGATCTCCGAGCGGATGTCGCTGATCCAGCAGTCGCTTGACGAGGATCCCGAGACCCCCGACAACGTCATCGTTGCATCGTGGTCGGTCGGGCTGCTCGTCGACTACTGCACCGAGGTTGGCGCGTCGGTGCTCGTGAAGGGCATCCGATCGCAGCTCGACGTCGCGTACGAAACGCCGATGGTGCTCATGAACCGGAGCCTTGCGGGCGTCGAGACAGTCTTTATGCTGCCGGAGCCGTCGCACGCGCACGTCTCGAGCACGCTCGTGCGCCAGGTCTCCTCCCTCGGCGGCGACGTGAGCCCGTACGTTCCGGCCGCGGTGGCCCGCTTCCTCGCCACGACGAGGCCCGCATAATGGCGCGGCTGTACGAAGAGAGCGTCCGCGACATCATCAACCGCCCGGGGGAGATGCGCGAGCGCGAGCTCGAGATCGTCGTGCCCGACCGATTCGGAGAGGCCCTTGCGGCAATCCCCGAGGGCGAGAAGCTCTCGCTCGACGTGCGCCTCGAGTCCGTGCACGAGGGGATCCTGGTGTCGGCGACGGCGCGTTCGACCATGCACGCGGAGTGCGGACGGTGCCTGCGCGACTTCACCGCGCCGTTCGAAGTCGAATTTCAGGAACTTTTCGCGTATACTCCTACGGAGGCCGACGAGTATGGGGTTCACGGTGATCACGTGGATCTTGAACCCCCGCTCCGAGACGCGGTAGTGCTTGCACTGCCGTTCCAGCCTGTGTGTCGCCCGGACTGCCCGGGACTCGATCCCGAGTCCGGCGAGTTGCGCGATGCCGAGGCTGCGATGGCGACTAATGTGGATATTGATCCGCGTTGGGCGGCACTGGCTGACTTCAAGGCTGTAGAATCATTAGGTTCGGGTGTGCCCGAATCTGAGAGTAACTAGGAAAGAGAGCATCATGGCTGTTCCCAAGCGCAAGATGTCGCGTTCGAACACCCGTCACCGCCGTTCGGCGTGGAAGGCTTCGGTACCCGCACTCGTCAAGACTGTCGAGAACGGCAAGACCGTGTACAGCCTCCCGCACCGCGCCCGCGTGGTCGAGGACTCGCAGGGCAACGCTCTGTTCCTCGAGTACAAGGGTCGTCGCGTAGCTGACGCGTAAGACTTACCCGTGACGGGGAATGATCACTCACTCCCGCGACACGAACACGGAGAGCCGTCGGGCACCCCTCAGGGAGTGCCAGGCGGCTTTCTTCACGCGTTCGACGTTGCGGTTGAGCCGGAGCTGCTCGAGCTCGCGCTGACCCACCGCTCGTGGGCGTACGAGCACGGGGCGGCCCCGCACAACGAGCGGCTCGAGTTTCTCGGCGACTCCATTCTCGGCCAGGCGGTCACGGTGAAGCTCTACCGCGAGCACCCCGACCTCACCGAGGGGGAGCTCGCGAAGCGGCGCGCCGCACTCGTTTCAACGCTCGCGCTCGCGGAGATCGCCAGGGGGCTCAACCTTGGCGCCGAGCTGCGGCTCGGCAAGGGCGAAGAGCAGACCGGCGGCCGCGACAAGGATTCGATCCTCGCCGACACCGTCGAAGCGGTGATCGGCGCGGTCTTCCTCTCGACCGATCCCGACACCGCGGCGCGCTTCGTACTGCAGCTCGTCGAGCCGCTGCTCGACGATCCCGACAGGTTCTCCGAGGTACTCGATCCGAAGACGACCCTGCAAAAGGAGGCCGCCGTGCGCGGGCTCCCGAGCCCCGCGTACGACACCGAGGGCACCGGTCCGGATCACGCGCGCGTGTTCAGCTCGACCGTTCGGCTCGGGGACGTCGTCGGCCGGGGTGAGGGCACGAGCAAGAAGGTCGCCGAGCTCGCCGCGGCTCGCGACGCCGCGGCCCAACTCCGCGCCGCCCGCGCGAAGCGCAAGCCCCGCCACGCGAGCAAGGCCGGCGCGCAGGCCGCCGGACGCTAGTCGATGCCGGAGCTTCCCGAGGTAGAGGTCGTGCGCGCCGGGCTCGCGCCCGCCGTCACCGGCGCACGCGTGCTCGCCGTCGAGGTGATGGACCCGCGCGCGCTCAAGCGGCACACGCCCCTCGGCGAGGAACCGGGCCTCGGCGGGCACGGCAGCACCCTCTCGGAGGAGACTGGGCGCGGCCGGGCGGCCGACTTCGAGCGCCGCCTCACCGGCCGCACCCTCACCGCGCCGCTGCGGCGCGGCAAGTTCCTATGGATCCCGCTCGCAGTCGACACGGGCGGGCTCGCCGGCCCCGACACGGCGCTGCTCGCGCACCTGGGCATGAGCGGCCAGATGCTGCTGCGAGCCACCGACGCGGTCGATGACCGGCACGTGCGGATCCGGACCTGGATCGAGCACCCCGACCACGGCGAGCTGCGGCTCGACTTTTCCGACCAGCGGCTCTTCGGGTCGCTCGCGCTCGACTCGCTCACCCCGACGTCGCCGGTCGGGTCGATTCCGGCGCAGGCCGCCCACATCGCCCGCGACCCGCTCGACCCGCACTTCGACGACGCCGGCTTCGTCGCCGCGATCCGCTCGCGCAGCGTCGGTGCGAAGAAGCTGCTGCTCGATCAGCGCATCGTCAGCGGCGTCGGCAACATCTACGCCGACGAGACCCTCTGGCGTGCCCGCGTGCACCCCGACACCCCGGGGTCTGCCGTCTCCCAGCGCGGCGCCGTCGCGCTGCTGCACCACCTCCGCGAGGTCTTCGACCAGGCCCTCTTAGAGGGCGGCACGAGCTTCGACGAACAGTACGTCAACGTGAACGGGCAGGCCGGGTATTTCGCACACTCCCTGAACGCGTACGGTCGCGGGGGAGAAGCGTGCCCGCGCTGCGGCACCGCGATCAAGCGCGTCCCGTTTGGTGGGCGGTCGAGCCACTACTGTCCGCGGTGCCAACGTAAGCGGTAGCAGCGTCGGTGTATTAGATACACGCGTCGAGGAGGCTGTGTGTCGAAACCGATCACTCGTTCTTTTCCATTCGCGGGTGAATGGCTCGTGCAGAACAGACCTGCGAATCGTATGACGAGCCACGGAAGTGAGGCGTTTGCTTCGTCTCATGCCATTGATTTCGTGCCGGTGGTGGGCATGGCCGACGAAAGCTTCGACGACGGCCAGTCGGGCTGTTAGATCGACGCCGCCTTCGACGAGGCCGGCCAACTGAACGTTCCGGAGTGCGGCGTGGAGCGAGCAAGCTGCAGCTGACGGATGGGCCGTAGGAGCTGAATCCGTGAAGCAGCAGATGTACTGCGTGAGACCTCTTCGCGTTGATCGCGCTCGACCGGCAGTGCACTTGCCGCTGGCATTCCTCACCTTGGTGGTCGGCCCTTCAGCGCTGCTGTTCACTTGGCGGAGCCTGCGCACTGAGGTTCGCTCTGCGTTCCCCCTTCGCGCTGCGACAGATTTTCTGGTGCCCGATTCCGACCGACGAAGAGGACGAACGCGAGGAACGAGAGAGCGACGCAAGAGACCGACACGATGCCTAGGGGCAGGACTGCAGTCGCGCCGCCGAGCCCGACCAGGGGCGCGGCAATGCCCCCGAGCCCGAAACGGGCGCAGCCCAGAACGGAGGAAGCGGTGCCAGCAAGCTCCGGGTAGTCTGTCAACGCCAATGAGGCCGAAGGCGGCGCGGCGAGGGCGACGCCGGAAGCAAGGACGAACAGGGAAACCAGCACGATCGGCAATGGCGCGTCCGCCATGCCGGTGTACAGCAGACCGAGCGATCCGACGCCCGTGACGAGGACACCTAGCCCGAGAGCTCCGCGCTCGGACCACCGGTCAGCAAGGCGGCCGCCGAGCCAGCCGAAGACCATGTAGCCGGCGGAGTTCGCGCCAAAGGCCATCGCGTAGCCCTGCGGAGTGAGACCGTATCCGTCCTGGAGGATGTAGGTTGCGCCCGAGAGATAGGCGAACAATGCAGCGTGGGTGAGGCCGCAGATCAGGACTGCACCGGCGAACAGCCTGTCGGAGAATAGGGTGCGGAAGTCGCGTGTCGACTGGGCCATGCCACCTGTGGTGCGCTTGTTCTTCGGGAGAGTCTCCCGGTAGATCGCGAGAGTAGCGGCCATAATGAGGGCACCCAACAACGCGAGGAACAGGAAGATGCCGCGCCAGTCAGTGAACCGGGCGAGCTGCCCGCCGAGGAAGGGACCGATAATCGCTGCGAGGCCGCCGAGTACGGTGACTTTGCCATAGAAGCGGATCAGCGCGCTGCCCGAGTAGACGTCGCGCCCTGCTGCCTGCGAGATGACGATGCCGACCGCACCCGCGAGGCCCTGGACGAGGCGGGCGGAGACCAGCGTCTCAATCGACGGGCTCACCGCGCACAGCACCGAGGCCGCAATGTAGGCGACCAGGCCGACAATGAGGGGGCTCTTGCGACCGAACCGGTCCGAGAGCGGACCGGCGATCATCTGGCCGAGGGCCAGGCCGATCAGGCAGGCGGTGAGGGTGAACTGCGCCGCCGAGGTGCTCGCACTGAGCTCCGTGGTCAGGGCTGGCAAGACGGGCAGGTAGAGATCCATCGAGATGGGACCGAAGACGGTCAGCAGTAGGAGGAGCGTCGCGAGGACAGGGCCCGCCTTGCGGGCGGTGTCTAGAGGGGGCATGGTGGGCTTTCGTTCGTGGTCATGGATGAGCGCCCCGTGGATTGTGCTCCACGGGGCGCTCGGGCGGCGAGGTTCAGGGGGTGAGCAGCACCTTGGTGGCACGGCGCTCGTCCATCGCCCTGTAGCCCTCCGCAGCTTGATCGAGCGGCAGGCTCAGGTCGAAGACGATGCCCGGGTCGATCTGGTCAGTCATGATCAGGTCGATGAGCTCCGGCAGGAATCGGCGCACGGGGGCGGGTCCGCCGAGCAGGTTGACGGTGGCGAAGAACAGGTCGAGACCGTCGAGTTCGACGCCGTGGGACACGCCCACATAGCCGACGTGCCCACCGGGGCGGGTGGACCCGATGGCCTGGAGCATGGACTCCTGGGTGCCGACCGCTTCGATGGTCGAGTGAGCGCCGTACCCGCCGGTGAGCTCCTTGATCTTCGCGTTCCCTGCCTCGCCGCGTTCTTCGACAATGTCGGTCGCTCCGAACTGCTTTGCCAGGGCCTGGCGGTCGGCATGGCGGGAGAAAGCGATGATGCGTTCCGCGCCGAGACGCTTGGCGGCGAGGATGCCCAGGAGCCCGACTGCTCCGTCTCCCACGACAGCGACGGTCTTGCCCGGGCCCGTCTCTGCGGCTACGGCGGCGAACCAGCCGGTTCCGAGGACGTCAGATGCCGCCAGCAGGCTTTTGGCCTGCGCCTCGGTGGGCTCGCCGGGGACCTTCACCAGAGTGCCGTCGGCCAAGGGGATGCGGGCCTTCTCAGCCTGGGTACCGATGGCTCCGATCATTACCTGATGGATGCACCGTGACTGGAAGCCCGCCAGGCAGATCTCGCAGGTGTTGTCGGAAGCGACGAAGGAACCGACGACGTAGTCGCCGACCTGGATCTCCTTGACGGCGCTGCCGATCTGTTCGACAACACCGACGTATTCGTGGCCCATGGGTGCATCCTCAACGGATTCTGCGCCGCGATACGGCCACAGGTCCGAGCCGCAGATGCAGGATGCGGTGACGCGAATGACTGCATCGGTGGGCTGCTCGATGGTCGGATCAGGGCGCTCTTCGATGCGGACGTCTCCGGGGGAATGCATGATGACTCCGCGCAAGGCAGGGTTCTCCTTCTTTCGGGGATTCCGTGATCCCATGGTTCTCGGGTGCCGGGCAACGCGTGACAGCGCCAGGTATATCCATGTTCTGGGTATTCGAGTGCTAGTGGGAGGCTCGCTGAAAAGGGGTACTGCCAGAGACTCCTTTGGCTCGGCGGTCCCACGTATCGTTGAAGCATGGACAATCGAGCAGAGGTACGCGAGTTCCTGACTTCTCGCCGAGCTCGGGTGACCCCGGACGAGGTGGGGCTGCCCGCCGGCACCAACCGCCGCGTCGAAGGCCTGCGACGCACTGAGGTCGCGACCCTCGCCGGGGTGAGCGTCGAGTACTACACCAAGCTCGAACGAGGCTCGATCAGCGGAGCGTCCCCCGAGATCCTCGACGCGATCTCCAAGGGGCTTCGCCTCGACGACGCCGAGCGCGCCCACCTATTCGATCTCGCCCACGCCGCGAGCCCTGTGGCGCGTCCGCCGCGGCGCAGGAATCCCAAGAGCTGGCAGCCGCATACTAGCCTGCAGTGGATGCTGGACGCGGTGACGGGCGGGCCGGCGTTCGTGCGCAACGGACGGATGGACATCCTCGCGACCAATACCTTGGCGCGTGCGTTCTACAAGGAAGTCTTCGATATGCCTGGCCGGATCCAGGGGCAGCCGCCGAACATCGCCCGCTTCACGTTCCTCGACGAGCGAGCCCACGACTTCTACCCTGACTGGGAGGTGTTCGCCGATGTGACGGTCGCGATCCTGCGCACTGAGGCCGGTCGCGACCCGCACAACAAGGAGCTGCACGATCTCATCGGCGAGCTCTCCACCCGCAGCACCGACTTCCGCGCTCGCTGGGGCGCGCACAACGTCCGCCATCACGGCACGGGGTTCAAGACCTTCCACCATGCGGTGGTCGGCGAGATGACGCTCGCTTACGAGGGCATGGAGATGGAATCCGAGCCGGGGCTGTCGATCACGATCTATGCCGCGGAACCAGGATCGGAGTCGGCGGAGAAACTGCATCTGCTCGCCTCCTGGGCTGCCAGCGAGTACGCAGCGCCCACACGGGCCGCAGACGTTCCCCTTACCGATAAAAAGAGGTAGCGAGCGCCGCCGTTTCGCCCGCCCACTCCGCGATATCGATCGTCACTGCCGTCCCCTCGAGCTCCATGACTGCCTCGAGGTCATCGGTCGTTCCCAGCCGGATGAGATCTCGGGACTGGCCGAGCAATCCGGTCTCGTAGAAGAAGCCCAAGTTGCTCCACGGTACGCAGGAGAATAGATCGCCGACCTCAGGTGCCATCCCCGCGTTGCCCGTGGCGCCGAACCTCCGTGGCGGATAGTTGATCTTTTCCATTCCGGCGTAGACTCTGACGGCTCGGATCGTTCAGAAGATGTGGTTGGCCTCGTCTCGGGGCCCTGAGCGCCGCATGAGGCGAATGCGGCAGACATCGCGGCGGCTGTTGACAGGGCGGCGATGCTGGGTCTCGTATTCATAGCGCGCTCCCTGTGGTGCAGTGGACTTGGAAATCTAGGCAATCATGTTCGGCAGAGCCTGGGGAGTTCCGCTCGGTGGGGGTACCGAGAGAGTCTCCCTCGGCTTCGTTCGACTCCATACCGTGGAACGCATGACCGAGAACACTATGCAATACAGGCACCTCGGCCGATCAGGGCTTCTCGTCAGCGCGATCGGGCTGGGCTGCATGAACTTCGGCGATGCCACAGATGAGCCCGAGGCATTCGAGATCATGGATCGGGCGATCGAGCTCGGCGTGAACTTCTTCGACACCGCCGACGTTTACGGAGGCCCTCAGAGGCCCGACATGGCCCAGGGCTACGGCACCTCCGAGGAGATCGTCGGAAGCTGGCTGAAGAAGTCCGGCCATCGGGACGATATCGTGCTCGCGACCAAGGCCTATCAGCCGATGGGTCTCGGGCCAAACGACCGACGGCTCTCGGCGTACCATCTCAAGCGCGCCTGCGAGGCCAGCCTGCGACGGCTGCAGACCGACCACATCGACCTCTACCAGATGCACCACGTTGACCGTGCGACACCGTTCGAGGAGATCTGGCAGGCTATGGACCAGCTCGTCGCCGAAGGCAAGATCACTTACGTCGGTTCCTCGAACTTCGCAGGCTGGGACGTCGCCACTGCCCAGCTGACGGCTCATCACCGCAGCATTCTCGGACTCGTGTCCGAACAGAGTCGCTACAACCTCATCAATCGCGCGGTTGAGCAGGAGCTTATCCCGGCGCTTGGGCACTTCGGGATCGGGCTGATCCCCTGGAGTCCGCTGGCGATGGGCGTCCTGGCCGGGCGCCCCCGGGAGGGCGAGAAGACCGAGCGCCGTGCGCTGCAGAGCGAAGCCTACGCGGCACTGTCCGACCAGTTGACCGAATATGAAGCGCTGTGCGCGAAGCTGGGGCACAGTTCGGCCGAAGTCGCTCAGGCATGGCTGCTGCACCAGCCGATTGTCTCAACGGTCATCGCAGGCTCCCGGACAACACAACAGCTTGAAATTGCTGTCGACGCGCTGAGCATCGAGCTCGACGCCGAAACGCTGGCGGAGCTGGACAAGATCTGGCCCGGCCCGGGTGTCGCTCCGATGTCCTACGCCTGGTGATCTGTGACCTCGCGCCGAGAACGGTTCGACGCAGAAGGAATGCGAACTGCCGCTCCAAGGCTTTGGAGGACCCCAACGAGATCAATGCCCGCCTTCTCCGCACGGTGATTGGAACTACTCCCGAGGACGCGGATTTATCCGTCTCGTCTGGGCAGCCGATCCCTATACGAACAGATGACCCAGTGGCCCTGTAGCAGGCCGGTCTCGGCTCAGGTCAGCAAGCCTTCTCCGGGAGACGACCCACACGAGCATCAAACCCCACTTGCGCACGCAGACCAATTGTCATGAGACTGGTAAATCAGATCCGCCTTAGCATTCCAGCAGACGAAAGGTTCGCTACTATGCCCACCCTGAGCATCCCGTTTTCCATCTATCAAGGGCTACGTGATCTGTCGTTGACGCACCCGGAATATGCCAATTTGTGGCGAATGGGGCAAATAGCGTCGTGGTCCCGATGGGGGGTAACCACGCAGGAACTCGCACCGATTACTGCAGACAACGAAGCCGACTTCACCGCGCTGGAACCGTTCTCGACTGGGGTGGTGTTTTTCGGCATAAACATGGGTGGCACTGATATCCCGTCCACGATTCCCGATTGGGCGAATTTTCACAATCACGGGCCGGATACGACCCTGTCAAAGTCTTTTGCGGAAAGTCTCCGGCGATTCAGTACGCCGATTCCAGCGTTTTACATGACCGACGTATTCAAGCTGGTTGCGACGCCGAATGCCCAGGACCTCGAATCGAAGATCAAGAGTGACATGGAGGTGGGTGTTGATCATGTCGCTCGGTGTGCGGAGATATTGAAAGAGGAGCTACGCCTTTGTCTTGCTGGAACAGGGGGCCAACCACCAGTTCTCGTCGGGATGGGGAAGGCGGCGCACGACTGGTTGACGGGGGCGCATAGGAGCCGCGACCGTCGCATCGCGGATGCCGTCGATCTGGTTCTTGGGGATGGAGCGCACCAGCGCGTCATTCGAATGCACCACTACGCGAATGGGCAAGGGTCTACCGTCTTG
Source organism: Leucobacter aridicollis (assembly GCF_013409595.1). Lineage (NCBI taxonomy): Bacteria > Bacillati > Actinomycetota > Actinomycetes > Micrococcales > Microbacteriaceae > Leucobacter > Leucobacter aridicollis. Next base: position 1,997,969 of record NZ_JACCBD010000001.1, on the reverse strand, counting down.
AGGGCGGACAAGATCGAGGAAGCGATTACACGCGCACTTCATGCCCAGTAGCTGGCAACGTTGGGGCAGTGCAGTCTCAGGCGCTCGGCGCTTTGCTGGTTGCGGATCGGCTTGTCGGGAGCAGGCGGCGAAAGACCAGCCATCCGAGGCCCACAGGCAGCTTGCAAAACGACTTGAAGTACTTGGGTCGTATCAGCGATACCGTGGCGGACCCGATCGGTGCTCGCATGCGATGCGATGCGTTGCGACGGGCATCGCTGGTCTGAGTGTGGGTTGCCAACGACATCCACACGCCAACTTGTTAGTGATCTTGGACGGGTATGCGATGGCCCCTATCCAACTTGAATGTCTCACACGAGGACAGCGGGGGCACTTCGCGCACTCGCTGAACGCCTACGGGCGCGGGGGGAGAGGCATGCCCGCGCTGCGGCACCGCGATCAAGCGCGTCCCGTTTGGTGGGCGGTCGAGCCACTACTGCCCGCGGTGCCAACGTAAGCGGTAGGTACGCGTCGCGAGTGCCTTACACTGTTCGAACGATGAATGCCGCAGCAGAGGCCATAGCTCACCTGGCGGGATCGGGGTGGGTGAGCGCCCCCGCCCACCGACCGCGCGATGAGGCCATACCCCGGCCGCTCGCTGGCGCGCCGGACGGTCTCGTGGACTGGGTTTCGGCCTTCGCCTCGCTGTCGGCTCCGGACGACGCGGTGTGGTTCTTGAGCCTAGCTGACTACGGTGGCCAAACGGATGACGCCTTCGCGTGGAACGCGTTCGAAACGCTTAGCCTTGAGGTGGCGGCGACTGAACGCGAGGCCGCTCGTGTTCGGGAGTTCTGGAGCGCGCACGTGCCGATCCTGCTCTGCGTTCGCGGCCACTACGCCTACTTGGCTGTGCGCGCTGACGGCGCCGTTGTGTACGGCGAGGAGCCGGAGTTCGAGGAGTCGACGGTCGTTGCCGAGAGCCTCGCCGGCTTCCTCGCATCCCTGGGCGACGAGTCACGCGACCGGCACGAACTCGTGACCCGGTTGGTCTTCGGGCCCTGACGCGGGGCCCGCAAAGCGCCGCCGTGTCGCTCGTCCGGGTCGGGCCTGGCGCACACGTATGTGAAGAAAATATATAGACTGGTCTATTATGGAATCATGCAACCCACTGAATCAGATTCCAGCGTGGCCCGGGCCTTAGTTGCGGCGGCTTCCTCCTCGGCGGACGGGCTCTCCAAAGGGGAGCGAACGCGAGCCCGTCTCGTCCATTCAATGCTTGAACTCATCCAGCTCAACGGCTACAGCGGCACCGGGCTTGCGGCTGTCACGGAGCATGCTGGGGCACCGAAGGGCTCGATGTACTTTCACTTCCCGGACGGCAAGGAGGGCCTCGGTGCCGCCGCCGTCGAGCTCGCTCAGGCGCAGTTTGAGGAGCTGCTGCGCGAGGCAGCACAGTCCGAGGGGAGCGTCGCCGGCTCGGTCCGGGCGGTCATTGCCGCGGTCGCCACAATCGTGAGCGAGAGCGACTACCGACTGGGGTGCCCAGTCTCCGTTGTGACGCTCGAGATGGGCGCCGAGAGCGATCGACTTCGCGCGACGTGCGAGCGCGCTTTCAGCTCCTGGATCGAGCCGACGGCGGGGCTGTTGCAGTCCGAGGGGCTGAGCGCCGCGGACGCACTGTCGCTCGCAACCGCAATCGTTGCTGCAGTAGAGGGGGCAGTCGTGCTGTCCCGGGCCATGCGCACGACGCAGCCGCTTGAGTCGACCGCTGATCTCCTCGCCGACATGATCGCGATGCGCACCGGTCAGGTGGCCGGAGCGTGAGCGGTGCGGAGCCGACGTCTCGGCATGCGCTGGTGTTTGGGGCGTCGGGCCTCGTCGGGAAGCACCTCGTGCTCCAGCTCGTGCGTGCAGGGGTGAGCGTTGTTGCTGCCGTCCGAACCGCGGAATCGGGATCCACACTCGAGCGTTGGGTGCGGGAACGGGAAGCCCGCGGTGAGCTTCGCACTGCCCTCGTCGACTTCGCCGCGCCGGAGATGTTCGCCGGCGGCCTCAGCCAGTTCGGTTCGATTACCGAGATTCATAACTGCGCGGGGCTCTATCGCTTCGGCATGAGCATTGAAGAGGCACGCGAGGCGAACGTCGGGATCGTCGAGCGAATCCTTGAGTGCGCGGCCAAGCTGCCGCGTCTCCAGCGGGTGCTGCACGTCTCCGGGTACCGGGTCGGAGGGCAGGATCCGGCATCCGTACCCTGGAGTGACCGCCATCGGTCGAAGGTGTATGTCGAGGCCGGCGCGTACGAGGGATCGAAGATGGAGTCGGACGCTGTGTTCCAGGCGCTCGCCACCGAGCGGGGAATTCCCTGGACGGTGCTGAATCCGTCGAGCGTCATCGGGCACAGTGTCTCCGGGGAATCGGATCAGCTTATCGGCCTCGCGTCGACAATCGGACAGCTGTATCGCGGCGAGATTGCGGCGCTTCCCGGGGGTCGTGATGTGTTTCTCCCCGTGGTTACCGTTGACTACCTCGCCGCGTTCATGGAGCGGGCAGCTGGGGACCCTGCCGCGGCTGGGCAGGCCTACTGGGTGCTCGACGAGGATACCCCGGCACTCGGCGACCTGCTCACCCACGTCGGCCACCACCTCGAGGTCGCAGTGCCCCGACTGCGGCTTCCCGTGTCCGCCATTCGGCGGTTGCCGCGGTGGCTGACGAAGGCGGACCCTGAGACGCTGTCGTTCATGTCGACCGATCGGTATCCGACCGGATCGGCGCGGACCCTTGCGGCGCGGCACGGACTCGTCCATCCGAACGTCCTCGCGTCGCTTGAACGGTGGGCCGACTATCTTGCGGCTCACCGGTTCGGAGAAGCGGCTGGCACGGGGCGTCGCGTTGCGAGCGCTGCCGGCGTGCGCACGTTCGCACTGGGGGCTGAGGAGCCGCGCCTGCTCGTCTTCCCAGGCCTGCCCATCAACGCGGACACGTGGGCCGGTGTTGCTGATCGTCTGTCGGGAACGGTCGTTGACCTGCCTGGCCTCGGTCTCAGCGGTGGGCGGGGCGCTGTCGACTGGGACACGTGGCTGCCGGCCGTCATGCCGAGCGCAGGTGTTCATCTCGTCGGGCACTCGATCGGTGCAGCCGCAGCCCTTCGCGCGGCCCAGCTGAACCCTGCGGCCGTGTCATCTTTGACGCTCGTCTCGCCGTTCTTCCTGCAACCGCGCCCAGCGCTCCGTGCGGCGCCCCGGTGGATGGTGGCGGGATACCTCCGGACAGTGAGTGCCGCACGCCTCTCGACACGGCTGACGGGCACGACTGGCGCAGAGGTCTCGCTGGCGTCGACAGTGATGGACCTCAGGCGTGGCGGTGCGAAGCGTGTCGCAGCGCAGCTCGACCAGGCAGCCTCGTCCCGGTGGCGAGCCGACCTTCAGGATGCGCTCCTCCACTACGACGGCCCGCTGCGGGTCGTCGTCGGAGCACGCGATCCGCTCGACACAGACGTCGCCGGCATCCTGGCGCAACGCCCCGCCACCGAGGTGGTGACGATCCCGGATGCGGGACACCATCCACATCTCACTCACCCCGCGCAACTCGCGGAAGTCATCTCGCGGGACGCGCCCCAGCCTTTGCGGCGATGATCTCCGCGAGCTCGCGCGGGCGGCTCCACATCGGCCAGTGCCCGGTCGCGAGGTCGACGTAGCGGGCGTCAGCAAAGCGCGGGACCTCGGCGAACATGGGGTGGCCCGCGGTCGCGAGCTCCCGCACCTGCGCGCTCGGGAGGGAACAGCACACGAACGTCGTCGGCACCTCGTACCGGGCATCGTTGCCGAGTCGCACCGGCTCGCGCAGCACCCCCGCGGGTTCTGCGACCGCGCGCTCGCGAAACCTGTCGAGCGTGGCTTCGCTGAGTCCAGCGAGGCTGGCCTGCTCGCCGAGCGCATCGAAGTCGGGGAGCGGGAGCCCCGCGAGGTCCTCGGGGAAGTCCGGCGCGAAGGCCAACCCGTCGGAGGCGGGTCCGCTGTCGACCCAGACCACCCGCTCCACGAGTTCGGGGGAGCGGTCGAGCAGCGTCGTTACCGGCCCGTTCGCGCCGCTGTGCGCGACAAGGGTGACGGGAGCGCCGCACGCTCGGACCGCGGTGTCGAGCGCCGCAACCTGGTCGGTGAGGATGCGCTTGGCGCGATCCTGATCTGCCGGATCGAGGCCAGGGAGCGTGAGCGCGCTGGCGCGGTACCCGGTGGCGGCGAGGTGTTCGACGACCTCGTCCCAGGCCCAGGCGCCGAGCCAGTGCCCGGGAACGAGGATGATCGGGGTGGTCTCGGTGTGTGATGTCATGCATCGATCATCTCCCGGGGTGGGGACACCCTCATGTCACCATTTCTGTCATGATTTGAGCAACGTGATCGGAGGGGCCCATGAGGCGATCGGAGCGGCTGCACGCCATGACGGAATCGCTGCGCCGGAGCGGCGCGCGCGGTGTCACCGCCGACAGGCTCGCGGCGGAGTACGGGGTGTCCCTGCGCACGGTGAAGCGCGACATCGACGCCCTTGAGAACAGCGGGCTGCCGATCTGGGCGCGCCCCGGCCCGGGCGGAGGGTATGGCATGCTGCCGCAGGGAAATCTCCCGCCCATCAGCCTGAGCCCGGCACAAGCCGTCGCGCTGCTCGCCGCCGTATCCGCGGCGCCCGATGCGCCCTACGCTGACCTCGCCTCTGCGGGGGTGCGCAAGATCCTCGACGTGCTCGACCCCGGCACGCGTGCCCGGGCGGACGACCTCGCCCAGCGCATCTGGGTGAGTGGGGACGGCGCCACTTCGCGTCCGGTGCGTTCCGCGCTCGAGGAGGCGCTGGCGGAGCAGCGCGTCGCGCGGATCCGGTACCGCTCGGCCGCCGGCGACGAGACCGTCCGAGACGTCGAGCCCGTGATCTTCGCCTCGACTGGCGGCCGCTGGTATCTCATCGGGTGGTGCCGACTGCGCGACGCGATGCGCTGGTTTCTCATCTCCCGCATCGTGAGTGCGCGCGCCACCACGGAGGCGTGCGCCGGGCACACCGTCGAGGAGATCGGCGCGCCGCCCGCCTCGGCGACCTCGCTCAGCGCGCGCGGGTAGCGCGGGGCACGGGCGGCGTTGCGGCGGTGAGCTGGGGCGCTCGATGATCAGGATCGCGGCTCTCAGTAATGGTGATTATGCTAGCCATATTGGGTATATGTGAATAGAATAATAGCCATTGGAGGTGCCTTGCATGAGTGGCTATCGGATCGACCGGGAACTTAGGGAGTTCGGCGAACACATCCGGGGCTGGCGGATGGTGCTTGGGTTGACCGCGCAGCAGGTCGCCGAGCGCGCCGGGATCACGCGATCGACGCTGCGCAAAATTGAGAATGGCGAATCGGGCGCAGGATTTGGGAACGTCGCTCAGGTCTTGCGTGCGCTTGGTGTGCTTGATCAGGTCGTGAGCGCCGCCGATCCGCTGAACAGCGACATCGGCAGGCTGCGTGCCGGAAATCTTGAAAAGAAGCGTGCGCGATGACCACCATTGAGGTGTTCGTTGATCGCGAGGGAGGCCCCGCAATCGTCGGGCAGGCGCACGTCACGCGGCAACGCGGCCAGGTCTCGACAACGTTCCTCTACGCCCCGGGGTACCTTGCGGGCGGTGCGGCGAGCATTGATCCTGCGCTTCCGCTCGTGACAGGAGCGCAATACCAGCCGGGGCTTGTGCGCGCCTTCGCGGACAGCGCTCCTGATCGCTGGGGTAGAAACCTCATCGAAAAGGCAGAGCGGTCGCGTGCGCGCTCGGAGGGTCGATCACCGCGCGGCCTTGACGACCTCGACTTTCTCCTGGGCGTGAGCGACGACACCCGTCAGGGTGCGCTGCGATTTCGCCTCGCCGGCGAAACGGGCTTTAGTGGCCCGCCATCGACCGTTCCACAACTGGTTTCCCTCCCGGAGCTGCTTCGCGCCTCTGACGCGCTCGTGGCGGATGAGGATCCGCGTGGGGCGATCAAGCAGCTTCTCGATACCGGCACGACGGGGCTCGGAGGGGCACGGCCAAAGGCTTCCGTGCGGCTCGAAGACGGCGCGCTCGCGATCGCGAAGTTCCCGCACGGGAGCGACAGGTGGGATGTCATGGCCTGGGAGGCGACAGCGCTCGATCTGTTGGGCGATGCCGGTCTACGCACCCCCAGCCGACGGCTGACCGCAGTCGGAGAGCGAAGCGTGCTGCTGCTTCGCCGCTTCGATCGCGCAGCTGCGGGCGGACGCATCGGATACATCAGCGCGATGACCGCGCTTGGAGCTGCGGACGGCGAGCATCGCGACTATGGCGAGCTCGCAGATGCCATGCGAGATCTCTCGGATGACCTCGTCGGCGATCACCACGAACTGTTCGGCCGGGTGGTGGCCTCGGTAGCGCTCGGCAATACCGACGATCACCTGAGGAACCACGGATTCCTCGCCGCCCGTCGTTTCTGGGCGCTCAGCCCTGCGTTCGATGTCAACCCCAACCCCGACCTCTGGCAGCGGCGTTCAACGTCGATTATGGGCGCTGATAGCATCGAGAACGAGGCCGACGCATTGCTTGACCTGGCGGCCTCCTGCAGCCTGACCATTGCGGAAGCTCGGGCACGCATGCGGGCAGTCGCCGATGCGATCGCCGACTGGCGAGAGCGCGCGCGGAGGAACGGAGTTCGTGAGCAGGAGATCTCACTGTTTGCCGACTCGATCGACCCGCGGCTGGAGGCCGTGCGCGGAGCCGCTGGGCGGGCCTAGCGCGGCGTGTGCGCGCTGTCCCCGGCGAATTCCGGGGCGTTGCTAGGCTGGCAGCGATGCAAGCCAATGAGCAGCCACCGGAGCCCGCCAAGCAGCAGCCCAGTGCGAACCCAGTCGTGGTCGAAGCGGTGATCGCACTCGTCGCGGCCTGGGGCAGCTGGCTTGTTATTCCCGCCGAGGGGATCGTGATGCACTGGGACATTGACGGTACCCCAGGCTGGTCGCTTGGCCCCTTTGGGTTCGCCCTCGTTGCCGCCGTCGTAACGTTCGTGATGGGACATTTCATCACAGTGTTTGTTGCGAGTAGAACCGGCTTCTCCTGGACTTGGCCGGCACCCGTCGCCTTAGGCGTCTTCTGGGTTGCGCAGGCAGGCTTCCAGCTCATCGGGTTGGGAGCAGCGTCGTTCGGGTGGGCTGGAGCGCTTGGCGTGGCCTGTTACTTCGCACCGTTCTGGCCGATGCTTCGGCGCGCCCAGGCGAGCGGGCGGGATGAGGCTGATCCAGAGTAGCCGAGTCTCAGCCAGCGCTACCTCAGCGCTACCTCAGCGGGAGGATTCGCGCCAGGGCCTGGCTGAGGAGCGCGGCAGGGAGAAGGATCGCGGTTCCACGAGCATAGTCGGGGGAACGTAGCGGCTCGCCTGCACCTTTGAGCTCGCGGCGGGCAGCAACGGCCCCGGGCAACATGATCGGCACCGCGGTCGCGGCTCCCGCCGTGTAGCGACGCTGCGCGAGGGAAGCTGCGATGTGGGTGTCACAGGTTGCCGGGAATGCCAGCGCCTCTTCGACGTCGTGCAGGGCCCAGGTGGCGAAAAGCGCGAGCGGACCGCGTACGTTCTCAGCTCGCCTCGGCACTTTCACCGGATACTCCTCGGAGGTCGAGGGGCAGCATGCGTCAGCGTGGTCATGTGGCTATCGTCTGCGCCGCACGCGCCGATTCTTCTAGCGAGTAGAAATACCCGCATATTTCACCCCCGGAATGTGCATCTCGGCCGGTTGCGGGGGTGCAGAGTGAGAAGTAGCCCGCAACGATCACCGAAAAGTGATCTGGCATTCACCACAGATCTAGCAATCACTACAAAGGAGTCACGATGACTGCATTCAAAGACGATCTCGAGGCAGTAGAGGCACTCAAGGCCGAGCACGGCGCCGGCTGGGAGCAGATCAATCCTGAGTACGTTGCTCGAATGCGCGCCCAGAACCGGTTCAAGACCGGTCTCGAGATCGCGCAGTACACCGCCGACATCATGCGCAAGGACATGGGCGAGTACGACGCCGACTCGTCGGTCTACACCCAGTCGCTCGGCGTCTGGCACGGCTTCATCGGCCAGCAGAAACTCATCTCGATCAAGAAGCACCTGAAGACGACGAACAAGCGCTACCTGTACCTCTCGGGCTGGATGGTCGCCGCTCTCCGCTCCGAGTTCGGCCCGCTGCCCGACCAGTCGATGCACGAGAAGACCTCGGTGCCGGCCCTCATCGAGGAGCTCTACACCTTCCTGCGCCAGGCCGACGCCCGCGAGCTCGACCTCCTCTTCACCCAGCTCGACGATGCTCGCGTCGCCGGCGACGAGACCGCGGTCGAGTTCGTGCAGTCGCAGATCGACAACTTCGAGACTCACGTCGTGCCGATCATCGCCGACATCGACGCGGGCTTCGGTAACCCCGAGGCGACCTACCTGCTCGCGAAGAAGATGATCGAGGCCGGCGCCTGCGCCATCCAGATCGAGAACCAGGTATCCGACGAGAAGCAGTGCGGCCACCAGGACGGCAAGGTCACCGTCCCGCACGAGGACTTCCTCGCGAAGATCAATGCGGTCCGCTACGCGTTCCTCGAGCTCGGCATCGATAACGGCGTGATCGTTGCCCGCACCGACTCGCTCGGCGCAGGCCTCACGCAGAAGCTCGCCGTCACGAACACCCCGGGCGACCTCGGCGACCAGTACAACGCGTTCCTCGACGTCGAGGAGATCTCGGAAGACCAGCTCGGCAACGGCGACGTCGTCATCAAGCGCGACGGCAAGCTGCTCCGCCCGAAGCGCCTCGCGTCGAACCTGTACCAGTTCCGGAAGGGCACCGGCGAGGACCGCTGCGTGCTTGACTGCATCACCTCGCTGCAGAACGGCGCTGACCTCCTCTGGATCGAGACCGAGAAGCCGCACGTCGAGCAGATCGCTGGCATGGTTGACCGCATCCGCGAGGTCATCCCGAACGCGAAGCTCGTCTACAACAACAGCCCGTCGTTCAACTGGACGCTGAACTTCCGCCAGCAGGCGTTCGATCAGCTCGAGGCGGAGGGCAAGGACGTCTCGGCGTACGACCGCGACAAGCTCATGGCTGTCGAATACGACGGAACCGAGCTGGCTGAACTGGCCGACGAGAAGATCCGCACGTTCCAGAAGGACGGCTCGGCACGCGCCGGCATCTTCCACCACCTCATCACCCTCCCGACCTACCACACCGCGGCGCTGTCGACCGACAACCTCGCGAAGGGCTACTTCGGTGACGAGGGCATGCTCACCTACGTTCGCGACGTTCAGCGCGAGGAGATCCGCCAGGGCATCGCGACGGTGAAGCACCAGAACATGGCCGGCAGCGACATCGGCGACAACCACAAGGAGTACTTTGCAGGTGACGCAGCGCTGAAGGCGGGTGGTAAAGACAACACGATGAACCAGTTCTAATCCGTCTCCCGGGCTGACGCCCGCACAGACGAACAAATTTCCCGCACACGGGGGTTCGGCTTACGCCGGACCCCCGTGTGTGTTGTCCGGCAGATGCGTGGACCCGATCGGGTCCGCCGACACCGATGCCCAGCGCCATGGAATACTGAGGCTATGCACCGGAAACTCATTGCAGCTGCCTTGGCGGCAGTGCCCGCGCTCGCGCTCGTTGGTTGCTCCACGGTCCCGACAGGGACGGTGACAGTCGAGGTGAGGAGCCTCCCGGAAGACATTGCAGGGAAGCCCATCGACATCACCGTTCGTGCCAACGGTGAGATCTACGAGACGCTGACGCTCGACAGCGGAACGACAATCGCGCTTGAAGAGGTTCCACTCGGTCACACCGAGATCGAAGCGACAGACTTCTGTTCGGTGGCGAGCCAAATGAACGAGCTCAACCCGACGATGCGACTCGTCCTCGAAGACAGCGGCTGCACGCTTACCGGCTGACGGTCTCGCTGCCCTTTCGGATGTCTGCCGACGGGCATATGGTGGCGTACATGGATGCAACAGCGGTACTGATCAACCTCGCCCGTCGCCCACAGGAGGCAGCAGAAATGCTTCGCGGGAAGCTGGAACCCGAACTCCTCAACGCGCACCCGCACCACGACAACTCGATCGCCTGGCTCCTGTGGCACGCCGCCCGAGAGATCGACGTGCAGCTCGCCGCGCTCACCGGAAACGAATCGGTGTGGGTCGCGGAGGGCTACGCCGAAAAGTTCGGACTTGACGTCGAGCCGGGGGATCTCGGGTACGGGCACACGCCGGAGCAGGCGCGGGCCATCGTCGTCCATGATGGCGATCTCCTCATTGACCATCTGAGCGCCGTCGTCGAGGCGCAGGTCGCGTTCATTGCGTCACTCAGCGAGACTGACCTTGCGCGCATCATCGACGAGCGCTGGGATCCGGTGGTGACGCTCGGGGTGCGCCTCGTGAGCATCTCGGCCGACGCCCTCGAACACGTCGCCCAAGCAACGTACGTCGCCGGGATGGGCGACCAGGCTTTCGAGGCTCGGTAGTCCGGCTGCGCGCCCTCGCGCGCAGCTGTTCGACGCGAGTCAGGGCCGCGCGTGTTCAGTGCGCGGGCGTGCCCGACTCGCGCTCGGCAAGCGCAACAATGATGTGTTCTGGCCCTCGCACATAGGCCATGCGCCAGCCGCCGTCGTATTCCCCGATGCCGCCGACAAGACCGTAGCCGTCGGCCGCCAGCTCGCTCACACGCGCATCCAGATCAGAGACCTCGAACGAGACACTGCGGAGGCCGACCTCGTTGGCCATGGGCGCGACGGACCCGATCATGTGCTCCGGGCGCGTAAAGCTCGACAGCTCGATCGCGGTGAACGCACCGCCGCTTGGGCGCCCAGGAATCGAGAGCATGACGATCTCTGAACGCGAATTCGGGATGCCAGTGACTGTGCCGATGAAATCGCCCTCGACGACCGTGCGGCCCTCGACCGCCAACCCGAGGGATTCGAAGAAGGCGATCGCTGGCTCCAGCTGCCGCACCGTGATGCCAATGTGATCGAAGCGAAGGGTCCGTGACATACGTGTATCGTCTCGCTGCGACGAACGCCGGTCAAGGGGCAGCCGGCGGCTCGGTCAGCTGCGGCGTGCCGCCGCGAGCGGCTACGCCCTGCGAAACACCAGCAGGGCGTCGGCGACGAGATCGTGCGGGTACGTGTCCCACCGGATCTCAGTCGTTCCCGCGTGGGCGAGATGACGGTTCAGTGCACGCGTGCAATCTGCGATGAGCGGCGTTGTCGAGCCGCCGTGGCGGATGTCGGCGACGTTCCAGACGACGTATCCGCCGGGGCGCACGAGCCGCGCGCACTGCGCGGCGACGAGCCCGAGCTCGGTGAGGTACCGCTCGTAGTCGCCCCCGTCGCGCTCGTACGCGGTCAGCGGGTCGGCGTCGTGGTCGTTCGCCGTCATGTACGGCGGGGAGGTGAGAATCAGCGCGGCCGAGCCGTCGGAGACGGTGGGTGTCGTTGTGCGAGCGAGACGCAGGAGTTCGCGCGCGTCGCCCTCTACGACGGTGACGGCGGGGGAGGCGCGGCGCACGTGCTCGACGCGCTCGGGGAGCAGTTCAACCCCGAACGCGCGCCGCCCGAGCGCCGCCGCGCGGGCTAGCGTCGTGCCGAACCCGGCAAACGGGTCGATGACGAGGTCGTCCGGCGCGGTGCAGCGCTCGATGATGTGGTTGACGATTGCGGCGATCATGTGCACGTCTTCGTCGGCCGCAGCGGGGCGCTCAGCCTCGAACGTCGAGTGCGAGGCGAACAGGGCCGCATCGAGTGGTGACGCCCCGCCGCCGGGGCCGAGCCGTTCGTCTTCGCGTGGCGTCGCGACGGCCGTGCTCGCGATGCCGGGAGCGCCCGCGCTATGAGTGATGCCCACACTCGCAGTGTATCTCGTGCGCCGCGCAACGGGCGATTTGCGCGACAGGTGTGTGGTGCCCGGTGGTATGGTCGGAAGATGCCAGCAGATCCCGCCGCCTCCGATCCCGTGCGCAGCGCGGCGCGTCGTCGGCCAGGCCGTGACTTCGAGACAGGGTCGGTGACGCGCTGGCTTCGCCGCGCCGCACTCGCGGTGGTAGTGCTCACGTGGATCGGGTTGCTCGTGAGCTACCGCGCGCTGCCAGACGAAGTTCCGACGCACTTCGCGATGTCGGGCACCGTCGACGGCTGGGGGCCGAAGCGATCACTGCTGGCGCTCGGCGGGGTGCTGACCGGGCTCACCGTCGGGACGGCAGGGCTGTCTCGGGCGCCGCAGCTGTTCAACTATCCCGTTGCTATACGGCCCGAGAATGCGCAGGCACTCTATCGCGAGAGCGAACGCATGATGGTGTGGGTGACGCTCGCGATCGCCGTCTTCTTTCCGCTCCTCGTACTGTCCTCGACAAGCGCGATGAATATGGGCGTCCCGATTATGCTGTGCATAGTCGCCACACTCGCGGCAACCGGCGTCGGGATCTCCCGGCTCATTGCCGCCGCACGTTGATCCTTCGTCCGCACCCCCGAGGAGCCAGCCATGACCGAGAAGGTCGACTTCAAGAAGACGCTCAACAGCTACCAGGCCAAGCGTGGCGAGTTCCGCGTGGTCGACGTGCCCGAGCTCCAGTACCTCATGATTGACGGTCACGGCGACCCGAACACGAGCCCCGAGTATGCGGCGGCGCTCGCGGCGCTCTACCCGGTCGCGTACAAGCTGAAGTTCGCGAGCAAGCGAGAGCTCGCACGAGACTACGTCGTGCCGCCGCTCGAGGGGCTCTGGTGGGCCGCCGACATGGAGGCGTTCACCGTCGGGCGCGACAAGTCGCAGTGGGACTGGACGATGATGCTCATGGTCCCGGACTGGCTCGATCGCGCGGCGTTCGAGCGGGCGGTCGCGCTCGCCGGCGAGAAGGACGCTCCCGCTCGGCTTGGCGACGTGCGATTCGACACACTCGCCGAGGGCCTGTGCGTGCAGACTCTGCATGTCGGCTCGTACGACGACGAGGCGCCGGTGCTCGCCGAGATGCACGACGTCGTCATTCCGGGCCGGGGGCTCGCACTGCGCGGGATCCACCACGAGGTCTACTTCAGCGACCCGCGCAAGGTGGCGCCGGAGCGCATGCGCACCCTGCTGCGCCAGCCGGTTACGCCCGCCTAGGCCGTCCCGCGTTCCATGCGGCGCCAGCCGCGGTCGAAGAGCGGCGTCAGCGTGGCGCCCACATAGACGACACCGATCACGGCGAAGCTCGCCCGCACGCCGATGAGTTCGGCCCCAACGCCGCCAAGCAGGCTCCCCAACGGCATGCCCGCCCACGCGCCGGCGGTGACGAGCCCGAGCACCCGGCCGCGAAGCTCCGTCGGGATCCGCTCGAACTGGGCGGCGCCGAGGATCGGGTTGATCGCGCCGGCAGCGAGCCCGCAGACGACGGCGGTCGCGACCATCCCGGGAACCTGGAAGCCCAGGGCCGGGGCGAGCGCGAACGCGCCGGCGACGGTGAAGCACAGGGCGAACGGCACGCGGCGGGGGAGCCGGTGCGCGACGAAACCGAAGCCGACGGTGCCCGCGAGCGCGGCCGCGCCGAAGGCTCCGACGATGATCCCGAGCGGCGCTGCCCCGCCCAGTTCCTCGGCGGCGTACAGCGGCATGAGTGTGCCGGAGCGCGCGGCGTCGAGCGCGTTGGTGAGGAGCACGAGGCCGACGATGCGCACGAGGAGCGGGTCGCGGGTGACGAAGCGGAAGCCGTCTCGCAGGTCCCGCCAGTAGCTCTGCGCGCTCGAGGCTGGGACGGCGGTCGCGGGGAGGCGGACGAGGGTCGCCGTCAGGATCGCCGAGGCCGCAAACGCCGCCGCCGTCACATACAGCGCCGGGTACGGACCGACCGCGGCGACCAGGATCCCAGCGAGCGGTGCCCCGAGCAGCGAGGACAGGCGGCTCGTGCCGTCGAGGAAGCCGATGGAGCGCTCGATGGGCAGGCCCGCCCGCTCCGACAGGGGCGGCAGGAGGACCCGCCTCGCGGTCTCGCCGGGGGAGTCGAAGAGCCCGCCGAGGAAGACGAGCGCGATGAGGGCGGGAAACGGCAGCGCGCCCGCCCCGGCGAGGAGCGGGATGAGGGCGAGCGTGGCGCCGCTGATCACGTCGGCGAGCGCGGCAGATCGCACGTGGCCGATCCTGTCGATAATCGCTCCGCCAAACGTCCCGCCGATGACGACCGGCGCCGTGGTGGCGGCGGCCGCGAGGCCGACCTCGAGGGCGCTCCCGCCGGCGCCGAGGATCGCGAAGGGGACTGCAAAGACGGTGACCACGTTGCCCGTCCGGGACAGCGCATGGCTGGCGAGCAGCGCCTGGAGCGGCAGGGCGCCGTGCCGCCACCCGCTCATGGCTGTTTGTAGCCCTGCGCGAGGAAGAAGACCGTGGCGGCGCTCTCGTTGCCAGCGTTGCGCGCGCTCTCGGCGAGCCAGCGTTCCTGGAGCGCCTCGATCTCGCCGCCGAGTGCGGCGAGCTGGGCTGGGGTGAGCCGAAGCGCGCGGTCCGTCGTGAACCCGGCCTCGACCCACTCGGGCGCGAGGTCCGCGGCGGAGTCGATGTAGTCCGTGAGCCGCGACGCGTAGGCCTGGCCGAGGGACCTGAACATGTCCCGCTGTGCGGCGAGCCGTTCGGGCTCGCGCGCGAACTCGGCGGTGTCCCACACCGTCGTCTCGTGGGTAGCGCGCCACCAGCGCTGGCGGCGGTCGGTGCCCTGCCCCTCCGCCTCCTCGATGAACCCGGCCGCGGCGAGCGTGCGCAGGTGGTAGCTCAACGAGCCGGGAGCCTCGTCGACGAATTCCGCGAGGTGTGCCGCGGTCTGCGGGCCGTGCTCGCGGAGGAGCGCGAGGAGCTGCAGTCTGGTCGGGTGCGCGAGGGCGCGCATGTGCGACGCCCGGTGGAGGTTCGGTTCGGTGGCCATGCAGCGAGCATATCCCACAACGAGTATTGCGCAACAGTTCTTGCGTAAATGATCGAGGGTCGACGATACAGGGTGGGTGCCCAGGAGAGGCGGGCAGCAGGGGCCGCTCGGGCGGCTATTTCGCGTCGTCGATGAGGCGCTTGCCGAGGACGAGCACGTCGTTCGTTTCGTAGCCCAGCGCGGTGTAGAACCCGACCGCCGCGGAGTTCTCGGAGCGCACCATGAGCTGCGCCTTCGGGCAGCCGATCGCGGCGAGTCGACGCTCCACTTCCGAGACGAGCGCTCGGCCGACGCCTGCACCGCGCACCTCGGGAGCTGTCGCGAGGTAATACATCCAGCCGCGGTGGCCGTCGAACCCGGCCATCACCGTCCCGACGAGCGCGGCGCCGTCGCGGGCGTCGCCCGCCGGTTCGCGTTCCGCGACGAGGAAGAGTTCGGGCTGCGCCCCGAGGCTCCGGGCGATATCCGCCCGCGGGTCGTTCCACGGGCGCGTGAGCCCGCACGTCTCCCACAGCGCGACCGCGGGCTCGGTGTCGGATGCGCGAAACTCCCTGAGTCGAATCGGCTGCGTCCCGTGTGGCTCTCGCGTCGTCGTCATCGACCCAGCCTAGGGGAGTGCGGCGGCGCGCACGAGCGCGGGGAGCTCTGCGAGCGCGACCGGGCTGCGGCCCGGGCCGGGTGCGCCGACGTAGGCCCCCCGCATTCCGACGGCGCGTGGGCCGGCAACATCCGCGTCCCAGGTGTCGCCGACGAAGAGTGTCTGCCGGGCGGCGCCGCCGGTCCGCTCAAGCGCGATCTCGTAGATCCGCGGGTGCGGCTTGCGCCACCCGGTTTCGATCGACGTCACGACGTCAGCGAAGTACCCGCCGATACCGAACCTGTCGAGTTGACGCTGCACGAGCGTGGGATGGTGCGTGTTGCTCACCACCGCGAGCGTGTGGTCGCGGGCGAGATCGGCGAGGCACTCGGCCGCGGCGTCCGCGAGCCGAACGTTCGCGACCCAGGCCGCGAGGTAGTCGTCGACGAGGCGCTCGAGCTCGTGCTCGCCGGCGGCCTGGCCCGGGGCGCGCACAAGCTCGGCGTAGCGGCCAGCGATCTCCAGCATCGAGCACTCCCTGCCGGAGGCGCGCGCGGCGTCGTCGAGCTCGCGCCAGGCGCGGTCCCAGAGGTCGCTCGCGGCGCTCGCGTCGAGGCCAGCGCCCGCCCGCATCGCGAACTCGTGCGGTGCGTTCCGCACCGCGGGGTGCACCGACGGGTCGTAGTCGACGAGGGTTCCGAAGAAGTCGAAGAAGACGTGCGTCGCGGGGAGGGATGCGCTCACGACGCGTCTGGTCCGGTCCGCCCGGCTTCCACCTGGGCGAGCAGCCCGCGAACCTCGTCCGCGATGCGGTCTGGCCTGGTGAGCGGGGCGTCGTGCGCGGCATCCGGCACGACCACGAGCGAGCTGTGTGGCAGCGCCTCGTGCGTGTGGTCTGCTGACTTCCGCATGAGGCCGCGCTCCCGCGCGCCGACGACGACGGTCGCGGGTCCGGCGAAGTGGCGCCAGCCCTCCGGGAGCGTGAACCCGATATTCTCCCGCACGCTGGCCACGAGCGTGTCCGTGGTCATCGTGCGGCTGTCCTCGATGTAGCGCTCGAGCAGTGTCTCGGGCACCCCGAGCTGCTTCGCTTGGAGCCGCGCGAACCATTCTCGCCGCGCCAGCGGGGCGGAGGCCCGGAGGAGCGCGAGCGTCGCAGCCTGCGCCGGCGCCGGCACGGTTTCCCCGCTGATGATCAGCGCCGCGCGGATGAGGCTCGGGTGGTCCGCGGCCAAGCGGAGGGCGAGCTGGGCGCCGAGCGAGAACCCAACGACGGTTACGCCGCCCTGGGCGCGATCCCGAATGAGCGCGACGAGCCTGTCGACGGCGTCGTCGTGCGACGTGTACTCGACCGAACTGCTCGTGCCGTGCCCGGGGAGATCGGGCACGATCGAGCGGACAGTGCCCGCGAGTTGCGCCACGACCGGCTGCCACATCCAGCCCGAGACGCCGCCGCCGTGCAGGAAGAGCACGTCTGATCCGGATCCCGAAATCATAGTGTTCATATTCCCGAAGCATAACAGCGGCAGGCCCTGGGCATGGGGTGGCGTGTGTGACGCCGCGCGACGTACTGTTGCGGCGTGTTTCGCGATGTGTCGGACTGTGTCGACGGCTGCTGCGCTGCGCGACACGCGCCGGTAGCGTGACCGCCATGACTACGCAGACTCTCGCCCCCGAACGCCCCACCACCATCGCGATCCCCGCCATCTCAGCGGCAGAACGCGCCGAACGCCTCGGCGACGCTGGCGCCGCCTGGGGGAAGCGCATCGACCAGAACCGCGACTCCGCGAAGCTCACCTACCGGGTGGAGGGCATCGCCGAGGGCGGAGTGGCGACGCGCGTGCGCGCAGGCAAGCACGAGTTCGTCATCGACGAGCCGGCCGCGCTTGCGGGCGACGACGTCGCGGCCAGCCCTGTCGACTACGCGCTCGGCGCGCTCGTCGGCTGCCAGGTCGTCGTCTACCGGCTGTACGCGCAGGCGCTCGGGATCCAGGTCGACGACATTCACGTCACCGCCGAGGGCGACCTCGACGCCGCCCGCCTGCTCGGTAAGGACGACTCGGTGCGGCCTGGCTTCAGCGGCGTGCGCCTCAACGTCGAACTCACCGGACCAGAGACGCAGGAGCGCTACGAGCAGCTCCGCGACGCCGTCGACATCAACTGCCCCGTGTACGACCTGTTCGCGAACCCGACCCCTGTCGTCGTCTCAGTCACGAAGGGATAGCCTGACCCCATAGCATTGACCCATGGGTTATTCGCGTGTGGTTTGGGGCATGAGCGCCCTGCTCTGGCTGATCATCACCGTCCTGTGGTGCGTGTGGTTTGGGTGGCCGGCGACGCTCGTCGCCGTGATCTTCGCGATCCTGCCCGACATCGCCCTCGTCGGCGCGTTCGCGAGTCAGGGCAAGCTGAAGCCCGAGCGGGTGGCCTTCTACAACACGATGCACAACGCGCTCATCGCGGTCGGTGTCCTCGTCGCAGGGTTCGCCGTGTTCATGCTCACTGGCGGCATGGACGGGGGGATCTGGGCGATCGGCCTGGCTGGCCTCGCCTGGTTTGTGCACATCGCGGCGGACCGCGCGTTCGGGTTCGGGCGGCGCGACGCCGACGGCAGCATCATCCCGGTCGCATAGGCACGCTGTCCCATAGGCAGCCAATAGCGGTCGCCTGCAGTCCACCCTGCGAACGCGGCGAAGATCATCCCGTGGGTGGATGGACGTCGTACCTGGGTACGACGCGGTGCGAATTGTGGTGCGGACAGACTGGATCGGTACGTGAGTCCGACCCTGCCTGAAAGGCGCTATGACCCCGCTCACCCGACTCAGCCTGAAGAACCGCCTGATCGTTGGCCTCGTGACCCTTGGGGTTGCGGTGCTCGGCATCATCTCGATGGGGGCGCTCAAGCAAGAGCTCATGCCGTCGATGAAGGTGCCGATGGCGTACGTGTCGGTCCAGGCCGACGGGCTCGCCCCCGAGGAGCTGGTGACGGCGGTGACCGAGCCAGTCGAGCAGGCGTTGAAGTCGGTCCCCGGCATCACGAGCGTCAACTCGGACACCTCGAGCGGCTACGCGATGATCATGGTGGAGTGGCCGTTCGACGAGGACGCTGACGAGACCGTCCGCACCATTCGCGCGACGCTCGATGCGCTGAAGCCGAGCTTCCCCGGCGGCGCCGAGGCCGAGGTCTTCTCCGGCGGCGCCGACGACATGCCCGCGATGATGCTCAGCGCCGGCACGAGCGGCGATGCGGCCGAGTTCGGTGACGCGCTCGAGCAGCGCGTCGTTCCCGCGCTGCAGGCGCTCCCCGGTGTGCAGAAGGCGACCCTGTCGGGGCGAGAGGATCAGCGGATCGTCATCGACCTGCGCCCGGGCGACGTTACCAAGCTGAAGGTCGAGCCCGCCGCCGTGCAGGCGGCGCTGCAGGCGAACGGCGCGACGCTGCCCGCGGGCCAGGTCGATGGCGACGCCGGATCGATCCCGATCGCGGTTGGCACCCCACTCGCCACCGTCGAGGAGATTGCGGCGCTGCCCATCGCGACCGAGGACGGCGTCGTGCGCGTCTCCGACTTCGCCGACGTCCGCACCGAGACGATTCCAGCCGAGACGATCTCGCGGGTCAACGGGAAGCCGGCGCTCACGCTCCAAATCATGCCATCGCGCGGCGCCAACGTCGTGCAGATCTCGCACGCGGTCACCGCCGAGCTCGACCGGCAGGCGCCCGGGCTGAAGGCCGAGTTCGTGACGATCTTCGACCAGGCCCCGTTCATCGAGCAGTCGATCCACGACCTCGCCGTCGAGGGTGGCCTCGGGCTCGGTTTCGCCGTGCTCGTGATCCTCGCGTTCCTCGCGTCGTGGCGGTCGACGATCATCGCGGCGGTCTCGATCCCGCTCTCGCTCCTCATCACCCTGATCGGGTTGCAGTGGAGCGACAACACGCTGAACATCCTCACGCTCGGCGCGCTCACGATCGCCATCGGCCGCGTCGTCGACGACTCGATCGTCGTGATTGAGAACATCAGCCGCAGACGGGGGACCGGGCCGCTGACGATCGAGGGCGTCGTCGCCTCGGTGCGCCAGGTCGCTGGCGCGATTACCGCGTCGACGCTCACGACCGTCGCAGTATTCCTGCCGATCGCGTTCGTCTCCGGCATGGCCGGTCAGCTGTTCCGGCCGTTCGCGATCACCGTGTCGATCGCCCTCGTCGCGTCGCTCGTCGTCGCGCTCACCATCGTGCCCGTGCTCGCGTACTGGTTCATGCAGAAGCCGCCGAAGCGTGGCCACGGCGTGGCTGACGAGCACGCCGATCCCGACCACGTGCCGTCCGAACTCGACGAGATCCACACCGCGCCGGACCGTCTCCAGAAGGCGTTCATGCCCGCGCTCTCCGCGACCCGCAGGCACCCGGTGATCACGCTCGTGAGCTCGGGACTCATCCTCGTGCTCACCCTCGGGATGACGGCGTTTCTGAAGACCGACTTCCTCGGATCGTCGGGGCAGGAGAGCCTGCAGCTCACGCAGACCGCGAAAGAGGGGGCGACCGACCTCGTCGCCGAGGCCGAGCCTGTCGAGCGGGCGCTCGCAAAGGTCGACGGGGTCCGTGACGTCATGACGTCGATCCCCGTCGGAGCCGAGGGGGAACCGACGATCTCTTACGACCTGCAGCTCGCCGACGGTGCGGACGTCGCCCAGGTGACCGACGCGGTGCAGGGCGCGCTCGACTCGCTCGAGGACGCCGGGGAGCTCCGGCTCCAGACCCAGGACGCGTTCGTCGGCGATGCCGGCGGAGGCGGGATCGCGTTGCAGATCCGTGGCACCGACCACACCGCGCTCCGCGAAGCGAGCGAGATGCTCGAGAAGGAGCTCGCCGAGGCCGCGGGCGTGCAGAGCGTCGTGAGCGATATCAGGGGCGAGCAGCCCGTGATGCGCGTGACGCTCGACGACGCGAAGGCGACCCGCCTCGGGTTCGACCGCGCGGCCGTCGCGAAGGCCATCCAGGATGCGATGTCGGGGGAGACCATCGGCAGCCTGATGCTCGCGGGGGCCGAGCGCGACATCGTGCTGCGCACCCCCGGCACCGACTACACGGCGGCGACAGTCGGCGACCTGCTGCTGCCGGTCACGCCGCAGCAGACGGCGATCGCGCAGAAGGCCGCGAGCGACGCGCTCCAGGAGAAGGCAGACGCGGAGGCCGAAGATCAGCGCCTGCAAGCCAACGCAGAGCTCAGCGACCAGATCTGGGAGGCCGGCAACCAGCGCGCGGAGCTCGTGCAGCAGCTCGGCGAGCTTAACGCGCAGCTCGCCGCGCTCACCGCGGCGCCCGTCACGCCGTACCCACCGCTCGACCCGAAGGAAGTCGGCAAGCAGCAGGCCGCCCAGGAACGAGCCGAACAGCTCGCGGGCCTGCAGGGCGCGATCGAGGGGGCCCAGAGCGGGATCGCCGGGATCGACGAACAGATCGAGGCGCTCAGGCAGAGTCAGGCCGACGCCGCCCAGGCGCTCGTCGACCAGCAGGCCGCCGAGGCTGAGGCCAAGGCCGCGACCGAGGTGACCGGTGCGCCGCTCAAGCTCTCCGAGGTCGCCTCGGTCGAGGAGGAACTGACGGCGCCCGTGATCACCCGCGCTGACGGCGAACGCCAGGTCGTGCTCTCCGTGATGCCGAAGACTGGGCAGCTCGACGCGGCGAACCGGGCCGTCGAGCAGGCGATCGCGACGACCGACCTGCCGGCAGGTGTCAGCTTTGAGCTTGGCGGCGTGAGCGCGGAGCAGGACGAGGCCTTCGGGCAGCTCGGCGTGGCGATGCTCGCCGCGATCATGCTCGTGCTGCTGGTGATGGTCGCGACGTTCCGCAGCTTCCGTGGCCCGCTCGTGCTCCTGATCTCGATCCCGTTCGCCGCGACCGGCGCGATCCTCGGCCTGCTGATCACCGGGGTGCCGCTGGGGCTGCCGGCGCTCATCGGACTGCTCATGCTCATCGGTATTGTCGTGACGAACGCGATCGTGCTCATGGACCTCATCAACCGGTTGCGCGACGCCGGCGCCTCCCTCGACGAGGCC
Source organism: Leucobacter aridicollis (assembly GCF_013409595.1). Lineage (NCBI taxonomy): Bacteria > Bacillati > Actinomycetota > Actinomycetes > Micrococcales > Microbacteriaceae > Leucobacter > Leucobacter aridicollis. The sequence goes on along the minus strand of NZ_JACCBD010000001.1, from coordinate 1,976,438 downwards.
GTCGAACACGGCACGCGACTTCGGCTACGCCCGATCCTGATGACCGCCGCCGCGACGATCTTCGCCCTCGTGCCCATGGCGCTCGGCCTCACCGGGGGCGGCGTGTTCATCTCGCGGCCGCTCGCGATCGTCGTCATCGGCGGGCTCGTCTCGTCGACGCTGCTCACCCTCATTCTCGTGCCGGTGCTGTACACGCTGGTCGAGCGCAGGCGTGAGCGGAAGCTCGCGAAGCGCGCCGCCAAGCGTGCGGCGCGCGCCGGCGCCGCCGGTGAGGCGGCGCAGGCTGGCTCGGTGGCGGCGAACGGAGACGCGGCCGCGTCCGACGCGGCGGCGTCCGGCGGGGCGGCACCCGGGGCCGCGGCCCAGGACGCCGCGGTCCCGGGCCCGGACGACGACACCCGAGCGCTCACCGAGGTACTCGGCCTCGACGATAGTGACGGCGTTGCCGGAAGCGACGGCGGTCGCAGGCCGTAGCCGCGAGGGCGTTGACTGCGACGCCTCCCCGGAGCGCCGACGCGCACCGGGGAGGCGTCGCGTTCCTGCGCACCCTACGCGGGGTCGGTGAGCGCGGCCAGCACGCGCGTCATGACCTGCCGCTGCGCCGCGTTCAGCCCCTCGAACGCGAACTCGGTGACGAGGGACGTGTCCAACGTTGAATGTGCGTCGAGTTCGGCAAGCGCGGCATGGTCCGACGAATCGGCGATGAAGCTGCGCATTGCAGCCGCGACGTCGTCAGCGAGGCCCGCGATCTCGGCGGCGCTCGCGTCCGCGGGCAGCCGCATGACGTCGCGGTCGAGGCGCCGGAGCTGGTGGGGGATGCCGGCAACCACGTCGGCGATTGCGGTGACCTGGCGGTTCGGGGCGAGGTGGCCGAGCACGATCGCGATGTCCCGGCTTGCTCGTTGGGCGGTCGCGTCCCGGTCCTGGATCGCACCGGTCGCGGGCGCGCTGTCGGTCGGCCCGGATCCGCCCGCGAGGGCGGCGTACACCAGGGCCGCGGCCGGGGTGAGGTCGAGCGGCCCGCCCTCCCGCAGCAGCGCGTCGACGTCTGCGCGCACCCGCTGCAACTCGGCGATGCGCGCGTCGAGCTCGCCGCGCAGGGCCATGAGCTGGGCCGGGCCACCGGTGTCGTCAGCGGCTCTGGCGTCGGCAGGGGTTCCGGGGCCAGCAGGGGTTCCGGGGCCGGCAGCTGCGGCGCCCGCCGGCGTATGGTCGAGCAGCTCGCCGACCCGGTCGAGCGTAAACCCGAGGCCGGTGAGGCGCTTGATGCGCAGCACGAGGACGAGGTGCTGGCCGATGTACTGCTTGTACCCGTTTGCGCGGCGATCGGGCTCGGGAAGGAGGCCCAGGTCATGCCAGTGGCGGATCGCGCGGACGCTCACCCCCGCGAGCGCTGCGAGCTCCCGTGTGCTCCAGGACATGGGACTACACCTCCGGGGTCGGGGAGTGCGGAGCGCCCGGGGGCCGCCCCGCATCCGGCGTCGCGTCGAACGCTACCGGGAGCCTATCCTGCGCCGGCGCGTCGAGGCCTCGGAAAGCGGGGGACACCAGTGCGGCGAGCATCACGACGGTCACGAGCGCTCCGACAGCCAGGCCAGCCGCAGCGAGCCCGAATCCCGCGGCAAACGCGGCGATGGGCGTGACGAGCAGGGCGGGGGCCGCGAGCAGGACCGCGTTCTGCGCGCCAAGCACCCTGCCGCGCAGCCGGTCCGGGATCGCCTCAATCGTCACCACGCCGATGAGCGCGGAGAACGGGCCGTTCGTCAGGCCGATCCAGACCGTGGCGATGAGCACCACCCACGGGGCGGCGAGACTGCCGAGGGCCAGGAACCCGATCGCCGAGCCGCACACGGCGACCACGAACCAGGTGCGTCGCGAGACGCGGCCGATCGTCGCGCTGTAGAGCCCCGCGCCGACGATGCTCCCGAGCGCGATACCGAAGATGACGAGGCCCGTGAGGCCCGGGAGATCCACATCGGTGAAATAGGCGGGAAGGATCACGACCTGGAGCGCGGTGAGCACGGCGACCGAGAGCGCCGACACGAGCGCGGCCCCGAGCACCAGGCGGTGACCGAAGAGGAACTTCCACCCGTCGAGCAGATCGCGGAGGATACGCGCCGTGCCGGTGCCGGTGTAGGCGTCGGTCCCGCCGCTGTCGATGTCGGTGTCGGTGGTGTTGATGGCGCCGATGTCACGTGGCAGCGTGAGCGAGACGATGGCCGCCGCGAGGCTGGTCGCGGCGGTAACCCACATCGCCGTCGCGCTCACCCCGAACAGCCAGACGATGAGCCCGCCGAGCCCGGGCCCTGCGATCAACAGCACCCCGCTCACCCCTTCGCGAATCCCGACGAGCCGATCGAGCGCGTGCGGCGCCGAGCGCTGCCGAGCGACGAGCCGCGGCAGCAGGCTCTCGCGCGCGGTGAGCCCCGGAACATCCCCGAACGCCCCAATCACGCCGAGGACGATAAACCAGGTGAGGTGCAGCCCCCAAAGTGCGTCGACGATGGGAAGCGCCGCGACCGAGGCAGCGGAGAGCACATCGCTGACGACGGACACAGTGCGGCGGTTGAACCGATCCACCACTGCTCCCGCGAAGACGCCGACGACCGCGCCGACGCCCGTCGTGGCGGTGGCAACGATGCCGGCTGCGAGCACGTCGCCAGTCTTCGCGAGCACGAGTAGCGGAAACAGGACGGAGGCGATGCCGTTACCCAGCAGCGAGAGGCTATACGCGCCAAAATACGCGAGTGTGTGTCGAGTCATGGTCCCATCGAAGACCGTGCCGTCGCGGCACAGTCAAGCGCCCCGCTCGGCGAAAGCAGTAGAAGGCATGCTCGCCGCAGTATCGCCAAACTGCGCGATGCTGAGTAGAGTGACGCCATGAGCGATGGCGGATACCTCGGCGGCTTCCAGGGCGTTGGCCCACTCGTCCCGCGCCCGGAAGGGCTGAGCGGAGACCCGGGCCGCAGCGGCGAGAACGCGCTCGGCCGGGCAACCCCGGTCGGGGTGAACCGGCGGGATGTGACGCATCCGTGGCTCGCGACATCGACGTGGGGGCGGGCGCTGCGCGTCTTCTTCAGTGCGCTCGCCGTGTGGCTCCTCGCGCTGCTGGTGTCCGTCCTCGCCTTCGCTGATGGACGCCTTGAATACTTCGCGTCGAGCGTCCCCGGCGCGGTCGCGCTCCTCGTACTGCCGCCCGTGGGCTGCGCGCTGCTCGCGGTTGCGCTCCAGCCGTGGTTGGCCCGGCTCGCCGTGCCAACGCAGTCGCTGCTCGTTGGGATCGCCGCGTACGTCGCGGCCGTGCTCATCAGCGCGGTTGCCCAGCTCGCCTGGGCCGACGGCGGGATCGGCTGCCTCGCCGGAGAGCCGTGCATTACCGGCTTCTGGCAGACGGCGGCGTTTGCGGCCCTCATTCTCCTCCCGGCCATCGTGCTCGGAGCGATCGCATACGCGATCGCGCATGTTTCGGTTACGGCCCGGGGGCGGTGGGCATTCGTCGGGGTGTTGGCGCTCGCGCTGGTCGTTACGGTCGTCTTCGCGGTGACCGCGCTGACGTGACCGGTTTGGCTACTGGCGGGGGCGCGGAGCCGGCGCGCGGGCCGGCCGCTGAGCCTCGCGAGCACCCGTGGCTCTCCACGGGGCGCCTGTCACGTGCCGCCCGGGTCGCCGCGTACACGCTCTGCGTGTGGGCGATCTGGATCGGCGTGAGCCTGATCCTGCTCGGTCCTGGCCAGGGATTCTGGGTGATCTCGTCGCCGGGTTTCGCGCTCGCGGTGCTCGCCGTGCCGCCGGTATTCATCGCCGTGGTGGCGGCCGCGCTGCAACGCTGGCTCACCCAGTTCGTGCCCTTCACGCAGTCGCTGCTATTCGGTGGCGCGACCTATGTCGCCGCCGTGCTCGCCGCCGCGATCCTGTCGCTTGTCGCAGCAATCGGCGCGCAGCCTTGCTCGCCGGGAGACGCCTGCGCGCCAGGGGTCTGGTTCGATATCGGCGTCGCCGCATTCATGTTTCTCCCCGCGATCCTGATCGCCGGGATCGGCTACGGGCTCGCCCTCGCCTCGGTGACGGCCCGCGGCACTCAGGTCTTCGTCGGAGCGCTCGCTGCGACCCTCCTCGTCGCGGTAGCCGTCGCGGTGACAGCGATCGCGCCGCTGATCGGCGGGGGATATGGGGCCACAGGCCAGCCACCCGGTAGTGTTTGGGAATAGTCTGCGCGAGTTTCGAAGCGATCGGAAGGATACGGCGTGCACCTGAAGAGCCTGACCCTCCGCGGCTTCAAGTCGTTCGCGCAGCCGACAACCTTCCAGTTCGAGCCCGGGGTCACTGCGATTGTGGGGCCGAACGGCTCAGGCAAGTCCAACGTCGTTGACGCCCTCGCCTGGGTGATGGGAGAGCAGGGCGCGAAGACGCTCCGCGGCGGCAAGATGGAAGACGTTATCTTCGCCGGCACCTCGACCCGCGGACCTCTCGGCCGCGCCGAGGTGAGACTGACCATCGATAACAGCGATGGCGCGCTGCCGATCGAATACACGGAAGTGACGATCAGCCGGATTCTGTTCCGGAACGGGTCGAGCGAGTACGCAATCAACGGCGAGTCGTGCCGCCTGCTCGACGTGCAGGAGCTGCTCAGCGACTCGGGCCTCGGCCGCGAGATGCACGTCATCGTCGGTCAGGGCCAGCTCGACACTGTGCTGCGCGCGACCCCGGAGGACCGACGCGGGTTCATCGAGGAAGCCGCCGGCATCCTCAAGCACCGGCGGCGCAAAGAGCGCACCCTGCGCAAGCTCGACGCCATGGAGACGAACCTCACGCGGCTGAACGATCTTGCAGGCGAGATTCGGCGGCAGCTCAAGCCGCTCGGGAGGCAGGCCGAGGTTGCGCGGCAGGCCCAGACGATCGCCGCTGAGGTGAGAGACGCGAAGGCGCGCCTGCTCGCCGACGACGTGACCCGGCTGCGCGCCGAGCTCGCGAGCCTCGCGAAGGACGAATCAGAGCGCCACTCCGAACGGATCGTGCTGCAGGAGCAGGTCGAGCAGAAGCAACTGCGCATCGAGCGGCTCGAGCAGGAGCAGCAGGGTGACGAGCTCGACGCTGCGCGGCGCGTGACGTTCGGGCTCGAGAGCGCCCAGTCCAAGCTGCGCGGCCTATACGCGCAAGCGCAGCAGCGCCTGACTTTCCTCGCGACCCAGTCCGAGTCGCCCGAACAGGTTTCGCTCACGAGCCGCGCCGCCGTCGACGAGTCGCGCGAGGAAGCGCATGAGCTCGCCGCCCGAATTCCTGAACACGAAGACCGCTGGCGGGCGACCGAGCAGGCGACACGCAAGGCGCAGCAGACGCTCGACGCGATCGACGAGCAGATCCAGGCGCAGGCCGAGCTCGTCTCCCGTCACGACCTCGAGCTTTCGGCGCTCCGTGGGCGCCTCGAAGCCGCCGAACAGAAGCGCGAAACCATCGCCGCGGAGCTCGAGCGGCGAACGCAGGCGCTCACGCAAGCCGAGACTCGCGCGACCGACGCGCAGGCCGAACTCGAGGCATTCGAGGCCGAGGCCGACGGGGCGGAGCTTCCGGAAGGGGGCCTCGACGGCGCATATCGTGCGGCGCAGGAGCGCGAGAACGCGGCCGAGAAGCTCGTCGACGAGCAGCGCTCGGCCCTGCACGCGCTCGAGCAGGAGGCCGCGGGGCTCGAAGCCCGAGTCTCCGCGCTCGCGCGCTCGCTGGATCAGCGTGACGCGTCTGGGGCGCTGCTTGCCGAACAGCCCGAGGGCGTGCGCGGCCGCGTCGCGGACCACGTCAAGGTGCGGGACGGCTACGAGGCCGCGGTCGGCGCGGCGCTCGGCCTGTTCGCCGACGCGCTCCTCGTGGAGTCCGCGGACATCGCACAGCGCGCCGTCTCCGATGCGCGGCACCGCGACATCGGTCGCCTGCGCGCCGTCATCGCGAACGCAGCCGACTCCACCGGACCAGACCTTGACGTGCCTGGTCTGCTCCCGATCGCTACCGTGCTCGTCGAGGCGCCAGACGGTGTGCGCGGGCTGCTCAGCAGAAGCTATGTCGCCGACGACGCGGCGCAGGCCATCGCCGGCGCAACGATCCTGCGAGCGAAGCTGCCCGGCGGTGGCTTCACGATCGTGACGGCGGAGGGGGACGTGGTCACCGAACACACCCTCGCTGGCGGATCGGGGCTCGCCCCATCGAGGATCGAACTCACGGCCGACCTCGCCGAAGCCGAGGGCCGACTCGCCGACATCGCCGCAGAGATCGAGACCGCCGCTGCGGCACTCGCCGATCAGCGGGAGCAGGTCGCGCGGCTCAAAGCCGAGAGCAAGGCCGCATACGCCGAGCTCCGTGAGGCTGACGCTCGCCTCGCTGAACACGCGCGCCGGCGCCAGCAGCTCGTCGTGCGCGCCGAGGCGACACGCTCCGAAGCTGAACGCGCCGCGACGGCGCTCGCCGGGGTGACGGGTTCGGAAGACGAAGCCGCAGACCTCGTGATCCAGGCGACGCGTGCGCTTGAGGAGGCGGCTGCAAAGCCGCGCCCGATCCTCGACGCCAGCCAGCGCGACGCGCTGCTCGCTGATGTCGACCGTGCGCGGTCGGTCGAGATCGAGGCGCGACTCGCGTTCGAGACCGCGAAGGAGCGCGCGCGAGCCGCCGAGGAACGCAGCGTCGCCCTTGCCAACCAATTCGAGGCCGAGCGCCGGGCAGCGGAGGAGGCGGCGCGCAGGGCCGTGCTCCGCTCGCGTCAGGTCGCCCGCGCCGAGCACGTCGCCGAGGCGCTGCCGGGGATTCTCGACGCGTGTGATCGGTCACTCTCCGAGGCCCGCACGGCGCAGCAGGTAGCGGAGCAGGAACGTGCCAGGAACAGCCAGGAGCTCACGCTGCTGCGCTCCGAGGAGTCCGAGGCACGCGGCAAACTGCAGTCCATCACCGAGCTTGTCCACGGCGCCGAGCTGAAGAGCTACGAGCGCAAGCTGCAGCTGTCGTCGCTACTCGAACGCGCCGGGAACGAGCTCGGGCTTGTCGAAGATGTGCTTGTCGCCGAGTACGGGCCGGAAATCGGGATCCCGGTGGCGGGGGAGGACGACGTGGCAGCGCCTGCATCGCGGCGGCCCGAGACCCTGGCCGCCGCGTCGGAGGCCCGCGGCGAGCTGTCGCTCGAGGAACAGCTCGCGATTGAGCTCGGACTGACGGCGACTGGCGCGGCGGACGGCGGCGACGGCGACACTGAAGATGCTGACGGAAGCGGCGTGGACGCTGATGCTGACCGCGCGGACGCTGACGACGACGCGGGTGCAACGCCGCAACGCATCGCGGACTCGCAGCGCGCCCAGCAGACGGTCCCATTCGTGCGCGTTGAGCAGGAGCGCCGGCTTGCGAAGGCGGAGCGACGCCTCAGCGAGCTCGGCAGGATCAACCCGCTCGCGCTCGAGGAGTTCGCCGCGCTTGAGCAGCGGCACAAGTTCCTCGTCGACCAGCTTGCGGATCTGACGAAGACGCGTGCCGATCTGCGCCAGATCATCGAGGAACTCGACGAGCACATGCAGGGAATCTTCGCGGCCGCCTTCGAGGACACGCGCGCAGCGTTTGCCGAGGTGTTCCCGATCCTGTTCCCCGGCGGCTCCGGAGAGATCTCACTCACGAACCCCGACGAGCTCCTGACGACCGGCATCGACATCGCCGTGCGTCCCGCTGGGAAGAAGGTCGAGCGGCTGTCGCTCCTGTCTGGCGGAGAGCGCTCGCTCGCTGCGGTCGCGCTGCTCGTGGCGATCTTCCAGGCCAGGCCGAGCCCGTTCTACATCATGGATGAGGTCGAGGCCGCGCTTGACGACGCGAACCTCGGTCGCTTGCTGCAGGTGTTCGAGCGGCTGCGGGAGACCTCGCAGCTCATCGTTATTACCCACCAAAAGCGGACGATGGAGATCGCCGATGCTCTGTACGGAGTGTCGATGCGCCGCGATGGGATTTCCGCGGTCGTTGGGCAGCGGCTCGGCGCTGAAGTCTGAGCGCATCTGAGCAGCACTTGACGATGTGAGGTTCACATAGTGGGCTGGCTACGCCCGGCGTGATTGACGGAATCTAACAAAATTGTCTCAGCGCGGCTGGAGAACCACACAACGCGGTCACGCGGCGATACGCTACGAACGTACCGTTCCAATGGGGGGACGTACCAAACCGTATGGAAAGGCGTAGCCAATGAAGGTTTACTCCAAGAAGACTGCAGCCGCGATCGCTCTGGTTGCCGGCGCAGCACTCGCTCTCTCGGGCTGCACATCGAGTACCGACAAGCCTGCCGAAGAGAACACGTCTACACCCTCGGGGGACTCGGGCGCGCTGAAGATCGGCACCCTGCTTCCCCAGACCGGCACGCTCGCGCACCTGATCTTCGGGCCCCGCGCGGCGGTGAAGCTGGCGATGGAAGACATCAATGCTGCCGGTGGCGTGCTGGGCTCCGACGTCGAGCTCGTCGTCGAAGGCAACGAGCATGATGCGTCCGACCCGACGATCATCAATAAGAGCGTCGACGAGATCATCAAGGCCAACCCGTCGTTTGTGCTCGGCGCGATGGGCACCGGTAACTCCAACGCGGCAATGCCGAGGCTCACCGAGGCTGGCATCCTCATGGGGTCGCCCTCGAACACCGGCATCGCGATGTCGGGCATCAACCCCCTGTACTTCCGAACGATCGCATCGGACATCATTCAGGGACGCGCACTTGGCAACCTCGTGCTGCAGGACGGCCACTCGACCGTCGCGATGCTGGCGCAGAACAACGACTACGGCATCGGCCTCCGCGACAACTTCCAGGAGACGCTGGAAGAGGCAGGCGCGGAGCTCGTGTACGGCGCGAAGGGATCGGGCGAGGAGTTCCCGGAGGGGCAGACGACGTTCACCTCAGAGGTGACGGCAGCGCTGTCGAAGAAGCCTGACGCGATTGCCATCGTGAGCTACGAGGAGGCGAAGCAGATTATCCCTGAGCTCGCAGCCCAGGGCTTCGACCTGTCGAAGCTGTACCTTGTTGACGGCAACACGGTCCCGTACGAGGAGTTCGACGCAGGCCTGCTGAAGGGCGCTCAGGGCACCACGCCGGGCCGTGCCTCCGAGGGAGAGTTCCTCGACGCGCTCGTCGCCGCCGACGAGACTGCAACGCAGAGCACGAACTTCGCACCCGAGTCGTACGACGCGGTTGTGCTGGTCGCGCTCGCAGCACAGAAGGCTGGCAGCACGGATCCGGCAGCGATCCGTGACAACCTCCAGGCCGTTTCCGGTGCCGACGGTGGCGAAAAGTGCAGCACTTACAAGGACTGCCTCGCGCTGCTCGAGGATGACAAGGACATCCACTATGAGGGTCGCGCCGGTGGCGGACCGCTCACTGACAAGAACGAGCCCTCCTCGGCGCTGATCGGTATTTACCGGTACGACGAGGCGAACAAGCCGAACGCGGTCGGTGAGATCGAGGGTTAATTCACCTTCGTTCCGGCTCCGGTGGCCCCAACCCGTTTCGGGTTGGGGCCACCGGCCGTTTGTACGGGTACCAGACGTTGTTTCGCTCACAGCGGGACAGGAACAACGTCTGCGCGGCGATCCTCGCTGAGCTGTGGAGAACCCGCTCACGCCTCAGAACGATGCTGTGCCATTGGTCCCATGAACGACCCCGCACCAGACGCCGACGAGCCTGACCGTACCCCTGAGCCGTCTGCCAGCCGCGACGACGACGCATTTGTCACGCCCGGCTACGAACTGCAGCGGCGCGCGTCGCTCGCGAAAGACCGCCGCGACTTCCAAGCGCTCGACTCCGCGGTGGGTTCTGCCCGTCGGGCAGAGGGACTGCAGTTGCTCGCCCTTGGCCGCCTCATGGAACGCACGTGTGGGCCGCCTGCGGGCCCGCCGTCCCGCGACCTTGAGTTTGCCTTCCGCTCCCTGCGCCTTGAGGTCTCAGCCCGCTACAAACTCAGCGAGTATGCGGCCGCACGCCTGCTCAACATTGCACACCTGGCGGGAACGCTCTTCCGCTCCGCCGTCAATGTGCTCCTTGCTGGAGAGATCAACTCGACAAATCTGCGTGTCGTTGTTGAGGAAGGCGCGCCGTTCGGCCTCGAGCCGAGCGGTCCGCTCGCGATCAAACGGTCTCGGTACGAGACGGCGGTGCTCGACCACGCACGGATCGAACCATCCAACAGACTTCGCCCGATCGCGCGCCGACTGGCGCTCGAATTCTCTGAACTCAACGAAGACGCGCGCAACGAAGAGGCCGCCGCTCGGCGATCCGTGTGCGTTTCGGACCTCCCCGACGGCATGGCCGAACTCCGAGCGTATCTCCCTGCAGCGGTGGCGTACGGCATTCGGGATCGGATCCGGCAGATCGCGAAGTCCGTGGTGCTGTTGGAAGCGAAGAGTGGTCCAGCCGTCCCAGAGAAGGCGCAAGACCCCCGACCGCGCAAGCGGCCACAGGTTGAAGCCGACGTGATGGCCGACTTACTCTTGCGCGGCGTAACCGATGCTGGCGCCACCCCCGACCCTGCGGACGGTGACGAGCCAATCGGAGGCTCACCTGGCAGCGCTGCGGGCGAACTCCGCCCCGCACTCGGGATCGGAGTGAGCGCGCATATCCAGGTGATCATCCCAGCGCACACCCTCGGCGAACGCGGAGAAGCCAGACGCACGGATGGGATTCCCGAGCTCGTGGGATATGGCCCGATCGGGAGCACCGCTGCCCGAGAACTCGCCGGGGGAGAGCGCGTTTGGGACGCGGTGTCCGTCGATCCTGATGGTGCAGTGCTCAGCGTCGACCGCTACCGCCCGAGCGCAGAGATACGCCGCCTGCTCGCCGCCCGCGACCTACACTGTCGCGCCCCTGGATGCAGGATTCGCGCGAGTAAGTGCGACCTCGACCACACGAAGGCGGCGGTCATTGGCGGCGAGACTCGCACGGACAACCTCGCGCACCTCTGTCGGGGGCACCACACGCTGAAACATAACTCACCTTGGAAAGTGGAGCAGCAGCCGGGCGGCGTATTGAAATGGGTCAGCCCGACGGGGACCGAGCACATCGAGCGCCCGCCGAGCCGAGTTCGATTCAGAACAGCCCGCGACGAGGAGCCAGACGCGTTCTGAGGGTTTCCAGCGGATGGCCTGTAGACGCTCGCGGTATCCGCTAGCGGACGGCACCCAACTCTTCCCGCAAGACGCGTCTGTTCAATTTGCCGACTGCGGTTTTGGGTATCGTCGAAACAAATACGATCCGCTTGGGTTTCTTATAGCTCGCGAGGGTGGTGCCAACAAATTCTTGCAACTCTGCTTCTGTGGTGTCGCCGTCCCCTCGGAGAACCACTGCGGCAACGACGGCCTCGACCCACCGGTCATCGGGAATTCCCACCACGCAACACTCTCGCACCTGCGGGTGCGCCGATAGTGCGTTCTCCACCTCAAGTGGATACACGTTGTACCCGCCCGTGACGATCATGTCCGAGGTCCGGTCTTTCAACGTCAAGAAACCTCGCTCGTCAAGGACACCGATGTCGCGAGTTCGTACCCAGCCGTCGGCCGCAAACGTCGAAGCGGTGAGCGTGGGCGCATCGTGATAGCCATCGACCGCGGATGCAGTGCGCACAGCGATCTCCCCGACCACACCATTCGGAGCAGTGTCACCATCAGCCGTGAGAATCCGCAGTTCCACGTCGGGACAAGGCACTCCGGCCACACCTGATAGCGCGAGACGCTGGTCCTCCGGTCGCAATACGGCGATGCAGAGCGGGGCCTCAGTTTGACCGTAGTACTGCCAGAATCGATGGCTGCCCCATGCATCCATGGCGCGTTCAAGAAGCTTCGGGGGCATTGGAGAAGCGCCATAGATGACGTTGCGCAGCGAGCTCACGTCGGTTGACTGAAAATTAGGATGGTCAAGTAACGCGGCGAGCATAGTGGGAACAAGATTTATCGCCGTGATGCGCTCCGCCATCAGCGCGTTGAGGAAAGCCTCCGGATCAAAGCCTGAATGGATCACGGTTCGCGCACCCCGCAACCAGAATGGAAGCACAAAAACACCACTCGCGTGAATGAGCGATGCCGCGTGCAGCATGGCGTCCTCGGGGTTCGGGTCGAGGAGGTTGAGCATGACGTTGCGAGCAACAGATGCGTAGCTGGCCTGCGTATGGCGCGCTGCCTTCAACGTTCCGGTAGTGCCCGAGGTAAACAGAGTGAGGATGACTTCATCTGGATCCACAGAACGCTCAAAGGGAGCGACCGACTCTTTGGCGGCGGCTTCTCCGAGTGGAACAGCTTTCGGCATCGAGCTTCCTAGGCTCATCAATTTCAGGTCGGGGAGGTGTTCGGTAAGTTGCAGCGCGTGTTCCTCTAGCCCGGGGCCGACGACAATGTGACGTACTTGCACCTCGTCGAGCATCTGTGCGTGTTCTGTGACCGAAAGCCGAGAGTTGAGCGGTACACGGTTGATGCCAGCCCGAGCGCAGGCAAAGTCCATTGGGACGCTAGCAAGTCCGTTGTCGAGGAGGAGCCCAACGGGCGTTCCCGCGGCGATTCCTGGTGTCGTGAGCATGGCGCGTGCCAACTGCCAACTTGCGGCGTCCACTTGTTTGACTGTGAGTGATTCTGTGCCGAACGTAACCGCTACTCTGTCTGCATGGTGCAGAGCGCCGCGTGCGATGAGTTCGACGGTCAGTGGCTGGCGCGCCATTGCGCCTCCGAGTGCTGGCATTTTGAGGTCCTATCTGTATGAAAAGGGACAGCTCCGCTAAAGGCGCATTCTTGGGCCCGGCGGATTCTGCGGTTTTGGCTAGGTTTGGTTGACGGTGTCTGCAAAAGGGAATACTCCGTGGCGGCCTTCTCCCGACAGGAAGCGTCGAGCCCCTTCAACGCCCTCACCGGACGCAATTCCTGCGCCCAGGCGGCCTTCGTTCCGGAGTGCTGTCGAAAGAGGTTGATCCAGCCCGTCGTACGTGGATGCTCGATCGGTAAGCATGCATTCTTGTGGAAACGCCGCGAGAGTATGCGCGAGCTCAAGTGCCGCGCGGAGGCTCTCACCTCGTTTGGTGACACGGTTTGCAAGTCCGATGTTGTGTGCTTCTTCGGCGCCGACTGGGCGGCCGGTAAGAATAAGGTCTAGCGCCCTGCCAAGACCGATGATGCGCGGCAGGCGAACCGTGCCGCCATCGATCAAAGGTACGCCGAATCTCCGGCAAAACACCCCGAGTATCGCATCTTCGGCCATGATGCGAAGGTCGGCCAGTAGTGCGAGCTCAAGCCCACCCGCTACCGCGTGTCCTTCGATCGCGGCAATGGCTGGTTTGTGTATAGGCAGGCGAGTATGCCCCATGGGGCCGGGGCCGTCGCCCGCGGAAGTAACCTCGTTTCGGAGAGTTGGGTTCTCTATTGCGGCGAGGTCGGCTCCCGCGCAGAACGTGCCGTCGGTGCCGGTGAGGATCAGGACCCGAGCGGAGTCGTCAGCCTCAAATTCGTTAACAGCCGTCGTGATCTCCGAAGCCATCGGCCGGTGCACTGCGTTCCGCACGTCGGGGCGGTTGAACGTGAGAATTCGGACGGGTCCTTCGTTCGTTATGCGAATGAAATCCATGCGGGCTCCTTGCGGTGGCAAATCGATTGCAGTCATGCCAGGAACAGCGCGGCTGCGTTAGAGGGTGGTCCTTGCACGGTACTCATCGTTCAAATGTTGCGCAATTGTCGCCACTTCATGTAACAAATAGGGATGACAGTCTCCACGCCATCACTGCTACTCGACCTGATCGGAACACATGGAGGGGAAGTGACCGTGTCAGGACTGTGCCGGGCTGGGGAAGTGTTCGGTGTTGGTCAAACGACAGTCCGGGTGACGCTCACTCGGCTGGTCGAGGAAGGAAAGATTCGCCGAGTGCGGCGTGGCGTGTACGCACCGCCGGAGGATCCATCAGAGCTGTCCAAACGAGTTGCTGCATGGAGGCGGCATGGCCAAGAGCTAGTTGCGTGGCGGCGCGACTGGGTCGTCGTGCACGACGGGGACGTGTTGCGGTCTGACAAGGCAGTTTGGCGCACACACCAGAGGGCACTTCAGTTGTCTGGGTTTCGGTCTCTGGGAAAAGGGCTTCAGATACGCCCAAACAATCGTCCAAATGGTCTAGACGGGGCTACCAGGCAGCTCATTGGACTGGGGCTTGCGCCCGCTGCCTCGGTTTTCCTAGCTGCGCCGTTCGCTGAGTTATTGCACGCCAGGGCATCACAACTCTGGGATCCAGTAGGTATCGCCGACGAGTTGGACGCTCGTCGCGTCGATCTTTCCCGGAGTGCTGCGGCAGTTGGGATGCTGACGCGAGACGATGCGGTTCGGGAGACGTTATTGTTGGGCAGAGACACGATCTCGTTGATCCTGCAAGACCCAGTGCTGCCCGAGCAGTTGATGCCCGGCAGGGCGCGGGTAGAGCTCATCAGGGCGATGAGTGAATATCAGTTCATGGCCGTGCCGCTCTGGCGGTCATGGTTGGCGGAGGACTCCTAAAGGAACGCGAGGAAGCCGCCCCTGGCCGGCGCAACGGACACGTGTCTTGTCGTCGCGCCGGCCTACTTGGGCGTACAGGTACGCTGTTCGGGGCGTCGGCTATCGATCCCCGTCCACACCGTTGACCGGAATCGCACCCGTCTCCGCGCGCTTCGCGTCGACGTCGGTGGCGAGTGTGCCGAGATACAACTCGATCACCTTTGGATCATTCGCGAGTTCGCGACCCGTGCCCTGGTGCGCGTTTGTTCCCTGATCCAGCACGTACGCGCGATCGCAAATCTGCAGGCAACGGCGCGCATTCTGCTCGACCATCACGATCGTCACGCCGGTCTGATTGATCTGCCGCGTCCGAATGAAGGTCTCATCCTGTCGGACGGGGGAGAGCCCAGCGCTCGGCTCATCCAGCAGCAGCACGCTGGGCTCGGTCATGAGGGCCCGCGCCATCGCGACGGACTGGCGTTCGCCGCCAGATAGTGAGCCGGCGAGCTGCTTGCGCCGGTCGGCGAGCATCGGAAACAGGTCCCAGATCTCGGCCACGCGACTCGCGAACCGCTTCGGGTTCAGGAAGAGGCCCATCTGCAGGTTTTCCTCGATCGACAGCGTCTGGAACACGTTGTTGGTCTGCGGGACGAAGCCGACCCCCTTGCGCACGAGTTCCGTTGTCTTGGACTTGGTGACGTCCTCACCGTTCAGTGCCACGGACCCGTCACGGATGTCAACGAGCCCGAACAGCGACTTCAACAGCGTTGACTTGCCCGATCCGTTGGGCCCAATGATCCCGACGAGTTCGCCCTTGTGGGCGGAGATATTGCAGCCGTTGAGGATGTTGATGCCCGGGAGGTAGCCCGCGACGAGATTGGTCGCCTCGAGGACGAGCTCCTCCGACGGAACGCTCACGCCGCCAGTGTGTGCGCTTGCAGTGGGCGGCTCGGGTGTAGCGAGTGTGTCAGTCATCGCGCTTCCTCCTTGATCTCGTCCTCGATGGCGCGCATCATTTGCGTGTTGATGACGTCGCCGAGATCCTGGTCGTGGTGCGCGCCAAGGTACGCGTCGATCACGGCTGGGCTTGTCATGACGTCTTCCGGCAGTCCCTCAGCAATGATCCTGCCCTGGGCCATCACCACAACCCAGTCGGAAATGTGCCGGACCATGTGCATGTCGTGCTCGACGAACAGGACGGTGGTGCCGTCGTCGCGGAGCTGCTCAATGTGCTCGAGCAGGCTCTGCGTCAGCGCGGGATTCACGCCAGCCATCGGCTCATCGAGCATGATCATCGAGGGATTCGACATCAGCGCGCGCGCCATCTCCAGGAGCTTCTTCTGGCCGCCCGAGAGCCCGCCTGCCATATCGTTGCGCTTTGCGTCGAGCTTGAACCGCTTGAGGAGCTCCTCTGCGCGCTCAACGTTCTCGCGTTCGCGCTTCGCCCAGAGCGGCTTCACGAGCCCGACGAACAGATTCTCGCCGGGCTGGTTCGCCGCCCCGATGAGCATGTTTTCGAGCACAGTCATCCTGGTGAGCGCCTTGGTGAGCTGGAACGTCCGGATCATCCCGGATCGCGCCACCTTCGTCGCGCTCGTCGTGGTGAACGACTTGCCGTTGAACGACCAGCTGGCCTTGTCGCGGCCAGTCGCCGGTGTCGGCTTGTCGAACCCGGTGAGGAGGTTGAAGAAGGTGGTCTTGCCCGCTCCGTTGGGCCCGATGAGCGCGGTGATCGCGCCACGCTGCACCTCGACGTGGTCGACGTCGACGGCCGTCATTCCGCCGAACCGGCGGACGACGTTGTCGGCGACGAGGATCGGGTCCGGCTTCGGCGCCCCGGGCCGCTGCTCGATCTGGGCCAGGCTCGCGCGGAGTTCCGCGCGGTCGTATGGGTAACTAGTCATTGAAGGCCAACTCCTTCTTGTTTCCGAGTATGCCTTGCGGTCTGAATATCACGAGCAGCATGAGCATGAACCCGATGAGGATCCATGCCAGGATCTCGGCCTGCTGCGCGTTGAGCACGCTCGCCGGCACGAATTCCGAGGCGACGCTCGTGATGACGAGGCGCACGACGAAGAAGAGGATCGCGCCGAGGAGCGGACCGAGGATCGTCGCGGCGCCGCCGAGCAGCAGGATCATCCACAGGTTGAACGTGGTCGCGCGCGACATTCCGTCGGGGTTGATTGTTGCGGGCAGCGACATCACGATGCCGCCGAAGCCGCCCATCACGCCGCCGATCATCAGCGCCTGCAGCTTGTATGAGAACGGGCTCTTGCCGAGGCTGCGCACCGCGTCCTCATCCTCACGGATGCCCTTCAAGACACGACCCCACGGGCTGCGGATGAGCAGCCACGTAATGAGCAGGAAGAGAGCGACGAGCGCCCATGCGACGATGCGTGACCACCAGTCGTCGACGCCAGTGTTGAAGTAGTTCAGGCCGAGGAACGAGGTGCGCCCCTCGGGCAGTGGGGAGAGGGCGTTGAACTGCTCGCGGAAGCGCGTGCTCTGGATGCCGCTCGGGCCGCCCGTAATGTGGCTGATGTTCGCGAGCCGCGCGGTCATGCGGAGGATCTCCGCCGCGCCAATCGTCACGATCGCGAGGTAGTCCCCGCGGAGTTTCACGGTCGGGATGCCGAGCAGTAACGCGAACAGCGCCGAAGCCGCCATCGAGATCAGGATCGCTGGGAACAGTCCCACCCCGTTCATGACCGAGATCACGAAGCCGTATCCGCCGACGAGCATGAAGCCCGCCTGCCCGATGTTCATGAGCCCGGTGAATCCGAAGTGGATGTTCAACCCGATCGCGGCGATAACGAACGCCGCGGTGACGGGGGAGAGCGCAGTCTGCAGCATTGCCTGCAGGAGTCCGGTCCAAAATTCCATGAGGTTATCCGATCCGTTCCTTGCGCCCGAAGAGGCCCTGCGGCCTCACCAGCAGCACCACGATGAGGATGAGCAGCGCGGCGGCGTGCTTGAGGTCGCCGGGCAGCCAGATGTTGGCCATCTCGATGACGAGGCCGATGATGAGTGCGCCGACGATGGCACCGAAGGTCGTGCCGATGCCGCCGAGGATGACCGCGGCAAACAGGAGCAGCAGGTAGTGCCATCCGGTGTTCCACGCGATGCCGTTGAGCACGAGGCCGAGTAGCACGCCCGAGAGGCCTGCGAGGGCGACTCCGACGGTCCAGACGGAGCGGATCACGCGATCCACATCGATGCCAGAGGCCTCAGCGAGCGGCCGATTGTCGGCCACGGCGCGGGTTGCGCGACCGAAGCGCGTGTACTTCATGACGAGCGCGACGGCGATGATCGCGACGAGCGCGATTCCCATGGCGACGTAGGACTGCACGGTGAGCGTGATGCCGGCCAGTGTCACGGTTTTCGGCGTTGAGGGGTCGATCCGCAGGATGTTCGCGCCGAAGAAGAACTGGAAGATGTTCTGCAGCACGATCGAGAAGCCGATCGAGACGATCATCATCTGGGTCAGACTGAGTCTGCGTTTTCGCAACGGTTTCCAGAGCACCGCGTCCTGCACCCAGCCGAACGCGGCCATCACGACCACGACGAGGGCGCCCGAGAGCCAGATGTTGCCGGTGAGCTGCATCGCGAGGAAGGCAAGGATGCCGCCCATCGAGAGCATCTCCGCGTGCGCGAAGTTCGAGAGCCCGGTCGTGCCGAACACGAGCGAGAGCCCGACCGCGCCGAGCGCGAGCAGCAGGCCCATTCGGAGCCCGGACGCGGCCTGTTGCCAGAAGCGCGGCCACGAGAACGCGTTCGTCGCGCTCGGCTTCGTCGTGGTGGTCGCCTCGTCGTCGCCGGGCGTCGCCTCACCCGATCCTGACCCGGCAGTCTCGCCGGAGCCGGGCGCGGTCGGCGTCGCCGCCGCGTCTGGATCGTCGGTGAGGGGGAAGAGTGCGCTCGCCGATTCGAAGAGCGCGACCTCGACGGAGCGGGTGTCTGTCGCCCGCGGGAATTGGCCCTCGGGGAGCGTCGCCGTGTCGAGCGCGACCTCGTAGGTGCCCTCCTGTGTGATGGGGAACGACCAGCGGCCGTTCTCGTCGGTTGTGGTGTCTTCGCTCGCTCCCTTGCCGGTGAGCGTGAGCCCGACGCCGCTCGCCGGATCGCCGGCGCTCGTCTTCACGATTCCCTGCACGCAGCCGGTCGTCGCGTCGGGGACACACGTCGCCGCGTGCGCGGGTAGCGCCTGCAGCGACAGTCCGACAAAGCCCAGGATGAGGGCGAGGAGAGCGATAGCTGGGGCACGCCAAAGCATGCCTCTGCGAATTATTCCGTGGTTCACTTGACCTCCATTGGTCCGCGCGTTGCCACCTGCGCGTTCATTCAAGCGTCGTTGCTGTCACCCTGAATATACAAGGGTGGGGGAGCTCGGGCGCGAGTTTCGCGGCGTTGCGGAGCCATCGTTGCCGATACGCAACATCGCGCGACCGCGAACCGAGCGAGATCTTGTCGCTAGTCTTGAGGCATGGCAGAAAAGGCATGGTCGTTCTCGCGCGCGTTTCGGAATGTGTTCGGCGGCGGGTCGGAGACGATCACCGACGACACCTGGGATGACATCGAGACCGCGCTCATCACGGCGGACTTCGGGCCGGAGATCGCGGACTCGATCCTCGAGGAGGTGCGCGAGTCCGTCGAGCGGCACCGCGTGAGCGAGGTCAAGGAGCTCAAGCGGATCCTGCGCGAGGTGCTCGAGGAGCGCCTCGCCGCGTTCGATCCGACCCTGAAGCTCACCGACCGCCCGGCGGTGATCCTCGTCGTCGGTGTGAACGGGGTCGGCAAGACCACGACCATCGGCAAGCTCTCGAACTACCTCACGCGATTCGACAAGAAGATCATCGTCGGCGCGGCGGATACGTTCCGCGCGGCGGCCGTCGAGCAGCTCGCGACCTGGGCGGAGCGCGCCGGCGTCGCGATCGTGAAGCCGCAACAGCAGGGTCAGGATCCCGCGTCCGTCGCGTTCCAGACCGTGCAGCGGGCGATCGATGAGGATCTCGACATCGCGATCATCGACACCGCGGGCAGGCTGCAGACGAAGGGCGGGCTCATGGACGAGCTCGGCAAGATCCGGCGCGTGATCGAGAAGCTCGCGCCCGTGTCCGAGGTGCTGCTCGTGCTCGACGCGACGACGGGCCAGAACGGGCTCGCGCAGGCGCAGGCGTTCATCGAGCACGCCGGAGTCACCGGGCTCGTGCTGACGAAGCTCGACGGCTCCGCGAAGGGTGGCTTTGTGCTCGCCGTGCAGGAGCACACGAAGCTGCCGATCAAGCTCGTCGGCCAGGGCGAGGGCATCGGCGATTTGACTGGCTTCACGCCGCACGTGTTCGCGGCGCAGCTCGTTCCCTAGGGCGCCCGAGGGCCTCACTGTGCTCGGAGCGAAACCCCGCCTGCCGGGGAGGGAGCTTTGTTACGCTTATGAGTAAGGCCTGACGGCCGGCCAGTTCACGCGGCCGCCGGACCGGAATGCGCCCCGGATGAGCGGGGTGCCTCTCGAGAAAGGCTACTGCTATGCAACATCTCACCGTCCTCGGTACGGGCGTCCTCGGTTCGCAGATCATTTTCCAGTCTGCGTACATGGGCAAGGACGTCGTCGCGTACGACATCAACGATGAGATTCTGGCGAAGCTCCCGGAGCGGTGGGAGTACCTGAAGGACGCCTACCGCCGCGACCTCGCCGACGCGACCGACGAGAAACTCGACGCTGCGGTCGCCCGCATTCGCGCGACGGCCGACCTCGCCGACGCGATGAAGGACGCGGACATCGTGATCGAGGCCGTGCCCGAGCGCCTCGACATCAAGCAGCAGACGTGGGAGGCCGTCGCCGCCGTGGCGCCAGCGGACACGATCTTTGCGACGAACTCGTCGACGCTCCTTCCGAGCGACATCGCGCCGTTCACCGGCCGTCCCGAGAAGTTCCTCGCCCTGCACTTCGCGAACGAGGTGTGGAAGTTCAACGTCGGTGAGGTGATGGGCCACGAGGGCACCGATCCCGAGGTGTTCGAGGCTGTCGCGGCGTTCGCTGCCGAGATCGGCATGGTCCCCGTGCGGATCCACAAGGAGCAGCCGGGCTACGTGCTGAACTCGCTGCTCGTGCCGTTCCTCGACGCCGCAGCGCAGCTCTTCGTGAAGGGCATCGCGAGCCCCGAGGACATCGACAACACGTGGCGGATCGCGACCGGGGCACCCTCCGGGCCGTTCCAGATCTTCGACGTCGTCGGCATGATGACCCCGTACTACCTCAACGCCAGCAGCGACGACCCGATCAAGCGCGAATTCGCCGAGATCATCAAGCGCGACTACATCGACAAGGGCTACCTGGGTAAGGGCTCGGGGCGCGGCTTCTACGAATACAAGTAATCCTGCGAGGGGGAGGGCGCTGTGAGAGTCGCGGCGCGGTAGACTGTTCGCACTATGGCTACTTTCGGCACCCTCTCCTCGCGGCTTACCGACACCTTCAAGAACCTCCGGTCGAAGGGCAAGCTCTCAGCGGCTGACGTTGACGGCACGGTCCGCGAGATCCGTCGCGCCCTGCTCGAGGCCGACGTCTCGCTCGACGTGGTGAAGGACTTCACCGGGAAGGTGCGCGAGCGCGCCCTCGGCGACGAGGTGAACCGCGCACTCAACCCGGCCCAGCAGGTCGTCCAGATCGTCAACGAGGAGCTCGTCGAGGTGCTCGGCGGCGACCAGCGTCGACTGCAGTTCGCGAAGAACCCGCCGACGGTGATCATGCTCGCTGGCCTCCAGGGCGCCGGCAAGACCACGCTCGCCGGCAAGCTCGCGAAGTGGCTGAAGAACCAGGGGCACACGCCGCTGCTCGTCGCGTGTGACCTGCAGCGCCCGAACGCCGTCACGCAGCTCGGTGTTGTCGCCGAGCAGGCCGGCGTCGCGATCTTCGCACCGGAGCCGGGTAACGGCGTCGGCGATCCAGTGAAGGTCGCGAAGAACGGCGTCGCCGAGGCGAAACGCGCGCAGCACGACTTCGTCATCGTCGATACCGCCGGCCGTCTCGGCGTCGACGCCGAGCTCATGAAGCAGGCGCGCGACATCCGCAAGGCGATCGATCCCGACGAGGTCCTGTTCGTCATTGACTCGCTCATCGGCCAGGACGCGGTCGCGACCGCGCAGGCCTTCCAGGAGGGCGTCGACTTCACTGGCGTCGTGCTTACGAAGCTCGACGGCGACCAGCGCGGCGGCGCCGCGCTCTCGATCCGCGGCGTGACGGGTCGCCCGATCCTGTTCGCGTCGACCGGCGAGGGCCTCGACGACTTCGAGCCCTTCCATCCCGACCGGATGGCGAGCCGCATCCTCGACCTCGGCGACATCCTCACCCTCATCGAGCAGGCGCAGACCGCGTTCGATGAGGACGAGGCGAAGAAGGTCGCCGAGAAGATCGCGAAGGACGCGTTCACCCTCGACGACTTCCTCGGCCAGATGCAGCAGCTGCGCGGCGCGGGCTCCATCAAGAAGATGATGGGCATGCTCCCGGGCATGGGCAAGATGAAGGACCAGCTCGACAACTTCGACGAGCGCGAGATCGTGCGCACCGAGGCGATCATCCAGTCGATGACGATGGAGGAGCGCCAGAACCCGAAGATTTTGAACGGCTCGCGCAGGCTGCGTATCGCCAAGGGCTCTGGCATGACTGTCACGGACGTGAACTCGCTCGTGCAGCGCTTCGAGCAGGCCGCGAAGATGATGAAGACCGTCGCCCGCGGCGGCATGCCGCAGATCCCCGGTATGGGGCCGATCCCTGGCATGGGCGGGCACGGCGGCAAGAAGAAGCAGCAGCAGAAGGGCAAGGGCGCGAAGCGCTCGGGCAACCCCGCGAAGCGTGCGCTCACGC
The DNA here is from genome assembly GCF_013409595.1 of Leucobacter aridicollis. NCBI lineage: Bacteria > Bacillati > Actinomycetota > Actinomycetes > Micrococcales > Microbacteriaceae > Leucobacter > Leucobacter aridicollis. Next base: position 1,954,098 of record NZ_JACCBD010000001.1, on the reverse strand, counting down.
CGGCCGAGGCTCCCGCACCGCAGGGCGGCTCAGGCTTCGGTCTCGGGAAGGGCGGCGCCGCGAGCGCGCCGAGCCCCGAGGAGATGGAGAAGCTGCAGCAGATGCTCGGCGGTGGGCTCCGCTAGGTGACGGAGCGCCCTGGCGCGGTCGACCGCGGCGGGCGACTCGCGCAGCTCGAGTCGCTGTGGCCGGGACGCGTCTCCTGGGCGCGCGTGCGCGAGGAGGATCCGCGCGTCTTCCGGCAGGCTGCGCAGGGCGCGGGCCTCGTCGTGCTCGCGGTGCCCGTCACGCTGCTCTGGGCCGCGCTGAACCTTGAGTGGCCCGCGCCGATCGAACTGCCGAGCTGGATCGAGTGGGTACGCCCGCTGTCGACCGTCGTGTGCTTCTTCGTCGCGATCCTGCTCTGGCTGTTCGGCTGGATCATGATCTCCATGCCGCTCGACACGAAGCGCGGGATCGCGTTCTCGGACTTTGCGGCGCGTGTCGGGCTGACCTATTCGCGGTTCGGCTTCGCGTCACCGACGCTCGGCATCTTCTTCGCCGAGCGCTTACCGGGCCGCACGGACCCGGCCAGGGTGCGGCCGCCCGTCGGGGCGACGCCACCAAAACCGCTGTTCCGCACCGAGTTCGTGCTCTGGTCGGGGCGCAACGGGCTCGAACCGAAGCTGCAGCTCGGGAAGGCCTCGTTTCAGGGCGACAAGAGCGACCCCAAGGGCCCGCGCAATGGCTTCCGCTACCTGTCGCTGCGGTTGCCGCGCGCGCTGCCGCACCTGGTGATCGACGCGCGCGGCAACGGGAGTCTGCGCTCGCTCCTGCCTGGATCGCAGCGGGTCTCGCTCGAGGGCGACTTTGACAGGTACTTCACGGTGTACGTTCCCGAGGGCTATGAGCGCGACGCGCTCGAGCTGCTGACGCCTGACGTCATGGCCTGCCTCATCGACCACGGTCGACGCTGGGACATCGAGGTCATCGACGATACCCTGCAGCTCGCGTCGACCCGCCTTCGCGCGGCGTCCGACCGGCGGGAAACCACTGCGCTGCTGTACTTCGCCGAGCTGATCGGGGAGGAGCTCGGGCACCAGGCGAAGACGTACTCGGACCCGCGCGCCTCGAAACCGCGCATGCAGGTCGCGCCGCAGGGCCGCAGGCTCCGCCGGCGCTCGGGCGTGTGGAGCGGCGTGCTCATCGGAGTCGGCGTCGTGTTCATGTTCACGTACCCGTTCGTGCTCGGGTGGTGGCTCGACCGGTAGCCGGTCACGCCGGGCGTGCTCGTCCGCCGCGCCTGGCGCGCTCCGTCGTGTCGAGCCCGGGCCAAGCGCCGCGCCGCGCCGAGCGCGAGGTTCCGCCGCTCGGGTCGGTACGGCTGGCGTTGTGCTGCGTATATATACGTGCAACATGCGCACATTCAGGTGACATGCACACGATGACATGTACAATGTCACACGGGATGCGATTCGTGTCCTGTGCGCCCGCCGGGCGCATCGTTAGCCTCTCAGCGATTCAAAGGTGACTCTTATGGCTCGGAAACAGATACTCTCAGGCGTCGCGCTCGGCGCCGCCGCGATGCTGGTGCTCAGCGGGTGCGCAAGCGGCGGCGGCAGCGGGGACGGCGGTGCGGGCGGCGGCGAAGCCCAGACCGGCGGCACGCTGAAGGTCCTCGCGCAGGGCGACGTCGACAGGCTCGACCCGCAGCTCACGGCCTATGTGCCGGTGAACAGCGTCGTGCGCTCCATCTCTCGCTCGCTGCTTAGCTACGTCTCCTCGAACGACGTCGACGAGCGCATCGAACTCACTGGCGACCTCGCGACCGAGGTCCCCACCGCCTCCGAGGACGGCCTCACCTACGAGATCAAGCTGCGCGACGGCGTCACCTGGGACGCGCCAGACGGCGCTCGCCCGATCGTCGCCGGCGACGTCGCCCGCGGCATCGAGCGCATCTGCAACCCGCACATCGGTGCGGCGCTCGGCGGCTACTTCATCAACCTCATCGACGGCATGGCCGAGTACTGCGAGGGCTTCGCCGGGGTGGCTGCGGAGCCCGCCGCGATGAAGGACTACATCGAGTCCAACGACATCTCCGGTATCGCGACCCCCGACGACCAGACGGTCGTCTTCACCCTCGTCGAGCCGGCCTCGGACTTCACCTCCATGCTGAGCCTGCCGACGGCGAACCCGGCCCCCGTCGAGGTGCTCGACTACCTGCCCGACTCGCCGGAGTACCGCGAGAACTTCGTCGCGTCCGGCCCCTATACGGTGGCGTCGTACACCCCCGACGTGAAATGGGAGTTCGTGCGCAACGAGTCGTGGAACGCTGACAGCGATCCGCTCCGCAAGGCGTACGTCGACACGATCGAGATGACCATGGGCGTCGAGGGTGACGCGGCGATGCAGCAGCTCCAGGCTGGCTCGGCCGACATGCTCTTCGACCTCAGCCCGAGCCCCGCGAACATCCAGCAGCTCACCGCGGCCAACGACGAGAAGTTCACCACGATGGAGAACGGCGGCATCGACCAGTTCATGTGGTTCAACACCGCGTCGGACAACAACGGCGGCGCGCTGCAGAAGCTCGAGGTCCGCCAGGCGATCCAGTACGCGATCGACAAGCCCGCCGTCGTGCAGGTCATGGGCGGCGAGGACATCGCCTCGGTGACGAACGGCATCTTCGGCCCCGGCATCAACGGCTACGAGGACTTCAGCCTCTACGGTGACGAGAGCGGCAAGGCCGACCCCGAGAAGGCGAAGGAGCTGCTCAAGGAGGCGGGCGTCGAGAACCTCACCCTGAAGTTCCCGTACCGCAACGTTGGCACGCAGCCCGACATCGCGCAGACCGTGCAGGCGAGCCTCGAGGCCGCGGGCATCACCGTCGAGCTGTTCCCGGTCCCGCCGACCGACTACTACGCGAACTTCATGACGAACCGCGAGAACGCGTCGGGCGGCAAGTGGGATGTGGCGCTCGTCGGCTGGTCGCCGGACTGGGTTGGCGGGGCGGCGCGCTCCGTGTTCCAGCCGCAGTTCTCGTTCGACGGCACGCCGCAGGCGTACAACTACGTCGACTTCAACAGCGACAAGGCGAACGAGCTCGCCGACCAGGCGCTCGCTGCTGCGACGCCCGAGGAGGCAGGCAAGCTCTGGCACGAGGTCGACAAGACCGTCATGGCGGAGTCGCCCATCGTGAGCATCGTCTCGCGCAAGAAGGCGAACTACCACTCGGATCGCGTCCAGAACTTCGAGATCTACGCGCTCGCGCAGAACGGTGACTGGGCCAACGTCTGGCTCAAGCAGTAGGGAGCACAACGGGGGAGGGCGGCGGACGCTCCGCGGCCCTCCCCACACCTTCTTTGCACACCACAACCTGGGAGTACGAGTGGCAATACTCGATGTGCGGAATCTCGTGATCGACATTCCGACAGAAGACGGCGCGGTGCATGCCGTGCAGGACGTTTCATTTACAGTTGGCGAGGGCGAGTTCTTCGGCATCGTCGGCGAATCCGGCTCGGGCAAGTCTGTGCTCGTGCAGTCGGTGATGGGCCTCATCCCGCAGGCAAAGCGCTCGGGCGAGGTGCTCTTCAAGGGGGAGGACCTGCTCTCCCTCTCGCCGGAGGGCCTCCGCAAGAAGCGGGGCGCCGAGATCAGCATGATCTTCCAGGACCCGCTCTCCAGCCTGCACCCGCAGTACACGATCGGCTGGCAGATCGTCGAGCAGATCCGCGCGCACGAGAACGTCTCGAAGCAGGCGGCGAAGGCGCGCGCGATCGAGCTCCTCGAGAAGGTCAGGATCCCCGACGCGCAGGCGCGCTTCGACGCCTACCCGCACCAGTTCTCGGGCGGCATGCGCCAGCGGGTCATGATCGCGATGAGCCTGTCCCTGAACCCCGCGCTCATCATTGCCGACGAGCCGACGACGGCGCTCGACTCCACCGTCCAGGCCCAGATCCTCGACCTCCTCGCCGAGATGCGCGAAGACTTCGGGGCGACGGTGCTCATGATCTCCCACGACCTCGGGATCCTCTCGCGCGTCGCTGACCGCGTCATGGTCATGTACGGCGGTCGGAAGCTCGAGGTCGGCACGAGCGAGAATGTGCTCGGCAACCCAGCCCACCCGTACACGGCGGGGCTGCTGCGATCCTCCTCCTTCAACCGCGCGCCGGGAACGCCGCTCATCCCGATCGGCGGCCGGCCTCCGAGCCTGCTCAGCCCGCCGGCCGGCTGCGTGTTCCGCGACCGCTGCCCGAACGCGATGGACATCTGCGGCGAGGCCCCGCCGCTCCAGAAGTACGACGACGGCACCGAGTCGCTCTGCTGGCTCACGACGCCGCCGATCGAGCCGCCAGCGCCCGAGCTGCCGCCCGCGGAGATCGTTGCCTCGAGCGACGATGCCATCGTCGAGGTCGAGCGCCTGTCGGTCGCGTTCCCGCAGCGCCGCGGCGAGGCGCGAACCGTGCTCGAGGACATCTCGCTCCAGGTCAGGCGCGGCGAAACCCTCGGGCTCGTGGGGGAGTCGGGCTGCGGCAAGACCACGCTCGCGCGCACGATCGCCGGCCTGAACGCCCCGACTGCGGGCGTCATCAGGTTCGATGGCGCGGACACGGCCGCCCTCACCGACGCCGAGTGGCGCCAGATGCGCCGCAAGGTCCAGGTGGTGTTCCAGGACCCGTTCGGCTCGCTGAACCCGAAGCGCCGCGTCGGATCGATCATCGGCGACCCGTTCAGGATTCACAAGGTCGCGAGCGGCGCCGACAGGCTCGCCCGCGTGCAGGAACTCATGGAGATCGTGGGGCTCAACCCCGAGCACTACAACCGGTTCCCCTCGCAGTTCTCCGGCGGCCAGCGGCAGCGCATCGGCATCGCGCGCGCGATTGCCCTGAAGCCGGAGCTCGTCATCCTCGACGAGCCGGTGTCGGCGCTGGACGTGTCGATCCAGGCGCAGGTGCTGAACCTGCTCGACGAACTCCAGCGCGAGCTCGGGCTCACCTACCTGTTCATCTCGCACGACCTCGCCGTCGTGCGCCACGTCTGCGACCGGATCGCGGTCATGGACGGCGGGAAGATCATCGAACTGGGCTCCGCGGAGACCGTCTACGGGCAGCCGCAGCAGGCCTTCACGAAGAAGCTGCTGTCGGCCGCCGCACCCGAGATCCCGCGCGTCGAGCGCGAGCGGGTCCTGATTTCAGCGGCTGGAGGCGCACTGTGACCGGCGTATTCTCGAAAGACACGAAGCTCATCACGACCCCGGGCTACGCGGCGCAGAAAGCCGCCGACATCCAGGCGAAGAGCTCGGCCCAGCTCACGATGGCCCGGCTGGTTCGCGACCCGGCGAGCGTCGTCTCGGCGATCGTGATCCTCGCCATCGTCGCGTTTGCGATCTGCGCGCCGCTCATCGCGCAGTGGACGGGACATGGACCGACCGAGCAGTTCCGCGAGACCGGACTCTCGGCCGCCGGCATCCCCGTCGGGCCGTCGGCAGAGTTCCTGCTCGGCACCGACCAGCTCGGTCGCGACGTGTTCGTGCGGCTCGCCTACGGCGCCAGGGTGTCGCTGCTTGTTGGCGTCGTCGCCTCCCTCATCGCCTCCGCGATCGGCGTCGTGATCGGCGCCACCGCCGGGTTCTTTGGCGGCTGGGTCGACACGCTGCTCAGCCGGATCATCGACCTCGTCATGAGCGTCCCGTTCCTACTCGTCGCGATCGCGCTCGTCGCGGTGCTCGGCCCGAGCCTCGGCCTCTCGATCGTCGTGATCGTGTTCTTCAGCTGGGCCGGCCTCGCCCGCGTGATCCGCGGACAGGTGCTCGCGATCCGGGAACGCGAGTACATCGAGGCGGCCCGCTCGCTCGGCGAATCGCGGTTCTCGATGATGTTCCGCGACGTCCTGCCGAACCTCGTCGTGCCGATCATCGTGTACACGACGCTCGGCATCCCCGCCGCGGTCGTCTTTGAAGCGACGCTGTCGTTCCTCGGGCTCGGCATCGTGCCGCCGACCCCGAGCTGGGGCAACATGCTCGCCGACGCCGCGAACGGCTCGATGTACATGGTCGCGCCCTGGATGGTGCTCGTCCCTGGCCTCGCCCTGCTCGCGCTCACCCTCGCGTTCAACCTGCTCGGCGACGGGCTGCGCGACGCACTCGATCCGACTTCCACGAAGGGGAAGAAAGCATGATCCGCTATTTCCTTTCACGGGTAGGCTTCGGCGCGCTCGTGTTGTTCCTGCTCAGCGTCTTCGTGTTCGTGCTGTTCTACGTCTCGCCCTCGGATCCCGCGCGCATCATCGCCGGCGATAAGGCGACCGAGGCGCTCATGGAGCAGATCCGCGTGAACCTCGGTCTCGACAAGCCGATGATCCAGCAGTACTTCATGTTCCTCGGGAACCTGCTGCAGGGTGACCTCGGCTTCTCGTACCGCTCGAACCTGCCGGTCTGGGACCTGCTCGTGCGGCGCATCCCGGTGACGATGTCGCTCGTGTTCGGCGCGGTTATCGTCTGGCTCGCGATCGGCATCCCGATCGGTATCGGCTCGGCGAAGCACCCCGGCACCGTGCGCGACCGCGTCGGTCAGGGGTTCGCGATCATCGGGATCAGCTTCCCGACGTTCGTGCTCGGCATGATCGCGCTGTACACGCTCTACTTCCTGCCGACGAAGATGGGGGTCACGCTCTTCCCGCCGTCAGGGTACGTGCCGTTCAGCGAGAACCCGGGGCAGTGGGCGTGGCACCTCGTGCTCCCGTGGGTCACCCTCGCGCTCGTCACCGCCGCGGTGTACGCGCGGCTCACGCGCGGCCAGATGCTTGACGTGCTCGGCCAGGACTACATTCGCACCGCCCGCGCCAAGGGCATCACCGAGCAGCGCGTGACCTACGTGCACGCGTTCCGCTCCGCCATGCCGCCGCTCGTCACGCAGCTCGGCATCGACATCGGTATGCTCCTCGCAGGCGTGATTGTCATCGAGCAGGTGTTCGGGCTCCCCGGAGTCGGTTCGCTCGCCGTGACAAGCGTCGCGATGCAGGATCGCCCGGTCGTGATTGCGATCGTGCTGCTCGGCGGGCTGTTCGTCGTGCTGTCGAACCTCATCGTCGACACCCTGTACGCACTGCTGGATTCGAGAGTAAGGACTGCCCGGAAATGACCGACTGGTATCCCATCGGAGATCGCCTCACCGGCCGCGACCTGTGGGTCACGGTGCCGCTCGACTGGAACGAGCCTGATGGCGAGACGATCCGCGTGTTCGCGCGCGAGGTCGTAAGCGCCGCGAACCGCGACGCGGATCTGCCGCTGCTCGTGTTCCTGCAGGGCGGGCCCGGCGGGAAGTCGCCCAGGCCGCTCGACGCCGACGGCTGGATCGGCGACGCGGTGACCCGCTTCCGCGTCATCCTGCCCGACCAGCGCGGCACCGGCCGGTCGACCCCACTCGGCGCTGCCGACTTCGCGGGCCGCGACGCGGCCGCGGGGGCGCGCCTGCTCGCACTGCATCGCCAGGACTCGATCGTGCGCGACTTCGAGGCGCTGCGCGAGCAGCACTTCACGGGGCGCCAGTGGTGGACCCTGGGGCAGAGCTACGGCGGGTTCCTCACGCTGCAGTACCTCTCGCACTTCCCGGAGTCGGTCGTCGCGTCGGCGATCACCGGCGGGCTGCCGAGCATCGATCCTGACCCCGCGGTTGTCTACTCGCGCACGTTCCCGCGCATCGCCGAGAAGAACCGCGTCTTCCGCGAGCGTCACCCGCACCTCGTGGACAGGATCGCGCGCGTCGCCGACCTACTCGAGCGCGAGGACGTGCGGCTCCCGGGCGGCGACAGGCTCACCGTGCGCAGGCTGCAGACGCTCGGCCTTGACTTCGGCATGAAGCCGGGATTCGATCGCGTGCACTGGATCTTCGACGAGGCGTTCGCGGACGAGGCAGAGACCCGGCTGTCCGACACGTTCCTCGCCACCGTCGAAGCGGAGACGGGGTTCCACACGAACCCGCTGTTCATCGCGCTGCAGGAGGCGATCTACGGGCCGGGCCCGAGCTCGTGGGCCGCGCAACGCGAGCGCGACGCGCGCCCCGAGTTCGCCGAGTCTGCCAGGCCGCTGAACTTCACCGGCGAGACTGTCTTTCCGTGGATGTTCGAGGAGATCTCGGGGCTCCGCGCCTTCCAGGCCGCGGTCGAACACCTCGCCGCGCACGAGCAGCCGATCGCGACGTACGACCACGAGCGGCTCGCCCGCAACGAGGTGCCCGTCGAGGCCGCCGTCTACTACGACGACATGTACGTCGACGCGCAGCTCTCGCTCGATACCGCGTCCCGCGTCGCCGGCGTTCACGCCTGGGTGACGAACGAGTTCGAGCACGACGGGCTGCGGCTCGGAAACGTCGCCCAACGGTTGTTCACCGCGCTCGAGCAGCGCCTCGGAAGCACCGCCCGCAGCCGCGACTAACCTCCTCACGCGGGGCCGGCACGTCGCGTCGCGACTGGCCGGCCCCGCCCATGCTCCCCGAAAGGAATGCACATGACGCACCACCACGATGGCCCCTCGCTCAGCGGCCTCGGCCTCACCGTCACCGTCGTCGACTGGGAATCCGGCATGCCGAACTCCCGCGCCACCCGCCGCGACCCGCGCATGCCGCTGCTCAGTGAGGCCGCTGGCTTCACGACGTGGATGGCCGAGGGGTGGGGCGACGCCGCGCGCGAGCTCGCCGTCGAGCCCGGGGCGGCCGCCGCTGCCGCTGACCACCGCGCGAGGCTCTCCGCCGAGCTCGCGGGGGAGACCCTCGTTATCGCGGCGGGCCGCTCGCAGCTGCGCGCGAACGATACCTACTTCGAGTTCCGCGCCGACAGCGACTTCCTGTGGACCGTCGGCACCGGCATCGAGGACGCCGTGCTCGTGATGCGCCCCGTCGCAGGCGGCCACGACGCGACGCTGTACATCACGCCGCCGGCGCGCCCGGGGAGCAAGGCATTCCACGCCGACGCGAACCACGGCGAGCTCTGGGTCGGTCCGCTCGCCGGCGTCGCCGAGGTCGCCTCGGCGCTCGACGTCGCCGTGCGCCCGATCGGGGAGCTCGCGGACGCGGGGATCGCCGACGATGCGCTCATTGCTGGGGCGGCGGTTGTCGCTCGCGGCGCGGGCGCCGCGCTCGCGGGCCGGGCGCGCTCGGCGCGGCTGGCGACGGTGCTCTCCGAGCTCCGCCAGATCAAGGACGCCTGGGAGATCGGGCAGCTCCGCGCCGCGAACCTCGCTACGATCGACGGCTTCGCCGCCGTCGCCCGCGAGATCCCGAACGCTATCGCGGCGGGGGGCGAGCGCTGGCTGCAGGGCACGTTCGACCGCCACGCGCGCACGGTGGGCCAGGCCCCCGGCTACGCGACGATCGTCGGCTCCGGCGCGCACGCGCCGATCCTGCACTGGGTGCGCGCCGACGGCGAGGTCGACCCGGCCGAGCTGCTGCTGCTCGACATGGGCGTCGAGATGCGCTCCGGCTACACCGCGGACGTCACCCGCACGCTGCCGGCGAGCGGCACCTTCTCGGAGGCGCAGCGCCAGGTGCACGACCTCGTTGAGCGGTCGCACCGCGCGGGCCTCGCGGCGGTCCAGCCTGGCCGGCTCTGGGCGGACTTCCACGCGGCCTGCATGGAAGTGCTCGCCGAGGGGCTCCACGACTGGGGGATGCTGCCCGTCTCGGTCGACGAGGCGCTCTCCGCCGACGGTCAGCACCACCGCCGCTACATTGTCTGCGGGGTCGGCCACCACCTCGGCCTCGACGTGCACGACTGCGATTCGTCGCGGTACGAGACGTACCTTGGCGGCACCGTGCAGACCGGGATGGCCCTCACCGTGGAGCCGGGCCTCTACTTCCACGCGTGGGACGAGACCGTGCCGCCCGAGCTGCGCGGCATCGGAGTGCGGCTCGAGGACGACCTCGTCGTCACCGAAACCGGCAACGAGGTGATCTCGGACGCGCTGCCCATCGACGCGGCCGGCGTCGAGGCGTGGATGCGGGGGATCACGGCCCGCTAACGGGCCGCGGCTGCGGCCTGCCCAGAGATCATTGCTGCAAAACCCCTGATCCCATCAAAAATTGCAATTCCGGCCGTCGTGTGGCAAACTTGGCTAGTTCGCGTAATGCGTGCCAGGCTTCCGCGCCAGAGACCGTTTCGGTCCCACTGGGAGCGCGGCGTCACATGTAACCCAACCTGAAGGAGCCAGCACATGGCAGTAAAGATTCGCCTCAAGCGCCTCGGCAAGATCCGCGCACCGTTCTACCGTATCGTCGTTGCCGACTCGCGCACCAAGCGCGACGGCCGCGTCATCGAGGAGATCGGCAAGTACCACCCGACCGAGAACCCCTCGTTCATCGAGGTCGATTCGGATCGCGCGCAGTACTGGCTCAGCGTTGGCGCACAGCCGACCGAGCAGGTCACCGCGCTGCTCAAGCTGACCGGCGACTGGGGCAAGTTCACCGGCGAGGGCTCGACCGAGTCGAAGGTGCTCGCACCTGAGGCGAAGGAAGTCTTCGAGGCTGACGCGAAGAAGAAGTCCGTCGTTCGCCCGAAGGCTGAGAAGCCCGCAGAGGCTCCCGCCGAGGAGGCCGCAGAGGCTCCCGCCGAGACCGAGGCACCGGCCGAAGAGGCCGCTGCTGAGTCGACCGAGGCCTAAGGCTCTTGGCTGAGATGGTGCTCGCTGATGCGCTTGAGCATCTCGTCCGCGGGGTCGTTGACCACCCGGACGAGGTGCGCATCACCCAGCGCGCGGGAAACCGTGGCGAGACCCTTGAGATCCGCGTGCATCCCGAGGACCTTGGGCGTGTGATCGGCCGCAGCGGCCGCACCGCCCAGGCGCTTCGCACGGTGATCTCCGCACTCGCTTCGGGCGAGCGCGTCAGGGTGGATATCGTCGACACCGACGCACCTGAGGCCGGCTGATATGGCAGACGCTCCAAAGCGTGCGCAGGCTCCCCGTCCCGCTAGCGGGGCGGGGAGTTTGCGTGTCGGACGCCTGACGAAGCCCCACGGGCTCAAGGGCGGTGTGAAACTTGAGATGTTCACGGACAACCCGGATCTCCGGTTTGTTCCCGGCGCGAAGTTTCACCTGCAGGTCCCCGAAGATTCTCCCTGGTTCGGGCAGACGATTGAGCTGCGCGAGCTGCGCTGGTTCAACAGCATGCCCGTTGGGTTCTTCGTGGAGCTGCCCGATCGCACCGCGGTCGAAAGCATCGTTCGTGCAATCCTCTGGATCGATGAGGACGCCGTCGCCGCAGGCTCTGAAGAGAACGCGTGGTACGCCCACGAGCTCGTCGGCCTCGACGTCGTGCAGCCCCGCGAGGACGGCGGCACCGAGAAACTCGGGACCGTCGCCGAGGTGCAGCACTTCCCGGCCCAGGATCTGCTCGCTGTGCAGACCCCGAACGGCGTCGTACTCGTCCCCTTCGTCGAGGCGATTGTGCCGTCGGTTGACCTCGAGGCCGGTATTGTCACGATGACGCCGCCCGCAGGCCTGTTCGGGGACGGCGCGATCGAGGACGGCACCCAGAACCCGGGGGCGGGCGCGTGAGGATCGACGTCGTCACGATCTTCCCCGGCTACTTTGACGCACTTGAGCTCTCGCTCATGGGGAAGGCACGCGACCGCGGCCTCATCGACCTGCACGTGCACGACCTTCGCGAGTCGGCCCACGACAAGCATCGCACCGTCGACGACACGCCGACTGGCGGCGGCGCCGGGATGGTGATGAAGCCCGAGCCCTGGGGGCAGGCTATTGACGGCATCCTCGCGGATGCGCAATCGGCGCCCGCGGCCGAGCCGCTCATCATCTTCCCGTCGCCCGCGGGCGACGTGTTCACCCAGGCGATGGCCCGCGAGCTCGCCACCGAGGACCACCTCGTGTTCGGCTGCGGTCGCTACGAGGGCATCGACCAGCGCGTGTTCGACGAGTACGCCGAGCGTGGCCGCGTGCGGCTCGTGAGCATCGGCGACTACGTGCTGAACGGGGGAGAGGTCGCGTCGATCGCGATGATCGAGGCAATCGGTCGGCTGCTCCCGGGCGTCGTCGGAAACCCCGACAGCCTTGTCGAGGAGTCGCACGAGTCGGGCCTGCTCGAGTACCCGAGCTACACGAAGCCAGCCGAATGGCGCGGCCGCCGCGTCCCCGACGTGCTGCTGTCTGGAAACCACGCCGCGATTGACGCTTGGCGGCACGAACAGAGCGTCGAACGGACGAGGCGTGTCCGGCCGGACCTGCTTGGCGACTAATCTTGATCCATGCGTGATTTTTTCTCGGCTGGCGCCGGCAAAGCGGTACGAGCGGTAGCGCGTCTTCGCGGGGGAGGTTCGGCGCTGCCCGGCCTGGTCGTCGAGCGGCTGGATCCCGGGTTCATGGCCCGCGGGCTCGCGCGGCTGCCGCTCGGGGTGATCGCGGTGAGCGGCACCAACGGCAAGACGACGACCACGAAGATGATCGTCGAGATGCTTGAGGCGCAGGGGCTCACCGTGTTCACGAACCGCACGGGATCAAACTTTTCCCGCGGCGTGGTCGCCGCGATGGTGCAGGAGAGCACCGCTGGCGGCAAGCTCGACGCCGACGTCGCGGTGCTTGAGCTCGACGAGGCTCACGCCATGTACTTCATCGAGCGGGTGAAGCCCCGCTTCACGCTGCTGCTGAACGTGCTGCGCGATCAGCTCGACAGGTTCGGCGAGATCGACACGACCGCCCGCTACCTGCAGCGCATCGCCGATGCGACGACCGACGTGCTCGTCGTGAACCGCGAGGACCGCCTCATCGCCGAGATCGGTGAGCGCACCCGCGCGCGGGCCGCCGACGGTGGGCCAGAGGTGCGCGAGTTTGGGCTCGCCCCGGCGCTCCTGAGCACCTTTCCCGGCGACGACGACTTCCACGTCGTGCCCGGCCACGCTGCCGCCGACGCAGCCACGGACACTCGCGAGCCCGCCGACGTCACGCTGCTGGAGCTCGGCAAGAACGAGGCGACCTTCCTCATCGACGTGGAACCGCGCTCGACGCCGCTCCAGCTCGAGGGCCTGTACAACACGTACAACGCTGCCGCCGCGCTCGTGACCGTCCGTGCCGTGCTCGAACGTGCGGTTGCGGAGGGCGCGGATACCAGCGCCCGCACGACCGAGGTGCTTGAGGCGCTCTCAACGGTGCGCCCCGCGTTCGGCCGTGGCGAGAAGCTCGAGCTTGACGGTCAGCCGCTCGAACTCGTGCTCGTGAAGAACCCGGCTGGCTTCCGGCTCGGGCTCGCCTCGTTCGACGCCGAGGGCGTCGCCGTGATGATCGCGGTGAACGACCAGTACGCCGACGGCCGCGATATGTCGTGGCTCTGGGACGTCGACTTTGAGACGCTGCGCGATGGCGGCGTCGACACCGTCACCGGCACGCGCGCGTGGGACATGGCGCTCCGGCTCGAACACGATGACGTGCCGATCGGCGCCGTCGAGGAGGACCTCGGGGTGGCCCTCGCAGGTTTCCGATCGCGCACCCAGGGGAGGCCGCGCCGCATCTACTGCACGTACACAGCGATGCTGGGACTGCGCAAGCGACTGTCCGAGATCACCGACGTTGAGGAAATCTGATGCCAGACAAGCGTGAACTCGTCATCGTGTCGCTGTACCCGCGCGACATGAACATCTATGGCGACCGGGGCAACCTGCTCTCGCTCACCCGCCGGGCCCGCGCGCACGGCTATGAGCCGCGCGTCATCGACATGAACGTCGGGGATCCGCTCCCCGAACGCGTCGACATTGTGATCGGCGGCGGCGGGCAGGACTCGGGCCAGGGGAGGGTCGCGGTCGATCTCGCCGGGCGTGCCGACGAGTTCCGTGAGCTCGCGTCCGACGGGACACCGATGCTCGTCATCTGCGGCCTGTACCAGTTGTTCGGGCATCACTTTCTCACGCATTCCGGCCAGACGCTCTCGGGGATCGGCGTGCTCGACGTCGAGACCACGGGCGGCGCGGAACGCATGATCGGCAACGTCGTCGTCGAATCCGACGAGTTCGGCGAGATCATCGGCTACGAGAACCACAGTGGCTTCACGGTGCTCGGCGAGGGATCGCAGCCGCTCGGTCGCGTCGTGCAGGGTGCGGGCAATAACCCCACCGACGGCACGGAGGGCGCCCGCACAGGCAACGTCCTCGGCAGCTACCTGCACGGGTCGCTCCTGCCGAAGAACCCGGCGATCAGCGACTTCCTCATTCGTACCGCCGCCGAGCGCCGGTACGGCTCGTTCGAGCCGCGCGCCGGCGTCGACGACACCGCGGAGCGGGCGCGCGCGAGCGCGAAGCGCCGCCCCCGCTAGCCCGGCACGCTCGAACACGCCCGCCGAAAAGATTTTCAGGAATGCGGGAATAGATGCGTCTGCATGTAAGTTGTTCTCTATGTCCGCAAGATCCCGGACAGCCAATTCAGTGACACGCATTTGGCGCTGGACAAGTTTTGAAAGGTAAATCCTTATGACCCTCACCGCAGATCAGATCCCCGGCTACCGCGCAGGCACCTGGAAGATCGACGCCACGCACTCTGAGGTCGGTTTCTCGATCCGCCACCTTGCGATCAGCAAGGTCAAGGGCAAGTTCGAGGACTTCGACGCGACCTTCGTCACCGGCGAGAACCCGCTCGACTCGAGCGTCACCGCCACCGCAGAGGTCGCCTCGGTCAACACGAACGAGAAGAACCGCGACGGGCACCTCCGCACCGGCGACTTCTTCGAGGCCGAGCAGTTCCCGCAGCTCACGTTCGCGTCGAACGGCGTCCGCGTCGTCGACGGCGACTTCAAGGTCGACGGCGAGCTCACCATGCGCGGCATCACCAAGCCCGTCACCTTCGACTTCGAGTTCGGTGGCTTCGGCGAGGATCCGTACGGCAACTACAAGGCAGGCTTCACGGCGAAGTCGGTCGTCAAGCGCGAGGACTTCGGCCTCACCTGGAACGCTCCCCTCGAGAAGGGCGGCTTCCTGCTCGGTGACGACGTCACCATCACCATCGACGTGCAGGCTGCGCTCGTCAACTAGTCGAGTTCACCGGTGATCCTGCCGCGCACGCGGCGGAGATCCTCCATGAGCGAACCGATGAGCACCCAGTGCCTCGGAGGCGGCCTCGGAATCGTGTATGGCGCAGTCAGCGCCGGCGGTTCCGGGGCCGTTCCCGTGTCCTGCGGCGCGGTGCCGAGGAGCGCGAGGTCGTGGGCGGCGCGCCGGATCTCCTGGCGCATGCCGATCACGGAGGGATCCTCGACGAGCTCGGGGTCGTAGAGATCGTAGAGCGCGCGCGACATGCCGATCACCTGGGTGACGATCGGCTGCACCCGCTGAAACAGCGCGTCGTCCTCGAGCAGCTGCCGCATGTGGCGCCGGCTCCGCGGGTTGAGGCGCAGGCTTTCGCGGGCGCGTCTGAGCTCGGCGTGCACCTGCGCGCGCTCCTCATGCAGCTCCCTCGCCGACTCCAGCATGTCCTCGAGCCAGGCGTCATCCCGCGGGGTGTCGAGCGCATCTGCGAGCCGGTCGAGCGCCGCCGCCGCGTTCCCCGTCAGCGAGGTGATCTCGTCGTGCATGAGCCCGGTACGCACCGGCGCGGCGATGACAGCGTTGACCGCTACGCCGATGGCGGCGCCGATCGCGGTCTCGACGAGGCGCTCGACCCCGTACCCAATCTCGGAGCCGCCGAGCGCGATCATCAGCATCGCGGAGATGGCGATCTGGTTCGTCGACGTCGCGCTCATCCGGAGCAGCCAGCCCACGCCCATCGAGACGACGATCGCGGCGATAAACAGCCACGAGTTCGTGCCGAAGAGCGCGCCGGCGCCGAGCGCGACGGACACCCCGAACAGCACCCCGACGACGCGCTCGATGCCCTTGGTGAGCGACTGATCGACGCTCTCCTGCACGACGATCAGCGCCGCGATGGCGCCGAACATCGGCAGCGAGTCCGGGAAGAAGATGAGGCAGACGAACCAGCTGAGCACCGCGGCGCCACCGGCCTTCGCGAGCTGCAGCGCCGACGGCCTGGCCGCAACCGTGAACCTGCCGGTGACGCGCTGCTCGGCGCGCCGCCACCAGGGTGCGGCGTCGTGCGTCATAGCAGGCCGAGCTTCGTGAGTTCCTCGCTGAGCGTCGCGCCGTCCGGGCCGTACACCCACGGCACGCCGCTCGCGTCTTTCTGCTGCTTCGCCTTCGATCGGCCACCGGCGAGCACCGCCTGTCCGACGGACAGCTGCCGAATCGCGACGGCGGCGACGTTCTCCGGGTGATCCCGCGCGAACTCCGCGTACAGCGCCTCATCGTGCTGACCGTCGTCGCCAAACATGATCCAGCGCACGTCGGGAAACTCGCGCGCGAGCCGCTTGAGCTCACGCTGCTTGTGCTCGCGACCGCTCCGGAACCAGCGATCGTGCGTCGGGCCCCAATCGGTGAGCAGCAGCGGGCCCATCGGGTAGAGGTTGCGGGCGAGGAACCGGCTCAGCGCGGGCGCCGCGTTCCAGGCGCCCGTCGAGAGATAGATGAACGGCGAGCCCTTGTGGCGTCGCGCGAGCCTGTCGTAGAGCACGGGCATGCCCGGCGTCGCCCGCCTGGCAGTCTCGTCGAGCACGAAGCTGTTCCAGGCCGCGACAAACGGCTTCGGCAGCGCCGTGATGAGCACCGTGTCGTCCACGTCCGAGAGCACGCCGAGCTGCGAGGCGGAGTCCATCACCTTCACGGGGGCGTGCGCGGCCTCGTCCTCGCTCACCTGCAGCGTGACCGTGTGCCACCCCGGGGCGAGCGAGACGCGCACGATCGAGTCGATCACGCCGCCCCGGTCCGCGACGACCTCCGCCGTTGGGACGCCGTCAACGAGCACCGTGATCCGCTGATAGGGGACGTACACGCTCGTGAACGTGCGCCAGCCCCGCACGCGCGAGACCTCCTGGACGTCGGGCCGGAAGCGCGAGTGCTCACTCGTGTCGGGGCGGAGGTACAGCACCCGGCCGAGCACCCGCACCCACTCGGTCGTCCCGTATCCGATGTAGGGGATGACCGAGGGCGTCTTGCCCCGCTTGATTGCCTGCTTCGCGCGGCGGCGATGCATGCGATCCTCAAACCGCGCCGCGAACCGAGGGCGGCTGTCAGGCATGTCGTCAGGCGAAGTCACTAAGCCAGTGTATGACGAATCACCTGGGGCATCGCGCGCCGCCCGGAAGCAAAGAATCTTGACGTCAAAATTGATTCGCAGGTAACTCCCAGCTTGAATATACTGGCTACAGTTGGCAGTTTAGCCAGCCCCCCGCGGGTACCCCCGCCCGTAGGGAATTCCTACGGGAGTAATGCGCCCCCGCGTGGTGAGCGCTCCTCTCCTGGTTATAGGAGAACAAATGAATGAGTTCCTCGACCCGGTAGCGCTCGCGCGCTGGCAATTTGGGTTGACCACCCTGTATCACTTCATTTTCGTACCGCTGACGATCGGAATGGCGCTGCTCGTTGCCATTCTCCAGACGGCATGGGTGCGGACTGGCAAGGACAAGTACCTGCGCCTCACCAAGCTGTTCGGAAAGGTCTTTCTGATCAACTTCGCGATGGGCGTCGTGACCGGCATCGTGCAGGAGTTCCAGTTCGGTATGAACTGGTCCAACTATTCGCGCTTCGTCGGCGACATCTTCGGTGCACCGCTCGCGATGGAGGGCCTCATCGCCTTCTTCTTCGAGGCGACGTTTATTGGCCTGTGGATCTTCGGCTGGGACAAGCTCCCCAAGAAGATTCACCTGATGACGATCTGGTTCACCTGGATCGGTACGGTCCTCTCCGCGTACTTCATTCTCGCGGCGAACGCGTTCATGCAGAACCCCGAGGGGTTCGTGCTGAACGAGGAGCGTGGCCGCGCCGAGCTCGAGAGCATCGGTGACGTGCTGCTGAACCCGGTCGCGCTGACCCAGTTCCCGCACACGATCTTCGCGTCGCTCATGTTCGCGGGCGTCGTGCTCGTGTCGGTTGCGGCGTGGCACCTCAAGCGTGGCCAGTTCGTCGACGAGATGCGCACCACGCTTCGCTTCGGCGCGTGGACGAACATCATCTCGTTCCTCGCGGTCGGCCTGAGCGGGCACTCGCTCGGTCTCGTGATGACCGAGACGCAGCCCATGAAGATGGCAGCCGCTGAGGCGATGTACAACACCTCGTCGGGTCGAGACGCATCGTTCTCGCTCTTCAGCCTCGGCACCCCGGATGGCGCACACGAGATCTTCTCGGTTCGTATTCCGTACCTGGCATCCTTCCTCGCGACGAACTCGCTTGACGGCACCGTCGAGGGCATCAACGACCTCCAGGCGGAGTACACGGAGCTCTACTGTGGCGGCGCAGATTCGCTGCTCACCTGCCCGACTGACGGCTCCTTCGTGCCGATCGTCTGGGTGACCTACTGGGCATTCCGCTGGATGATCGGGCTCGGCGCGCTTGCAGCGCTCGTGTCGGTCGTGGGCCTCTGGCTCACCCGCAAGGACAACTTCAAGCTCCCCAAGTGGACGTGGACCGTCGCTATCTGGACCGCGCCGCTGCCGATGCTCGCGTCGCTCGTTGGCTGGGTCTTCACCGAGATGGGCCGCCAGCCCTGGATCGTGTTCGGAGTGATGACGACAGAACAAGGCATCTCGCCGGGCGTGCCCGGCTGGGCCGTGCTCGTCTCGCTCGCCGCGTTCACGATCGTCTACGGTGCGCTCGCGGTTGTCGAGTTCGGGCTCATTGTGAAGGCCGTGAAGGCCGGTCCGCCCGAGATCGCGCGGACGGACGACGGCGACGGGACCGACGGTTCCGGCACCGTCGACAAGAACCAGCTTGCGACTGTCTACTAGGGAAGGAGACGAATCATGGAATTGACTACCGTATGGTTCCTCATCGTCGGCGTCATGCTGATCGGGTACTTCGTGCTCGACGGTTTCGACTTCGGTGTAGGCATGTCGTTGCCTTTCCTCGGAAAGACCAACACCGACCGCCGCGTGCTGATCAACACGATCGGCCCGGTCTGGGATCTCAATGAGACGTGGCTGATTGTCGCCGGCGCCTCGCTGTTCGCCGCATTCCCTGAGTGGTATGCGACGATGTTCTCCGGCTTCTACCTTGCACTCCTGCTGATCCTGATCGCGCTCATCCTCCGCGGTGTGTCGTTCGAGTTCCGGCACCAGCGCAAGGGCGTGAAGTGGACCCGCTGGTTCGACCAGTTCATCTTCTGGGGCTCAGTGCTCCCGCCGCTGCTCTGGGGCGTCGCGTTCGCGAACCTCGTGCAGGGTGTACCGATCCGCGCCGTTGAGACCGGCGGCTGGCTCTACGAGGGAACGCTGCTCACGCTGCTGAACCCGTACGGCCTGCTTGGCGGCATTGTCGTGATGCTGCTCTGCTTCACCCATGGGCTCGTGTTCGTGGCGCTGAAGACCGTCGGTGAGATGCGCGACAACGCGCGGAAGCTCGCGAAGAACGTCGGCATCGTGACGATCGTGCTCGCGGCGGCCTTCCTCGTGTGGACCATCGTGATGAACCTCTCGAACCCGAACATCGGCCTCATCATCGCGTGCGCCGCGATCGCAGCGGTCGCACTCATCGGCGGCTGGGCCGCGAACCTTGCCGGCCGTGAGGGCTGGGCGTTCGTCGGAAACACCGTGACCATCGCGTTCGCGCTGCTCACGATCTTCTCGGCGCTCTTCCCGAACCTGATGATCTCGACGCTCGGCGACGAACACACCATGAGCGTCGTGGGGGCCGCAAGCTCCCCGAAGACGCTCGAGCTCATGACCTGGGTCGCAGTGTTCACGCTGCCGCTCGTGCTCGCCTACCAGGCGTGGACGTACTGGGTCTTCCGGAAGCGCCTCACGCACGAGATGATTCCGGTCGAGCAGCCCGCCGAGGCCACCGCCTAGGCGGCCCGGTCCCTGATGAAGCCCCTCGATCCACGCCTGTTGCGTTTTGCGGGTGCAGCCCGCACGGTGTTCGCGCTCGGTGCGCTACTCGGAGTAGTGCGCACCGTCGCGATCATCGCCTGGAGCTGGTTCCTTGCGCAGGCGATAGCGGCTGTCGCTATTCCGGTGTTCGAGGGGCTGTGGGACGCCGCCGGAGCCGGGCGGGTTGCCGAGGGCGTGTACGCCCAGAGCAGCCTGCCCTGGCTCGCGGCCGGCGCACTCGCAGCCGCGATCGTTCGCGCCCTGAGCACGTGGGGCATGGACGTCGTCGCCGCACGCGGCGCGGTGAAAGTGAAGACCCAGCTTCGGGCCGCCGCGCTCGACGCGCTCGACGGGCGCAGCCCCGAGGCCACCTCGGCAGTCTCCGACGCGAAGCTCGCGACGGTGCTCGGCCGCGGTCTCGACGCCCTCGACGGGTACTTCTCGGGCTACGTGCCCCAGTTCATTCTTGCGGTCGTTGCCACCCCGATCCTCGTCGCGACAGTCCTCTTCTCCGACCTGCTCAGCGGCGTGACCGTGCTCATCGTGTTCCCGGTCATCCCGCTCTTCATGGTGCTGATCGGCCTCGCGACCCAGTCCGTGCAGGGCAAGCAGTGGGATCAGCTGCAGCGGCTATCCGCGTCGTTCCTCGATGTCGTCGAGGGGCTCCCGACGCTCAAAATCTTCCGGCGGGAGGAGCGCCAGGCGGCGCGCATCACCGCCGAAACCGAGGAGTACCGCTCGCGCACCATGAAGGTGCTGCGGGTGACCTTCCTCTCCGGCTTCGTCCTTGATCTCGCCGGTACCTTCTCCATCGCGCTCGTCGCCGTGACCGTCGGCACGCGCCTCGTCGCCGGCGAGTTCCCGCTCGCGCTCGGCCTGTTTGTGTTGCTCGTACTTCCCGAGGTGTTCGTGCCGATCCGGCAGGTCGGCGCCGCGTTCCATGACTCGACGGAGGGGCTCGCGGCCTCCGCCGACGTGTTCGCGCTCATCGAGGGCGAGGGCGAGCGCCACCAGGGCCAGGGCGAGACCGACGCAGCCGCGACGCGGGTCGCCACCGTTGCTGGGGGCGGGCTCGCTGTCGACGGCGTCGAGATCGCGCGCGGCGACAGGATCGTCGCCGGGCCGCTGAGCTTCGACGTCGCCCCGGGCGAGTTCGTCGCGCTCGCCGGACCCTCGGGAGCTGGCAAGACGTCGCTGCTCGCCGCCGTTCTCGGCTTCCTCCAGCCCGCGGCCGGACGGATCAGCGTCGGCGGCGAGGTCTCCTGGGCCGGCCAACAGCCGGGCCTCGTGCAGGGCTCAATCCTCGACAACGTCGCGCTCGGCTCAGCCGATCCTGACCCCGCGCTCGCGCGCGGCGCGCTCGACAGGCTCGGCCTCGCTGGTCTCCCGCTGGACCGGGAGCTGGGCGCCCTCGGCTCGGGGCTCTCCGGCGGCCAGGCGCAGCGCGTCTCGCTCGCACGCGCACTGTATCGGGCCGCAGCGCTCGACGCCGGCGTGCTGCTGCTCGACGAGCCGAGCTCCGCGCTCGACGCGGGCAGCGAGCGCCTCGTCATCGAGGCGGCGCGAGCCGAGGCGGCGGCTGGCCGCGCGGTACTCGTCGTGAGCCACCGCCCCGCCCTGCTCGACGCGGCGGATCGGATTGTGACAGTCGCGCGCCCCGAGGGGGCATTGCCACCGGGCGAAGCCCCAGCGGTGCGCGCAGCGAAGACCGAAAGTGAGGCCCAGCTGTGAGCGTCGAAACCGTGCTGCAGCGCGCGACCCCGAGCCGCCGGGCCGCGCTCCCAGGGCAGCTCCTCGGGATCCTCTCGGACGGCGCAGCGGTCGGGCTGCTCGCCCTCAGCCTGTGGCTCATCACGCGGTCGGGGGCGCAGCCGCCGATCCTGCACCTCACCTTCGCGATCGTCGGCGTCCGCGCCCTCGCGATCGGTCGCGCCGCCTTCCGCTACGTTGAGCGGCTCTCGAGCCACGACGCCGCGCTGCACCAGCTGGCGCAGCTGCGCGCCTCGACGTTCACCGCGCTCGTGCCGCGCGTGCCGGGCGCGATCGAGTCCTCCCGCCGCGGCGAGGTTCTCGCGACGTTCGTTGATGACGTCGACCAGCTTCAGGATCACCCGCTACGGGTCCGCCAGCCGCTCATCGTGAGTATCACCGTGACGGTGCTCACGATCGCGATCATCGCAATCGCGTCGCCCGTCGCCGCCGCGATCCTGACGGCCGTGCTCCTTGTTGCCCTCATCGTCGGGGCGACGCTCTCGAAGCGGATCGCCGGGCGCAGCGACCGCGAGCTCGCCGACGCCCGCTCGGCGCTCACCGACGCCCTGCTCGATCGCTTCGGCTCGGCGAGCGTGCTCGCGGCGTTCGGCGCACTCGACACGCAGCGCGCCCGCATCGAAGCCGCGGAGGCGCGGCTCGCCCGCGTCCAGCTCACCCGCACGCGGGCCGCCGGCCTCACCGGGGCGCTCGTCGCGCTCGGCGCCGGGGTCGCCTCGGTCTCGATCCTGCTCGCCATCGCCCCCGGCGCCGGAACGTCGTTCTCGGTGCCCGTGTTCGCCGCGATCGTCGTCGTCCCTGCCGCCGTCTTTGACGTCTTTGCGCAGGTGTTTGCCGCGCTCACCGCGCGCCGCACCGTCGAGACGAGTGCCCGGCGGGTGGCGAAGCTCACCGAGGGCGAGCTGCCGCGCGAGATCCCCGTCGACGATCCCGCGATCGACGCCACCAAGGTCCCGGCTGCCGTCGCAGGGGCACCGCTCGTCGAGGTGACCGATCTCTCGGTCGCGCACCCGGGCGGGCGCGCCGTCATCTCGGGCCTGTCGTTCGCGCTCGGCCCAGCCGAGCTGCTTGTCATTACGGGGGACAGTGGCAGCGGGAAGTCCACGCTCGCCCTCGCCCTGAGCCGGTTCCTCGACTACGGCGGCAGCTACCGCCTCGGAGGCGTCGAGGCCCGCGAATTCAGCGGTGCCGCGGTGCGCGGCTTCGTCGGGCTCTGCGAGCAACAGCCCCACCTCTTCAACACTGACCTCCGGCAGAACCTGAAGTTCGCGAAGGAGGACGCCACCGACGAGGAACTGCTCGCGGTGCTCGAGCGCGTCGGCCTTGGGGAGTGGGTGCGCGAGCGCGGCGGCCTCGACGCGCTGGTGGGCGAGCGCGGCGCGCTCGTCTCCGGCGGCCAGATGCAGCGGATCTCGCTCGCTCGCGTGATCCTCGCCGACTTCCCCGTCGTGATCCTCGACGAACCGACCGCGGGCGTCGACCAGCTCGTCGCCGACAGGCTGTTGCGGGACCTCCTCGGCGCGATTCCGGAGGACCGTGCGGTGATCCTCATCACGCACACCGCGGTGCCCGAGGGCGTGCCCATTTCCGCGCGGATCGCGCTGTAGCGGGGCGCGGCCTGGCGGTCCCGCCGGGCGGCGCCGCCGCTACGGCAGGACGGGCTCCCACGCGCGGTCGAGGGCGTCCTCGAACCAGCGGAGGCGTGCCGCGTTGAACCGAGGCAGCTCGGTGCCGTCGATGTGAGTCACCGGCCGGATCCCGTGGAGCGCGTTCACGGCCCACACCTCGCACCGTTGCAGTTCGGCGACGGTCGCAGGCGCCGCGCGCAGCGCTCCATCGCGCGCGCGGTGCGGCTTGTCGCCGACGAGGCGCTGTTGCGCGGCCGCGATCAGGATCGCTTCGGTGACCGACGCGACCCGCTCGCTGTCAACGACGACATGGCCGCTGTCGTCGCGCTCGTCGCGCCAGAACAGCAGGCTCGTCGTTGCGCCCTCGCGCACCCGGCCATCGGGATCGACGAGCAGCGCCTCCGCGTCGAGGCCTCGATTCAGCGCGGCGTAGGCGCCGATGTTGGGGCCCTTGATCCGCGCGCCAGGCAGCGGCGGAACCGAGACGCTTGCGAGCGCGATGGTGGGGCGGAGCTCGGGGAGCGGCCGAAGCGCACACCCGTACCGCATGGCGCCGTCTGGGTCGCGCCAGAGCTCGAGGCGAGGAAACCCTTCCCCGAACGCCGCGATGCGACGCCGTGCGTCGGCGAAAAACGCGGTGAGCTCGGCGTTCCGGTCCGAGGCGACGCCGGTGCAGAGCGCCGCACCGACCGAATGCGCAAACCGCTCAAGGTGCCGGGAGAACCCGCGCACCTCGGCGGCGCCGTCGCGCACCCGAACGCGAAACGAGTCCGCGACGAGCAGAGCGGGGGCGCCGTCCAGAGTGTTCATGGCGTGAGCGTAGCACTACGATGTGAGGGTGGAACACGGGGGAGCGGCGGCGACCGCGATGGCGGCGGCCCAGGCACTTGCGGGCAGCGGATGCCCGTGGTTCTGGCTCGACGGCGACGCGGCGGCGCCAGGCGAACGGCGCGTCAGCTACCTCGGGATCGCTGCCGACACGCTCACGGCCGAACGCGGGCACGAGCGCGCCTTCCTCGCGGCGCTCCGGGAGCGCTCATGCGGCGTTCGCGCGGACGGGGATCTGGCGCACGGCGCCGGTCTCACCACCGGGTGGATCGTCGCGCTCGGCTACGAGTTCGGCGTCGGGCTGCTCGGGGCCGAGGCCGCGCCAGACGCGGCGGCGCCAGGATTCGCGCTGCGGTGCGACGCCGTGCTTGTCGTCGACCACGACGCCGACACCGCCACGGTGCGCGGGGAGACCGCCGCGGCAGCTCGGCTTCGTGCGGTCCTCGCTGCGGGAGCAGGATCGGCTCGCGCGGCCACCACCACGACGGACGCGTCGCGCGTCGCGAGCCCTGGTTCGTGGCGGGGGACAGCCTATTCTGCACGCGTCGACGAGTGCCGGGCTGCGATCCGGCGCGGTGACGCCTACGTGCTGTGCCTCACTGACACCGCAGAGGCGGAGACCGACGCGCTGCCGCTTGAGCTCTACGCGCGGATGCGCGGCGGAGCGATGCGGGGCGGCCTCGTCGTCACCGCCGACCGCGCGCTCGTGAGCGCGAGCCCCGAACGGTACCTGTCGGTGGCGGACGGGACGGTGCGCACGCACCCGATCAAGGGCACCCGGCCCCGCGGGGAAGACGCGGCTGAGGATCGGGCTCTCGCCGAAGAGCTCGCCGCCGACCCGAAGGAGCGCGCCGAGAACCTCATGATCGTCGATCTCATGCGGAACGACCTCACCCGCGTTTGCGAGCCCGGGAGCGTTCGGGTCGAACGGTTCCTCACGGTCGAGAGCCACCCGCGCGTGCACCAGCTCGTCAGCACCGTCGCGGGGGAGCTGTCGCCCGCCCGCGACGTGTTCGACGCGATCCAGAGCTGCTTTCCCGGCGGGTCCATGACGGGCGCGCCGAAGCGGAGCGCGGTGGAAATTCTCGGTGCGCTCGAGGCTGGGCCGCGTGGGCTGTACTCGGGATGCTTCGGCTGGGTCGACGACTCGGGGAACGCCGAGCTCGCGATGACAATCCGCGGTGTCGAGCTGCGAGGGCCGGGCCTCACCGACCAGCCCTCCGGGGACGCCAGAAGCGAGCGCGCGCCACGCGTCGCGCTCGTCGGCGCCGGTGGCGGGATCACGATCGATTCGGATCCCGGAGCCGAGGTTCGTGAGCGGGATCTGAAGGCCGCCGCGATGCTGGCAATTCTTTGACGCTGAGCGGGATAAACTGGCTGAATGTGTGTGGCCCGTAGCGGCCCGAAGTGATCGACGAGTGTTGAGGTGCGAGTGAGCGAGCAGGGAACCGGCCAGCAGGATGCTGAGCAGGGCTATGACTTCAAGGCGATTCAGGACCGGTGGTTGCCCGTCTGGGAGGATCTGAAGCCGTTCGAGGTGCCCGCAGGGCTTGACACAGATCGGCCGCGGAAGTACGTCCTCGACATGTTCCCGTACCCCTCGGGCGACCTGCACATGGGCCACGCAGAGGCGTTCTGCTTCGGCGACATCATGGCGCGCTATTGGCGCGGCCAGGGATACGACGTGCTGCACCCGATCGGGTGGGACTCGTTCGGGCTCCCCGCCGAGAACGCCGCGATTAAGCGCGGTGTTGACCCGCGCGAGTGGACCTACGCGAACATCGCGCAGCAGAAGGCCTCGTTCCGCGTGTACGCGCCGTCGTTTGACTGGAGCCGCGTGCTCCATACGAGCGACCCCGAGTACTACAAGTGGAACCAGTGGATCTTCCTGAAGATGTACGAGAAGGGTCTCGCGTACCGCAAGGCGAGCTGGGTGAACTGGGACCCGGTAGACCAGACCGTGCTCGCGAACGAGCAGGTGCTCGCCGACGGGACCTCCGAGCGCTCGGGCGCGATGGTCGTCAAGAAGAAGCTGACGCAGTGGTACTTCCGCATCACCGACTACGCGGACCGGCTGCTCGACGACCTCGACGCGCTCGAGGGCCGCTGGCCGGCCAAGGTGCTGAACATGCAGCGCAACTGGATCGGTCGCTCGAGGGGCGCCGAGGTTGAGTTCGAGATCGAGGGCCGTTCGGCGAAGGTCCCCGTCTTCACGACCCGCCCCGACACGCTGCACGGCGCGACCTTCATGGTCGTCGCTCCTGACTCCGATCTCGCGGCGGAGCTCGCGGTCGGCGCGTCCGCCGAGGTGCGGATGCAGTTCCAGGCATACCTGGAGGCGACGCAGAAGCAGACCGAGATCGAGCGCCAGAGCACGGATCGCGAGAAGACCGGCGTCTTCCTCGATCACTTCGCGGTGAACCCCGTGAACGGCGAGCGCATTCCCGTATGGGCATCCGACTACGTGCTCGCGGACTACGGGCACGGCGCGATCATGGCCGTCCCCGCGCACGACCAGCGTGACCTCGACTTCGCCCTGAAGTTCGACCTGCCCGTGCGGGTCGTCGTTGAGGTCCGCGACGAGGACGGCGAGATCCTTGCCGACCCGAGCGAGTCCGGCGTCGCGACGTCGGGCGAGGGCAAGGTCGTGAACTCCGGCGAGCTCGACGGTCTCGACAAGGTCTCGGCGATCGCGAAGGCGATCGAGATCCTCGAGGAGCGCGGCACCGGCCGCGCCACCACGACGTACCGCCTGCGCGACTGGCTCATCTCCCGCCAGCGCTACTGGGGCACCCCGATCCCGATCCTCTACTCCGAGGACGGCTCGATGCGCCCGGTGTCCGAGGCATCCCTCCCCGTCGAGCTTCCTGCCGCCGCGGGCCTCGACCTCAAGCCGAAGGGATCGTCGCCGCTCGGCGCCGCGACCGAGTGGTCGACCGTCGTCGACCCTGACACGGGCGAGACCCTCACCCGCGATCCCGACACGATGGACACGTTCGTCGACAGCTCGTGGTACTACTTCCGCTTCCTGTCGGCGAACGATCCGACGCAGGCGTTCGACCCCGCAGAGGCGAAGAAGTGGGCGCCCGTCGATCAGTACGTCGGCGGGGTCGAGCACGCGATCCTGCACCTGCTCTACTCGCGCTTCATCACGAAGGTGATGTTCGACCTCGGGTACATCGACTTCGAAGAGCCGTTCCTGGACATGCTCAACCAGGGCATGGTGCTCTTGGACGGCGCGAAGATGTCGAAGTCGAAGGGCAACCTTGTCGAGTTCGCGTCGGAGCTTGAGGAGCACGGCGCGGACGCGCTGCGCGTGACGCTCGCGTTCGCCGGCCCGCCGGAGGACGACATCGACTGGGCTGACGTCTCCGTGCAGGGCTCGGCGAAGTTCCTCGCCCGCGCCTGGCGCATCGCGCACGACGTCGAGGTCGGCGGAGCCCCCGTCGGGGCCGACGTCTCGACCGGCGACAAGGCGCTGCGCCGCAGCACGCACCAGCTGCTCATCGACGCGCCCCAGCTCGCCGAGTCCTACAAGTTCAACGTGATCGTCGCGCGGCTCATGGAGCAGGTGAACGTCACCCGTAAGGCAATCGACTCGGGCGTCGGCGTCGCCGATCCCGCAGTGCGCGAATCCGCCGAGGCGATCGCCGTCATCCTCTCGATGTACGCGCCGTATGCCGCTGAGGACATGTGGGCGATGCTCGGCCACGAGGCCACCGTCGCCCTCGCCGAATGGCCGAAGGGTGACGCGTCGCTCACCGTCGTCGACGAGGTCCTCATGATCGTGCAGGTCGACGGCAAGGTCCGCGACAAGATCACCGTCTCAGCGTCGATCACCAACGAAGAGGCAGAGACAGCCGCTCGCGCGTCGGCGAACGCTCAGCGCGCGATCGGCGATCGCGAGATCGTGAAGGTGATCGCGCGCGCGCCGAAGATCGTCTCGATCGCGACGAAGCCCGCGGCGTAGCCGCAGCCCGTCACGCGCAAGCCGCGTCGGTGCAGTGCCCCGACCTTCCACGGAGGGCCGGGGCGCTGCTATGTTGAGCGTATGGCTGACGGTGGAGCACGGCTGGGCGAGCGCCTGGCAGGGCGAGCGGGCGCTCGGAGCGCGCGGGTGACCGCGCGGCGCACGCCCGCGATCCCGGGCGCGGCGCTCGCGATCGCGGCGTTCGCGGGTATCGCGCTCACGCTGTCCGGGTGTGCACCTGCCGCGCCGGATCCCGCGCCCACAGCCTCCGAGAGCGCGCCGGCGCCCGGCGCCACCGACGGCGGCGCGACGGGAGAGGCTGAAGCCCCGAGCGAGGCCGGGGAATCCGTATCGATTCCCGGGTGCGACGAGATCATCCCGCTCGCGCAGGTCCAGGCGAAGCTCGGGGCCAACTTTGAGCCGTGGGAGGGGCCCGAGGACACGGACCATCTGACCGCATCGCTCGGTCCGTCAGCGGTGACGGCCTTCGACGCGGCGACCGCCGTGCAACCCTGCTACTGGGGAGTCCCGCTGTCAGACCACACGACGAACCTGTTCGTTGCCAAGCTGCCGACGGCGAGCCGCGTCGCCCTCGTCGACGACCTGCGGAGCTCGGACTACGTTGAGACCGAGTCGCAGGGGATCACGCTGTTCCATCACACCGTGAACGACGGAGTGATGGAACAGACGAACTGGTTTGGCTTCGAAGGCGACGTCTGGGTCGCGTCGACCCACTACGGGGAGCAGCTGCCCGTCGAACTCGCCTTCGCTGGCGTTCGCGCCGCGAACCCTGACTGGCGCCCGGGCACCGTCTGAGCAAGACGCGACGGGGCCTGCCGATCGCCTGACGCCGCGGACTACCGCTGCGGTGAGCCGGCTCGCTATTCCGTCGCGCACAGCCTGCCGCGTGCGTGTGGTTCGGGCCGACTCGTCCACAGCCTCCTGCTGGCAGTTCCACGGCGCCGTGGCGTAGCGAAGAGTGGGGGCATGACCCCCGACACTCGTCCCGTGCCCGTCCCGCCACCGCCCCGCGGCCCGCTCCGGCGCCACCCCGTCGCTCCCGCCCCGGAACCTGCCCGGGGCGGGGAGGCTGCGCGCCAGGATGCACCGCGCCTGGAAGTATCGCGCGACCACCAGTGGGAGGAACCGGCGGCGGGCCGCTGGCGGGAGGAACCCGGGGATCGTCCCGGATCCGAGCCCCTCCGCTGGGAGGCGGCGGAGTCGGTGGCGGCGCGCCTGAAACGGGCGCTGAGTATGCCGGTGCTCGCGTCGGTCGGCGTGTTCGTCGTGGCGATCGGGATCACTGCGGCCGTGCTGATCCGGGGGCTGGGCGGCACTGGCACGTTCACGTCACCGCCGCTGGCTGGGGCCGAGGTCGAGAGCGACCCAGCGAGGGAGGACGCCGCGGCCGACGCCGGCGACGGCGGGGGGAGCGGCGCGGGTGCTGCGGCGGACGCGGGTGCCGCGGGTGCCGGTGGCCAGGGCGAGTCGCTCGTGGTCCACGTCGTTGGTGAGGTCGTCACGCCAGGGGTGATCGAACTCGATCCGGGGTCCCGAGTGCTCGATGCGCTCACCGCCGCCGGCGGGCCGACCGAGAAGGCGGAGCTCGCGGCTCTCAACCTCGCCCGGCCGGTCGCGGACGGCGAGCAGATTCTCGTCGTCGACGCCGAGGGAGCCGAGCGACTCGGAAGCGGGGCTCCGGGCGCGGGCGCAGCCCCGGGTGGCGCTGCAGGCAGCACGCCGCCTGGCGGTGCACCTATCAACGTGAACACCGCGGGCGCGGATGAGCTGACCCAGCTACCCGGTGTCGGGCCGGCGATCGCTCAGCGCATCATCGATTGGCGCGAGGCAAACGGGAGGTTCGCCGACGTCGACCAGCTCCTCGAGGTCAGCGGGATCGGCAGCAAGACGCTCGACAAGTTCCGCGACAGGGTCGCGGTGTGACGGCGGATGCCGGGACCGCGCGACCGGCGTCGGCGGCGGAGACCGTGCCGGAGGGGGCGCCCCGCCACGGCCAGTGGCGGCTCCTCGCCCCGGCGCTCGGGTGCTGGGCGGTCGCCGCCGTGCTCGTGCACGTGCCAGACGCGGCGCGCTGGCTAGCAGTCGTACTCGCAGCCCTCGGGCTCGGGCTCGGGATCGGTCTCGGCGCGGCCCTCATTGCCGCGCGTCGCCCGCATGGCGCGCCCGGCCTCCGGCGATACCGCTGGGCCGGGAGCGTTGGGATTGTGTACATCGCCGCGTTGCTCGCCGTGACCGCCCGGATCGCCACGGTCGAGCAGGGCCGGGACGTGGTGGGTGAGACCGTCTCTGTACTCGGGGCTGGCACGAACGTCGCTGCGACCGTCGTCGTCGGAGGCTTCCCGGCGCCCGCCGCGGGTGTCGGCGGCGACAACGCCGAGCGCAGCTGGGTGCGCGGGCGGATCGTCGCGCTGGCAGCCGCTTCCGGCGGCGCCACCAGCGCGGAGAGAGTCTCCCTGGCGTGCGGCGGTGATGAACCGGGGTCCGGACCGGCGCCCGCGGAGGCCTCGCCGCCCACGGCGCTCACGGTGCCCGGGCCCGTCGCGCCGGTGTCCGCGTCGGCGATCCTCTGGCTCGACGGCCCACCGCCTGAGCGCTGGTATCCGGGGGCGACGGTCTGCCTGACGGGCGCGATCGGGCGCGGGCCGCCGGAGGGGCTGTCGGCATTCGAGATCTCGGTGTCCACTGTCGGCGGCCCAGGATCGGCGACGGGCGTGCCCGGGCGCCTGGGGGAGACCGCCGCGAGCCTGCGCTCGGGGCTGCGCTCTGCTGCCGGGCACGTTGCCGGCGCAGAGCTCGTCCCCGGACTGGCAGTCGGGGACACCAGCCTCGTGTCGAGCTCGCTCGACCGCCTGATGCTGGAGTCGAACCTGACGCACCTCACCGCAGTCTCTGGGGAGACTAACCGCCAAACAGATGAGTCAAGGAATTACCCTGCATCAGCCAAAAGCGAGGTTAGCAGGCCGACGGGTTAGAGGTGCTGGCGCATGAGCCCGACCACCGTACGCTCGGCGGACGCAGGGAGCGGCGGCGCTGCGGCAGCCTGCTGCACAGCCCACCGCTCTACAGGGTCGAGGATGAAAGTCTCCGGGTCGAGCGGGAGCGCCTGCTCGGGGGAGTCGGGGAGCACTTGGGCGAGGAACTCATCGACCGAAGGTTCTTCCGCGGGGCTAATTGTTGTCTTCATGGATGACGAATGCGCGGTGCGGTTTGGCTCCACGTCACGCCGCTTCGGATGATGTGAGATGACCTCACAGGTAACTATCAGCTTGGCGTCTCAGGTGACCCCAAAAGACCCGTATGTGCCATGGCGAGGGCCGAGGACGAGCCGAAGCCCCAGACACGACACGACAGGAGTTCGACATGAACGCCAACACCCCTTCTAAGACCGACATCTTTGGCGGCATCGACTATCTCCGTAACCTCATCAGCGATGTAGCCATCGGCGTCATTCTTGAGAATGGGCGCGGGAACGATTTCGACTTCGACTGCCCGGTGGCTCAGATGACTGACGAGGAACTCACCAACGTATCCGAGAAGCTCGATGAAATGCGAGGCCAGCTTGAGTGGCGAGACCTCGAAGTGCCCTGCTATGACGGTATCGATGACGTAGTAGACCACGTGGATGATGGTGTGGACTGCGAGCCGGAGCACTGGAAGAGCGCATTGGAGGCGTTCGACTTGGACTCCGCCCGTGTCGACCGCTTCGTCCGCGTGCGCCGGGAACTCTGTGAGAAGCACGGCCTGCAGCCGCTGCTTGCGGCGTAAGTGCTCAGCAAGAGGGGGCACCTGGTGAAGATCATCACCGGGTGCCCCCTCTGGATGCCCCCGCCCCCGCTAAGCATTGCTGAAGTGGAACGAGTACTCGTCCTGGTACGTGCGCCCGTCGGACTCTGCTGGCCTCCGGTACTGTGACCGCTGATAAAAGAAGCGTTCGATCTGCTCATAGGTGCCGCCGCGCAGCAGGATGTCGGTGGAGCGATGTCCTGGCGCGTCAATCCAGGTGCCACCCTCAACCACCCAGCCGATTACTTCACCGGCGTCGCGGATGGTGATTTTCTTCATGACAGTGTCCCTATACTCATTCTCGCCAGCAAGCTGTCTGTGCGAGATGTCTGCTTGGGCTCGTAGTACGTGTCGATAAACCGGCGGACTAACTCGATGTCTTTGGTCGGCGGGCGACGACCTCACGAACGCGGCTTTGCTGTTCGATCCAGGCAGCAAGAGCGGGATCGATGTACCCTGCGAGCGCAACTATTTGATCGTACTTCTGAGATACATCGAGAGCCCAGATCCGGTGATGGTGCCCTACTCGATTTCGGAACTCTCGGAGAGACGAAACGATGTCGCGCACGGGCGCTTGACTTCGGCCTTTCATATACGGAAACCCTGAAGCAATGTCTGGCCAGAGGAACATCTGCGACTTCGATACCATCTGGTGCCAAAAGCCGAAAGAGACTTCAGAGATTACCTGCCCAGGGTTGAGCGGCTTGTTGTTCTTCCTGACGCGAGCGATTGCAGTATTGATGTCCACATAAGGGTACTTATGCTTGTGCTTCCCGCGACCACGATCTCTTCCGAGCTCTTGTGCATCATCGTAGATCCAATGCCCGGCGCGGCCCAGAGCGTTGTGTCGCGCACTCATCTGGCAGTCGATTGTGTTCCGAAGAGCAACTTCAAGGTGGCCAAGAGGTTCCCAGAAGGCTGCAGACAGCTCTGCGTTCCATTCGTATAGTTGCATTGCTTGATTTGTGTCGCCATCGTACTCGTCGAGATAGTGCCGCAGACGTGCATGTCCGAAATGGCTCTGAAAGAGGCCCCAGGTCTCAGAGTTGCTCATCTTGCTCACGATCTTGTAGTATGGCTTCGAACACCCCGGAACCGTCCCTGTAGTCCTCCTTCTCGGAGGGCCGATCAAACGGCCGGGGTTTTGCTTTTCTATTTTGGCAGATTAGTAAGCTCGGCCGACTCCAGCGCGATTGCCCTGTTCCACCCTGCTACCTCCCGTCACTCTTCACCGGTGAGCTGCCTATGCGCAGCCTGCACCAGCTCGGTCTCCCGGTCGCAAACCTCGCGTAGGTGGTCGAACTGCTCGTGGGTGATGCCCATTCCAGTGCGCACGCCGTCAGCCGGAACCCCGGTTGCCAGCAGGATCTCAGCGACCGCAGCAGCGCGGTGTACGCCGGTCACCCCGACACGTCCGCTGGTGCTCATTCTGCTGCCTCCGCTCGTTCGATAGCCCTGTAGACGGAGGCCCGTCCGATCCCGAACAGCCCAGCCACGTCGGTGATGGACATCCCGCCGGCGCGCAGCTCAGCGATGTGTCTGTCCTGTGCCGTAGTGAGTTTCGTCTGCTTCCCGCGGAGTTTGCCTTTCGCGCGGGCGACCGCCATGCCCTCACGGGTGCGCTGGCGAATCAGGTCGGCCTCGAACTCAGCGACCATGGCAAGCACGCTGAACAGCAGTTTGCCGATGGGATCGCTCGGGTCGTGCACCGCGCTACCGAGCGATAGCGAAACTCCTCGCCCGCCGAGTTCGGCGGCGATGTCGGAAGCGTCGCGAACCGATCTGGCCAAGCGGTCGAGCTTGGTCACGACCAGAGTGTCACCGGCGCGCACCGCAGCCAGCGCTTTGGCGAGACCGGGACGTTCGCGGTTCGTGCCGGTGAGCCCGTGGTCGACGTGAATGTGCTCCTCAGCTACGCCGAGCTGCAACAGCGCTTCACGCTGGGCCGTCAGATCCTGGTCAGCGGTCGAGACGCGGGCGTAGCCGATCAACATGCTTCGCCCCCGTCCGTAAGCCGATCGCCAAACGGACGATGGGGGAGTGCCGATGTGGTTGAGCCGGTGACTCGCGGTGCGGTGTCCGTATAGGTAGTCCGCTGAATTGACCGGTGGCGGGACGCTATGCGGACGGCGTTGTCGCTCATTTGATGTTCCGATCTGAACGCGGTGCGGCGCAGGGCTCGCAGAGTGTGTAAATGCGTCCGCTTTCCTGAGTGCGGCCCGCAATCGCCAGCAGCTCGCGGTCGAGCTCCTCGGCGAGCTGGTGCCACCCTGCTGGAATACCGCGAGCGCCACCCAGCCAGGCGCTCACTGCTGACACCGGCGGGCGGTACGCTTGGCCTCGCAGTCGCGGCTTGGATCTGCGCGAGCACGGCGCCGGGGGTGTGCGCGGCGTAGTCGAGATAGACCCGGAACTCGCCGAATTTTTCTTTGATCTGCGCATAACGGAACCACATCGCATGCGGCTCAAGCTCGCGGTCGAGGTCGGCGACGATTTGATACCAGCCGCCGGAGATATCAAACGCCCAGCCACGAGGGTCACGCCGCAATTCTTGGATCCTAGGGGTCATTAACGCGTCCAGCTGCTCGGGTGTCGGTCGTGTCGCCATGATTGCTCCTCCTGCTCGCAGCGTCGTTCAGCGCGTCCAGGTGAGCAATGCGCGGTCTTACTCCCGCTCCGCTAGCTCCCGGTACGCGAGCAGTTCGCCCCACGCCTCCTGAATCCGTTCCACCTGCCATTCAGCGAGCTCAGAGGCATCAACATCGCCTCGCCAAACCACCCGAGCCTGGGCGGCGACGATGAGGTCTGAGGCCGTAGGCAGTTCCTCGGCCGGTACGTCGAACGCTGATGCGGCGCCGGCGAGCATGGCGCGCGCGAGCAGCGTGAGGTCGGTGGGCGGCGGTTCGTGCGGGACCATGCACCATGCGAGCTGGGTTGCGAGGGCACCGAGGTGCATCTGCAGCAGGTCAGCATCGGTGGTGGAGGGCATGAGCGATGGTCTCATGCTGCTGCTCTGGGGTGTCAAGAGGTTGAGGGGGGCTGTGGATAAGATCGGGTCAGTGCTTTAGTCGGCGTAGGTTGTAGAGGCGCAGGGCATCATTCAGTACGGCAAACGATCCGAGGAATGCTGGCCCGGCATCTGCGCCAAGTTCTCCGCGCATACTGACGACGGTGCCTCTGGGATCACTTGCGATGACCGTGCCCTGCTTGGAACGCGAGAACAGATACTGCTGTTGCGCATGCGCGGCTGCGCTTCCATCGCGCCAGATTGACGCAAGAGCTAATTCTAAGGTGTCGCTGTTTGACAGTTTGCGCATATAGGTCGCAACAGCTGTGACAGCGTTTGTCTGGTTGAAGCTGAGGTAAACGGGGTCTGCTTTACCGAGAGTTTGCGCCGGGCCGCGCAGCAGCTCGATCTGTTTGGTCGCATGATCTAGAGCACCTTGGGTGTTCAATGTGACGCCCGCTGGCATCCGTGATAGCTCCTTGATCTTGTTGACTTGATCTTTGAGTTCCTGTGCCCGCATATTCAAGGCTCGCTCCTGTCGCTTCGTTCGCTTCTCCGGAGCGAGAAGGTAGTGAGCGTTCACCGCACCCATGAATGCAGTCCTGGCTACGGTCATGTAGGCGGTTGGGTACATGGCTCCAGTCGCATGAATGACATCAGCAAAGAAACCTAAATGTTCGATGGATGACGCGATGGAGTTCCAGGCAGCTGACTCAACGTCTAGCCCTACCAACCTGTCTAGGTCAAGGTCGCTACCGACCTGCGCTCTTTGAGCGGACTTGGCCCAGTCACGCCACATTCGAACCGTCTTTGCGGTCTCGTTGATGCGCGAAACCCAGCCCTGTTCATCATCAGTGATGCCGAGTGGCTGCGTCCTCTCGCCTTCGGTCATCTAAATGCCCAGCTCCGGCAAACCGTCCACGATCTTCATCGTTTCGAGGCTTACCGCGGTGATGCGGCCGAGCAGGTCGATGATGTACCGGGGCTGCCTGTGCTCGCGTGACCAGTCGTTCGGGTCGTTGACGATGCCGGAGGCCTTGTCGGTCTTCACCTGGTACCGTTCAACGATCCAGTCGAGCGCCGACCGGCTGCCGAGCATATAGCGCTGCGCGTCCTCGGGGATGCCGTCGATGTCGATGAAGTCGTTGTAACGGATGCGGGTCTTATCGTAGGCACCGGGCTTGCCGCCGTACTTCATCTTCTTCACGGCGAACCGGTCGTACTCCTCTGCCGGCGCCGCGGCGGAGACGACCTCGGTTAGCGGGTACGGCTCCACGTCCTCGTAGCCGATGTGGAGCTTGCTGAGCTTGCGTCCGGCACCGGCGAACGCGGTGAAGCGATCTGTGCCGGGAACCAACGGGATGCGTGGGAGCTGCTTCTTCAGGTCGGCGGCGTATCGCTCTCGGTAATCCGGTGAATGCAGCAGGCCGTAGACGTAGAAGAAAATGTCGTCTTTCGTGACCTGCGGTCCGTACTCACTCTGGTACTGCCCTAACGCCCAGTCGGTGATGTTGTCGACGCGCTCCGGCTGATCGAACAGCGAGTTCGCGTCCGGCCGAGTGTACGAGTAACGGGCGAAGAACTGGCCCTGGCCAGAGCCCCAGAACGAGAGATCAGGAATCTGAGCGGTTTCGAGCACTGAGAACTCCTTATCGTTGCCCGCACCGACGAGATAAAAACCATGGTTTGACTGGTTGGGAGGGAACAGCGAGGGCATACTCCTGATCCGCTCGATTGTCTCAGGATTTAGATTTAAGTATTGCTTGTTGAAAGGGCGATATGCGGCGAGCCTGATGTCTGGCTCACCGGTGCTAAGTGACCGGCCAGCCGTAAGTCTCTTCTTCAGGTTCGCTGACCAGCTGATCTCATCGGCACTCAGCGAATTCGGGTCTTTAGACCCGCTGTTGATTAGCTCGTTAAAGTTGCGCGCCATCGTGGCTGCCTTCTGACTGACCGAGCTCTCGCTGCTCCCGTAGACCCAGGCGTCTCGGTTTGATGTCAGGCCAATGGAAGAAAGCTTAAAAAGGGTGTTGGCCTCGGACACCCCTCTAGCAGTGGCTACAAGGGGGTCGTACTGCTGAAATGCGTCTGACCTTTGATTGATCCAGTCACCGTTCGCATTCGGTTCCACGCGTTCCCATTTGAGCCCCTGAATTGTAGCCTCATCAATGATTCGCAATTTCTCATCGCGACTGAGGTAATCACCTATGTCTTTGTAATGCAGAGTACCTACGGTAACCGTACCGGGCCGTTTGATGAGCAGTAACACGGCCACGGTGTTGCGTGAGCCAGAGTCGAAGATTTTGCCGCCTTCTTTGCGACTCTGCTCACCTGCAGTGCGTTGGTTCCCTCGCAGGTTGTAGACATAGATGTCATGGAACTCGCTGCTCAGTGATTTTCTCAGGCCATCTGCAGAAGTCGAATCAATGTATCCACCGTTGGACACATAGCAAACGATGCCACCTTGGCTTGAATTCAGGATTCGATTTGAGGCCCATCGAATTGCCCTGACATACGAGTCATATAGGGATCGCGGGCTTGTGCCGGAAGAGGCTTCAACGTAGGTGTTTCGGATGCTGCGGTCAAGGGACGGGTAGTTTAGATTAGCGTTATCATCATTCTCGTTCCGCTGCCCGACGGAGTACGGCGGGTTGCCGACGATGACGCGTATGTCGAGGGCGTTCTGTTCTGTGAGGCGCTCGTTGTTACCGGTGAACATGCGGTCGTCGATGACATCGTCAGCCTCGGAGCTCTGGAACGTGTCGGTGAGGACGATGCCGCCGAACGGTTGGTACTCTGCGTCGCCGGCGTGCTCTTTCTGGAGCCCGTGGAACGTGGCCTCGATGTTGATCGCGGCGATGTAGTACGCCATGAGCAGGATTTCGTTGGCGTGGAGTTCTTCGGTGTATTTGCGGAGCAGATCCTGCGGGTCGATGAGCCCGGACTGCAGGAGGCGCACGATGAATGTGCCGGTGCCGGTGAACGGGTCGAGCACGTGCACGCCCTCGTCGCTGAGGCGGGCGTCGAAATGCAGTCGCAGCGCGTCATCAACGGCGCGCAAAATGAAGTCCACGACCTCCATCGGGGTGTAGACGATGCCCATGCTCTCGGCGACGCGGGGGAACGCGAGCTTGAAGAAGCGCTCGTACAGCTCGGTGATGATCTTCTGCTTACCTGCCGCGTCGGTGATGCCTTCGGCGCGCACTCGGACGCTGCGGTAGAACTCGTCGAGGCCGGCGGTCTCGGAGTCCAGGTTGTAGCTGTCCATCTGGGTGAGCATGCGGTCCATGACCCGTGAGACTGGGTTGCGCTGAGAGAACTCGTAGTCCTCGAACAGTGCGTCGAATACCGGCTTCGTAATCAGGTGCTGTACGAGCATGTCCACGGCGTCGTCGCGGGTGATGCCGTCGTTCAGGTTCGCTTGCAGCGCTTCGTGGAAGTCTTCGAACTCGGTCGCGGCGGCGGGAGCGCTGTCCAAGATCGTTTTGATGCGAATTGTCTGGCGCTCGGCGATTTCCTTAACATCTGCCGCCCAGTCTTCCCAGTAGCGCCGGTCACCGACCTTCTTCACCATGCGGGCGAAGATCGCATCCTGCCATTCGGCGGCGTTCGCCATTGAGAACAGCGCCTGGCTGGTGTCCTTGTCGGAGGCAGCGGTCGTGTTCCCGCCGCGCTCGTCAGTACCGCCGCCAATGCCGATCACGTCGATGCGGTCGTTGGCTTTCTTGTCGAGGTCGATCTTGTTGATCATGGCCTCGAACCGGTCGTCGTGTGCGCGGAGTGCCTGCAGCACGTCCCACACGACCTTGTACTTCTTGTTGTCGTTGAGCGCGGTCTCGGGATCCTGCGACGCGGGCACGGCGATGGGCAGGATGATGTAGCCGTACTCCTTGCCTTCAGCGCGGCGCATGACGCGGCCGACCGCCTGCACAACATCTACCTGCGAGTTGCGAGGGTTCAGGAACAGCACCGCGTCGAGACTGGGTACGTCCACGCCCTCGGTGAGGCACTTCGCGTTCGTGAGGATGCGGCATTCGTCAGCTGCTGCGCCGGCCTGCAGCCAGTCGAGGCGGGCGGAGCGCTCGAGCACGTTGAATGTGCCGTCGACGTGTTTGGCCTGCATGCGGAGAGCTGATGCGCCTTCCTTGGCGTTCATCAGCAGCTCCTGCCCGATCACGTCGAGCTGGTTCGCGATGGCCTTCGATTCCTTGATGTTGCGGGCGAACGCGACCGCGCGCTGCATGGGTGCGGTGTCGGTGATGGAGAGCTGTTCGCCGTTGACGCCGCGCTTGGAGAGACCGTTCCAGCAGCCGACGATGCGAGCCACGTCGTCAAGGTTCATGTCGCCTTCTCTCGCCAGCAGTGACTGGAACGAGGATGCGACGGATTCTTCATCGACCGCGAGGATGAGCACCTTGTAGTCGGAGAGGTGCCCCATCTCCACAGCGCGGCCGAACCCGAGGTGGTGGAACTCGGGGCCGTACTGCCCCTCGTCATCCATCGAATAGGTGAGGATGCCGTCCTTGGCTGCCTTGTTCTTCGAATCCTCGACGTACACGCGCGGGGTCGCTGTCATGTACAGGCGCTTCTTCGCCGCAAGATAGCTGTTGTCGTGCACGCGCACGAACGCACTGTCATCGCTTCCGGGCTGCGAGATACCGGTGGTGCGGTGCGCTTCGTCGCAGATGATGAGATCAAACTCCGGCAGGCCAAGCTCCTGCGCCTGATGGATCACGTCGATTGACTGGTACGTCGAGAACACGACGGAGATCGTTTCCGCGCCGGTCGAAATCTGGAAGCGATGGAACAGCTTCGCCGGGTCGGTGGTCGCGGGGAACCCGAGGTCGTGCATCGACACGTCCTCGTTCTCTTTACGCCCCACAGACTTATCTGAGCACACCGCGAACGGGCGGATCGGCTGGTCAGCCTGCGCTGTCCACTCATTCAGGGTCTGCTGCAGCAGTGCAATAGATGGCACCAAGAACAGCACGCTGCCGCCGACAGGCACGTACTCTTCGACGAGCTTCAGCGACGTGAACGTCTTGCCGGTGCCGCACGCCATGATGAGCTTGCCCCGGTCTCCGGTTCGGAATCCGGTGATCACATCGTTGATGGCCTCGCGTTGGTATTTGCGCGGCTCCTTGCCTGCGGTGCGCACTAGATTCTCAGGCTCCGCCGGGTTGAAGAGCGACCAGTCGATGCGTGACTCGGCTAGGTTGTTGAGATCGACGCGCTGCACCGGCTTCGTCTGGTCATTGAGTGCCGCTTCCGCGTGTCGGGACCAGTTGCGCGCGGTGGTGACGATCATGCCGTTGGCAAAAGGCTCCTTGCCCAGCTCCGTGAAGAAGGAGTCAATCTCTTGCTTCGGGAGTGACGCGGCCGGATCGTAGAACTTCGCCTGAATCGCCGTCAGCTCGCCGGTGTAGCGGTCGCGGGCTACGAGGTCGATGCCGGTGTCGGGGCGCCCGGCGCGGTCGGGCCATTCCTGCCACATCCACACGTCAGAGAAGAGATCGACGTACTTCGGCTCGGTCTGAAGGTAGCTCTTCAGGAACCGCTCGAACTTCGTCCCTTTGTCGCGCTCGCTCGTCGCGCTGAAATACATACTGTCGAGAAGATCCCACAGCGTGACCTGCGGGCGAGCGGGGGAAGTTGCCGGAGCGTCATTGCTCGAAGCATCGTCGGTGGAGACAAAAGAAACGGCCATACCTCCTATCTTGGCCTATCCCGTAAGGTCTTCTCGGGCGTGTCTACTCTCAGAACGGCGCATCACCTCGCCGCCATCCGTCGTCGCGCCAGCCGCGCATAGCCTCGAAGTACGCTGTGTCGTCGTCACCCACGACTTCGCGCACGATCTGCGCGCGCTCCGGCGGCGGTACGACCTCCTCTGGGTCAAAACCAAGGCGCTCGTAATCCGGTGGCCAGTCATCGAATGACCGCACCACGTCTGCGCCACCGTCGGAGACGAGGGTGAGTCGTCCGTGGGGTGCGGTGCGCGGTTCCCGCGGGGCGTTGGTATTAACCGGGGTGAAGTGAGGGGTACGTCGTTTTCGTGTCATGCCGTACCCAATGCGCGGTCCCTCGATACGCTGGCCAGATGCCCGCCCCGTCTCCCGCGCGAAAGCTCTATCTGCTCGCTGAGCGGCATAGGGCACCCCGTGCGCAGATCATCGGCGCGGTGGCTGAGCGGCTCGCTCGAGACCTCGGTGCACCGGTGCCAGCGGCGTTGGCAGCCCTGCACCCAGAGCAGCTCTCCACAGCCTGCCGCTCAGAATTCGACGCCCTGTTCGACCGGCACCCGCTCGCCGCCCACGACGACCCGCTGGGCTGGGTGATCGAAGCTCTCGAAGGCAGGCGCGCGCATAGGACCACCCATCAGACGCCGCCCGCGCTCGTCCGGCTCATGCTCGACCTCGCGGGTGATGTCACAGGAACCGTGTACGACCCTGCGGCTGGAACCGGAGCCCTGCTGCTCGCGGCCGCCGCGCGGAACCCCGGCGTGACCCTCGTTGGGCAGGAGATCGACCCGGTGAGTCACGCGTGTGCTGCGATCAACGCCGAACTCGCAGGCATAGAGATCAACCTCGGGCGTCCAGGTGACACTCTCTCTGAGCCGCAGCATCCAGCGCTCGCAGCGGACCTGGTGCTGGCGAACCCGCCGTGGAAACGATTGACGAACAGGGCGTGGGTCGAGCACTGCCTCTCTGCGCTCACCGCCGACGGCCGAGCGGTGCTTCTGCTGCCAGCCAGCGTGTGCACCGATCAGCAGGGGGGGCTGGACAAATTATCGCAAGCAACTCATTACATCGGGACTGCTCCGCCAAGTCGTTGCTCTCCCGCGAGACCAATTCAGGGGCACCGCAGCGCCTGGCGTGATCTGGATGATCGAACCCGCTGTCCCGGCGGACGGCGTGCTGATGGTCGACGCGCGCAACTGGGAAGGCGGAGTGCTACCCGCTGGTGTGCTTGTGAGCGCTGAGGAGATCGGCGGACGCGGATGGCAGCTGAATCCGGCAACGTACTCGGGTGACACACCGGCGGAGCAGGTGCTGCGCGACGTAGCGGACGTACAGCCGTCACCGAGCGGCGAGATTCTGGGGTCGCGGCACTGGCTACCGGAGAGCGAGGAAGGCGTGGCCGTCGTGGAGGCACGCAACCTTGACGGCCTGGTTATAGGAGAGATGCGCCGGGTATCTGCTGAAGATGCGGAACGACTAGCGAAGTATCGGGTCGTACAAGGGGATGTGATGATCGCTCGGCGGGGGAGGCTGCACCGGGTGGCCGTCGTCGGCGAAAAGCACGCAGGCGCTATCTACGGGACATCGGTGATCCGAATTCGGCCGAGGGATGGTGTCGATCCGGCAGCGTTGGTCAAGATGCTGCGCTCGCCGCAGGCTCAGAAATGGTTAGCGGGGCGGAGCACCGGGAGTACGCTGCCGCACGTGACGGCGGCGATCATAGGTGAGGTGCCGATTACGGGCGTCGAAGCAGTAGAGAGAGCTGTGAAGTCAACGTCACAGCGCGGGGGAGTTCAGCTGGGGTGATGCTCCATCGATACGCGCATAGGCTGCATGCATCTCGGCGGTTACGTCCGTCCCCAGGGATCGGACTTGCGTCAGGCTTGGCTGCCGTCCAGCAACGTGAGGCACGAACCTGACGTGCTGCTCGATGTGGTCAGCCACGACCTCGTAGGCCTCTACTATCTCGAACTCCGCGTCGAAGACTAGGAACACGGCCGTGTGGTAGTCCGCGCTACGGAACGGGCTGAACCGCGCCCCGGCTCCGGCTGCCCGGTTGGCCATTGCTTTGACTTGTATGCGCTGACCTGCCGCGGACGTGATGTCATGCGACTTCGTAGAGTTGGGCTCGAGCACTCCGCCGCGTGCCAACCAGACGACGTGCTCAGCGATGTCTCCGAGGGGCTTATTGTTGGTGCGCACGAGGTCGCGGCGCCGCAGTTCGGTCACGATGCTGGCCTCCAGGCGCAGCAAATGCTTCACCGGCAGACGGGTAACGTCAGGCAGATCAGTCATCAGGTCTCCTTCGGTGATCAGCGTGCCAGACTTGCTCGGGCAGAGGACTGCCAATTTTCCCGCGGAGAGGCGCGACACCTCGACTGCGCCTCGGTGAGTGTGGTGCCATGCAGAATCAGA
The DNA here is from genome assembly GCF_013409595.1 of Leucobacter aridicollis. Lineage (NCBI taxonomy): Bacteria > Bacillati > Actinomycetota > Actinomycetes > Micrococcales > Microbacteriaceae > Leucobacter > Leucobacter aridicollis. Next base: position 1,911,064 of record NZ_JACCBD010000001.1, on the reverse strand, counting down.
AGTCTCGCCATTCCTCGATGTAGGCCAGTCGTTCCCCGCCCTCGCCGCTGCCGACAAACACCTTGCGGATGACATTCGAACTCTCCGTGAACGCGGCAGCAGTATCTACGGAGACAAGGCCCGCATCGCGAACGTACGCAGGAGCGGTGCCATCCGATTTGGTCTCTCGATAGTTGCTATTCAAGATCAGCTCCGAGTCACCGGGAAGCTCGACGACGGCGTACGAGCTCGCCGATTTCAGCGTCTTACCCGAACCTGATCGAAGTACCCGCGCATCCTCGGGCAATGAGACCTGGCCCATGTCCTCGATGGCCGCACGAGTGAGGCTCTTGCAGTCGTGCGAGTTGAAAGAGAGGCATGAACCTCGATCGGTCGGCTGATACACGACGAAATTCCAGGCCAGGCTCCCCGCCCCGATCAGAGCGAGGATCGCGGCGACTGAAAGAGCAACGGTAATCAACACTTTCGACCGACTAAAAGACCGGCGCTCAACCGTCGTCTCGACGAAATCTAATTGCTCACGCATCTCGGTACTGTACCAATCTCGCCTGCGGCGGAAACCGGTCAGTTGTTCCTGGCTGACTACTCAGCCCAGGTTAGCGGAGCGCGGGCCACGACCGGCTGCATGCACGCCTCAGTCTCGGCATCGATTTGGGTCCAGTCGAGATGCAGCACGATCTCGTGAAGGAAATGGCCGCTGTCCGCTGCAGGCATGGTGGCGGTCGCGAAGCCGTTCTCATCTGGCGTGATCATTCCACCGCCTGACCGGCCCCCGGTGTCAAAGCAAGGATCGTCGCCTCGGGGAGCGAGGGCACCGCCGGGCGTCAGATGATCGTATGGCGTGACGAGATCGAAGAATTCCACCGTCGCAAGCGGGGTCGTAATCCCGAAGTCATCGGTGAAATCCTCGAGCTGCACCTTAACCCTTCCCGTCGTCTGCCCATCAACAGAGGTGAGAATGCCAGTTGCTGTGCGGTTCTCTGCCACTGGTGTGACTGAGCTGGTCTTTTCCGGCGACTGGTGCTGAGCGCTGCCGTAAGAAACCGAGGTTCCGGGTTCAGGAGCGCAACCCGAGAGCGCAACAACGGCCAGGACGCACGCTGTGAGCGCCGCGGGAACCTTAATCAACGTCATGACCTGAGCTGGTCAAGCGTCGCGAAGCCAGAAATCTGCGGCGACTTCTTCCCAGCCCTCGCCATCGAAGTCTGGCTTAGTGCCGTAAGCATAGAACCGGTCACCAATACTGACCGCGAAGTACGTGTCCGTAGAGCAGCCGCCAATGATGTCCTGCCCCACGGGCGAGACCGGGATCAGGCAAGTGAAGTCGGGATTATCGGCGTCCGTGGCTGTATAGAAGGAGGCGTCGGCACCCTCCCAGACGAGGCGAGCCGAATCAACATCAAAGTTGGTTGTGCTCTCTTCGAGGATCGGCATCAACGCATCAACCTCTCGCGGCTGCACGTCCACCGATTGCTGCGTATCAGAAGCGGCAGCGCAGCTCGGAGTAGCAAACAGCGAAATAGCGGCGACCGCGACAAGTGTTGAACGGATCCTCATGGCCTCATCATAGTCCGCACCCGGGGCGAGTCGCTTACTCCTCTGCTCCGAGCGCGGCGAGACAGTGCTGTACCTCGCGTTCGTGGGGTTGGAGCGAGCGCCAGGCCTCCTGTTGATAGGTCCTCTGCTCGCTCGATACCTCATCGGGGTGGGCCAGGGTCGAGTTGTCGAGACTCTCAAACCCGGCCGCTCTGAGTTCCTGCGCGGCGGTCTTGACCGATGCATTTGCGCAGGGTTCAGCCGGAGAATCCCAGGGGTTCTGCTCCTGGGCTGAAGAGGCCTCTGCACTGTTCGAAGGGTCATTTATGCCAGTCGGGAGCGCGCCGAAGGCAACGAGTCCAAGGCAAACCGCAGCAAGACCTGAGCCAGCGAACAACGCAAATCCCTTTGCTTCTCGAAAACTCATCGGATGCTCCAACCTGTCGCGAACCGCCTCAACTACTCCAACCTCGACCTTAGTCCTGCGGCCCACGTCCCGCCGCCTTAACGGACGCTGTCCCAGCTGTACTCACTGAGACAGCGCCCGTCGGACGTAACCGATCAGCAGATATGCCGACCGGCCCTGCCGATATGAGAACTCAGCGGTCCGTCAGAGTGATGTGGCTGTTGGAGTAGGAGTCACATCCTCGGAGAGGTATCGTTCCAGGCTGTCGTCGAGTTCCTCGATCCAAGGAGTGTGGTGCTGCACGGCGAGCGTGCCGGTCATGACGGAGCGGTAGCAGCGGTCACGGTAGCCCATGATGTCCTGCTGCTTGTCGTGCTTCCATGCTATGAAGATGTTCACTACCTCGGCGACATCGAACTCCGGGTAGTCGGTCTGACGCAGCAGGTCGAGCACGTAGTCGCCCTGGAACGCGATCTCGGCCTCAGCATCGGGGATCGCGAGGAACCGTTCGTGCCACGCTGCGATCGAGGCCTCACGTTCCGCTGCATTGGGGAGCGGGGCGGTGCCGAGGATGAGGTCGCGAACGTACCATGCCTGCACATCGAACATGTTGAAGGTGAACCACTGATCCTGCGCACCTACGTAGAACAGTGACGGGTTGTCCTGCCAGACGACGCCACGGTAGAGGCCTTCCGGGTAGACGGTGTTCGGCCCGCTGAGCGCGAGATTCTCCGGGAGGTAAGGATACTTGTGCTGGTAGCCGGTGCAGAAGATGACCGCGTCGATGTCCTTGGATGAACCGTCTGCGAAAACGACAGTGCTGCCGTTGAAATGGTCAATGCCTGGACGTTCCTCGAAGCCTTCCGGCCAGTCGTACCCCATCGGTGCGGTGCGGTAGGACGCGGTGACAGACGCGGCACCCATCTTGTAGGCCTGGCTACCGATGTCCTCAGCGGAGTAGCTGGAACCGATAACAAGCACGTTCCGATCCTTCAAGCTCTCAGCACCGCGGAAATCGTGTGCGTGCATGATCGCGCCCGGGAACGTTTCGATGCCCGACACTTCAGGAGTGTTCGGGTAAGAGAAGTGCCCACTCGCCACGATCACCTGGTTGAAGGTTTCAGTGGTGGTGGCTTTCGTTGGCAGGTGCTCGCTGATCAGCGTGAACATTGCGGTGCCTTCGTCGAACGTGACCATGCGAACCACGGTTTCGAAGCGCACGTACTTGCGCACGTCGGTGCGCTCAAGACGGCCGGCAATGTAATCCCACAGCACCGGGCGCGGAGGGTATGAGGAGATCGGTCGGCCGAAGTGCTCGTCGAACGAGTAGTCCGCGAACTCGAGTCCCTCCTTTGGGCCGTTCGACCACAGGTTGCGGTACATGCTGGAGTGCACGGGTTCGCCGTGCTCGTCGAGGCCGGTGCGCCAGGTGTAGTTCCACTGGCCGCCCCAGTCTGACTGCTTCTCAAAGCACACGATCTCCGGGATCTCAGCGCCAGCCTGCTCCGCAGATTCAAACGCGCGGAGCTGAGCCATACCGCTCGGGCCGGCCCCAATAATTGCTACTCTCTGTTTTTCGCTCAAGTAATATTCCTCACTCAGTTCATCTCGTAGCTTGTTGCTCGCTTCGGGCAGAACGGACCTATCTCAGGCCAAGCGGATCGGCAACACAGGGCACGATACGCACATCGTTTCCAGCCGCCAAAGTCGTCGCTGAGTAGGAGAAAAGTCTCAAACCACCGGCACGAACAACAGATCAACCGTATCAGGCGCCCAAAAACGCGGTCCCGGCGATGAATACCGTTGCGACCGCATTCGCCAACCTTCTCTTGCTAGCGTGCGAGCTTTCGGGCTGTTGCGCGTGTCGCACACCACCCCAGGAGCGCCGCCACCGCAGCGACGATCGCTGAACCTACGAGAAGATATGGCAAAAGGAAGACAATGAGCATGCCCATCGACGCGACCATGCCGAGGCCCGCGAAAACGGCGTTGATGATGATGCCACTCCATACAGACCGGGTGACAACTGCGGACGTGTCGAGCCCGTCCAAGAGTGTTCCTTCTGCTGCGCTGACACCCTTTGCGAGCCGCACGGCGGCGGTGATGCCGGGGATCGATGCGACGAGCACGGTAACGGTCACGAACACCGGAAACATGCCCGATGGTGCCTCATTGCCGAACAGGGTGAAGAAGCTCGCGAGGAACACGGCAACCGCTGCGACAGTACCTGCGAGCAGGCCGAGCGCGCGCTCGATTCTCTCGTCAGCGGGCACAACTTGCCTCAGCAAGGAACGGACTCATCATGTCTATAAGCCTAGCTGGGGTAATGAGCCGGAGCTGTGGCCGAGAGCTTTCACGCGCTATGACGCGTTCCTGCCGTACCGCGGTCTGAAGCAGCGAACCCCGCAACTTAAGAGGAGCTGCGGGGTTCATGCGGGAAGAAAAAGCTCAGTAGTTGAGTGCAATGTTGATGAGTTCGCCCGATTCCAGATCTACGAGGCCGGCTGCCTCCCCGCTCTGACCGGCACCCGAGAGGAAGATTCCGCCCTTCCAGCCCACAACATCCGGCTCTAGGAGGTAAAGCTCAGTGCCGGCTTCACGGGTAGGGGCAACCGAGAAGTATTCGTCGGAGCCATCCCCAGCATCGGTGACAACGGGCGCATCGGCCAGAGTGGCGGCGAAATCGGCAGCCGAAGGAACGGCAGCGCAGTCGATGTTGAATTCGACGGGGCCAGCAAAGTCGAACGCGCCGCCGCACTCCTCGAATTTCGCGGCTACGGCGGCATCGATGGCGGCGATGTCGTCTGCTGTGAGCGTGTGGAGTGTGCGCCCGGAGGTTCCCTGGGGATGCGCGGGCGGTGTCGACGAGGGTTCGGTCGGTTTGACCGTGCCCGTCGGCTGTGGTGTGGACGGTTCTTCTGCTGACGAGCAACCAGCGAGCAGGAGTGCGGCTCCGGCTGCGAGTGCCGCTGCGGGAAGTAGGTGACGGGGTGATCGAGACAAGATGTCTCCTCTCTGTAGGGGGTTTGTCTAGGTGGCGAAAAGCTGCTCGAAGAAGCCGGGTGCAGGCACCTCCGCCCTCGTGGGGTGCTCAAACCGCGGCGCGGGGTGGAGGCCGGGGATTGGCGCGCGTGAGTCATATTCAGCGGAGTAGTCGCAGAGCGCCCAACCGCTCGGCCTGCGGATCAGGGTCACCGTGCCTTGGCCGTTCGGCGGGCGAACAACGAACGTCGCGCCGACATGGTTCGTGCGCTTGCCCCTCTTTGCGATCTCAGCCTCGGCCGCAATGGTCTGCCGGTGGAGCCACATCCCGCGGTCATGCGGTGCGGTCTCGGCAGCGACCATTCCCGCATCGGCAAGAGCGGCGGACAAAGCCTCCAGATTCGCAGGATTTACGAGCGGCGCAATTGCCATCGCCCGCTCGTGAGCGATCCGATCCGCCTCCTGCGCAGCGCGAACCTTTGGCGCGGGCTTAGCGCCAGGCCTCGACCACTCCGGGTGCTCCTCAAGCAGCCGCTGCGCCAGTGCCTCCCGTGCGGTGATGCCAGTCGAGAAATCCCGCAGGTTGTACCGCTTTCCGCCCGGAGCTTGTGCCACGAGCAGCGCGTACTGAGTCTCGGCCTTGCGCACGGCCTCCTCGTATGGCTCCTGCGCATCGCGGAGCAGTTGGCGGTGACGGCGCAGCATTTGCTGCCGCGCCGTGAGCTCTGCGTCCGGGCTAGCATCCGCGAGGTTACCCAGCTCTCCTGCAATCTCCGCCTCTCGGTCTGCCATCGCCCGGTGGGCAAGTCGCCCACGGACAAGGGCTGCATCGAGTGCCGCACCGCGCTGCGCGAGACTGCCGGTATCTCTAGCGATGGCCGCGTGGATCGCTGAGATGGCGGTGGTGACTGCGCCAGCGGTGTGGGGCGTGCAACGTCTGCCGCCGTCTTTCTTGCTTTGGCACATAGTGAGTCCTCTCGTCAGTTAGGCTGCGCAGCCCTGGTCGTGAATGGCGCGGGCGGCGGCGTCGGATTCGGGGGTCATGGCATAAGCGGGATCCACCTCGCCGGGGCGAGCCAGCTCAGCGCGGTCAGCACCCAGGTAGAGGACGGCGTACGAGCTGGTGACAGCCTCGCTCTGGTTGCCGGCTTCGGCGGGGTCCGGAGTTCCGCAACGCTTGAAAATCATCTGGTGGGCGAGCTCGTGGCGCACCGCCGCGTCGAGGTACAGGTCGTCGTCGGGGATGGTTCCAGTGACGATCCAAACGTCGTCTGAGCCCGGGCAAACGAAGGCGGCCGCTGCTCCGCGTATCGGTTGATCGCCGCAAGCTGCGGCTTCGGTGGTCGTACGGCGGACGTGAAAACCGGCGTCAGATATGAGCTTCTCGACGGCGGGCCGGTATGATCCGGAGCTGTCTTGTGCTGCGGGGGTGCCGGTGATCCGCTTCTCAGTAGCGACGATTTCGGTGGTCCGCTCTAGCTCCTCTACGGCCGCGGCGACCGCCTCTAGCTGAAGCTCCGGCACCCCGGCGGCACTGCCTAGGTTGACCTGCGAAAGCATGGCCGCGGTGGCCTCGGCGAAGTCTGAGCGCCAGAAGAGACTATCGCGCTCCGAATCAGCTTCGGCCAGCGCCGTCTGTGGCCCGGCGAGCAGTTCGTCGTACGCAGACATGCGCTCCGTGGCGCGGCTGACCGCAGCGTCGAGGTCGGTAAGGGCAGGGGTGCGGGCGAGCGCACCGGGCTGGCTGGCGAGGTCAAGGATATGTTGTGCCTCCGCGAGGTCTGCGACAGCGGTGCCGCGTGCGGTCTCGATGGTTTCGATCTTCGCGGCGAGCTTGTCGCGCGCCTCATCGAAAGCGGCGACGCCCTGCGCATGCTGATGGAAGATCACGCCACCAGCCGTCGCCCCGGTGATGAGCGCACCGGTTACGGCGACGGCCAGCAGCGTTCTGGTCTTCATGGATACCTCCTATGTATGAATGCGCGGTGATGATGGTCTGGGAATCGGCGTTAGCCGAGGATCAGGCGAGCCAGCTCCTGGCCTTCTGCGGTGCAGCCGTAGACGGAGCCTGCGTAGCCCCACTGGTTAGCGATGCAGTCGGCAGCGCTCTCGGCGTGGGCGATCTGCCACTCGTAGCCGTGAGTGTCTGCGATAGCGCTGTATCGGTCGTTATGCCGGGAATGGGCGCTTTCATGTGCCGCCGTGTAGCCGGCGCTGGGGGTGCACCACGCACTGACATCCGAGCCGGAGCTGAGGCTAACAACTCCGCGTGTTCCTCCGAGTTCGACAATCCCTGCGGTGGTCTGTCCGCGAACGCCGAACAAGTCCGCCCAGACGACTTGTGCCCCGGATAGCGATGCGACCAGTGCCTCAGCCTGTGCACGGCAGCTGCCGCCGGTAGCCGGGGCGGAGGTGCCCTGCGACTGCTGCTGGGGCGCGACGCTGGGGGAGTAGGTGGTCTGGCTGGCCGCTTGCTCTGAGGCTGCAGCAGCCTCCTCGGCTGCCAGTGCGGCTGCCTTCTCGTCTGCGGCCTTCTTGTCGGCAGCGGCCTTCGCATCCATCTCCGCACCCACGGTGGCAGTGGCCTCCGCGAGGTCGAGCTTGCCCGCAGCCACGGTCTCAATGCGTAGTTCGTTGAAGCTTTCGCCGAGGTCGTCCGCCTGCTCGCCAATCGCGTGGGGGAGCCAGCTGTGAACGTCATCGGAGGCGTTGGCCTTCTTGGTCGCTGCGGTCTGAGTGTCGAGCGCCGCGAGCTGAGTCCTAGCGCCGGCGATTGCGTCGGTAAGTTTGGCGAGTGAATTCTCTGCAGGCAGCGCACCCTCTGCTCCCGCCTGCTCTGCCACCTTCTCCGCTGCCGTGATCTGCTCTACCAGCTCCGACCGGGTGGTCTCGGTGATGTCGAGCTGGCCGTCGATCAGCCGGTGTGCTGTGGCGACGCGGTTAGTCTGCGTGGCGTGAGCGTCGATAACCTGCGGGATGCCGATGGTAGCGGTCGCGATCAGCGAGGCGGATGCGGCGTAGGTGATGCCGCGGGTGACGCGGTGGCCTGCGTAGTAGCGGAAGGCCTGGCGAATCTCGGCGAGGGTGACGGTGCTCATGGTGACTCCTGGTGTCGTGTCAGCGAAACTGTAAGCGTTTGCTTGTAAATAAATTCAACCAGGTCCCGTTGCTAATTGCAACCGTGGGCTTGTAATTGTTTTGTAAATCTGCGAAACTCTCACCATGACCACCCCTGCCCGAATTGCGCCCGGCGGCGAATCGCGCGAGTATCTCGTGATGTCGCTCAGTGATCTCACTGGGGGCAATTACCTCTCGACCGAGGATGTCTGCAGGGAGCTCGAAATCACGCGATCCGCCCTCAATGTGCTGACGCACGAGCAAACTCACGGCGGGCGCGGCTATGGGGAGAAGCGGGCCGATGGTGAGTGGGAACAGAAGCTACCGCTGTCCGATCGCGCCCGGCTGCTCCCGGCCCCTATAGGGATGCTTCTCCGCTCGCTCGTCTGGCGGGGTGATGAAATTCGGGCCATCAAGGATGAATTTCGGGCGCTCGCCCCGAGGCGCGGCCGGCGCGCGAAGTCAGACAAGTAGCCCGCGGCTGTCATTCATCATTGCGAAAGCCCCCGAGCTGTCGGAGGCTTTCTGGTTTTGGCGACCTCGGAGTGAATCGGCGAGGGTGCCGGTGGGTGTATCTCTACGGCATAAGCCCGGCCTCGGCGATCCGGTCGAGCCAAACCTCGGCCGTCGCCTCGTCGAGCGGGTGCTGATCGCGGTCGCGGAGCCACGTCTCAAGCGTGGATGCGTCGGGGAGAGTCTCGCGGGCGACGGTGGCCGGGATGTCCGACTCGTGGCTGATTAGGTCTGCGAGGGCGCACTGCAGATCGACGACCTGGTCGCGCGCGGTCTGGTGGGTGGCGGTGCTCATGGTCAGATCAGCTCCTCAAGGGTCGGTACGTGAGAGAAATGACGGCTTTCGGTCTCGTGAAATAGGTCGGAGAAAATGCCGTAAAACGTGCCGTGCTCCTCACCGCGCACTGACTCCTCGTCACCCTCATCAAGGCAGTCGCATTCAAGCTCGACAATGGCGTCGGCGTAGAGGGAGGGAAGATCCCATGCGGTGCTCACCACGTCATACAGGGTGAGGTCGTGCTCGTCGAGATCGTCGGCGTCGAAATCCGCACCGAAATCGGGGCCGTCGGCTTGCTCGCTCAGCGCCTCGACGATTGAGGCCTCGGCTTCCGATTCTGTGTCGTATACCTCGTAATCGGGGTGGCAATCGTGCCGGGTGACGGTGCTCATAATATGCCTTTCGATCGTGCGCCCATTGGAATAGTAAGCGCTTACTTGCAATTAAATCAGGAGTGGTCTATTATTGCAAGTAACCGCTTGCAATATCTCAGAGTTTGAGGAGTCAGATATGAGCAGCACCCCGCCCGCCGAGACCCTCTCGCTCGACCAGGCCGGTCGTGGCGTGCAGGTCGCACTGACTGTCGCGCTGATGATCGTCGCCGTGAGCGCTTTCGTCCTCGGCGCGCTCCCGCTGATTTCAATTGCGAAAGAGTGGGCGGGCCTCCCGACCGGCGTGGCTGCGCTGTTGCCTGTGGTGCTCGATGCTGGTGCAGTAGCGGCGGCGCTGGCTGCAATCGTGCGTCACACCCGTGGTCAGCGCGCGACTCTGGAGACCGCGCTCCTGCTGCTCACTGTCGTCGTGTCCGTGTGCGCGCAGGTCGTGCATGCGTGGCAGATCGAAGGCGGCGTGTGGGAGCCACGTACCGTGATCATCGCAGCCGCCCTCGGTAGCGCCCCGGTGATCGTCCTGCTCGCCAGCCACGCCGCGATTAGAACACTGACCCCACCCCGCCAGAAGGCGAAGCGCGCCGGCCGCCGCACCGCTCCCGCAGCCGTGAAGCCCGCATCCGCAGCGCAGGCCAGCGCGTCGGCGAAGGCACCAAAGCCCGCCGGTGCGAAGCCCGGGGCTGCACCGAAGCCGCGTCCCGAGCCACCCGCTGATCTGCCGGAACGGCTGGCAGACGAGACTGACCTCGACTACGCCGTTCGGCTCCACGTCGAGCACGGTTTTGGGCAACGCAAGGCTGCCGAGCTGGCGGGTACGACTCGGTCGAAGCTCGAAACCCGGCTCAAGCAGCGCGCTGCGACTGAGACCGACCAGCCAGCGCTGGCGGCGTAAGCCATCGGCCATCGGCACGACGTACCGGAGGAACAGCACTCGTGAGAACCGTCCCCGCAATCGCAGCCCTCGTGGCTGGCGTACTCCTGCCGGTGGCCGGTGTGGCCGAAGCGGCGCAGGCGGCGACCCCTCGGTACGAGATCGAATGCCTTGATATTCAGCCTCCGCAGACTCTCGTGACGGCCGACGCCGAGCCTGCCCGCGTGCCGCTGTCCGCACCCACCGTGGCGGTGGTCGAGCCGAGCTACGACTGGCGGGCGGCAGTGGAGATGGCGTACGTCGAAGTTGGTACGTCGCGACCTACCGGGTGGGCTGCGCCGGGCGAGTGCATCGAGAGTGCCAGGCGGTGGGTGAATGCCGGTGGTGGGGGCTGGACTGGCGGAGGCAGCGTCCTCGACAACTACGCCGGAGCGACGCGGCACAGCGTTGGTGAGGCCGTGCCTGGCGATGTGATCCAGTATCACGCCGACGGGGCTGAAGGCGCATGGGCGGTCGGCGTGCACACCGTGTTGGTGGCCGGGGTGAACGGCGACGGCACGCTGCGGATCGTCGAGTCGAACAACCCCGGCGGTAGCGGGCTTGTGAGTGCGAACGACCATTGGACGCCGCAGCCGCCCGCGAGGTTCCACGCCGTCGCGTGGCGGTTCTGAGAGGCGGCCGTGTGGCATCGGCGACCGGCGGGTGAATTAGTGAGTGAGTGGAGGAAAAGTGGGGAGTAGTGAACTATCTGAAGAACAGAAAGATGATCGAGATGTCCGTCACTCCGCCGCCTGCAGCTGCGCCTACGGCAACCATTCAGCGCCGTCACCGCCGGCCCAAGGTCACCCCGGCCTCGCAGATCACCACCACAGCTTGTCCAGCGCTTCGTCTACGGTCTGCCCGCCGACACGGCTACGGCTACCTCGCCGCTGTGCCCTACGCCCCGTTGTCTGTCGATCCGCTAGCGGCGCAGCGGGAGGGCGGAGCCCGGGAGCTCGCCGTCAGCTCGATCATCGGTCTGCCGACCGTGGTGCTCGCGTGCCCCGGCAGCGCCACCCGGTTCGCGGAGCGCCGCACGTAATACGAACAAACCCTTTTGGCGCTCCGCTCCGCACGCGCCAAAAGTGAGTTCGACAACTGCGACTACCTAATCCCGGAGGCTTCCGATGGACACTTCACCGTTTCGCACCTGGCTCGCTGGTGCTGCGCACCGCTACTCCACTCGCGAGGCGCTGCTCTACGCCGCCTGTGCTTGGGCTGGCGCTCGGATGCCTGACCTCTCTGCTGTCGATCTGTACTACGCGCAGAAAATCGTTCTGAAGAACGATGCGTTCTCCCTATCTAGCGTCAGGGCTGCTGTCGCCCGGCTGGCCGCGGAGCGGGGCTCCGTCCACTCTCTCCCCGCCCTGGCCCGCGCGGCGCGGCGTGTGGTGGCGCTCGCGGTGGTGCCGCACCTCGGCGTAGGACAAAGACGCCAGGAGATCGTGCGTAGAGCCATCGTCGCCATCGGCCTGACCTGGGTCGCTGAGGCTGCGAGGCGCGAAACGATGACCCACGTGATTGTGAGTAGCAGGTGGCTCGCGAGTCAGCTCGGGACGTCGCAGCAGAATGCTCTGAACGTGATCAACATCCTCAAGCGCGAAGGCATCCTCGTCGGCGAGAAGAAGCTCCGCGACGGCCGCACCCGCGCCTACCGGCTGCGCAGTCTCTACCGCCCGGAGCGCATCGCCGGCGAACTGGCATGGGCGAGCGACGCTGACGAACTCGTGGCGTGGGTAACGCAGGGCAAGGCGCCGACCGCGGGCAGTCTCGCCGACGTGCTGGCTTCTGCCGGCTCCCCGGTCTGGACGCACCCAAATGCGGCGGTTCATGGTGCCTGGCTGACGGCTGTGCGTGACGCTATGACCCCGCGCGCCAGAGAAGCCAGGCAGATCGCCCGAGAGCTGCGGGATCCCAAGGAGGCCACCCGCCGCCGCCGTGCGCTGGCCAGCGATCTCGACCTACTGCTGGCCTGGCCGAAGATGATTGGCGCTCCGGCGCGCCCCGCTGCCGCACGTTCCTGGCTGGCTGAACGCCTGGCAGACCGGCCGATGGTCGAATGGCTGGCGGAGGTGGCTGAGGAGAGCGGCGCTGCTGCTGCGGCGGACGAGAGGAAGGCGGCGGCAGCAGCGGCCAGGCGTGCCAACCGGCGAGCGGCGGATGCGGCGACCGGCGGGGGTCGCAGCTACCGCACGCCGGAGGAGACGGCGGTAGCTATGCTGCAGCGGGTGGGCGATCGCCCGGCTGATCTCGACGAGGCGCGGGTCTGGCTTGGCCAGGTGGCGGATGCGTGGGAGCGTATCGGTGACCGGGCGACGCTCGCGCAGAAGGCCGCAATGCGCGAGGCCGTGCGGCGGGTGCTCGTCGGAGCGGGGATGGCTGACGAGCGTGCGCAGGTCGCGGCAGACCGAGTGACTGGCGCGCGGCGAGAGGAACGGATGGCGGCGTGATCGCAGCTGCTTACTCGCTGTAATACCTCTGCAGCCCGACTTCAAAAAGCTCCCCACCAAAGAGAAGCTGCCCCGCGCCGATTCCGATGATGCTCGCCGCGACTACTGCGATCAAGCCGTACGCGAGGCCAGGCAGCCGCCAGCGCTGCCATCCAAGCGGCATGAGAATTGCGAGGCCGATGACGTGCGCCATGATCAGCGGGATGCCTCCGAACGTGAGCGCGAATCCATCCATCGTCGTACCTGCGGTCAGCGCCTTGCCCTGATCGGTCTCCGCCTCAAGCTGAGCTAGACCGTACCAGCACCAGGCGAACACTATCACCAGGATGCCGATGCCTGCGAAGAGCCAGAATTTAGTGGCCGAGCGCTCGGGAACAAAGGCGGTCGTGGTCATGGTAATCAGAGTATCCGGCAACAGCGAGGTGATGGGGTGATCGAGGGCCGCGCATTGGTCACTCATGCCGCCGGACGGTCTGGCGGCGGGAGGAGTGGGTGATGGGTGAGACGGAGACAATTCAGGTCGTCGAGGGCTGCGAGGCAGCACCGGGGCTTTGGACGGTGACGACAGTGAGTGGCAGCGTCTACTGGGTAGCGGTGGCCGGTGACGGCTCGGCGACGATGATCCGCGGGCGAGCTGAGGTGCCTGCTGATCCTGAGTTCGGGATACCAGGGATCGAGCTGCATGGCGACGGCGAGGAGCTTGAGCTCGTGTCGTGGAGCGCTCGCGTAGGGCCTGACGCGGGCGCTGTTTTCGTCTACTGGGCTGAAGAGCGTCAGAACATGGTCGAGCGCAGCGGGAGTATCTACGCGGGTACGGTCCGTAAGACCTCGTCCGTGGTGGCTATTGAGTACTCGCCAGTTTCGAAGGATGCGCTCTGAGCGGCTAGACACTCATCGCGTTCGCTACGTACATGAGTAGTACGTAGCGCGGAGGGTTGACGCATCTGCTGATCGCCGGACCCCGGTGGACTCCCGGTCCTCAAAGCCGTGCCTGCTGCGCATACGTTCTGCGTGACCCCCACTGGGGGTCATTCGCACTGCGTCGGATCAAGCGTCGAACAAATACGGGGTTCGATGGTTCGGGGGAGTCGAATGTCTCGGGGGCATCAGGGTCTCTGGCGTGGAGCATCAAGGAGTCGGATGTGCGCGTGCACAAGGTTGTGGTCGTGGAGGACCATCTTATGCAGCGCAAATACGTGACAGCGCTCCTCGACCACCAACCAGATTTCCGCGTCGTGTATGCATGTGAAGAGCTGCCTGAGCTTATGGAGTGGATGGAGACCGCAGACCGGAACATGCTTCCAGATCTCGTGCTCCTCGATCTGATGGTCGACCGGCGCCCGCACGCAGACCCGCGAATGGCGTCGAAGCTCATCGCACATCACCGCTACCCGGGACCCAAGGTGGTCCTCTTTTCTGCTCTCACGTCACCGCCGCTCGCGAGGCGAATGATCCAGGTCGGCGTGCACGGGGCCATTGGAAAGCGCGACAGCGAAGCGAACATCCTGCAAGCCGTCAGAGCGGTGTTGAGCGGTGAGTGGTGGGTGTCTCCTGAACTTGCTGAGCTCATCGCGGACGATCCGAAGCGGCCAGCTTTGAGCGAGCAAGAGGAACGTGCGCTCGCTCTGTACGCGTCGGGGTCATCGATCGAGGAAGTTGCGGCAGCCATCGGCGTCAAGACGAACACCGTGAAGAAATACTTGCAACGAGTGAGGAACAAGTATGCCGCCGCGCAACGTCCACTGAACTCTCGACTGGATCTAGCGAAAGCCGCCGCCGACGACGGGTACCTCGCCGCTGTCGGGTGAAGAACCTGCTGACCCCTGAGCAATGACCCCCGGCGGGGGTCAAATGGGCTGAATGCTGGAAGGCCTGCGATCGCGACGCCTAGCTTTGGGAATGGGGGAGCGGACCGCTGTCCCTGGCTTGACGGCTGGGGCAGTGGTCACACGGAGGATCCTGGGGCTCGCGCCCTGAGGCCTCTCTTAGTCATGCCCTTTTGGCGTGAGCGCTCTTCTCGTTTGTACCATCACCGTCGCTGGCGGCACTTTCTCGCCGGCGGCACGAGCGAAAAGGAATCACATGGAGGACAGATTGTTGAGGGGCTCGCCGAGCTCCGAAGTTCCCGAGGAGGTGACATTGGCTACTCAGGAGCGTCGACGCGGTATAGGCCGCGGGGTGAAGAAGTCTGCTGCAGTGGCTTTGGTCTCCTCGCTGATGATATTCGGCAGCGTTACGGCTGCCCAGGCGGTGCAGTCGGAGATTGACCCGGCTCCGAACCCGGCAATGCCTGCGCAATGCGCGCTCGACCTTGCAGTGAGCCTTGACCTGTCTAGCTCAGTCAAGGACCCACAGCTTCAGTTGATGCGCGATGGCGTTGCCGAGCTTGCCGAATCGCTTAGTGACTATCCGGTGCGGCTGTCGCTACACAATTTTGCCTCGAACGCGCCGGCAAGCGATGATCCGAGGAACGCGCCACTGCCTTTGACGGCTCTTGATGATGCTGGAATTGACAGTATGTCGAACTGGCTGCAAGGTTTCCAGAGGGGCGCGTCAGATCAACGTGCTACGAACTGGGACCAGGCGTTCGCTGCGGTTGAAGCGACCCCTGAATCGTATGATGCGCTGCTCTTTGTTACTGACGGTTCCCCGACTCAAGCAGGTAACCCTGCAGGGGAGATCGACTTTACCAACGTTCCGATCATCACTGCTGCAGTAGAGAGTGCGAACTCGCTCAAGGCAGCTGGCACACGAATCGTTGGGGTTGGGCTCACGGACAATATCTCCAACATGGACGAGTTCCGTGAGCATATGTCGCAGGTCTCGGGGCCGGTAGAAGGCAGCGACTATCTGACGTCCAACTTCGAAGGCCTTTCCGATATTCTTCTGGAATTGATTGCTGAGAATTGCGCCGCAGCTCCCGCGATCAACCTCGTTAAGACCGGGGTTCTTGCCGAAGGCGACGCTGGTGTAGCGGGCGATACGGTCGAATACTCGTTCACCGCTACTAACACAGGTATTCTCACGCTGACGGATGTCGTGATCACTGACCCGAAGCCGGGCCTGTCTGATCTCATCTACTCGTGGCCCGGTGAAGCCGGCGTGCTTGCGCCTGGTCAGCAGGTGACTGCAACCGCGACGTACACGATCATCGAATCGGACGTCGACAACAAGATCATCCAGAACTCGGCGACTGTGTCAGGTAACCCGCCCACGGGTCCTCCGGTCACCGATGAGGACGATGCAGAAGTTGTCCTTCCCGACAACCCGGCAATTGATCTGGTGAAGACTGGCACGCTCCGCGGTTCGGGCGTTGCGGGCGACACGGTGGACTACGAGTTCACGGTGACGAACACCGGCGATGTTGTCCTCACTGATGTGACCGTTATTGACGAGCTCGAAGGGCTCTCGGAGATCGTCTTCGGTACTTGGCCCGGCGAGGCTGGCGTGCTTCAGCCCGGAGAGCAGGTCACGGCTACGGCGAGCTACGTCCTCACTCAGGCAGATGTGAACGCAGGCGGCGTTGACAACGTCGCGACCACGACCGGCAACCCGCCCACGGGCGACCCGGTGGAAGACGAAGACGACGTAACGGTTCCGGTTGATCCGGCGGCCGCGATCAGCCTCGTCAAGACCGGTGCGCTCGCAGAGGGCGCAACCGGCCAGGCAGGCGACACTGTCGAATACACGTTCACCGCAACCAACACCGGGAACGTGACCCTCACGGACGTGTCTATCACGGACGAGCTCGAAGGCCTGTCCGAGGTCACCTACGGTGAGTGGCCGGGCGAAACCGGTGTCCTCGCGCCAGGCGAGCAGGTCGCTGCTACGGCAAGCTACGTTCTGACCCAGGCTGATGTGAACGCAGGCCAGGTTGAGAACACCGCGACCACCACGGGCAACCCGCCCACCGGCGACCCGGTGGAGGACGATGACATTGAGATCATCCCCGTGGATCCCGCACCCGGCATCGAACTGGTGAAGACCGGCGGTCTTGAAGACGGCGCAACCGTCGTTCCGGGCGACCTGATCGAGTACGAGTTCACTGCCACCAACACTGGCAATGTCACCCTCACGGGCGTCACGATCAGCGATGAGCTGGAAGGCCTGTCGGAGATCGTCTACACCTGGCCTAACGAAGCTGGTGTCCTCGCACCGGGTGAGCAGGTCACTGCGACCGCGAACTACGCTCTGACGCAGGCCGATATCGATGCAGGTAACGTCCACAACTCGGCGACCACCACTGGCAACCCGCCCACGGGCGACCCGGTGGAGGACGACGACGAAGAGGACGTGCCGCTCCCGCAGCTGCCCGTCATCGACCTGGTGAAGACCGGGACCCTCGACGGCGCAGGCGCAGCAGGTGACACCGTGAACTACACGTTCACCGTCACCAACACCGGCAACGTCACTCTGACCGGCGTCACGATCACCGACGACCTGGAAGGCCTGTCGGAGATCACGATCGGCGAGTGGCCCGGTGCTGCCGGTGTCCTCGCTCCGGGTGAGCAGGTCACCGCGACTGCAAGCTACGTGCTGACGCAGGCAGACGTGAACGCAGGAAGCGTCGACAACATCGCGACCACCACTGGCAACCCGCCCACGGGCGACCCGGTGGAGGACGAGGACGACGTGACTGTACCTGTGACCCCTGGTCCGGCAATCGATCTGCTGAAGTCGAGCAGCCTTCCCCAGGGTGCAGGGTCCGTCGCGGGCGATCAGGTGAACTACACCTTCACCGCTACGAACACCGGCAACGTCACCTTGACCGATGTGTCGATCACTGACGAGCTGGAAGGCCTGTCGGAGATTGTGTACACCTGGCCGGGTGAAGTCGGTGTCCTCGCTCCGGGTGAGCAGGTGACTGCGACGGCGAGCTACACGCTGACGCAGGCTGACGTGGACGCTGGTAGTGTCGATAACCACGCACTCGTCACCGGCACGCCTCCCACGGGCGACCCCGTAGAGGATCCGGACGAGGAGAACACACCGCTGCCCCAGGCGCCGGCTATTACCCTCGTGAAGACCGGGAAGCTGAACGGCGACCAGATCGCATACACCTTCACTGTCACCAACACCGGCAACGTCACCCTCACCGGGGTGGAGATCACCGATGAGCTCAAGGGCCTGTCGGAGATCACCTACGGCTCCTGGCCGGGCGAAGCCGGCGTGCTGGCTCCGGGTGAGCAGGTGACAGCTGCGGCGAGCTACAAGCTCACCAGCGCCGACCGTGATCGCGGGTATGTGGACAACCACGCCACCGCCACCGGCAACCCGCCCAGCGGAGACCCAGTGCAGGCAGATGACGATGAGAAGATCACCGTCGGAGCCCTCGCTGTCACCGGCGGGCAGGGCTTCGGTACCGTGGGCTTCCTCGCGGCCGGCCTGCTCCTTGCCGGCGGAGTGCTGCTCCTGGTGCGCAAGCGCCGCGCGGTAACAACCGAGGCGACCGCTCAGCTGAGCTAGCCTCCATCAGGTGAAGTGCCAGCCCCGGCGCTCAGCTCACATGCTGATCCGGGGCTGGCACCCCACCTCGTCGCGATATCTTCGCGGCCAAACCCTCAGACTCACCACACCTAGCGGCGCATCTTCGCAAACTCCCCCCTTGCGCGAAGCTTCCCCGCGTCGCAGGTGTGGTGTCAACGCCGTCTGATCGAATTCTCCCAGGGTCATGACAACCCCACCTTCGATCATGAGACGGCACCCCGTGCAGCCCTGAATCCCTTTCCCCGAAGGCGATCCAGGGCTGCACTCCTTTATCGGCAAGGCCGTAGATAGGCTGGCGGAATGAGCTCAATCCAGCACTTCGGTGTAAGCGTCAGGACGAGCGGCAAGTATTCGCCTCAACTCGAGCGCAGAGAGTACCTGCAAGCCTCCACGAGAGTGAGCAAGCCTGGCTATTACCTCGAAGGAGCTGCGACTGGCAGAATCACGCCGGATCGATTGGGCGAGCTTTTTGCTGACCCCACTACTTGCGTTGAGTACTCTGCCGGGTGGGTAGCTTCTTACGGCGAGCGGGCTACCCGCACATAGCGCCAGGGCTGACTCAATGATCAGCGAGGCCGCCGCATGGCTGAATGCCGGTGGCGACTTCGGCGGGTCAGCGGGAATGGAAGGATAAACACATGCTTGATGCGCCTCCTAATATCACGTTCCCTCTTGTAGTCACGGGTGAAATTGATGATTCGCCTCTGGACGGAGCGATCACCTTGGACGAGAAGGGTGACTACTGGTTTGAGTCAGAAACAAGTTGGTCAGGCGGCACACAACCAGGGAGTAGCGCTGCGCAACTGAAAGAGTTTCGAGGTTTCTACGGATCGTCGCCGATCTACTTGAAGGGTCCGGACTTCTGGAAAGGAGGCCGTCAGTACATCCGAGTGCAAGACTTGCGGGTCGGCACCTCGCACCCCGATGAAAGCTATGTCGAGGTACGGTGCACCTATCAGTATGCAAAGCAACTTTCTAGCTGGTATCACCGCGACGGGGCTCAACGTTCACCGAGAACGCCACTGAAACTTCCTGCTCTTGAGAGCGCGCCAGAGATGTCCCTTATCTTCGAGGGCGACTCCGTGCAACTGACGGTCGAAACCCCAGCTCCAATCGAGCATTTCGAAATACAGCTCGAGGCGTTCCGTAGGCTCTTGACGTTCGCGGCGCAGCGTCCCGTGGCGCAGCTGTCGATGACCGGGAGAACAGAAAGTGGGGCGGAATCGAGCATCTTCGCTCGCCAGTTCATGAAGCCAGGAAACGCGCCGAAGCGTGATTACCGAGACTTCCCGCTCCGACTCGGGAACGAGAATACCCAGAACGCAATCACCAAGTGGTGGGAGATGAGTGACAAGCTCCGGCCGCTACCACAGACAGTGGCCGGTATTATCGCGCAGCCAGGGTATGTGGAATCAGATTTCGTTTTCTTGGCGACGGTCCTAGATCGCCTTGGAGACGAGTGGGCAGATGTTCCGAACCTGTTGACCAAGGAGCAGTTCCAGGCAGTACAAGGAGCCCTTTCCGAACTTGAACTCCCCGATTCGTTTCAGATCACGAATACCGTGCCATTTGAACCTCGCGTCGTGGCAGTCTCAGAGCTCCTCCCAAGCGAAGTCTGGGAGACACTCCGAATCGACCGTGGGTCATGGATCAAGTCGCTGAAGCGGCATCGGAATCTGGTCGCACATTCGTCTGAGCAGAGGGCTGCTCATCGGGCATTCATGACCGGTCTAGGGCTAAGGGCGCTGCGCGACGCAACGGCAGTGATCGTGACGTTGCTAATGGTGCAGCACTTGGGGGTCGAGGGTGAGGCTCTGGAGTTTGCAGCTGACCGCCTGAGGGTTACTCGCATCCACAGATACACTAACGAGGAGCTCCGGTTCACGAACAGCGGGTTGGGGTAGATGTCGCAGTGCTGGACAGCTGATCTAGCCTCATAACGCCTTCCATCCCACTTTTGCCAGGACGGTCGCTCGCTGGCTCTCAAAATAGGTCTTAACGATCGCGTCGGTGTCCATCCAGATAGCCGGATTGCGCAGGATATGGCAGTGCAAAAGTCAGTGCAACTTTTACACTCGGCCCTCTATAAAGTGCACTTTTCAGGCTGAAAGGTGCACTTTTCGCTCGTCGCTGACCGCCCTCGTCGTCGGACCACGGGCGTGGCGTCGGCTCGATAACGGTCACCGGAGTTCAAAATCGCCTTTCGGCAGTGTAAAAGTGCAAAAGTGAAAGCGACTTTTACACTGACTTTTGCACTGCAAAATCCGCATGATTCCGCGGTTCTATTCCCCAAAAGTGTAAAAGTGCACTTTATTTCCAAATTCTTTTCTAGAAAAAATAGAGCCTCCGGAAGGCCCTCCTGAAGCTATATAGAAAAAGATGTTGGAAAAGTTCTGCACTTTTACACTTTCGGGTTTTCGGAGTCCGGTTCCGCCGGCCAACCCACGAACTTACGACACGCCCGGGATTCAACGAAAACGGCCGCTTTGGCCGGTCGCCGCTCGTAACAAGTGCATGACATCCACTGAGCTGAATCTCTGCCAGGCCGCTACTCTCCTCGGTGCGACCGCGACCCTCGAGCGCTGGTCAAGCGAGACCGGACTGAACCTACGCGAGCTCGACGCATGGCTCGACGCGCCACCCACCGACTATCCGGCGCACGACCTCGTTGTCCTGGCAGAGGTCGCCGACTGCGCGGCTTGGCTCGCGGGGAGCGCCGCGTGCTAGTCCTGCGGGAAGAACCGCTTCCGCCCGTTGACCAACTCGAAGCGGAGGCCGCGGACTTCGCCGGATTCGGCATCGCCGACGAGCTGGTAGAGGCGCGCGCGGCCGATTCCGAGAAGCGCTGCGGCCTCGCTGGCTCCGACGCCCACCGCGGGTGCACCCTTCTCTCGAAGGGCACGTTGGCGTTCGGCCGCGGTCTTCTGCGCTCGCTTGGTTGCCTCGGAGCTCCGATGCGCATACCAGCGGAGGCGATGCCGACTTTCGCCGGTCGCCTCGACGAGCGCCTCCCACGGAACCTGATCCTTGAAGCGGGCCGCGCGCACCGCGGCTTCTACGTCGTCGCGCTTCTGCTCGATGGCTTCTTCGAGCTCGCGCAGCTCATTAAGCGCGGCGACGAGCGCATCTACGGAGCGATGGGTGGAAGTCATGAACTCGATCCTATCCGGGCACCATTCTCTGCCCTCGGAACCAATGCGCGGCGATCGTCATCTAAAGTAGACGAAAGTGTGCACATCGTCTATGCTGGTGTTATTCGGTTAAACCGGGTGAAGGACTAGGAAGGCAGGGCTCGTGTACATCACGGAATTCCTCTCGCGACTCGAGAAAGTTGAGGAGCGTAAGGGTGGCTGGGCCGCTCTCTGCCCGGCCCACGCGGATACGAAGCCTTCGCTACTCGTATCGCTCGGCGCGACCCAGCCCGTCGTCGTGATGTGCCAGACGGACGGTTGCGGACTGAGCCGGATTCTCTCGGCGATCAAGGTCTCGATGGCCGAATTCAAGTCGATCTTTGTTCCTGTTGAGACCGTTGCGACCGTCGGTAAGTCGTCCTCGAAGACACCGGCCGGGGGCATGAGCGTCGCTAAGCTTAAGGTCGAACTCTCCCTCTTCGCCGACCAGCTCGCGGAACCGACCGCACTCGCGCAGCAAGCGCTCGCCTACGTTGAGTCCCGCTTTGGCGTTGATGCTGAGCGCGCCCGCAACCTTGGCCTTGGGCTGCTTCCGAGCAAGGCAGGATCGCCGCGCGTCGTTGTGCCGTTCCGTACGCCGCGAGGCGTGGCGCGCGGTTACCAGGCGCGCGCCATCGATCCTTCGTACGACGGGCAGGCGAAGTGGTTGAACGCATCCTCGCCCTCTGAATCCGAGTCATGGTCACCGCTCGCCTGGATGGCAGGCACGAACTCGAACGCTGCCCGGCTTCCAGTTATCGTCGCTGAAGGCCCCGGCGACGCCATGACTGCCTCGACCATGGGCGGACTCGACACAATCTCGGTGGCGGGCGCAGGCCAGCGCTCCGACGTTCTGATTGCCGACATTCTCGACTGGACCGCCGGTCGCAAGATCGTTGTCGCCGGAGACGCAGACCGCGCCGGTCAGTCGATGACCGCCGGGCTGATTGCCGCGCTCAACGCGAAGATCCCGGGTACCGCATCGGCGCTTGTACTGCCCGATGGCTATGACCTGTCCGAGCTGTTCGCTGAAAAAGGCGCGGAGCTCTTCGGTGCGTGGCTGACCGAAGCCGTGGCGGTCGCGCAGACGCCTGCCCCGCCTGCCCTTGTCGCTGCACAGGGTGAGCTTCTTGTAGTCCGACCAGGTAGCCAGAACCTAAATGACCTTGCTGTAGGCGGTACGAAGGCCTTCGATTTCCGCTGGGACATGAACGAAGCGGCTCCCGACGAGAAGGGCGCTGCCCGCCAGCTCCTCGCATATGCGGAGTCCCGAGGGGAGCGCCTCGCGTGCGTGGAAAGCGGTGAGTGGCTCGCCTATTCTGACGCTTCCGGTGTTTGGAAGCGCGATGAGTCGGTTCGCGTTCGCCACATGGGCCTCGAGCTTGCCGATGTGGTTGAGAATTTCACCTGGGACGTGACTCGTGGTGCGAACGCCGTCGCGGCGCAGCTCGCGAAACTTCCCGAGGGCTCGCCGGAGCGCGTCGAAGCCGAGGAGAAGCTGGCTGACGCGCGGCGCCTCGTCAAGATTTCCGAGCGCCTCAACTCCGATGCCGGCCAGAGCGCGCTCGTAAATATGGCCTCGCGCATCGCTGGCACCCGCGCCGACTCGTTCGACGCGCACCCCCATCTCCTGAATTGCCGAAATGGGATCTATGACTATCGGCGCGACGCTTTGATTCCGCACGACCCCGAGCTGCGTCTCACGCGTCAGGTCGATGCGTCTTACGACCCTGAGGCGAAGTGCCCAGGGTGGGAGAAATTCTTGGCTGAGGCGCACCGCACCCGCCCTGAGATCCCCGGCTATCTCCAGGAGGTGCTCGGTGCCAGCCTCTTCGCTATGGGCCGCGAGGAAGTCATCATCGGTCATTTCGGTTCCGGCGGCAACGGAAAGGGCACGATGCTCGAGATCATAGCCAGCGTTTTTGGCGATTACACAGCGAACCCGTCGATGGAGCTTTTTGAGGCCAAGCCGAACGGTAATCCGGGCGGGCCGAACCCACAACTTATGGCGTTGCGCGGCGCGAAGATGATCTTCGCGTCAGAGAATAAGCCTGGCGCGCGCATGGATGAGGCTTTCATGAAGCGTGCGTCGGGCGGCGACCCGATCTCAGCCCGCACGCTCCACGAGAAGCGGATGAGCGAGTTCGTGGTCGAAGGCATCATTCAGCTATTCATCAACGATGTCCCAAATTTCGGGGACCGGTCGAACGGCATTTGGCGCCGGTTCAAGCACGTCCGCTGGTCAGAGACCTTCCCGACTACGCCGGGTTTCAAAGACGCCTTGCTCGAAGAGCGCGACGGCATCCTCGCCTGGGTGATCGAAGGCGCGCGCCGATACCGAGCGCGCGGGTACTTGGAGCATCCGGAGTCCGTGAAGGCAGACACGGCGGCGCTTCGAGAGGATCTCGACCCACTCACTCCGCTATTCTCAGACCGCTTGATTCGCGACGAACACTCCAGGATCAGTCGAGCCGACGCATACAAGGTATACGAAAACTGGTTCGAAGAAGAGGGTATGAGTAAGCCCCACAAGTGGTCGAAAACCCACTTCTTTAAGGAGCTCAGAAATCGCGGTTTCGTCGACAGGCCCAGCAACGGCACTCATTATTTCTATGGCCTTCGGAGCCACTTGGTTGCACCCGCAACTGCGCCCGTCTCAGCGCCCGAGTTGCAGCCGACCGTTGAACCGGCCTCGAGCGTTGAGGTACCTACCCAGCCGCCCGCATCGACGGGCCTCGACCTCGCTGCTTGGGCTGCGTGAGAGGAATAGTTATGAACTCGATTGAACTCTTCGAAGCGATCAAGAACCCTGAGAGCCTGCGGATCGGCATGGAGATCAATGAGGCCGGTTGGTACTCGGTTATCGTCGTGCGCGGTACCTCGACGCCGGTCTATCTCGACCTCGATGTCACCGAGAATCTGCACACAGCGCGAGCCCTACTGACCTCGCCGTCCGTGCAGCTTGCGGTGCACGACCTTGACTCTTTCGTGCGAGCCGCCTGGGCCGTCCTCGGTGTGCCAGCCGGAGAGTTCGCGGACCGTGTCCTCGACTCGCTCACGCTGCTGCGTATCGTCAGTCCGAGTCTTTGCTACCCAAAGGCTGAAGACTGGATTGGCGCCGCAGTGCGCAGAATGGAGGTGAGCGACCCAGAGCTGCACCAGTCGATGGCTGAGGGGATGGCCGTGGAGGCCGTGACCCCGGACGGCCAGGAAATTGAGCCGCGCCCTGGCCAAAAGCCCGCGGCGACGGTCGGGGTCAACGCGACGACCGCGCTCTGGCTCTCGAGTCACCTGGTGCGCGCGATCTTGCGACTGCCTGGTGGTCAGGAGATGATCCGCACCGAGCACCGTCTCGCGCTGCAGGTCATGCAGATGAGCCTTCGAGGCATGCGTGTCGATGCAGAGTACGCAACCAATCTGGATGAACGGCTCGCCGCCGAGGCAGATGCGGCCCTCGCGACTTGTGAGCAGTGGGGCGTACACTCGCCGGGCTCCGACCAACAGGTCTCCGCAGTGCTCAATGCGATCGGCGTTGACGTGCCGAGCGGCGGTCTTAGCTACGACACGCTGGAGAGCACTGGACATGAGCTAGCAGAGGCGGTGGTCCATTTCCGCCGCGCTGAAAAGTCGCGCTCATATACGAAAGCTCTACTCTCCGACCGCGGCACCGACGACCGCATCCACGCGACCATCAGGCCGCAGGCAGCGCGGACGGCACGGATGAGCGTGTCGGCTCCTCCGCTGCAGCAAATTCCGAAGAGAGGCGGATCAGAAATTCGGCGTTGCCTGGTCGCCGGCCCTGGGGAGGTCGTCATCTCTGCGGACTATGACCAGGTGGAACTGCGAGTGCTCGCCGCGCTCGCGGACGTGAGGCAGATGAAGCGGGCGATCGCCGAGGGGATCGACCTGCACACGCAGACAGCCTGTCTCCTGTTCAACGTAATCGAGCCGAGCGAGGAGCAGCGCCGGGTCGCTAAGGCAGCGAATTTTCTGACCGTGTATGGCGGCGGAGCGGAAC
The DNA here is from genome assembly GCF_013409595.1 of Leucobacter aridicollis. NCBI lineage: Bacteria > Bacillati > Actinomycetota > Actinomycetes > Micrococcales > Microbacteriaceae > Leucobacter > Leucobacter aridicollis. Next base: position 1,885,809 of record NZ_JACCBD010000001.1, on the reverse strand, counting down.
GCCTCGCGGAGCAGGCTGACATCGAGGTGGAGCAGGCGAACTCGGTCCTCGACGAGTTCGACATCGCATACCCAGAGATCAGGGCATACGGCGACCAGATCCGCGCCGACGCTGCCCGCCTTGGATACGTGCACGTCCCGACCTCCGGCCGCCGCATCCCGGTAGACAAAGAGCGTGTCGCTACGACCGCTCTAAATTATGCCATTCAATCAAGCGCGCGCGACGTGCTTGTCGGCGGAATAGACCGAGCTTTCGAAGCTGGGATCGGTCACTACCTCGTCCTACCGATTCACGATGAGCTCGTAGCGGTCTGTCCGGAGGAAATTGCGGACGACGTGCTTGCTCGTCTTATACGAGCAATGGCGGTGCAGATCAAGGACGTGCTTATTACGGCAAGCGGGAATATTCTCGGAAATTCGTGGAAATAAACTAGACGTTAGTGTGCACGTCCGCTATGCTATTACTTAAAGAACTTGGAAGGAACTGGCGAAAATGCTTAAGAAGGTTACCGAGCTACCGCGGGCGTGGTACTCGCTGGACGACGTGGCCGACATTCTTGGCCTCGAGCGCACTGCCATCTACGAGAAGAGCCGCAAAGGCAGTATTCCCGCTACGAAGATCGGTGGTCGGTGGATGATCCCTGTCTGGTACGTGAACAAGTTGCTCGAGGCTGGCACCACCCCTCCGGAGCCCGCAGCCGCCTAGGTCACCAGCACGATCAGGAGAGACGACACTATGACACGCACGCACATGAATCTCACACCGCGCGACCACCGCGACACTCCCGCCGAGATTATCGAGGAGCTCGCCGCCGCTTTCGAGCTCTCGCAGCCCCGCGCCGAACATCTCTACGAGGCAGCCGAGATTGACGAGCGCTGGAGCGTGCTCGTCCTCCCACACGTTGCCTCCCCGTACGCCTACGTGCGGGATCACGAGATCGACAAGCTCCGTGCCCGCGCCGAGCACCGTTTCCCTGATCTCCCGCTTGACGAGGCGGTCGCCGCCTACGTAGACGAGAAGCTCGACGAGCAACAGGCCGCCGCCCGCGCGATCAACGAGCGGGACTGGGCGCAGGGCTGGTCAGGGGACCGCTCGACGCCGCATGGCACCCCCTACGAGCAGTGGCTCGCCGGGCACCCGGATTACGGTCGCAGGGAGGCGAAGGTCGAGAATCCAGAGACCAAACGAATCGCCGACGAGCTCTTCGCGTACCTCCGCGAGCACGGGGCACTGCTCAGCCCACCAGCGCTGGCGCCCTGATAGATCACCCCGGGCGCGCCGTCAAGTGTGGTAGCTGCCGGCGCCCGGGGTAACAACCTTACAATGCGCAGCTACCACCAATCGAAAATTTCACACTCACCCTCTGACGGTCTACGGCAGCTACCAACTCACCCGACCCGCAGAGGAGGACCTCGTGTCAATCATCACCCGCACCCGCCGCACCGCTTTTGGTCTCGCGACTCTCGCAGTCGCAGCGACTGCCATCACCATCCCGCTCATCGCTCAGCCCCTCCCCGCGCAGGCTGCTGCTGGCGGCTGCACCGCTGCCCCAACGACGCTCCTCATCGCGAAGACCGATCTGGATGGCAGGCCTCTCGCCGATGCAACCTTCCAGGTTGACGCCCAGCATTGGGACGTTAACTCCCCGCTTTCGCCAGGCTTCGCAGCCAACCCGCTCTACGGCGAATTCTCCGCTGCTCAGACCACCTCTGACGAAGCCCGCCAGGCGGCAGACGACGCCCGTACCGTCCTCCACGACGCTCAGGCCGCTCGGGCTGACGCTCAAGCGATCCTCGACGAACTGCTGGCTGACGCAGGTGCGCAGTCGCCGCCTGAGCTCGCCGCCCTCTACGAACAGGAGTCCTCGCAGAGCGTCGCGCTCAGCGAGGCGCAGGACGTACTCGCTACAGCACAGGAACACCTCACTGCCGCCGAGTGGGGCGGCGACTCCGTCGAGATCGCAGCCGCCCAGGCAGCGGTCGAAACCGCGACTCAGGCTGTCGCCGACGCTGAGGCCGTGCTCGTAGAGATCCGCGCCGAGATCGATGCGCTGATCGCCGCCGGGCCGAGTGCTGACGAGATCGCGGATGCACACGCGTCTCTGACCGCCGCGACTGCAGCCGCTAAAGATGCGGCAGCCGAGTACGACGCCGCAGATCGGGCGGCCATTACCGCCGCTCGCGCGACCGAGAGAATCTGGATCGACGCTTTCGAGCAGGTGACCCATAGCACCGTCACTACCGATGAGGATGGGCAGGCAGCCGTCGAGGTCGTCGGCTACGCCTCATGCACCAATGGAGCGACTGGAGCCCAGGACATCGCTCACATCACCGCCCCCGTCGTAACCGAGATTGAGGCCCCGGCCGGGTTCCGGCTCGATGAGACGCCGCACACCGCCGAGCAGCTCGATGACGGCAGCTGGACGGTGACGGTCGTGAACGAGCCGGTCGAGGAGCCTGAGGACCCTATCGAGCCACCGACGCCGCTGATCCAGACCGGCACCGATCTCACCGCCCCGCTCACTCTCGGCGCGATCCTCGCTGCCGCTGGCGGCGTGCTCGCGAGTGGCCAGCTGCTGCGCCACATCCGCCGCCGGAGCGCATAAAAAGTACCGCGGGCGCGAGGGAACACAGGCTGGGGAGCCTCTTTCGGCCCAAGCACCCGCGGTCCTACGAGGCCGGGATCTCAAGTCCCACAACCGGAGTCCCGGCCTCACCCTCCACCCATCAGCAGAGAGACTAGGAGAGTCTACATGTCCACCCAGACAAAACCCCAGATCACGCGCCGCATCGGCGCTACCGCCATCGCTGGAGCCGCCGTTCTCGGCGCGCTTCTCATCCCGTCCACCGCCCATGCTGCCGGAATCGGCCCGCAGACTACTGAGGCCTCAATCACCGTAACCGCGGCGGGTGCGCAGGCAGCCGGCGAGACCGTACTCGTTGACGCGGCCTGGCCCGAGCTGCTTCCTGGCGGCTCGGATTTCGCGTCGAACGCTGAAGCCTCGAGCTACCAGCAGGCGCAAGCACGCCATGACCGCGCGCAGGCTGAAACCGCTGCCTACTTCGCCGCGCAGGACCGCCCCGCACAGCGGGCCTACGATCAGGCGTATCAGGCCTACATCAACGGCAGCGGCACCGCACAGCAGTGGCTTGCCACGATGCCCGCCCAGGGCACTGAGATGCGCGAGATCCAGGCCCGATACGACGCTACGCCTCTCGCTGCCGAATCCCGGGCGGCTTCGCAGGCGCTCTCCAAGGAGAAGAAGGAGATGCTGACGGAGGCAAGGGAAGTCCGCGAGGTCGTAACCGATGAACGCGGCGAGCTGACCGTCTCGCCCGCCATCGGAGGCGGTGTTGCTCATCCAAGCGTTGGACTGAGTGCGGATGCGATGCAGCAGCTTCCGTACGCCCCGTCGAGCACCACTGAGCTGGTCGTCCGCTAGCTCTCCCCAGACCGCCGGGGCGGAGTGGTCGTGTCCTCCGCCCCGGCCCCTTCCCGCACCTATCTAAGGAGATCTTCATGCCCACACAACAAATCACAATCTTCACCGCCGGTCCGTCATGCATACAGTGTCGCCTGACCGAAAAGCTCCTCTCCTCACTCGGCTTCGCCTATGAGCTCCGCCCAGCCGACGCTCTGTCCGACGAACTGCGGGCGCAGGCAATGGCGCTCGGGGCCGTAATCCAGGCACCGCTCGTGCTCGTGCGTGACGCGTCCGGCGAGCTTGCGCAGGCGTGGGGCGGATACCGACCTGACCTGATCGATGTGTTGGCAGGGGAGCGGATGCTGGCGGCGTGACGCCATCAGATGACCCGTATGTGTAGCAGTAGATAACAACGTCAGGAGGAGTCAGTGGGAGTCTCAATGCGCGAGATGGCCGTAGCTCAGGCCAAGCGCTCCGCCGTGAGCGCGATCTTCCGCGCGGTCTTCACGCCGATCCGCTGGGCTGCCTACCTTCTCACCGGCGCAGTTACGGTGCTCGCCGACAGCCCCCGTTACGAAAAAGCCACCGGCCATCGCCCGCGCACCTCTGCCCAAGAAGCCCGGCAGGTTGTTGGCGCGGCGCTCTGGGCTTTCCTTCCGAGCATCGCAGCTCATTTCGGAGCACTGCTGATCGTTATCGCCACACTCGCCTTCGTTGCGGTCACTGTCATCGGCCGTCGCCTGCGATACCTCGACCAGGCCACACAGACCAGGCTCACCGTCCCCGCCTTCTGGCAGATCCCGGCGCTTCTAATCCCGACGCTGCTTGCATTCGCTGTCGCCCTCCTCCCGGTTATCCCAGCGACCCGCAGCCTCCTCGCCGATTTAGTTCCGCTCATGTGGTGGATGCCGGCAGCGGCGATTGCTGTTGGAGGCGTGCTGTACTGGGTCGCTCTCCTGATCTCCGCTCGCCACGCTGGATTCAAACGAGCCAAGCGTGGCGAGATCGCAGACCTGTTGAAGGAAGCACTCGGCGTTGACGACCGCGAGGCGGAGCGGATCCAACACAGGGGCGACACCTTTACGATCCGCCCTACGCCGGCGACTGCAAGCGCACGCCTCTCTGCTAACCCAACTCAGGTTGATCGCACCATCGCCGCGATAAACAGCGGCTACGAGGTCGTCATCGCTGATGGATCGCTCATCGTCCAGCCAGTGACGCTCGCGACCCAGAGCCGCCGTCACCTCGATGCGCTATCCGGCGGACTCGTCATCGATGAGACATCGGGAGAGAACAGCTCAACCGTGCTTACGCTGGCACCTGGCACCTCACCCTCCGCTGCTGAAGCTGTCGCTGCGTATGCGGCAACCCAGCACGACGGGGCATCGCTGGTCGAATGGTTGCCGCTCGAGAGCCGTGCGGTCATTGCGAAGCTCGCCGACGACCTGCGCACAGTGCGCGAGCGTATCGCCGCGCAGCTCAAGGCGTACCCGCACGATCTTCGTATCGAGCAGACCACTGACATGCTCGGACACCGAATGCTCGAATTCAGCGCACCCCAGCTACTCGCCGCCGACCGGGTGTCGCGCCGCAAGATTGCTGCTGAACTCAAGGCTTCGGTGGCTCCGCGGGAGAAGGATCTTTCTTGGCGTACCACAGTAGACGACACTTCCGGGTCGATCGCGATGCGCGAGCGCCGTGACCCGTTGATGACGATGTTGACGCTTGATGACTTCCGTGAGAAGCACCCGCTCGACACGGACCCGGCGACTAGCTGGAAGTCGTTCGAAATCGCGATTACCGAAGACGGCGCGGCCGTACCGTTCAGCCTCTTCCATACACTCACTGTCGGTCAAACCGGCTCAGGCAAAGGCTCGGTCATCTGGTCGATCCTCTCCGGCGTGCTCCCGTCAGCACGCCAAGGGCTCGCCGAAATTTACGCCATCGACCCAAAAGGTGCGGAAGCGATTGCTGACGATGGAAGCCTGCGAGGGATGTTCCAACAGGTGGCCACCACGCCTGACGATTGGGCAGCCCTCGTATCCGACGTGGTCGACAAAATGAACGCGCGTAAGGGGCAGGGGCGGAGTCTGCCGGTGACCCGCGAGCAGCCACTCATCGTGCTCTTCATCGACGAGCTTTCGGCACTGACAGCCCTCGACACTGACTCAAAGCGAGCAAACGAGGTCATGTCGAACCTGCTGCTTCTTTCCAGCCAGGGGCGCTCAATGAACGTGCTGATTGTGAGTGCTGTTCAGGCTCCACAGAAGGACATGGTCGGCAAGCTCCGCCCGTTCTTGCCGATGCGTATTGCGCTGCGCACCGAGACGCCTCTAGAGACGGACCTCGTCCTCGGTACCGGTGCCACGGACTTTGGCGCAGAAGCGCATCTCATCCCCGTGGCGTCACCGGGCAACGGCTACCGAAGCGCGGGCATCGGCTATGTCCGCGTCGAAGGCTTCCCCGAGCCGCAGCGTGTTCGCTTCCCATACACCGATGACGCGACGCTTGACCGCTGGGATCGCGAGTTCCGTGAGCTGCGCGCCGCCGGTCAGTTGCCGCCGCAGGTAGGTGCCGAGAATCCGGAGATCGTGCCCGCGTTCGGGCAGATCCTGAACCAGGACACGGCAGACACCGACCTCGGCGAGTTTGACCTGGGTGACCTTGACCTCGGTGACGCCGCCTTCACCACCGCCTCGCCCGGCGAGCTACCGCCCGTACCTGCCGCGCGGGCTGCAGAGACAATCGGCGCTACGCCGGCGCAAGCCGCTGCGCAGCGCGCGCCGCTCGTAATCACAAGCAACCCAGCAAAACCAAATTTCGATGACCTTTTCGGTTAGGAGCACCCGATGACTAACACGACCCCGCCAGACTCACCGTTCGACGGCTGGATACCGCTGGCGCAGCTCGCCCGCGAGACCGGGCTACCGCTACCGACGATCAGGATCCGTGCGTGGCGCGCCCTGTCGGGCAAGTCTGACGATTCAGCTTTTGAATATCTTCGCTGTGCTCCAGACGAACCCCGCAGCACAGTGCTTGCGCGCCGTCGCCAGCACCCACCACACCAGTAAGCACAACCCTCACCCACAGGAGGTATAAGATGTCCGCACCAATCCGCCGTCTCAGCGCGTCCCTCGCTACAACAGCAATCGCCTGCGCGGCACTGCTCGCGCCTACAGCAGCCCACGCTGCCGATCTTGACTGCGAGTCCGGCCGCATCGCTGGCCCGCTGCAATCCGCGACCGTCAAAGACGCGTCGGGCGCAACGCTCGGTCAGATGCAGGCACCGCTCTGCGCCGTCACCGGCCAGCTGATTCCACACCCCCAGTTCACGACCGCCCCCGGTAGCTATGAGGTCGAGTTTCGCCCCGACACGCAGGGGTTCGTCGAGCAGTACGACGTCACAATCTACCCCGCTGTGAGCGCCGAACAGCTTGAAAAGAGCGGCAAGTACTTCGCCATCGCCGCGGAGGATGACCTGCCTGGGGGAGTTTGGGACAAGATCGGATCGGCCTCCGACGGCCTCTTCGCGATGCCCGGAACCGGCGCATTTAGCGCCGGCCCGGTGTCCGACGGACTCGCAAGTGGTACGGCTTTCCTGAGCTCGAACGATCCGCAGCTCACTGCCCAGGGTGCCGCTGGTCTGGCAGGGGAGGTGACCTGGCAGCCCGTCGTCGATCCGGCATCGGGCGACGTGCTCTGGTCGGTCCAGGAGTACCTGGTGCCGCTCGCTAGCGCGGGCGATTCGAAGCGCCCCTTCAAGGTGCCTAGCGCGGGATACCAGATCTACGACGCACCGACTGGCGCCTCGGCGGGGGGAGAACTCGCCCCGGGCGACACCGTCCAGGCGACCTCGTTCACGGCAGGTTGGGCGCTTTCTGACGAGGGCTGGATTCGTGAGCCTGCGATCAAGATTGACGATGGGAATGAGTCGAGCGAGACCTGGGCCAAGGTCAAGGAGAAGACCGGCGCTGCCTGGGACGCGACCAAGGAGAAGAGCAAGAACCTCACCGCAGCAGCCAAGGAGAAGGCGTCCGAGACCAAGCAATCCTCAAGAACCTTGACCTTCCCGGCCATGGTCAGCAGCTCGATCCTTTCAGTCATCGCCGCCATCCTGGCCATCGCCGCCCTCGTCGTCCGCCGTGCCCACGGACTCGCACTGACAACGCCCTCCGGGATCGCTCGCACTGCGACTGCTTTCGTCACCGCGCCGGCAGCGCTCATCATCTCGCTCTTCGCCGCCGCGACCGCGCCGTTCGCTTGGACCTGGCCTCCGATTCTCGCCGGCGCATCTGGCCTGCTCAGCGTCGCTGCGCTTTACGTCTTCGCCGCTCGTCTCCGCGGCGGGCATGCACACGAGTCACAGGAGGCTCTCATCGCTGGCCTCCGCAGTCCAGTAGCCATCGGTGCAGGCCTCGCAACCGCCGCCGCCACCATTGGTGTCACCGCAATTGCCGGTCTCGCTTGGCCCGCTTACGTGGTCGCGGCCCTCGGATCCATCGTCGCTTACGCAGGTATTGCCCTCACCGCGAAGCACCCACCGGAGAACACCGACACCGAAGCGGAGCAGACAGATACGCCCGACGGCGAGATCGTCGAAGCGCCCGCCGAGGCAGAGCCTGAGATGGCTGAGTAGCTGAACAACTGCGGGGCGGGGAAGACCTCGCCCCGCACCCATAACCGTCCTCTATATAGGAGAAGAGACATGTCGGGATTCGTAGACAATGATCTGGCCCTCGTGCAGGCTGCGCACCAGGCGACCACCGACCTTCGCGATGAACTTGGTCGCCGTGGTGCCGAGGCAGTACTTTGTGCCGCGGCCGCATCGGATGCCGGGAATCCATCGCTGGCTGCGGGTTACTCCGCGCTGGTTGACGCGCTCGCGATGGCCGAGCGAGAGGTTGCTGTGCTGGCGCGGGAGCACCAGGCGACCGTGCAGCGGCTCGGGGGTTCGCAGTGAAGCGTGGGGGAATTCGGGCGCTGCTTGGAGCCGGTGTCCTGGCAGCGCTGGCGCTCGGTATCGGTGCCCCGGCGCAGGCAGTAGAGCCTGAGGCTGCGGAAGCGCCGGCGGTTCCGGCTGAACCCGAGTGGGATCCCGAGGTTTGGTTGATCGAGCAATGGCCACGGTTGCCGTTCGGCGACAGGGCGGAGTTGGAGCTGACAGATCTTAGCGAGGGGCGTGAGCTTCCGAGCGGCGCGCACCAGTCGCTGGCGGGGTTCGTCTCAGTCGATTACCCGGACGTTGTGCAGCTCGACCGCGAGTACGTGAGCGGCGTCCCGTGGGAGGCCAGGAGGGCTCTTCGGGCGCTGGCGGTGCATGAGCTGACCCACGCGGCCGTCTTCCAGTCGGGCACGGTGCCTGAGCAAGCCACGTTCGCAATCACCGAAGCAGACAGCAGCTGGGCAGCACCGCTGCTTAACACCGGGCTACCCGGAAAATGGGCGGCACTCGAGGCCATCGCAGCGTGCGTTGAGCAGGCGGGAATCGCGCCCGACGCGGACGTTTACTACCTCTCCGGCCCATGCCCGCCGGCTTACCGTGATGCCGCCTTCGAGTACCTAGAGGAGATCACAGGCACCGATTGGCGGCCGCGGGAGCTTCGGCCGAACATCGCCCGCGCATTGGGTGCGTTATGACTCTCACTCTTGACCTCCCGATCCTCGACCTGCGCGACGATCTGCGGCACGCACCGGAGCTACGAACGCAGGCGCAGCCGGCACTGCCGTGGCGGTGGTCTAATACCGAAACGCAGCTATCACCCCGGCCATGCCCTTCAGTTACGATGGCGCGCGGCCAGCTCGCATCGGTGACGGGGGAGTATCCGTGGGCTTGGGTAGCAGTTGACACAGGAGAGGAGCCAGAAACCCCCGGGTATCCGCGATTCACAGCTCAGGTTCTCGGCGACGCCCGGCGAGATCAGGTCATGCTTGAGGCTCATACTTTCGATGCGCTCAACCGTTGTCTCGCACGATCGCATTCAGGACGGGCGTTGGCATGAATTCCCGCCGGATGCCGCGTATTTCATCTCTCGGTGCCGTCCGGAGGAGCTTCTGAAAACCGTCGAGATGCTCGACGTAGCGATCACCTGGCTCAGCACCGGGCAACTACCGGACGGCTACATTCTGCAGCCGGCGTACCCGGCGGAGCGACTCGGGTGGACGTGCTGATTCTGCCCGCACCAGGATCACGGCGTAAAGCCGCCAGAGATCAACCGCATTCCTGAAGGCTTCGGATACCGGCGACCCGACCCGCAGCCAAGGCTGGGATAGCATAATCATGTGATCTTCAACAGCTGGAAGTGGATTGATCTTTCGGCGATCCCTGGACCCCTCGATTGGGCAGGATTCGTGCTTGGTGGGCTAGGCATCGGGTTCACGATCTATCAGCTGATGAAAAGCAAGGGCGCTTTGAATGCAGCACGTGAAGAGCTTGAACGTACTAGGGCGACCCTAATCAAAAATCAACTTCTCTCAGTATTGCCAGGTTTTGAGGAGTTGATGGATCGAATTGACGATGCAGTTCGAACTGGAAATCGGGAAGAGCTTTCTACTCAGTTTCAGAAATTTGCATACCGGCTCGCTGAGGCAATCCCGCTTCTCGAATCAGGTTCAACTAGTTTTTCTTCGCTAATTGAAAGCATGAAATCTGAGATCACAAAGGCGCTTGAAGCCCGGTCTAGCCTCTACGGTTCTCCTGACACACCTGTCGATGAACTTGTCAGAGTCAACGTAGATAGCCTTCAGATCTTGGTGACCCAAATCAAGACGACCACTGTTTCGGTGCGTAACGACCCTGGAAAAATTCCCGCAGAGGAGGCGAAGAATGCTTGACAACGAAACTTGGGAGCGGCTGATTCAAGGCCTGATCACTGCGACACGTGAAGGAAAGCTTGTTTGGGAGCGCCGAAATGCTACAGGCACCTACGGGATGGCGGGCTTTAGTCGATCAATCCTGAGCACAGTAATGGGCAAGAATGTCCTCCGTGCGCAGGCTCCCAGCGCAACGTACGAGATTTCAACTGGACTCATCATGGGGGCCCCTTACGAGTTCTATGTTTATCGGAAGGGTGAAGGTGCACGCCCGTATGCTGAAATGGTCAAGTCTTCGACTGAAGTCGGAGACCCATCGGCGTTCAAAGTGAACAATGCACTTTCTGAGCTCTTCCGGCTTGCTGACTCCTCGGCTGAGAACCCCGACGAAGTGGTGGACAAACTTCTCGGGGACTTTGACTGACTCACAGCCGCCCGGCCCGCCACAGCACATGCTGCGCCACCTCCCACTGCTCCTGCGTGTGCTGCGCTAGGTTTGCAGCGAGCACATGCGTTCGAACCCACGGCCCCAGCACCGGGCGCCCGCGATCGTCGTCTTCAGTAGCGATCGGTAGCCGGCCGTTTAGCTCAACGAATCGACGTGCCCGCCGCAGGTTCCGCCACCACTCGACCTCCTGCGGTGTCAGCTGCCAGCAAGGGACGTAGCGGTCGATGTTCTCTCGCTGACGTGGCGTGAGATCTTCCTCATGACGGAGGTGCAGGAGCCACGCTGCCGGATTCGGGGTCATGTGGCGGTGCTGGCTAACGAGCGGGAGACGGTGATGCGTTGTGAGGTACCGGTGGACGTAGCTCATGCTCCGCGCCCACTGCAGGCCCTTCGGCTCAACGATGTGCACCGGGTCAAGCGCGACCGGCAGCGTGCCGAGCACCAACGACCCGCCTGCGGCAGCTTCCATCGCCGGCAGCGCATGTAGATCGTCGTGCAGGCCGACAGCGAGGGCGGCGTAGTCAGCACGGAGATGTCGTACCGCCCGGGTGTCGCGGGTGCGAGAAGAGAGAAAATCGAGGCTGCGGTCGAATTTCTCGATATTGACCTCGACGAGTCGGCTCACTTCCACACGACCTCGATGCGATCCAGATTGACTCCCCGGTGCCCCTTCATCCCTTCCGGAACCCGCTTCACGCGGATGCGCATCAGGCTGCGCACAATCCGCCGCTGATCTTCCAGAGGGAGCTTCCCCCACGCCTCGCGTACGCTTGTAGCTCCGGCGACATCCATCACCTGCTGATCGAGGCCAGCGAGGCGCTCCAGCCGCTCTTGGGCAGCCTTGATCTTCGGCTGCACCCGGGCCTCCTGGTCAAAGAGGAGAGTTAGATCACGAGTCTCCTCGGCTTTCACCCGCACCTCCTCTAGCCAGTGCTGGTGCCCGGCGATCTCCTGCCGGAGCTGCTCCCGCTCCGCCTGCGTATCAGCCTCCTGCTGGCCTACGACAACCAGGAAATCCGGGCGCGACAGGCGGGCGATGATGAGCTCAGTGATGGCGTGATCCAAATGATCCTGCTTCATTGCGACGTGGAAACCGGAGACCCCGGGGAGACCTTGGCAGATGTACGACCAGTAGCGCTCGCGGGGGATCGGCTTGCCCTCTGAATCGAGTTTCTTTGAGCCGCGGTTCTGCGGGAAAATCCCCATCCATGCGCTGCACTCGTCGCACTGGGCGATCCCGACAAGCAGCCTTTTCGCACGTGAATCTTTCGGGCTGCCAAAACTCACCCGGCCCGCGTTGATCTGCTGCAGAGCGTCCCAGTCCTCGCGGCTGACGAGCGGAGGCCAGACTGCCTCGGTTGATGCGACGCGGCCGTGGTGGAGTCTCACACCGGTGTACGCCTCCGCGTTCAGCAGCTGCCGTACCGACGATGAGTTCCAGCCGGTGATGGTGCGCGGGGTCTTGAACTGCTGCGGCCGGCGGGGCGGGATGCCAGACTCGTTCAGCCACTTCGCGATGCCGTTGTATGACTGCCCGGCCAATGCGCGCCGGAATACTTCGCGCACGACCGGTGCCTGCTCGGTATGCGGCTCGATGCGGAGCAGCCGCCGGGTTTCAGAGTCATAGATCCGCTTGTAGCCGTAAAGGTGCTTGCCATGCACCTGGCCTTTCTCCGCTAGAGACTTTGCGCTGCGGCGGAGACGCTCGGAAGTCTTGGCGCTCTCGTACTCCGAATCGACCGCGTCTTCAAGCAGCGACCGCCGGTCGCGCGCGTTCGCCGGATCGTAGAGGCGTTGGTGGGTGACGACCAGCACGCGCACGCCGCGCTCTGCGAGCAGATCCAGGAGATCGACCCACTCGCCGGCGCGACGCGAGCCGCGCGACGATTCCCAGAGTACGAGCGCATCAGCACCGAAGGAATTCTCTTCGAGATCCTGCATGAGCTGCTCGAAGCCCTCGCGTGACTTCTTGGCATACCGCGAGGCGCTTCGGTCGTCATCGCGGTAGGGGTTCGGGTGCATGCTCCACCCATTACGCTTCACAGCTTCGACGTTGTCGGCGTGCTGCTCGTCAGGCGACCGACCGGTACCGTAGCGGTCTTTCGACACCCTGAGATACTCTCGACAGACGAGCTTCTCTTCACTTCGCATTCCTCACCTTTCGACGCCCAACTTTGGCTCTGTGTAAGCAATGCGCGGTGTCATCTGGGAAGCGATCAGTCTCCGGCTCGAACTGCGCCCTCGTCATCGCCGCAGCCGTCGCGGGTGCGCGTGCACTCGGCGCCGGCCGGCGGGTCAGGGTGTGTATCGCCGGCGGCGCGCTCGTCTGCTTCGTGATCATCGTTGGCCCCGACGCGAGCGTGCAGCGCGCGGCGATCATGGCGGGCGTGCTGCTGGCGTCGAACTTCGGCGGGAAACAGGGGCGTTCTTTGCCCGCGCTCGGCCTGGCAGTGCTCGTGCTGCTCTGGGCGGACCCGTGGCAGGCGATCCAGCCAGGGTTTGCGCTCTCCGTCGTTGCTGCCGGCGGGATAGTCCTCGCAGCGACCCCGGTGACGGCCTGGCTGCGTCGGCGAGCCCGGATTCCGCGATTCATCGCCCTTCCGCTCGCCGTCGCGGCGGTGGCTCAGGTCAGCTGCGCGCCGCTCCTGCTGCTCCTGCAGCCCGGGTTCTCCGTCGGCGGCATCCTTGCCAACCTGCTCGCGGCTCCCGCGGCCCCCGCAGGCACGGCCGCTGGACTGCTCGCTCTCCTCGTTCTCCCGCTCCAGGGAAGCCTGGGCGGCGCAACTCTCGCGCTCGCGACCTGGCCGGCCCGGTGGATCGAGGCGGCGGGCGCGGTCGGCACCGCGCTTCCGGGAGCGCGGCTGTTCTGGCCGGACGGCTGGGGCGGTGCGGCGGCGCTCACAGGGGTGTACTGTCTCGCTGGGCTCGCGCTCGCGCTGCGCGGACGCGCTCAGCGCGCTCCGGCGGCGTCGACCGACGGTGTGGTGCAGCGGGGGACTCGTGTCGCGATGGCGCCGCGCCCAGCCCGTCGGCGAGACCGGCGAGGTTGGGTCGGGCCGGTGCGCGCAGCCGTCGGGCCGACCGCCGCCGCATGGGCGGCGGGTGCGACGGCGGCCGGGATCGCTGCGGGTGTGGCGGTTGTCGCGCCGCTCACGCTTCGGTTCGGCGTGCCGCGCGACTGGGCGGTCGTCGCCTGCGACGTCGGGCAGGGGGACGCCGTGCTGCTGCGCGACCCCAGCCGTCGTGACGAGGTGATCCTCATCGACACCGGCGACGACCCGGACGGGCTTGCGGCGTGCCTCGACCTGTTCGGCGTCGACCGGATCGGGCTGCTTGTCGTAACCCACGATCACTGGGATCACGTCGGGGCCCTCGAGGAGATCGGCGACCGGGTGGACGCCGCGCTGCTCCCGCCAGACAGCGGCGAGGAGCTGGGGCGGCAGCGGATTCACGATCGGGTGAGCGCCCTTGGTATCCGCGCAGTGGAGGCCGTGGCGGGCGCGTCAGGGGCGGGCGCGCGGCCTGGAGTCGGCAGCGGCCGGGAAGTCAGTGATCTCCGGTGGGAGGTGCTCTCGCCACCCGCGCGAACGTCCTACCCCGACGTGAACGCGACGAGCCTCGTGCTGCGGGTCGAGATCGGGGAGCTCGCCGTGCTGCTCCTCGGAGACACCGGCGCAGCGGAGCAAGCGCCACTCATGCGGGCGTTCCCGCGCCTCACGGCCGACATCGTGAAGGTTGCCCACCACGGCTCCCGCAATCAGGCCCCGGGGTTCTACGAGTCGCTCGGATCCCGCGCGGCGCTCATCTCGGTTGGCGCCGAGAACCGCTACGGACACCCGAACCCGGAGCTGCTCACGACGCTGTCGGACGCCGGGGTGGACGTGCTGCGGACCGATGCGCTCGGGTCGATCGCTGTCGTCGGCGGCAGGAACGGCGGCGGCGCACCCGGCGTTAACGGCGACGGCAGCGGCGAGCCCACCTTCTGGGCGGCAGGCGACCGATCCCGGGTCGCTGGCGCGACCGGCCGGTCTGCGGGCGCTGGCGCACCGTCGCGCTCACGAAACGCGCGAGCGCCCCGAGCCCGTGAACCCCCTCACCGGACCGGGGCGCGTCCCCTCGCGGGGAGCAGTGGCGCGCTGCGTGCGCTTGCTACTTCGAGAAGTCGGGGAATGCCTCGACGGCGTCAGCGATTCCGTTCACGAAGCTCGTGTAGGTGAGCGCGAAGCCGAAGCGTTCGGCGAGGTTGCCCTCGATCCAGGTGCCCCGCTCCACCGCAGGTACGCGCTTGAGGAGCGGGTCGAGATCCGCGGCGACGTTGTCCTTGTACACGAGCAGCATGTCGGTGTCGGAGAAGACTCCGACCGCGTTCTCGTAGCTCAGCATGTGGCCGATGCCGTTCGGGTTCGGCGGTGCGGCGTTGATCTCGTCGCTCTCGAGGATGGTGAACCCGAGCTCCGGGAGCACGACCTCGTAGATCGACTCGTCCGAGATCACCGTGAAGTTGTCGACGGGCGAATGAATGACCGATGCCACCTTGCCGTCCGTGTATGCCCCGATACGCTCACGGGCATCCGCGACGGCCTTCTCGTAGCCCGCGATGGCGTCCTCAGCTTTGTCCTCGCGGCCGAGGAGCGTGAGCTGCGCGGTCATCGCCTCGAACGGGTTGTCGGCCGAGGCACCCTCGACGTCGAGGCCGTCGTTGACGGCGAGCACGGGCGCGATCTCGCCGAGCTTGAAGTCCTCGCCCTCGTAGAAGTTCCACCAGCCGACGCCGACGACGATGAGGTCGGGGTCGTACGAGGCGATCTCCTCGCGATTCAGGTCGAACGCGGTGTTCTTCAGGTGCGCGACGTTGTCATCGATGAGCGGGGAAAGCGGGCTGTCGGTGCCGTACGCGGTCGCGACGAGCGGGTAGTCGGCGAGCAGCGCCATTTCGAGGCCGCTCCGGCTATCGAGCACGACGACCCGCTTCGGGTCGTCCGGGATCTCGGCGGAGTAGCCCTCGTATTCGAAGCTGATGGTCTCCGACGATGCCGCCGGGGTCTCCTCCTCGGAGGCGGGTGCGGCGCTCGCGCAGCCGGCGAGGAGGCCAACCGATACCGCCGCCGCGAGGAGCGCGTACGCGCGACGTCGAGGCGCCGCTCTGCGGGTGACGGGAGCCGTGGGTGTGGACGGGAGTGGCATGTGTGTCCTTGCTAACAGACGGTGGCCCGGGAAAGACGGGCCTGAGTTGAATCGAGCCCGGAGGGCCCATGTTGCGAGCCCGGAGGGCCCAGCATTAACGGTATTCAGGCAGCGATGCGCGAGGGGGACGCGCTGCATCGCGTTCGGGACTCGCCGCACCTCCGCGAGACCGGTCCCGCCCCAGCGGCACGACGGTGGGGGTGCCCGCCACCGGGTCCGGCACCACCCGGCAGGCGAGCCCGAAGACCTCGGACACCAGCTGCTCGGTGACGATCTCTTCGGGGGCGCCCTGCGCCACGATTCGGCCGTCCTTCATGGCGACGAGATGGGTCCCGTAGCGCGCGGCCTGATTCAGGTCGTGCAGCACCGCAACGAGCGTGTTCCCGGCGAGGTTGAGATCGGTAAAGAGCTCGAGCAGCTCGATCTGGTGGGCGATGTCGAGAAACGTTGTGGGCTCGTCGAGCAGCAGCAGCTCGGTCTGCTGCGCGAGCACCATCGCGACCCAGACGCGCTGGCGTTGCCCGCCGGAGAGCTCGTCGACGAGCCGCGTCGACAGTTCGGTCACGCCGGTCGCGGTCATCGCGTCGAGCACGGCGCGCTCGTCGGCGTCTGACCATTGCCTGATGAGCCCCTGGTGGGGGTAGCGGCCGCGCGCCACGAGATCTGCGACGGTGATCCCGTCGGGAGCGAGCGACGTCTGGGGGAGCAGTCCGAGGCGCTTCGCGACCTCCTTCGCGCGGTACGAGGAGATGCTCTTCCCGTCGAGGAGCACGCGGCCGGCGGTGGGTTTGAGGAGCCGAGAGAGCGCCCGAAGCAGCGTGGACTTACCGCAGGCGTTGGGCCCGACGATCACGGTGAACGAGCCGTCGGGGATCTCGATAGAGAGGTCGGTCGAGATCGTCTTCTGGTCGTAGCCGATCGTGGCGTGCTCGACGCGGAGGGCGGCGGGGGAGAGCGTGTGAGTGGTCATGGCAGTGCTTTCGGATGAGGGGCGTGCGACTGGCGCGGATGGGCCGAGGCGATCAGCCGCGGCGGCGCGCCTCGTGGATGAGGAGCCAGATCAGGTAGCCGCCGCCGATAACAACGGTGACGGTGCCAACGGGAAGCATGGCTGGCAGTGCGTGGAGCGCGACGAAATCGGAGGCCGACAGCAGGACGGCACCCATCATCGCCGAGGAGACGACGGAGACGCCTGCCGAGCGGGTCACCCGCCTGGCGATCTGCGGGGCAGCAAGTGCGATGAATGAGATCGGGCCGGCCGCCGCGGTGACGACGGCGATGAGTCCGACCGAGACGAGCATGAGCGCGAGGCGCGCCGGCTCGACCCGCACGCCGAGGGCCTTCGCCGCGTCGTCGCCGAGCTCGAGCTGGCGTAGGGGCCGCGCGAACGCGAGCGTGATGATGAGCAGCACGAGCACGAGCAGGCTGCCGAGCCCCGTCTGCGACCAGGTCATTCCGTTGAGTGACCCGGCGCCCCACACCGCCGCGACGAGCGCCGTGTCGAGGTCCGCGGTGAGCGTCAGCCACGTGTTCAACGAGCTGAGCATGGCCGACACCGCGATGCCCGAGACGATGAGCCGGAAGCCCTGTACTCCGCCCTTGAACGCGAGCAGATAGACGACTGCCGCGCTGGCGAGTCCGCCAACGAACGCGCCGATCGCGACGTCGATGTAGCTGCCCGTGAAGACGATCATCACGATGATCGCTCCGGTGTACGCGCCCGATGAGAAGCCGAGAATGTCGGGGCTTGCGAGCGGATTGCGGGTGAGCGACTGGAAAACCGCGCCGCTGGCGCCGAGCGCAGCACCGAAGGTGATTGCCGCGAGCGCGCGCGGCATCCGCCACTCGACGACGACGGTGTGTGTGAAATCGCTCGTCCCTGCGACGAGCGTGTGCCAGACCTCGGCGACGCTCAGCGGGTACTCGCCGTTTGCGAGCGCGGCGATCCCGATCCCGAGTGCGACCGCTGCGAGCAGCGCGCACACCGCGACCAGGTGGACGTCGACGCGAAGCCAGAGGCCGAAGATCCGCAGTCGCCTGACGTCCCGCCCGAAGTCGATGCGGGGCGGGGACGGGCGCGTCGGAGGGGTGCTGTCGATCACAGGCCGCTCATCTTTCTTCTGCGGATCAAGACGATCAGTACGGGGGCGCCAACGAACGCGGTGACGATGCCGACGGGCAGCTCCGCGGGGCGCATGATGAGTCGCCCGACGATGTCCGCGACGAGGAGCAGGATCGGCGCGAGCGCGACGGTGTAGGCAAGGATCCAGCGCTGGTCCGGTCCGACGATCCAGCGAGCGACGTGCGGCACCATCAGGCCGATGAAGCCGATCGGGCCCGCGATCGCGGTCGCGCCGCCAGCGAGCAGGGTCACGGCGATGATCACGAGGATCCGCGTGCGGAGCACGTTCGCGCCGAGGGTGGCCGCGAGATCCTCACCGAGCGCGATCGCATTGAGCGGTCGCGCCATCGCCAGTGCGATCGCGAGGCCCACCGCGAGGAAGGGGAGCACCGGCATGACGACGTCGAGGCCGCGGCCGACGACGGTCCCCGCGCCCCAGCCGCGCATCTTGTCGAACGCCTGCGGGTCGAGCAGCGTGAGCGCCGTCGTCAGGCCGCTCAGGGCGGCGCCAAGCGCCACGCCGGCGAGCACGAGCCGGAGCGGATCGGCGCCGCCCCGCCCCGCGGCGCCAATCGCGTAGACCGCGATCGTGACGATAAGCGCGCCGGCGAAGGCGAACCAGATGTACTGCGAGATCGAGGCGACGCCGAACACCCCGACGCCGACCGCCACGGCGAACGAGGCCCCAGCGTTCACTCCGAGGATTCCGGGGTCCGCGAGCGGGTTGCGGGTGAGTGCCTGGATGAGCGCCCCCGCGACGCCGAGGGCCGCCGCGACGACGATCGCGACGACGGTGCGCGGGATCCTGAGATCGCGCACGACGAAGTGATCCTCGACATCGGCGGGCGCGAAGACGGCGTCCCAGACGACGCCGATCGGGATCTCGCGGGAACCAACGACGATGCTCGTGAGCGCGATCAGCGCGAGCGCGGCAAGGATGCCGATCAGGATCAGGGTCCTGGAGAGGTTGGTGCGTGCTAGGCCGTTCGCGGATCGCGCGGCCCGCACGCTCGGTGCGGTGACTGTCATGCTGTCGACGGAGCTCCAAGGTCGCGGCTGGGCAGGGTCGCGTGGTCGCGGATCCCCCTCATCGAGGCTATTTCGGCGGTGCTGCCGCGTGGGGACAGCTCATGTTGCGTTCCGGACAGCGCGGGCTCGATACGGCTACAGCCGCCCGGAGAGTTCCCCTGGCGTGCAGCCGACGGTCTTGCGGAACGCGGTGACGAATGCGCTCGTCGTGCTGTAGCCGACCCTGCGGGCGACCGACTTCACGGTCCTGCCGTCAGAGAGTTGACCGAGGGCGGCGCGCATGCGGACGAGCCGGCGCCACTGCGCGAAGCTCATGGCGACCTCGGCGCTGAAGGTCCGGGTGAGCGTGCGGGAGGTCATGTTGAGCATCGAGGCCCACTGCTCGAGGGAACGGTCGTCCGCGGGATCGCTGAGGATCATCTCAACGAGGAGCGCGAGCCGCGGATCCTCGGGGAGCGGGATGTCCAGCCGCACGCCCTCGGTGAGTTCGAGCATGTCGACGCACACCTGCTGCGCGCGGACGCGCTGTTCTACCGACATCGTGGCGCGCTTGAGGTAGAGCAGGAGCTCGCGTGCGGCGGGCTGCAGCCGCACCGCGACGGGGCGTTCCCACGACTTCTGCCACAGTCCCGGATCGAAGTAGGTGGTGCGCACCTCGGTGTCCTCGCGAGATGACCCCTCGTGCAGCGTGCCCGCGGGAAGCCAGAGGCCGACGCCCGGTGTGACAGTCCACTGCTTACCGTCGGCGAGCATGGTGACCACGCCCCGGTCAGTCCACAGCAGCTCGTGCTCGGGGTGGCTGTGGGGCGTCCACGTGACGGCTTCGGCGGGACGGTGCACGCTCGTCGTGAGGAGATACGGCGCCGCGACGTAGCGCTGCGCGTCCGGGTCCTCGCGTTGGCGGGAGAGGCGAGCCGGGGCGTCGTCCATGCGCAACGTGGGGGCCGCCGGGGGCCGAAGGTCAAGCAGCGTCATGATCTCCTCGCGAATCTGGTGAGTTAGGTTTACCTTACATTAATCTGATGTATTGCGGCCACCGGTCGCACGATGCGTTATGGCGCCCTCGACGACCCGGCGCCACGGAGGCGTGGTGTCGGTGGCTGCCGGTAGTCTGGGTGCGTGGCTACAGCAAAGATCTCCAAGGTTGAATGGACCGACGTCACCCCGGCGCCCGTGGTGCTGGTGAGCGGCCCCGAGGAGTTCTTTGCCGACCGCGCCTCGCAGCGCATCCGCGAGCTGCTCCGTGAGGCGCACGCCGAGCTGGAGGTCCACGACGTCGACGCGGCGAGCTACGGCGCGGGGGAGCTGTTCACGATTGCGAGCCCGTCGCTCTTCGCGGAGCCGCGCCTCATCCGCGTCACCGGCGTCGAGAAATGCTCCGACGCGTTCATCGAGGACGCGAAGCGGTACATCGCGGAGCCGGCAGAAGACACGACGCTCGTGCTGCGGCACACCACCGGCCAGCGCGGCAAGGCGCTACTCGACGCGGTGCGCAAGACGCAGGGCGCGATCGAGGTGCTGTGCCCAGAGCTGAAGAAAGATCAGGATCGCCTGGCCTTCGCGCAGGCCGAGTTCCGCAGACTGCAGGCCCGCGCGACCCCCGGAGCTGTGCGCATGCTCGCCGCGGCCTACTCCTCTGGCAGCGTCACCGAGCTCGCCGGAGCCTGCGCGCAGCTCGTGTCTGATGTCGGCCGCGAGATCACCGAGGACCACGTGAACCGGGCAACTGAGGGCCGTGTCGAGGCGAGCGGGTTCAAGGTCGCCGACGCCGCGGTCGCAGGCAAGCGAGCCGACGCCCTCCTGCTCCTCCGACAGGCGCTCCTGGGTGGCACGTCGCCGATTCCGATTCTCGCGGTGCTGAACATGAAGCTTCGCGGCATGGCTCGGGTCTTCGGCGCGCGCGGCTCCTCGGGGCAACTCGCCAAGCAGTTTGGCATGGCGCCGTGGATGGTCGATCGCGCGTTGAAGGACATCCGAGGCTGGCGCGAGGAAGACCTTGCACGCGCCATTGACCTCGCGGCGGAGACCGAGTGGCAGCTCAAGGGCGGCAGCAGGGACCCGGACTACGCGATCGAGCGATTCGTCACGTTTGTGGCGCTCCGCGGCCGCGATTCCTAGGGGCCCAGTACAACTCTGCCCGGCTCAGCCCGGCCCGGCCCAGCTCAGCCCCTCCCGACTCAGCCCGGCCCTCGCTGCCTGTTCATCCCCGCAGTATCCCTGGGATCTGCAGAAGGTATCCCGGTTCAGGCCCGAACTCGCATTGATGCTGTCGATCCCATTGTGAACGTCGGGCACCACGGGGGCAGCGCCCCGGTCGCGCGTGGAGTGGGCACAAAAAAGCTCGGGCCCCACAGTGTGGGACCCGAGCTTCGAAGTCTGTGTGCTTAGATCTTTGCGACCTGAGCGGCGAGCTTCGACTTGCGGTTCGCTGCCTGATTCTTGTGAATCACGCCCTTCGAAACGGCCTTGTCGAGCTTGCGGCTTGCGACCTTCAGCGACGACTCTGCTGCTGCCTTGTCGCCTGCAATGACTGCCTCGCGGGTCTTGCGGATGACGGTGCGGAGCTCGCTCTTGTACGCCTTGTTGCGCTCAGTTGCCTTGGCGTTGGTCTTGATGCGCTTGATCTGCGACTTAATATTTGCCACGTTGGGTTGGTTCCTTCAGTAGAGGTCAATCGGGTTGATCCGCGCGGTGAGAGAGGGCACCTAACGGGGGTGTGGTGTGAGCCACACGCAAGCCAAGAACCTACTTTAGCAGATCCCGCGCCTGAGAGCACGCGGGGAATGCCGTGTCGGGTCGGCGTGCGGGCCGGCGGGGCCGAGGTGGTCACGCGAGCATTGAAGCAGCATCGAAGCAGCATCGAAGCAGCATCGAATCAGCGTCGAGTCAGCGCTGCCGCGCCGGGGAGGCGGGCGCAGAGCCAGACGAGCACGCCGGCGAGGGTGAGCGTCGCGAGCAGGCCAGCGATGTGCGCGAGCACGTAGGCCGCACCGTGGCTCGGCAGCAGGAAGCCGTAGGGTACCCAGCCGTCCGTGACGCCGCGCACGAGCACGACGGCGAGCCAGGTCACCGGGTACGGGAAGATCACCCACAGCGACCGCCACGGAAGCCGGTGGCGGTCCCCGACGAACATCCAATCGAGGAACGCCACGGCCGGGGCGATGGCGTGCAGGATGAGCGACACCCACGCGGGAGCCGTACCGGTGCCTGGGATGAGCGTGTTGTAGATGACCCCGACGACAAGCAGGCAGGCGACGATGGCCCCGCGGAGCAGGTGAAGCGTCTGCGGGAGGGCTCCGCCACGCCAGCCGAGCGCGCCAGAAACGATGAAGGTGAGCCCGGCGATGAGGTTGGTGAGGTTGGTGAAGTAGCCGAAGAAGTTGAACGGGTTCGGCCCGTCGGACGGGACGCCGAGCACATAGGTGTAGCCGAGCACGGCGAGCAGGATGGCGCCGAACAGGAGCCGCGCCCAGGCAACGGCGGGCGGCGCCGCTCCGACCCGTGCGGCCGATGACACTAGAGCCACCCCTTCTCGAACGCCAGCCTGGCGGCCGAGGTGCGATTCTCCGCGCCGACCTTGCCGATTGCCGAGGAGAGGAGGTTCCGCACGGTGCCAGCCGACAGGAAGATCTCCGCGGCGATCGCCGGGGCCGTGAGTCCCTCGCTGGCACGCCGGAGTACCTGGCGCTCGCGCTCGGTGAGCGGGTTCGCGCCCTCAAACAGCGACGCCTCGGCGAGCGCGGGGTCCACGACGCGGTGGCCGCGGTGGACACGACGGATGGCATCGGCGAGCTCCTCGGGCGGCGCGTCCTTGACGACGAAGCCGCTGGCACCCGCCTCGAGTGCCGCGCGAAGATATCCCGGCCGCGCGAACGTCGTGACGATGAGCACGCGGGTCTGGGGGCTCGCGGCGCGCACGGCGTCAGTCGCCGCAATGCCGTCCATGCCGGGCATCTGGATGTCCATGAGGCACACGTCAGGCGTGAGCTCGCCCGCGCGCGTCGCGGCCTCGCCGCCGTCTGCAGCGTACCCGACGACCTCGAGGTCGGCTTCGAGGCCAAGCAGGGCGCCGAGCGCGCCCCGCACGAGCGCCTGATCGTCGGCGAGTAGCAGCCGGATCCGCCCGTCGCCCGCGGCACCAGCGCTACGTGGGCCAGCTCCCGTGTTGATCACCATGTGAGACTCACCTTCGTTCCGTGACCCAGCGCGCCCGTCACGCGCAGTTCTGCGCCGGCCTCGGCCGCACGTTCGCTCATGCCGCGCAGCCCGTGCCCCGTGGCACGGGTGGACTGTGCGCCGGCGGTGTGCGTCCCGGCGGCTGGCGTGCCGGCGTCGCCGCCGAGCCCGGGATCGGGCGCGAGCCCGCGGCCGTTGTCGGAGATGCTCAGCGTGCCGGGGGAGATGCTCACGACCGCGCGGCTCGCGTCGGCGTGCCGCAGAATGTTCGTCGTCGCCTCGCGCAGGATCCAGGCGGCGGGAATCGCCTGCGCTGGGGACAGCGAGCTGGCGCTGCCGCGCACCTCGAGCGCCACCCCGGCCGTCGCGAGCGCGTCGGCGGTCGCAGCAAGCTGCTCCGCGAGACCCTCCGAGCGCACGCCGGTGACGGTGCCGCGCACCCCATCGATGGCCTCGCCGGTGAGCCTGACGATCTCGTCGAGCTCCGCGCGCGCGGCGGCCGGGTCGCGCTCCAGCAGCCGGGACGCGAGCTCCGCCTTCAGCTTCACGACGGTCAGCGAGTGGCCGAGGAGGTCATGGACGTCCCGTGCGACGGCCTCGCGCCCCTCGCTCGTCGCGAGCTCGACGCGGAGCTCGTCGGCCGCCGTCGAGCGCGCGATCAGCCACGAATTGATCGTGTTGACCGCCGCGATCATCACGGTGATCCAGAGCAGCGGCCACGGCTCGACATCGCCGCGGGCCTGCGCGGTCGCGATCTCGAACACGATCAGCGCGGGCCCCGCGGTGTTCGCGACCCAGTGCGTCGGCCGGTTGAGCAGGTACGACGCGTACGACATGAGGAACGGCGTGAAGCTCGTGACGCCCCACCCGATCGCGGGGATCGTGAGCGCCGCGCTCGCGATCGCTGCGACGAACAGCCACACTGTGGCCGGCCGTTCCCTGCCGTGCGGCGCACGCATCCCGACGATGAAGCCCGTGAGGTAGGTGGCCGCAAACGCTGCAACGCCGAACCACCCGACCGCGACCGCCAACACCGGCCCCTCGGAGCGAAGGAGAGCGGTTGCGGGAAAGTAGAGGAACACGAGCCAGATACCGCCCATGAGCCAGCCAAAGCGTGCCCAGGCGTTCGTCGGCTCTGTGTGACTCGGTTCGCTCATCGCAGCAAGCCTAGCGCCGGCGCCTCGACCGGAGCACGCCGTAGCGCACGAGTGCCGCGAACAGGATGGTCCAGGCCGCGACGTTCGCGAGCACCACCCAGATCGAGTCGCTCCCGCCTGAGATGAGTACGCCCTCGGTGATCGGCCAGCGCACGAGCGCGGCGTAGCCGTACATCGGCGTGAAGTGCGCGACGGTCAGCATTGCGCCCGAGAGCGGCATGAACACGTTGCCGACGAACCCGAACAGGGTGATCGCGATCGACGCGAGCGACGCCGCGGTGTCGGAGTTGAACGCGAGGCCCGTGCCCAGGCCGAACAGCCCGAAGATGAGCCCGCCCGCGAGGATGATGGCGGCCACGAGTGGCCAGGCCCAGGGCGAATCGGCGCGCGCGCCGGTGAGCGCTCCGACGAGGAACACCCCGGCGACCGAGACCGCGGAGAAGGCGAGCGCGACCGCGAGCTTCACCACGGCGTACCCGGGGATCGAGAGCGGCGTGAGCGCGATCTGGCGGCCCCAGCCCTGCCCGACCTCGGAGGCGGCGAGCGAGCACAGCGAGGTCATCGCGGTGGCGGCGCCGAACGCGGCCATCGACGCCATGACGTAGAACGCGACGTTGCCGTTGCCGGCGCTTGCCGTCGCGTACTCGGCGGCTGCGCCGAAGAGCAGGTACATGGCGATCGGCATGCCGAGGGTGAAGACGAGCGTGTACGGGTTGCGGAACTGGCGCATGACCTCGACGCGAAAGAAGGTTGCGGTGAAGAGCATGGGTTAGTCCTCCGTGAGGGCGGTGAAGGCGGTTTCGAGTGTCGGCGCGGCGATCTCGAGATCGCTCGCGCCGGCTGCGAGGAGACGAGCGGCGACCGCGTCAGAGTGTGCGGCGCGGAGCGTCACGCGGCCGGCGCTCGCGGACAGCTCGGAGACGGTCACGTCGGCGCGCAGCTCGGCGAGCAGCGCGTCTGCGCCCGCAGGCAGCGTCGCCGTGAGCGTGCGGCCGCCGAGCGACGCGCGCAGCGTCGCGGTCGCGCCGTCGGCGACGATGCGACCGTGGTTCATGACCACGGTGCGCCCCGCGAACTGCTCAGCTTCCTCGAGGTAGTGGGTGGCGAACACGATCGTGCGCCCGGAGGCTGCGTCCTCGCGCATCGCGTCCCAGAACTTGCGGCGCGCGGTGACGTCCATGCCAGCGGTCGGCTCGTCGAGGATCAGCACGTCAGGGTCGGGGAGGAGCGCGAGCGCGAACTTCACCCGCTGCTGCTCGCCGCCAGAGCACTTGCTCACCCTGCGCCCCGCGATGGCTGTCAGGTCCGCGCGCTCGAGCACGTCGGCGACGCGCTGGCCAGCGCCGTGAAAGCTTGCGATGACCTCGACGGTCTCGCGGACCGTGAGGTCGGCGAGCAGGCCGCCGGTTTGGAGCACCGCGGAGAGCGTGCTGCGCGCGACGGCTGCCCTGGGTGCCGCGCCGAGCACGCGCACCGCACCCCGGTCGGGTTCGCTGAGGCCGAGCACCATGTCGACGAGCGTGGTCTTGCCCGCGCCGTTCGGGCCGAGGAGGGCGACGACCTCGCCGCGCTGGATGCTGAGATCAACGCCGTCGACGGCCCGGACGAGCGCGTCGCCTGATCCGAAGCGGCGCTCGACGCCGACTATCTCGATCGCCGGCGGCGAGGCGGGTCGCGACGCCTGCGGCGCCTGCGTGGGGGACTGTTCCTGTGTCATACCCCCAAGCTTGTCGGGGGAGCAGCGCCCTCAACGAGGGGAGAGTGTCACGCAATGCACGTGACAGGTGTCACGCGCGGTCTGGCCTCGCGATGCCGGGCCGCATGCGCGCGATCCGGGCGCCGCGGCGATCGGTCGGCGCATCACTGTCGAGCGCGAACGTGATCTCCGCAAGCTGCGGCCATTGCGCGGGCCAGAGGGCGCTCGCGTTGGCGTCGCCCGCGGACCACTCATCTGTGACCGACGCATCCTCGATCGTGAGCTGGGCGAGCATCCCTGATTCGACGAACAGCCGGAGCACGCGGGTCGACCCGGATACCGGGTCCGCGAACGTGGCCGACACCGGGAACCGCTGCACGTGCGGGACGGCGCGCGGCAGCGTCTCGGCGTCCGCGACGTCGATCGAGATGACGTCGTACGAGCCGGAGACCCCCTCCCAGAGCTGCTCGCGGGCGGAATCGAGTTGCGCGAGCAGCGCTCCGGCGCTGGGCTCTGCGCTGTAGTCGAGCATCCCGGCGATGACGGCGCGTGCGCCATCGGGGAGCTCCGCAAGCGCCGAGTCGGTTTCGGGGCCCAGATCGACGCCGGCCAGGCCGCGCGCGGCGAGGGCGCGCCTGATCCTGCTCGCCCGAATGACCGAGGGGAGTTCGGCAGCGAGCGAGATCGCAACTCCCGCCGCCGCGAGGACGAGGCGCGGCCGCGAGACGCCGCGCCGAACGAGCGCACGCTGGAGCCGCGCGTCGAACGCCTCACCGGCCTCGGAGAGCCCGAGCACGGCGCCACCTGCGGCGACCGCGGCGGCGGAACGCGCCGTCGCGCTCGTGCCGGGCGGGACGTCGGTCGCGATATCGGCGGCAGTGAGTCCGGCGAGGCCGAGCCGGTAGGCGGCGCGCTTGCCCGTCGTGAGCTTTGCCGGGTCGATGAGGGTCGCGGCGCCGAGCGCGACTGCGAGCACGACGGCCCGCTCGGGGCGTCCCGGCGCGAGAACGCGTCGAAAGAACTGTGAAGCAGACACGCTGCCATCCTACGGTGCCCGGCTTGGAGCGCCCTGCCCGCCGCGACGACCCGCAGCGGTGTGGTGCCGGGAGCGCCCGGTGCGTGAGATAATGGCTGGCAATGTCTCCACGCAGTCTGAAACCACCGGTGCCGGCGTCGACCGACCCCACGATGATCCGCAACTTCTGCATCATCGCGCACATCGACCACGGCAAGTCGACGCTTGCCGACCGCATGCTCCAGGTCACCGGCACGGTGTCCGATCGCGACATGCGCGCTCAGTACCTCGACAACATGGATATCGAGCGCGAGCGCGGGATCACGATCAAGTCGCAGGCAGTGCGCATGCACTGGCAGTCCGAGGGCGGCGAGTTCGCCCTCAACATGATCGACACCCCGGGCCACGTCGACTTCTCGTACGAGGTCTCCCGCTCGCTCGCGGCCTGCGAGGGCGCGATCCTGCTCGTCGACGCGGCTCAGGGCATCGAGGCCCAGACCCTCGCGAACCTGTACCTCGCCATGGAGAACGATCTCGAGATCATTCCCGTGCTGAACAAGATCGACCTTCCCGCTGCCGACCCGGAGCGCGTCGCCCGCGAGATCACCGACCTCATCGGCGGCAACCCCGACGACGTGCTGAAGGTGTCGGGCAAGACCGGCGCGGGTGTCGAGGAGCTCCTCGACGTCGTCGTTGCCCGCATCCCCGCGCCCGTGGGCAAGACTGACGCGCCGGCGCGCGCGATGATCTTCGACTCGGTCTACGACCCCTACCGCGGCGTCGTCACCTACGTCAGGATGGTCGACGGCAAGCTGACGCCGCGCGAGAAGGTCCAGATGATGTCGACGGGCGCCGAGTACGAGGCCCTTGAGATCGGTGTCTCCTCGCCCGGCCCGACCCCGACCAAGGGGCTCGCCGTCGGCGAGGTCGGCTACCTCATCACCGGCGTGAAAGACGTGCGCCAGTCGAAGGTGGGCGACACTGTCACCAGCAAGCTCAAGGGCGCCACCGAGGCGCTGCCCGGGTACACGGACCCGAAGCCGATGGTGTTCTCGGGCCTCTACCCGCTCGACGGCTCCGACTACCCGGTGCTCCGTGAGGCGCTCGACAAGCTCAAGCTTTCTGACGCGGCCCTGCAATACGAGCCGGAGACCTCGGTCGCGCTCGGATTCGGCTTCCGCTGCGGTTTCCTCGGGCTGCTGCACCTCGAGATCATCACCGAGCGGCTGCGCCGCGAGTTCGACCTCGACCTCATTACAACCGCCCCGAGCGTGATCTACGAGGTCACCAAGGAAGACGGCACCGAGGTGACGGTGACCAACCCCTCGGAGTACCCGGACGGCAAGATCGCCAGCGTGCGCGAGCCCATGGTTCGCGCGGCCATCCTCGCGCCGAAGGACTACGTCGGCGCGATCATGGAGCTGTGCCAGTCGCGGCGCGGCAGCCTGCTCGGCATGGAGTATCTTGGCGAACGCGTCGAGCTGCGCTACAACATCCCGATGGGCGAGATCGTGTTCGACTTCTTCGACCATCTGAAGAGCCGCACGCAGGGCTACGCGAGCCTCGACTACGAGCCGAGCGGCGAGCAAGAGGCGGATCTCGTCAAGGTCGACATCCTGCTCCAGGGCGAGGCCGTCGACGCGTTCTCCGCGATCGTGCACCGCGACAACGCGTACTCCTACGGCACGATGATGACTGAGCGCCTGCGCAAGCTCATCCCGCGCCAGCAGTTCGAGGTGCCGATCCAGGCCGCCATCGGCGCCCGCGTGATCGCTCGCGAGAACATCCGCGCGATCCGCAAGGACGTCCTCGCGAAGTGCTACGGCGGCGACATCAGCCGTAAGCGCAAGCTGCTGGAGAAGCAGAAGGAGGGCAAGAAGCGTATGAAGATGGTCGGCCGCGTCGAGGTGCCGCAGGAGGCCTTCATCGCCGCGCTCTCTGGCGACGTCGAGGGTAAGGAATCGTCGAAGAAGTGAACGCACCCCGCAGATCAAGCTATACAGCCATGCCCGTCGCGTACGCGGCAATCGGCGCGTCCGGCGCGCCCGACCTCATGCGGTTCCCGCCCGCGGGCAGCACCCCCTACGAGGAGGCGTTGCAGCTGGGAAGCGGGCAGGAGCGTTTCCTCGCCGCGGCGAACCAGCTGATGACGTGGGGCGCGCACCGCGCGGCCGGCTTCGTTGTCAGCGACATCGAGGTCGGCGAGCAGACCGACTACGTCGGGGTGCAGTTCGACGACGGCGGGACGCCGGAGCTCGGCGAGGAGCCCGAGGAACTGTTTAGCCCCGAGGGTGAGGCGTACGTGCTTCCGGGAACGACCGCCACGCTCTCGTCCGAGAAGGCGAAGCAGCCGCGTCCGATCCTCGTGATTTCGACCGTCGACGAGCCGCAGCGCCTCGGGTTCGCCTGGGGCGACCGCGAGGCGGTCACCGGCTTCGGTGAGCAGCTCCTGACTGTTGAGCAGCGCGCCGACGGCACCGTCTGGGCTGTCGCGCGCGGCTTCACATTCCTGACAAGCTCGGGGCTCATGGCTGGCATCAAACAGCGCGGCGAGCTGCGCGATGTGATCGAACTCGCGCAGGCGCTCGTCGGCGCGCTCGCGCCCGGCGCTGCGATCCGCGGTGGGGTCGTTCCCGCCGACACCGATGCTCCGGCCGAGCCCGACGCTTCGGCGCACACCGACGGCGACGCCTCGCAGGACGACTGACGATGCCGAGCGTGCTCCCCGAAGGCGATCCGGCTCCCGCCGACGGGGCGCTCCCGGCGAGCGTGCTCGACGGGGCAGCGGATCGCGCGTTCGGCGTCTACGTTCACGTGCCCTACTGCCGGGTGCGCTGCGGGTACTGTGACTTCAACACGTACACGGCGAGCGAGCTCGGCGGCGGCGCGAGCCAGGCCGGATACGCGGCGGAGGCCGCGACGGAGCTGAGCTTCGGCGCCGGCGTCATGCGCGCTGCGGGGCTGCCCGAGCGCGAGGTCTCGACGGTGTTCTTCGGGGGCGGCACCCCGACGCTGCTGCCCGCGTCCGACCTCGCGATGGTGCTTGGTCGCATCCGCGACGAGTGGGGCATCGCCCCCGGCGCGGAGGTGACGACCGAGGCGAACCCCGACTCGGTCGACGCGGCCTACCTCGAGACGCTCGCGGAGGCGGGCTTCACTCGGGTGAGCTTCGGAATGCAGTCCGCCGTGCCGCACGTGCTCCGCACGCTCGATCGCACGCACAGCCCCGAGCGGGTGCCTGTCGTCGTGCAGGCGGCCCGCGCGGCTGGGCTCCAGGTGAGCCTGGACCTCATCTACGGCACGCCAGGCGAGTCGATCGCTGACTGGGGGCGGTCGCTCGATGCCGCGCTTGAGAACGAGCCCGACCACCTGTCGGCGTACGCCCTCATCGTCGAGGCCGGCACCAAGCTTGCCGGCCAGATCCGCCGCGGCGAGGTCGCAGCGCCCGACGACGACCTGCACGCCGAGATGTACGAACTGCTCGACGCGCGGCTCGCCGCGGCCGGGTATGACTGGTACGAGATCAGCAACTGGTCGCGCACCAGGGAGACGCGCTCGCGCCACAACCTGTCGTATTGGACGGGCGAGGATTGGTGGGGTGCCGGCCCCGGCGCGCACAGCCACATGGGCGGCCTGCGGTGGTGGAACGTCAAGCATCCGCGCGCGTACGCCGAGCGGATGGGGCAGGGGCTGTCGCCGGCGCACGCCCGCGAACTGCTGTCGGACGAGGCGCGCTACAGCGAGCGCGTGTTGCTCGAGACCCGGATCGCAGACGGCTTCGCGATCGACGCTCTCAGCGAACAGGGCCGTGCCGCGGTCCCGGGGCTCATCGCCGATGGCCTCGTCGATGGCCGCGCGGCGCTTGGGGTCGGCGGCGCCGAGCGCAGGATCGTGCCGACGCTCCGCGGTCGGCTGCTGGCGGACACAGTCGTCGGACAACTTCTCCGGTAGTAGACTGGCACTCAGGTTGTTCGAGTGCCAGAAAGGCGGTGCGTGATGGTTCCGGAGCGCAGTCTCGCCGTGCTGCACGCGATCGTGAGCGACTACGTCGCACTCAACGAGCCCGTCGGTTCGAAGTCGATCGTGGAGCGGCACGCGTTTGGCGTGTCTGCCGCGACGATTCGCAACGACATGGCGCTGCTTGAGGACGACGACCTTATCGCGCAGACGCACACCTCGTCCGGCCGCGTGCCCACCGACAAGGGCTACCGCCTGTACGTCGACACGCTCGCGAAGCTCCGGCCGATGACCGCCGCGCAGCGCTCGGCGATCGAGCGGTTCCTCGGGGAGTCGAGTGATCTCGACGACGTGATGGCCCGCACGGTGCGGCTGCTGTCGCAGCTCACGAACCAGGTCGCCGTCGTGCAGTACCCCTCGCTGCGCACCGTCGCCGTCAGGCATATCGACCTTGTCGCGCTCGGCGAGAACCGTGTGCTCTGTGTGCTGATCCTCGGCAACGGCGTGGTCGAGCAGCACACGGCCATGCTTCCCGCTGAGCGCGCGAACGAGCCGTGGCTCACCACCGTGCGCGAGCGGATCGCCGCGAACGTCGTCGGGCAGGACATCGACGCGGCGGATCGCGCGGTCACCGAGCTCGCCGCGACAGTGCACGAGTGGGCGGACCCGGCCGACGCGCCGCTCGCGCTCCTCGTGCTCGGCGCAGTCTCGCAGCAGCTGCAGGCGAACCGCAGCGACCGCATTGCCGTCGCCGGCGCGGCGAACCTCACCAGGCCGGGGGAGTTCGCCGGGTCGCTGCCGACGGTGCTTGAAGCGATCGAAGAGCAGGTGACCCTGCTCCGGCTCTTCGGCGAACTCGTCCAGGACGAGCGCGACATCGCTGCCTCGATCGGCCGCGAGAACGAGGCGTATGGCCTGTCGGACGCGTCGATCATCGCGACGAACTATGAGCAGGCTGGGGCGTCGAGGCTTGGCGTGCTCGGCCCGCTCCGCATGGACTACGCCGGGAATATTCAGGCGGTCCGCGCGGTTGCCAGATACCTCAACAGGCTCTTGAGCGAAGACCGCTGAGTGCCGCCGGCGCGACGCGCGAGGGCGCGTCGAGCCCACGACCATCACCCCATCCACGACACCTAGGAGTACAACAGTGGCGGATCACTACGAGACGCTCGGCGTTTCTCGCGAAGCGAGCCTCGAAGAGATCAAGAAGGCGTATCGCAAGCTGGCGCGCCAGCTGCACCCGGACGTGAACCCGAGCGAGGAAGCGGCCGAGCAGTTCAAGAGCGTGACGCACGCCTACGACGTGCTCAGCGATCCCGAGCAGCGGCAGCGCTACGATATGGGCGGTCAGCAGGGCGGCGCGGGCGGGTTCGGCGACATCTTCGAGACCTTCTTCGGCGGTGGCTTTGGTGGTGGCTCACGAGGCCCGCGCGCCCGCGAGGAGCGCGGCGAGGACGCGCTCATTCGCGTCGACGTCAAGCTCTCGGAGGTCATCTTTGGCGTGCAGCGTGACATCACCGTCAACACCGCCGTGCTCTGCAACACGTGCGGCGGCAACGGCTGCCAGCCGGGCACCCATCCCGTCACCTGCGACGTGTGCCGCGGACAGGGGCAGGTGCAGCGTGAGGTGCGCTCGCTCTTCGGGAACGTCGTCACGATGCACCCCTGCGGGAGCTGCCAGGGCTACGGCACCATCATCGAGAATCCCTGTGTCGAGTGCGCGGGGAAGGGGCGACTGCGCGAACGGCGCACCATGCAGGTCGACATTCCCTCGGGCATCGACACGGGCACGCGCATGCAGATGCGCGGCGGCGGCGAGGTCGGTCCGTTCGGCGGCCCGAACGGCGACCTGTTCATCGAGTTCCGCGTCGAGCACGACGACGTCTTCAGCCGCGACGGCAACGACCTGTTGAGCACGATGCAGGTCTCCATGACCGACGCGATCCTCGGCACGGAGGTCGAGGTCGAATCGCTCGACGGTAACGTGAAGGTTGAGATCCCCGCTGGTACCCAGTCCGGCGACCTCCTCTCCGTCCGCGGTCGCGGCATCCAGGGCCTGCGCTCGACCTCGCGCGGCGATCTGAAGATCGCGATGCAGGTCGCGACGCCGACGAAGCTCTCGCACAAGGAGAAGTCGCTCGTTGAGCAGCTCGCGAAGCTCCGTAAGGAGGACCCGCCGCACTTCGGCGAGTTCAAGCAGAGCTTCTTTGGCAAGCTGCGCGACCGCTTCTTCGGGTAGTCGTGGCGAACCTGTACTTTGACGAGACCCTCTCCGGCACGGCGCCGGGGGAGCGGCTCACCGTGTCGGGCGAGGAGGGGCGGCACGCCGTACGCGTGAGCCGCCTCCGCGTCGGCGAGCAGACGATCGTCGGCAACGGCAGGGGGATTCGCGCGTTCGGCGCCGTCGAGGAGCTCGGCCGCGACAGCTTCACGATCGGTGTTGAGCGCGTCGACGAGGCGCCCGCGCCGGCCCGCCGGATCGTGCTTGTCCAGGCGCTCGCCAAGGGCGATCGCGACGAGCGCGCCGTCGAGCAGGCGACCGAGTTCGGCGTCGACGCGATCCTGCCCTGGCAGGCGGAGCGCTCAATCTCCCGCTGGAGTGGCGACAAGGCCGAGAAGGGCGTCGCGAAGTGGTCGCGGATCGCGCGGGAGGCATCGAAGCAGTCGATGCGCGCCTGGATCCCTGAGGTGCTCCCGCCGGTGACGACGTCCGAGCTCGCCGGTGTCGACGGGCATCTGCTCGCGCTGCACCCGCGCGGCGACGAGCGGCTCAGCGCGTGGACGCCCGCGGACGATCGTGACGTGTACCTCGTCGTCGGCCCCGAGGGCGGGCTGAGCGACGCCGAGCTCGACGCGCTCACCGCCCCGGGCGCTCGGGAACGCCGGATCGTGTTGCTCGGCGACACCGTCCTCCGAACCTCGTCGGCCGGGCCCGCTGCCCTCGCCGTGCTGAACGCCGCGCTCGGTCGCTGGTGACCCCACCGATCCCGACAGTAGACTGAAGGCATGGCTGAAGACACAGTATTTGGCAAGATCATCTCGGGCGAGATTCCGGCGAAGCTGCTCGCTGAGACCGAGCGCGTCATCGCGTTCCCCGACATCAACCCGCAGGCGCCGGTGCACATCCTCGTCATCCCGAAGACGACCGAGTACCAGAACGTGACCGAGCTCGCCGCTGGCGACCCCGAACTCCTCGCAGAGATGGTCGCGGTCGCGAAGCAGCTCGCAGACGAGCACGCGAACGGCGAGTACCGGCTGATCTTCAACAATGGTTCGAGCGCGGGGCAGACCGTCTTCCACGTGCACGCGCACCTCATCGCGAACCTTGAGGAGCGATCCCTCCTTGGGTTCTGAACCAATCTCACCGGCCGACGAGCCGGACCGGGCCGATCACGACGCCGACGGTACGGCGACGGGCGGCCACAGGCCCGAGCCGCAGCTTGAGCGCACCGTCACGCTGACCGGGGTCGAGCTTGCCTCGTTCCTTGGCCACCGCGACCAGCTGCTCGCAGACCTCGAGGCCCAGCACCCGAACGTGCAGTTCAACGCCCGCAACGACGTGCTCTCGATCCGCGGCGAGACGAGCGCCGTCCGTGCGGCGGAGCAGCTCGTCCGCGAGATCCTCGAACTCGCCAGGAGAAGCGGCACCGTCTCAAGCACCGACGTGCGTTCGATCGCGCGGATGGTGCGCGACGGCGACGGCCCGCGCGCGGCCATCACCCTGAGCGAGCCGATCCTGACCGTGCGCGGCAACTCGGTTCGCCCGCAGACGCAGGGGCAGCGCGAGTACGTGAACGCGATCGACGCGAACACAATCGTGTTCGGGCTCGGCCCCGCGGGTACTGGCAAGACGTATCTCGCGATGGCGAAGGCGGTGCAGGCGCTGCAACGGCGCGAGGTGTCCAAGATCGTCCTCACCCGGCCGGCCGTCGAGGCCGGCGAACGGCTCGGGTATCTCCCGGGGAGCCTCGAAGACAAGATCGATCCGTACCTGCGGCCACTGTTCGACGCTGTCGGCTCGATGATGGACCAGGATCTCGTCCCGAAGCTGCTCGCGAACGGCACCATCGAGGTGGCGCCCCTCGCGTACATGCGCGGTCGCACGCTGAACGAGGCCTTCGTCGTGCTTGACGAGGCGCAGAACACGACGCCCGAGCAGATGAAGATGTTTCTCACACGGCTCGGCTACGGCTCGAAGATGGTCGTCACTGGCGACATGACCCAGGTCGACCTGCCCGTCAAGCAGAGCGGCTTGCGCGTCGTCACCCGCATTCTGCGCGACGTCGAGGACATCCACTTCGCCGAACTCACCGCGGACGACATCGTGCGCCACAGCCTTGTCGGCAGGATCGTCGACGCCTACGCCTCGTACGATGAGCGGCAGGCGGGCGGGACGCCCCAAGCGGGCGCGCAACCGCGCGGCCACGACACCACAGACCAAGACAGCACCGAAGGGAAGCACGACCGATGAGCGTCGAGATCAACAATGAATCAGGGGTCGCCGTCGGCGAGGACCGACTGCAGCGACTCGTGAGCTTTGTGCTCGAGTCGATGTACGTGCATCCGGACACCGAGCTCAGTCTCATGTTCGTCGACGAGGCTGCGATCGAGCAGCTCCACGTTCAGTGGATGGACGAGCCGGGTCCTACCGATGTGCTGAGTTTCCCCATGGACGAGCTGCGTCCTGGCCGCCCCGACGCGCAGGCCCCCGCCGGGCTCCTCGGCGACATCGTCGTGTGCCCGCAGGTCGCGATGGTGCAGGCCGACAACGCCGGGCACTCCCTCGAGCAGGAGCTGACGGTGCTCGTCACGCACGGCATGCTGCACCTGCTGGGATTCGATCACGGCACCCCCGATGAGGAAGCCGAGATGTTCGGCCTGCAGCGTGACCTCGTGCTCGCGTTCAGCACCCGAGAACGTTGAGCTCGGTGAGCGACGACGATCTACCTCCGCTGTTCGAGCGCGCGAGCGCGGCCGTTCGGCGGATCGCCGAGCGGGTCGCGCTCGGCCGCGGCCGCGTGCGCGACGAGCAGCAGCTGCTCTCGATGGTGGATCAGGCGACCGAGCTCGACCTCCTGGAGGAGGGTGACAGGGACTACATCCACTCGATCGTAGAGTTCGGCGACACGCTCGTTCGCGAGGTCATGGTGCCACGCACCGACATGGTGACGGTCGACTCCGAGGTCACGATCCGAGATGGGCTCGAGCTGCTGTTGAACTCGCGCCACTCCCGCGTGCCCGTCGTCGGGGACGACGTCGACGAGGTGCTCGGAGTCATGTACCTCCGCGACGCGAGCGGCTTTGTGCTGCGACGCCCGGAGGAGGCGGAGGAAGCGCACGTCACCCGGATCATGAAGCCCGCGATGTTCGTCCCCGAGGTGCAGCGCGCAGACAAGCTGCTGCGCCGCATGCAGCAGGAGTCGAACCACCTCGCGCTCGTTGTCGACGAGTACGGTGGCATCTCGGGGCTCGTCACGCTTGAAGACCTCATCGAGGAGGTGCTCGGCGACATCAGCGACGAGCACGACCGCGAGACGCCGGAGGTCGTCGAGGAGGCCCCGGGCCTGTTCCTCGTGAGCGCCATGCTGCCAATCGATGACCTGGGCGAGCTGTTCGAGATCGAGCTCGACGACGAGGAGGTCGACACCGTCGGCGGGCTCTTCGCGAAGTGGCTCGGCAGGCTTCCCGAGGTCGGAGACCGCGTGAGCGGGGAGGGCATCGAACTCGAGGCGATCGACACCGAACGCCGACGCAAACGACTGATTACCGCGCGGGCCCGCGCGATCCACGAACCCGCGGAGCCCGCGGCACAGCACACTGAGGACACGGCATGAACGCACCGGACACCCACACCCCAGATCCGGCGGAGCACCCGATCGGCACCGCGCCCGCGAGCGAAGGCTTCCGCGCGGGCTTCGTCTCGTTTGTCGGCAGGCCGAACGTGGGTAAGTCGACGCTCACCAACGCGCTTGTCGGCGAGAAGATCGCGATCACGAGCCCGAAGCCGCAGACCACCCGGCGGGCGATCCGCGGTATCGCCCACAGGCCAGACGGCCAGCTCATTATCGTCGATACCCCGGGCATCCACCGCCCGCGCACGCTGCTCGGAGAGCGACTGAACGCCCTCGTTGAATCGATGCTCGGTGACGTCGACGTCATCGGCTTCTGCGTCCCGGCAAACGAGAAGCTTGGCCCGGGCGACAGGTTTATCAATGACCGGCTGAACGACTTCCCCCGCGCGAAGAAGGTTGCGATCCTCACCAAGGTCGACGAGGCATCGAAGTCGGAGATCTTCGACCAGCTCGTCCGCCTGGGCGAGCTGCGTGAGTGGGACGCCGTCGTACCGATCTCTTCGGTGACCCGCGAGCAGCTCGACATTCTCAGCGACGAGCTGCTGCAGCTCATGCCGCTGTCACCGCCGCTCTACGACGACGAATCCTCGACCGACGAGTCTGAGGACGATCGGATCGCCGAACTCATCCGGGAGGCGGCGCTCCGCGAGGCGCGCGAAGAGCTGCCGCACTCGCTCGCCGTGACAGTCGACGACCGCGAGGAGCGCGAGCCCGAGACCGAGGGCGAGCTCGGCCTCCTCGAGCTGTACGCCTCGCTCTACGTCGAGCGCGACAGCCAGAAGGGCATCGTGATCGGCAAGGGCGGCTCACGGCTGCGCCAGATCGGGGAGGACGCCCGCCGCGAGATCGAGGCCCTGCTCGGGCGAAAGATCTACCTCTCGCTTCGCGTGAAGGTCATGAAGGAGTGGCAGCGCGACCCGAAGGCCCTCGGACGACTCGGGTTCTAGCGGTGGGGGCGTGCGGCTGTCTCGGCGCCCTCGGCGCATAGACTTGTCCGCATGAACCCATCGAATACGCCAATGGACGAGGCGGTCGCCGCGATCTTCTCCGGCACGACCTCACTCATCGTCATTGCCTTCTACGTGGTCTTCGCGATCGCGGCGTGGAAGATGTTCTCGAAGGCCGGGTACCCCGGAATTCTCGCGTTCATTCCGATTGTGAACGTGATCCTCGTCGTCAAGATCGCCGGCTATTCGGCGTGGATGTCGCTGCTGTACCTGATCCCGATCGTGGGCTTCATCTTCGCAATCTTCGTCGCGCTCCGCCTCGGCGCCAACTTCGGCAAGGGGGGCGGCTTCTCCGTCTTCCTGCTGTGGATGTTCCCGATCATCGGGTACTTCATCATTGGCCTGGGCGACGCGCGGTACCAGCCGCGAGCCCACTAGCGGCCGCCGCTGAAGCCGCCTCCGCCGCCGCCGCCAGCGAACCCGCCACCGGTCGACCCGCCCGAGCTTGACGAGGTGTAGCTCACCGCGCTCGAGAGCGACTGGGTGTAGCTCGCGAGCGTGCTCGGGAAGCTGCCCAGGCCGTGCACGGCGAGGGCCGGGTACCAGTACGGGACGTAGTTCTGGTGCTGTTCGTAGTGCACCTGCAGTGTCTTCGTCCACTCCTTCTCGAGGTTGAAGAGCATGGCGTAGGGGAGCAGGCGCTCGTACAGGTGGATCACGGACATGCCGTCAACCTCGCGTCGCTCCGCGCCGCTCGCTGACTGCAGCGTCTTGATGCGATCCTCCTCGGCGACAGTGATGAAGAGGCGAACGCCTGCAAGGTACTCGCGCGTCTCGGCCCCGAGACGAGTGTGCACCGTGTGCTTGACGACGGAAAACACGCCGACTGCGGCCAGTAGCAGGCCGCCGAAGAGGAAGAGCGCGCCCAGCGCTGAGCCGCGCGTCGCGAGCCCGACGATGCCGAGGACGAACAGCACAGCGCTGATCGCAAGGGTCGTGTAGCCGAACGCGCGCCCACCCGGCGCGTACGCCTTCTCGAGGTAGCCGCGATCCACCGCGGCCGCGGCGCCGGCCGCCGTGAGCTTCGTCATCTTCTCGGCAAACTTCGTGCTTTGCTTCGGGATCGCCTTCGCCGCGCCTGGCTCAGCCCCGGGCACGAGTGCCTGCAGCATGCGTGCGTCGAGCTCGTCGACGGCTCGGCTCGGATCGAGCACCCGCACGATCTGCGTGCGCTTGCGTTTCTTCTTCTTGCCCGACTCTTCGTCTTCCTCGAGTCGGGTCGCCCCGAGCACTGCGAGGTGGATGATCTCGGCGGCCTGCGGCGCAGCGGTTCCGCCGCC
The DNA here is from genome assembly GCF_013409595.1 of Leucobacter aridicollis. Classification (NCBI taxonomy): domain Bacteria; kingdom Bacillati; phylum Actinomycetota; class Actinomycetes; order Micrococcales; family Microbacteriaceae; genus Leucobacter; species Leucobacter aridicollis. The sequence goes on along the minus strand of NZ_JACCBD010000001.1, from coordinate 1,846,652 downwards.
GAAGATGGGCGCCGCGAGGAGGGGCGGCAGCGACGTCGGCACATCGTACTGCGGGACGACGGTGCCCCGTCCCGTCGACCGCTTGCCCCGGAACCGGGCGACGCTAATGCCGCCGACCGCCGCGGTCGCCAGGCCAGCGCCACCGATGATGAGGGGCATGCCGTCGAGCGCGAAGTTCGGCAGGCGCTGCGGCGGCTGGACGACAGCCCCCGGCGTGAGACCGACGGCCACGGTGACGCCCTCGCGGGGTCCGAGCGGCAGGTCGGCGATGCGGATCGGGTCGGTCTCGGTGCCAGCCCCCGTCATGGCGCACTCAGTTGTGCTCTTGGGCGCTCCGAAGTAGCACGTGGCGTTGCCGTCGAGCTTCGGCGCAAGGGCGTCGGAAAACGACACCTCAGCGGTGAACTTGGCGACGGGCTGCACGTGTTCGAAGTCGAGGAGATCCCAGTAGAACTCGTCGGCGGCGCCGTCGTCGCGGGGGAGGACGACGTCGGAGATCGTGTAGCTCAACACGTACGTCTGCGGGCCGTGCACGTAGCTGTCATCGCCGACGAGCACGATGCGGAAGCCGTCTTCGTCATCGACCTCGAACGGGACGGGCGCGCCCCCGGCGTCGGTCACGGTAAAGTCGCGCGGGTCGGTGCCGGCACGCTGGTAGTCGATCGGGATCCCGCGCACGATGCCACGGTTCTGGTCGGTCTCGGGGAACCGCGGGCTGATGGTTTCTGTCACCGTTGCCACCGCGCGGCCCGCATCGTCCACCCCAACTTCGGCGTCGACGTGCCATGCGTCGTACGTGAAGTCGTCGACGTCAGCGAGGGCGGGGGTCGCCGCCAGCGCCGGGGCAACGAGCAGCCCGGTGGCGGCGAGCAGAAGCGAGCTTGTCCGGAGAAATTTTCGCATATCGTCGAGCGTACGCTAAACTGATCCCATGCTGTTCGGCTCGCTTCTTCTTAGCTGCCGCGACGAGTCCTCGACTTCGAACTAATTCAGTCTCAGGCCTTCCTCGTCGCGGTGTTTGTGTTTGGCTGAGCGAACGAAACGAAGAAGGAAACGTCATGAAGAACATGCAGCAGCCCTCCGGTATGCCGATCCACCGCTACCGCCCCTACAGCGAGATCATTCCCGTTGAACTGCCCGATCGGACGTGGCCGACGAAGCAGATTACCGAGGCGCCCCGCTGGTGCGCGGTCGACCTTCGCGACGGCAACCAAGCGCTCATCGACCCGATGAGCCCCGAGCGCAAGCGCGTCATGTTCGACCTGCTCGTGCAGATGGGGTACAAGGAAATCGAGGTCGGCTTCCCGTCCGCGAGCCAGACCGACTTCGACTTCGTCCGCCAGCTCATCGAAGAGAACGCGATCCCTGACGACGTCACGATCCAGGTGCTCACCCAGGCGCGCGAGCACCTCATCACTCGAACCTACGAGTCGCTCGTTGGCGCGAAGCAGGCGATCGTGCACCTGTACAACTCGACCTCGATCCTGCAGCGCGATGTGGTGTTCCGCTCGGACCGCGAGGGCATCAAGCAGATCGCCGTCGAGGGAGCGAAGCTCTGCCGCGCGGCCGAGCACATCTGCGAGGGCACCGACATCTACTACGAGTACTCCCCGGAGTCCTACACTGGCACCGAGCTCGAGTACGCCGCAGAGGTGTGCAATGCCGTGCTCGAGGTGTTCGAGCCGACCCCCGAGCGCAAGGTCATCATCAACCTGCCGTCGACCGTCGAAATGGCGACCCCCAACGTCTACGCCGACTCGATCGAGTGGATGGGCCGCAACCTCAACCATCGCGAGAACGTGATCCTGTCGCTGCACCCGCACAACGACCGCGGCACCGCCGTCGCGGCGGCTGAGCTCGGCTACATGGCTGGCGCAGACCGCATCGAGGGCTGCCTGTTCGGCAACGGCGAGCGCACCGGCAACGTCGACCTCGTCGCGCTCGGCATCAACATGTTCACGCAGGGGATCGATCCGCAGATCGACTTCTCGCGCCTCGACGAGGTGCGGCGCACCGCCGAGTACTGCAACCAGCTCCGCGTACCTGAGCGGAGCCCGTGGGCCGGCGACCTCGTCTACACCGCCTTCTCGGGCTCGCACCAGGACGCGATCAAGAAGGGCTTCGAGCGCATGCAGGCCGACGCCGACGCGGCCGGAGTCTCGATCGACGACGTCGAGTGGGCGGTCCCGTACCTGCCGGTCGACCCGAAGGATCTCGGTCGGTCGTATGAGGCGGTCATCCGCGTGAACTCGCAGTCGGGCAAGGGCGGCGTCGCCTACCTGCTGAAGACCGATCACTCGCTCGACCTGCCGCGCAGGCTGCAGATCGAGTTCAGCGCAGTCGTGCAGGGCGTCACCGACTCAGAGGGTGGCGAGGTCTCCAGCGACGCAATCTGGACGATCTTCCAGGATGAGTACCTCCCCTCGACCGGCGTCGACGGCGTCGAGCGCTGGGGTCGCTACGAGCTGTTCCGCACGTCGAGCGTCAGCGCCGGCGACGGCGTGACGAACCTCACGGTGGAATACCGCGACGGCGACGAGCAGCGGGAGGAGACGTCGCAGGGCAACGGCCCGGTCGACGCCTTCATCAACTCGCTGAACGCCTCCGGCCACGCGGTCACGCTGTTCGACTACGTCGAACACGCAATGAGCGAGGGCGGCGACGCGGTTGCCGCTGCCTACGTCGATCTCGAGGTTGACGGGCAGCGCCTGTGGGGCGTCGGTATCGACCCCGACACGAGCCGCGCGACGCTGAAGGCGATCGTCTCGGCCGTGAACCGCTCCGTCCGCAACTCAGCGGCGCAGCGCGAGGCCGTCTCCGCCTAGCGCGCACGCCGCCAGGCCCCGCTGCCCCACTCGATTCGCACATATGTTCGAATCTGCGGTGTGGCGCAGCGGGGTTTTTGCGTGATGCCCCATAGGCTTGGCGTGTGATTGCTTCGTTACGCGGTGAGGTGCTGGCCTCGGGTGCCGGTTGGGTCGTTCTTGGTGTCGGCGGTGTCGGCATGCGCGTTGAGGTGCCGAGCGGGCGCATGGCGCAGCGCACGCCGGGGGAGCAGCTCTTCCTGCACACGTCGCTCGTTGTCCGCGAGGACTCGCTGACGCTCTATGGGTTCGAAACCGAGGCGGAGCTTGCAACGTTCGGCTTCTTGATCGGCGTCTCAGGCGTCGGCCCCCGCTCCGGCCTTGGCGTGCTGTCCGAGCTCTCGCCCAGCGAGATCGTTCGGGCGGTCACTGCCGAGGACGACAAGCCGTTTCGCAAGGTGTCTGGGATCGGCCCGAAGACCGCAAAGCTCATCACGGTCTCGCTCGCGGGCAAGCTCAGCGCGCTCGCGATCGCGGAGGCGGGTGACGAGCCTGCCGCCGTCGCGCCGGACGAGGCGCTCACCGAGGCGGTGACGGAGGGTCTGCAGGGGCTCGGCTGGAGCGAGGGCGAGGCCCGGCAGGCCGTGCTCGATGCCCGTGATGCCGGCGCCGAGATGACCAACGCGCAGCTCCTGCGCGCCGCGCTCACGCTCCTGCAGCGAGGCCGCCGATGAGCGCGCCGATGTCGGGGGAGCTCTCGCCGCAGGCGCTGCCAACGGAGGTGAGCTACGAGGGCGCGCTCCGCCCCGGTTCGCTCGCCGAGTTCGTTGGACAGGAGAAGGTGCGCGAGCAGCTCGGCCTGCTGCTCGGCGCGGCCCAGATCGACGGCCGCACGCCAGACCATATCTTGCTTGCCGGGCCGCCAGGGCTCGGCAAGACGACGCTGTCGATGATCGTCGCGACCGAGCTCGGGGTGCCGCTCCAGCAGACGTCCGGCCCGGCGATCCAGCACGCCGGCGACCTCGCGGCCGTGCTCTCCGCGCTCACGCCGGGCGAGGTGCTGTTCATCGATGAGATCCACCGCATGGCCCGCAGCGCCGAGGAGATGCTGTACCTCGCGATGGAGGACTTCAAGGTCGACATCATGGTCGGCAAGGGCGCGGGAGCTACGTCCGTGCCGCTCGAACTCGCGCCGTTCACGCTCGTCGGCGCGACGACACGCGCCGGCCTCCTGCCGAACCCGCTTCGCGACAGGTTCGGGTTTACTGCGCACCTCGAGTACTACGCGACCTCAGAGCTTGAGGGCGTACTGAGTCGCGCCGCGGGACTACTTGATTTCCCGCTCCACGACGCTGGGGTTGTCGAGATCGCGGGCCGCTCGCGCGGAACGCCGCGCATCGCAAACCGGCTGCTGCGTCGCGTGCGCGATTACACGCTCGTGCACGGCACGCAGCCAGACGAACGTTCGGTCCGGGCCGCGCTCTCGCTGTACGACGTCGACGAACACGGGCTGGATCGGCTCGACCGCGAGGTGCTGCGCATTATCGTTGAGCGCTTCGCCGGCGGACCGGTCGGCCTGTCGACGCTCGCTGCGTCCGTCGGCGAGGAGGCCGAGACGATCGAGTCCGTCGTCGAGCCCTTCCTCATGCGCGCGGGGCTCATCGCGCGATCGCCGCGCGGCCGCATCGCCACCTCCCTCGGGTGGGCGCATCTGGGGATTGTCCCACCTTCACCGTAGGGTGCTGACGCTCGCAGGAAACCCCGCTAGACTTGTGCGGTCCGTGCGTGTTCAAGGGCGCGCTCACTAACTTTGGAAGGGTCTCCGCCTCATGGATCCGATGACACTCATCATGCTTGGCCTCGTCGCCGTGCTCATTTTCTTCATGTTCCGCAACAGCAAGAAGCGCCAGGCGCAGATGGCCGAGATGCAGAACAACATGCAGCCGGGCGCAGAGGTCATGCTTCAGTCGGGGATCTACGGCACCATCGTGTCGGTCGACGAGGAAGAGAACCGCGTGACCGTGCAGAGCGGCACCAGCACCCTCGTTGTGCACCGCAACGCTGTCGGCCAGGTCGTGACCCCCGCAGACGCACCCGTTGAGGAGAGCGAAGCAGCGACGCTCGCTCCCGACGACGACCCCGAGTTCGGCGAGCGGTTCGCCCCCGTAGAGGACGCTGCCGCCGAGGCAGAGTCGAACGTCGACTCGACCGTTGACGCCGCGACCGACGCCGCAACGGACCTCGACGGCGCAACTGCGGCCGAGAAGCGCGACGACAAGAACTCCGACAAGGAGTAAGGACCCTCCGGTGTGATGTTTCACACCGTTATCTGAAAGCGAGACAGCTGTCTTGGCGAAATCATCCGTCGCGCCTGCGGTGCGGAGCGCACGTCGCTCGCTCATCTTCCTGCTCGCGATCATTGTGGGACTCACCGGGCTCATCACGCTCGGGGTGTTCCGCAGTGATGCGACCTGGACCCCGAAGCTTGCGCTCGACCTGCAGGGCGGCACGCAGATTCTGCTTGCCGCAAACCAGAACGACGGCAAGGCCGTCACTGGCGAGCAGCTCGACCAGGCCGTGGAGATCCTGCGTCAGCGAGTGAACGCCTCGGGCGTTTCCGAGGCCGAGATCACCACGCAGGGCAATAACCACATCTCCGTCGCCATCCCCGGCAAGGTCGACGACGCGACGCTGCAGCGCATTCAGGCGTCGGCCGCGCTCGACTTCCGCGGCGTCTTCCTCGAGGCGGCCGCCGGTGCGGCGCAGCCCGAGGAAGACGGCGAAAGCGTCGAGGGCGCGGACGGCGAGGCCGCCGCTGGCGACGCCGCGACAGAGGACGCGGCAGCCGGTGACGCGGCAGCCGAGGACACGGCCGCCGAGGGCGATGCTGCTGAGGGCGACGCTGGGACCGCCGACACCGGCGACCTGTACCCGGACCCGCTTCCGACAGATCCTGCCGATCAGGCGTGGCTCACCCCCGCGCTGCTCGAGGAGTTCGCGTCGTTTACGTGTACCTCCGACGCGGCGCTCGAGGTAGCGAACGCTCCCGATGACAAGCCACTGATCACGTGTGACGACACCGGCCTGATGAAGTACATCGTCGGCCCGGTCGAGCTCACGGGAGACGTCATCACCGACGCGGTCTCGCAGCAGCAGTCGATTCAGGGCGGCACCGGCACCACCGGTCGCTGGGAAGTCGCAATCACGATGAACAAGGAGGGCTCGCAGAAGTTCGGCAAGGTCTCGACCCGCCTCTTCGGCAAGCAGCCCCCGCTCAATCAGTTCGCGTTCGTGCTCGACGGCAAGGTCATCTCCGCGCCCACGATGAACGCACAGATTCTCGACGGTCGCCCCGCGATCTCGGGCAACTTCACGAAGGAGAGCGCTCAGGTGCTCGCCGACCAGCTGAAGTTCGGCGCACTCCCGATGAGCTTCACGGTGCAGAGCCAGGAGGATATTTCCTCGACGCTCGGCGCGAACCAGCTCCTCGGCGGCCTGCTCGCCGGCCTCATCGGCCTCGGGCTCGTGGTCGTGTACTCGCTGTTCCAGTACCGTCTCCTCGGCACGTTGACGATCGCGTCGCTCGCGATCGCTGCGATCCTCACCTACCTGCTGCTCACGTTCTTCTCGTGGCGTCAGGGGTACCGATTGTCGCTCGCCGGCGTCGCCGGCATCATCGTGGCGATCGGCTTCACGGCCGACTCGTTCATCGTCTACTTCGAGCGCATTCGAGATCAGCTGCGTGACGGCTTCGGCATCAACGCGGCGGTCGAGGGCGGCTGGAAGCGCGCGCTGCGCACGATCCTCGCGTCGGACGGCGTGAACCTGCTTGCCGCAGTCGTGCTGTTCGTGCTCGCCGTTGGAAACGTGAAGGGCTTCGCGTTCACGCTCGGCCTCACGACGATCGTCGACGTGCTCGTCGTTGCGCTCTTCACTCACCCGATGATGACCCTGCTCGCCCGGACCCGCGTGTACAGCGGCGGCTACAAGTTCTCGGGGCTCGATCCCCGCCAGCTTGGCGCCGTCTACCAGGGTCGCGCGAAGTTCCGTGAGCCTGTCGTCGCCACGAAGGGCGGCGGCAAGAAGGTCGCGCGGAGTCGCGGTGAGGCAGAGCGTCGCCAGACGATCGCCGAGCGCAAGGCAGCTGAGTCTGCCGGCGCAGGAAAGGAGAGCTGAGATGGCTCGCTCATTCGCCGAATTCGGCAACGCTCTCTACACCGGTGAGAAGTCGATCGACTTCGTCGGCAGGCGCAAGCTCTGGTACACGATCTCGGCAGTCCTGCTGATCATCGCGGTCGTCGGCCCCTTCCTGCGCGGCGGCTTCCAGCTCGGCATCGAGTTCACTGGCGGAAGCCAGTTCCAGGTGCACGTCGCGAACAGTCAGGATCGCGATCCTGACGTCGCCGCGAAGGCTGTCGCGGAGACGCTGCCCGGCAGCGCGCCGCGTATCTCGGTGCTGGGCCAGAACGAGGTCCGCGTGCAGACCGAGGCCCTCGACGACGCCCAGAACAAGGCCGTCACTGAGGCCCTCGCGAAGGGCTACGGGGTCGACGCGGACGAGGTCACCTACTCGTTCATCGGCCCGGTGTGGGGGCAGGACATCACGAAGCAGGCGATCATCGCCCTCGTCGTGTTCATCCTGCTGGCGGCGCTCGTGATGGCGATCTACTTCCGTACGTGGAAGATGTCGCTCGCGGCGATGCTCGCGTTGTTCCACGACCTCATCATCACCGCTGGCGTGTATGGCCTCGCCGGGTTCGAGGTCACCCCCGCCGCGATGATCGGATTCCTGACGATCCTCGGCTACTCGCTGTACGACACCGTCGTGGTGTTCGACAAGATCCGCGAGAACACGAGCCCGGGCGAGCTCAGCGATTCGCGCACCTACGGCGAGGCGGTGAACCTTGCGGTGAACCAGACCCTCGTGCGGTCGATCAACACCTCCGTGGTCGCGCTGCTTCCGGTCGCGTCGATCCTGTTCGTTGGTGCCGGCCTGCTGGGCGCGGGCACTCTGCGCGACATCTCGCTCGCACTCTTCATCGGTATTCTCGCCGGCGCGTACTCGACGATCTTCGTCGCGTCGCCCGCCTACGCGCACCTGCGGGTTGGCGAGAAGGAGATCCGGGAGCGCGACGAGCGCATTCTGCGCCAGCGCGCGAAGCAGGCGGAGCTCGACTCCGCCGAGGTCGGCGAGGCGGTGCCCGCGAGCTAGCGGTCGCAGTCGCTTCGAGCGTCACCGTTGAGAGGAGTCCTTCTTACTGAGAGGGGCTCCTTTCTGCGTAGAAACCGCGCGGCGTCGCACACACGATTCAAGGAATGCGCACACCCTGGTGTAACGTTCAAGAAGTTGAGGAGGCTGCGGTGGTGAGTTCAGACGCGACACAGGCGAGTACGACTTCGCTGCGCCGGTTGGTGCCGCGAATTTTCTCCCGCGGCGCCACCCACGGCGCGATTGAAGAGGTGATGCGCACGGTGCGCGCGAACTACCCGCGCGCCGATCTCTCGGTGATCTCGCGGGCGTACGACGTCGCCGAACGCGCGCACCGCGGGCAGAAGCGCAAGAGCGGCGAGCCGTACATCACGCACCCGATTGCGGTCTCGAAGATTCTCGCCGACCTCGGCGTCGCTCCGGTCGCCATCGCTGCAGCGCTGCTGCACGATACCGTCGAGGACACCGACTACTCGCTCGAAGAGCTGACCCGAGACTTCGGCGAAGAGATCGCGATGCTCGTCGACGGCGTCACGAAGCTCGACAAAGTGAAGTACGGCGACTCGGCGCAGGCCGAAACCGTGCGCAAGATGGTCGTCGCGATGTCGAAGGACATTCGCGTGCTCGTCATCAAGCTTGCCGACAGGCTGCACAACGCGCGCACCTGGGGCTTCGTCTCGGGCGACTCCGCGAAGCGCAAGGCGCAAGAGACGCTCGAGATTTACGCGCCGCTCGCGCACCGACTCGGTATCCAGTCGATGAAGACCGAGCTCGAGGATCTCTCGTTCGCGGTGCTCAAGCCGAAGCTCTACGCCGAGATCGACAACCTCGTGAAGCAGCGCAACCCGCAGCGCGACGAGCTCGTCGGTAAGGTGATCGGCTCGATTGAGACCGACCTGCGCGAGTCGCGCATCAAGGGCGAGGTGACCGGGCGCCCCAAGGAGCTCTACTCGATCTATCAGAAGATGATCGTTCGCGGCCGAGACTTCGACGACATTTACGACCTCGTCGGGATTCGCGTGCTCGTCAACTCGATTCGCGACTGTTATGCCGTGCTCGGTGCCGTGCACGCGCGCTGGACGCCGATCCCCGGCCGGTTCAAGGACTACATCGCGACGCCGAAGTTCAACTTGTACCAGTCGCTCCACACGACGGTCATCGGACCCGACGGCCGCGCCGTTGAGATTCAGATTCGCACTGTCGAGATGCACCAGCGCGCCGAGTACGGCGTCGCGGCGCACTGGAAGTACAAGCAGCGCCAGCCCGGAGCCGATAAGCAGACCGCGTCGAACGACATGGCCTGGCTCGCGCACATTTCGGACTGGCAGGCCGAAACCGAGGATCCGAGCGAGTTCCTCGATGCCCTCCGCTTCGAGATCGGTGCGAAGGAGGTGTACGTCTTCACGCCGAAGGGGCGCGTGATCGGACTGCCGGCAGGCGGCACGACCGTCGACTTCGCCTACGCGGTGCACACCGAGGTAGGCCACCGCACCATGGGAGCGCGCGTGAACGGGCGGTTGGTCCCGCTCGAGACCGCGCTGCAGAACGGCGACGTGGTTGAGGTCTTCACCTCGAAGGACCCGCACGCTGGACCGAACAAGTCCTGGCTCAACTTCGTGAAGAGCAAGCGGGCCCAGAACAAGATTCGGCAGTGGTTCACCAAGGAGCGCCGCGAGGAGGCCGCCGAGACCGGTAAGCAGGAGCTCACCAAGGCGCTGCGGCGCCAGAGCCTCCCGCTGCACCAGGTCATGAACTCCGAGGCCCTGCAGCAGGTCGCCCTGCAGCTCAACTACGCCGACGTCACCACGTTGTACGCGGCCATCGGCGAGGGCAACGTCTCCGCGCAGTCCGTCGTCGAGAAGGTCGCCGCGCTGTTGTTCGACGACCAGGCGTCGACTGAGCCGGCCGCGCTGAGCGTGCCGCTGGTCGACACGCCGCGCGCCCAGCCCACGCGCGCCACGTCGAGCGGTGTCGTCGTGAAGGGCGCCACCGACGTGCTCGCGAAGCTCGCAAAGTGCTGCACTCCGGTGCCGGGGGACGAGATCCGCGGCTTCGTCACGAAGGGGCAGGGCGTCTCTGTGCATCGCACCGACTGCCATAACTTCAAGAGCCTGCAGTCCCAGCAGGAGCGCGTCGTTGACGTGGAGTGGGCGCCCACCTCGAAGAGCGTGTTTCTCGTGCAGATCCAGGTCGAGGCCCTCGACCGTTCGGGGCTGCTGTCCGATGTGACACGCACGCTCTCCGAGCATCACGTGAACATTCTCTCCGCGTCGGTGAACACGTCGACCTCGCGCCTCGCGATTAGCCGGTTCCTCTTCGAGATGGCGAACGCCACACACCTCGATCACGTGCTGAATGCAGTCCGGCGCATCGACGGCGTCTACGACGTGTACAGGCTCACGAACTAACTCCTCGAGCGGTCCGCGGCGTCCGAGGATCGTCCTCATGCGCCGGGAGACGCTGCGCCACCCGGGTGCGCTCACCCGGGCTCGCGCTGCTGGCCCGCTCCACCGCCTCTGCCGCTATGCCGGGGTCGGTGAGCATGAGGAGCCGCGCCGCGACGAGGCGAGCCTGGGTGAGCGGCTCGGGGGAGCGCAGCAGGTCATAGACCGTTCGTGAGCGGCTCGTCACGCTGTACGCGTCGATCTCAGCGATGTCTCCGTCGCGCAGCCGGAACTGGCTGATCTCGGCGAGCCCGCGCAGTTCGAGGTGCTCGAACTGGGCCGGTGCGCGGCTCCGCAGCGTGATGAGTCGCACGGCGCGCCCAGGGGACCTGCTCGCGCCCCAGATCCACGCCGCCGTCTGCTCAGCCGCCGCGTAGCGGTCCGTGAGCAGTCCGCCGAGCGCCGCGCAACGGGTCTTCGCGGTGTCTGGCCACGACACCGGCCTGACGCCCGGACCGCTGCGCACGAGCGTTCCGGTGAGCAGCGCCGCCGAACGGATCGCGGGCGGCCAATGGTCGACGCGTGGTGGCGAGGGGAGTGCCCGGGGCGGCGGAGGTCTGGGTGGTGTGGATCGGGACGGGTCGCGTGAGGTCATGCCTCAAGCATGAACGCCCTGCCCCGGGGATACCAGGGCAGGGCGTTCATCTGTGGAAAACTTAGTCTCCGAGGGCTGCGAGCCAGGACTTCTGGGTCGCGAGCTTCTCTTCGGCCGATGCCTTTGCCTTCGCGTCCTTCGCGCCGGCGATCTCGGCTTCGAGCTCAGCGATCGACGACTCGAGCTGGCCGCGGAGGCCCTCGCTGCGTGCCTTCGTCTCCGGGTTGGTCTTGCGCCAGTGCTCGTCCTCGAGGCCCTTCACGTGATCCTCGATGCGGCGCAGCTGGCCTTCGATCTCGCGCAGTGCCTCGCGGGGCACACGGCCGATCTCGTCCCAGCGCAGCTGGATCGCGGTGAGCTGCTTGCGGGCCGCGGTGTGCTCGCTGAGCTCGAGGATCGGGGTCGCGTCGGCGATGACGGCCTGCTTCGCGACGAGGTTTGCCTGGTACTCCTCGTTGGTCTGCGCGACCTCCTCGGCCTTCGCCTGGTAGAGCACGTCGCCAGCGGCCTTGAACCGCGCCCAGAGCTGGTCGTCAAGCTTGCGGCTTGCGCGCCCAGCCTGCTTCCAGTCCTCGAGCAGGTTGCGGTACGCGGGGATGCCGTCGAGGCCGCGGTCTGCGAGCGCCTCAGCGGAGGCAATGAGCTTCTCCTTGCGCCCCTTCACATCCTTGTTGTTCGCATCCATCTGCGAGAAGTGCGCGCGGCGCGCAGTGTCGAAGCTCTGGCGCGCGGCGCGGAACCGCTTCCACATCGCGTCTGCCTGCGGCTTCGGCACGTGCGGGCCCGAACGCTGGGCGTTCTGCCACTCGGTGAACAGGCGTTCGAACGCGGCGCTCGTGTCCTTCCAGCGGATGGAAGCCTCGGGCTGCGCGGCGAGCTGCTCAGCCTCTGCGACGATGGCCTCGCGCTTCGCGACGGCCTCCTCGCGAGCTGCCTCGCGCTCCTGCTGCTGCTGCTCGCCGAAGGCGGCCGCCTTCTCCGAGAGCTTCGCGACCCGCTCACGCAGCGACGCGATGTCGCCGACTGCGGCGGGCTCGACGAGCTGCTCCTCGAGCTTCTTGACGGTTCCCGCGACAGATGCGTCGGCGGTGCCGCGGGCAATCCGCGCCTCGAGCAGCGTCACTGCGCCGGCGAGGTCAGCGAACTTCCGCTCGAAGTAGGCCAGGGCTTCTTCGGGGGTACCATCCGGGAAGGCGCCAACGGCACGCTCACCCTCTCCCTCGCGTACGTAGACCGTACGATCTTCGTCGACCCTGCCCCAGGGCTGCTCGTTCGTCGCTTCACTCACCGTGTTGCTCACCTGTCGTGTGGGATCGGCTGTACCGACCGCGTTACTAGATAGACCCCTCCACTATGCCACAGTGCGCCCCGCTGAGCATGATTGTCGGGGGTGGTCGCTAGCATTGAGTCGTGACCCAGATTCAAGGCCCGGCCGCCGCGACGGCTCCGTTGGCGGTGCGGATGCGCCCGCAGTCGCTCGACGAGGTCGTCGGGCAGCAGCACCTCCTGGGGCAGGGCTCGCCGCTTCGCGTCATTGCGAGCGATAGTGAGGGGTCCGCAGTCTCGGTTATTCTCTGGGGCCCGCCAGGCACCGGAAAGACGACGATGGCGCAAGCGATCGCGCACACCAGCGGCCGCAGATTCGTCGAGCTCTCGGCGGTGACGGCCGGCATCAAGGACGTCCGCGCGGTGATGGAACGGGCGCTCAACGACCGTGACCTGTACGACATCGCGACGGTGCTGTTCCTCGACGAGATTCATAGGTTTACGAAGGCGCAGCAAGACGCGCTCCTGCCGGGTGTCGAGAACGGCTGGGTGACGCTCATTGCGGCCACCACCGAGAACCCGTCGTTCTCCGTGATTAGCCCATTGCTTTCGCGTTCGCTGCTGCTCACCCTCGAAGCGCTGAGCGATGCCGACATCGCCAAGCTGCTTGACCGGGCGACTGCTGACCCGCGAGGGCTCGGCGGCGCCGTCGAGCTGACCGCTGAGGGGCGAGATGCCCTCGTCCAGCTGTCATCGGGCGACGCGCGCCGAGCGCTCACCGGGCTCGAGGCAGCCGCAGGGTCAGCGCTTGCGCTCGCTGAAGGCGCCGACGGCGACGCGCATGAGGCCGCCCTCCCGCAGATCACGGCGGAGGTCGTCTCGATTTCCGTTGACCGTGCCCTGCTGCGCTACGACAAAGACGGCGACCAGCACTATGACGTCGTGAGCGCGTTCATCAAGTCGATGCGTGGGTCCGATCCTGATGCTGCGATTCACTACCTCGCCCGCATGATCGAAGCGGGGGAGGATCCGCGATTCATCGCTCGCCGTCTCATGGTGCACGCTGCCGAGGACGTAGGACTCGCGGACCCGCAGGCGCTCACGATCGCGGTCGCTGCGGCGCAAGCCACCCAGCTCATTGGCCTACCGGAGGCACGCATCCCGCTCGCCGAGGCGACGATCTACATCGCAACTGCCCCGAAATCAAACGCGGTCATCTCGGCGATCGACGCGGCGATCTCCGACGTGAAGGCCGGCAGGTTTGGGCCGGTGCCGAAGCCGCTTCGTGACGCACATTATCCGGGCGCGAAGAAGCTCGGTCACGGCAAGGGCTATCGCTACCCGCACGCGGACCCGCGCGGTGTGCTCACGCAGCAGTACCTGCCCGACGAGATCTCTGGCGCGACGTATTACACGCCGACGACGCACGGCAACGAGCGCGAGGTATCGGAACGGCTCGAGAAGATCCGCCGGATCACGCGTGGCGAGTAGCCAGGCTCACGGCGGTCGACTCGTGGTTGCGCGTCATGATCTGCTAAGCTGATCCTTGGCCAACATTGCTCCCGCGGCAGGCTGCAGCGGGAAGCGTATGGCAGGTGCCCTGTAGCCGGGTTTCTGCAACGGTCGTTCCCTCACCGAAAACGGTTTGCTGTGTCGCGTGCATTGCGAGCGAAAGCTTGTGAATGCGGGCGCAGCGTGGCCGAGAGAACATAGGGCTGCGCACTCGCGCATGCCCCTCAGAAACCCGAAAGGATACCCGTGTCGACTACGTCACGTACCCGTTCGCAGACGCGTCTGTCGCGTTCGCTGGGCATTGCCCTCACCCCGAAGGCCGCTCGTTACCTCGAGAAGCGCCCCTACGGCCCCGGCCAGCACGGCCGCACCAAGCGTAAGAGCGACAGCGACTACGCAGTCCGCCTCCGCGAGAAGCAGCGTCTTCGCGCTCAGTACGGCATCCGCGAGAAGCAGCTCGTCATCACCTTCAACGAGGCTCGTCGTCAGGACGGCCTGACCGGTGAGAACCTCGTCGAGCTCCTCGAGATGCGTCTCGACGCGCTCGTGCTGCGTGCAGGCTTCGCCCGCACCACCGCACAGGCTCGTCAGCTCGTGGTGCACCGCCACATCCTCGTCGACGGCAAGCTCGTCGACCGCCCGTCGTTCCGCGTGAAGCCGGGCCAGCTCATCCACGTCAAGGAGCGCTCGGAGGCTCTCGAGCCGTTCCAGGTTGCAGCCGCAGGCGGCCACGCTGAGGTTCTGCCCGCAGTTCCCGGCTACCTCGAGGTGTCGCTCGACAAGCTGGAGGCTCGCCTCCTCCGTCGCCCGAAGCGCGCTGAGGTCCCCGTGACCTGTGAAGTGCAGCTCGTGGTCGAGTACTACTCGGGACGCTAAGCCTGAACGCTTGAGGGCGCTGGAATCCATACGGAATCCAGCGCCCTCAGCCGTATCCGGCATGGGTTACCGGTTAAGCTTGACCCGTAAAGTTCCGCGGCGCGCAGAGTGTCGCCGCGAGACCGCAGGAGGGTGGAACACGTGCGGAAACTAGTCTTGTTCGTCTTCGGAGTCGCCACGGGCTTCGTCGCCGCGCACTTCGTCAACCAGAACCCGAGCGGACGGCGATTCTTTGAGCGCCTGAACCGCGGGATTACAGAGCTGTCTACCGCGTTCTCGAGTGGCTACGAGGCCGCCGAACGCGAGCAGTTTGACGAGGATCTTGAGCGGACGCTCAGGGGCCTCGACCGTAAGGACTCCTAGCGCCGCCGCCGTCCGAGACGGCGTCCGACGCTGGCCGAGTCGGCCCACACGATTTGAATACCGGCAGTCACGTGACTGCCGGTGGCGGCGCCCAGCGCCGGCACTGACGCATCACAAAGGAACGAAGCACCGAACATGCAGACCGCAGAGATTCAACGCCGCTGGCTGAACTTCTTCGAGCAGCGAGGCCACACGGTTGTGCCCTCGGCCTCGCTCGTGAGTGATGACCCGAGCCTGATGTTCACTGTGGCTGGCATGGTGCCGTTCGTGCCGTACCTGTCGGGCCTGGTGCCCGCGCCCTACGACCGTGCGACGAGCGTGCAGAAGTGCATCCGCACCAACGACATCGAAGAGGTCGGCAAGACCCCGCGCCACGGCACGTTCTTCCAGATGTGCGGCAACTTCTCGTTCGGCGACTACTTCAAGGAGGGCGCGATCAGGTTCGCCTGGGAGCTCCTCACCACGTCGGAGGCCGACGGCGGCCTCGGATTCTCGCCTGACGACCTCTGGGTCACTGTCTACGAGGAAGACGACGAGGCGTTCGCGCTGTGGCAGCAGCACTCGTCGCTGCCCGACGACCGCATCCAGCGGCTTGGCAAGGACACGAACTACTGGTCGACCGGCCAGCCCGGTCCGGCGGGCCCGTGTTCGGAGATCTTCTTCGACCTCGGCCCCGAGTACGGCATCGACGGCGGCCCGGCGACCGACGACGACCGCTACGTTGAGATCTGGAACCTCGTGTTCATGCAGTACCAGATCGCCGACGTGAAGTCGAAGCTCGACTTCACGATCGTGGGCGACCTGCCGAAGCAGAACATCGATACGGGCATGGGCCTCGAGCGCGTCGCGTTCATCAAGCAGGGCGTGCAGAACATGTACGAGATCGACCAGGTTCGCCCGGTGCTCGATCGCGCCGCCGAACTCGCCGGTAAGACCTACGGCGCGGTGATTGACGACGACGTGCGCCTGCGCGTCATCGCCGATCACGTCCGCAGCGGGCTCATGCTGATCGCTGATGGCGTGACGCCGTCCAACGAGGGCCGCGGGTACATCCTGCGTCGCCTGCTGCGGCGCGTGACGCTGTCAATGCGCCTGCTCGGCGTGAACGGCCCAAGCTTTGCTGAGCTGTTCCCAGTGTCGCGCGACGCCATGCAGGACGCCTACCCCGAGGTCGCCGAGAACTTCGACTTCATCTCGCGCGTCGCGTACGCCGAGGAGAAGACCTTCCTGCGCACGCTCGCGAGCGGCATCCAGATCCTGGACGGCGCGATCGAGGCCGCGGTGGCCGAGTCGAAGACAGGCACTGCGGCGAGCGTTGACGGAGATACCGCGTTCCTGCTCCACGACACCCACGGGTTCCCCGTGGAGCTGACGCTCGAGATCGCCGAGGAAGCTGGCGTCTCGGTCGACCGCGACGTGTTCGCGACGCTCATGCAGGAACAGCGCGACCGCGCAAAGGCTGACGCGAAGGCGAAGAAGGGCCAGCGCGCCGACCTCGCCGTCTACAAGGAGCTGCGCGGCCTCGGCGAGACCGCGTTCGTTGGCTACGACTCGCTCGTGCACGAGAGCAAGGTGCTCGGCATCGTCGTCGACGGTGCGCCAGCGGTGGAGGCGCGCGAGGGCCAGACCGCCGAGCTCGTGCTCGCCGAGACCGCACTGTTCGCGGAGTCGGGCGGTCAGGATTCCGACAACGGCGTGATCGTCGGCGACGGCTTCGAGGCCGAGGTGCTCGACGTGCAGAAGCCGGTGCCGGGTCTCATCGTGCACACCGTGAAGGTGACGATCGGCACGATCGGAATTGACGCGCGCGCTGAGACGCGCGTCGACGCCGACTACCGCCGCGGCGCAACGCAGGCGCATTCGGCGACGCACATCGTCCACGCGGCGCTGCGCGACGTGCTGGGCCCGAACGCGCACCAGGCTGGCTCCTACAACAAGGCCGGCTACATGCGACTCGACTTCACCCATTCGGAGGCGCTTAGCGCGCAAACGAAGAGCGAGATCGAGGAGATCTCGAACCTCGCCATTCGCTCCAACTACGCGGTCGTGACGCGCGAGATGGCGCTCGACGAGGCGAAGGCAATGGGCGCGATGGCCCTCTTCGGCGAAAAGTATGGCGAGCGTGTCCGCGTCGTCGACATCGGCGGCGAGTGGTCGCGCGAGCTGTGCGCAGGCACGCACGTCGCAACCGCGGCTGAGGTCGGCATGATCAACCTGGTCTCCGAGAGCTCGGTCGGTTCGACGAACCGCCGCGTCGAGTCCCTCGTTGGCCTCGAAGCCTTCCAGAGCTTCGCCGCCGAGCGGCTCATCGTGCAGCAGCTCGCCGGCGGGCTGCGCGTGCCGCGCGGCGAGGTTGTCGCGCGCGTTGAGGATCTCAGCGCGCAGCTGCGAGCTGCCGAGAAGAAGATTGCGGCGCTCGAGGCCGCGAAGCTCGCCGAGCGGGTTCCCGAGCTGTTCGCGGCGGCCGAGCGTGTTGGCGACATCACGCTCGTTTCCGCCGACCTGGGCACTGTCGGCTCGCCCGATGACCTCCGGGGCCTCGTCCTGCAGCTGCGCGACAAGCTCGGATCGGAGGCTGGCGTCGTGCTGCTCGCGGGAACCGTGGCAGGCGACGGCGCTGGCAAGCCCGTCGTGATCGCGGCGACGACCGCCGCGGCTCGCGAACAGGGCGTCAAGGCGGGCGATCTCGCCAAGCGCGGCGCTCAGGTGCTCGGCGGTGGCGGTGGCGGCAAGCCTGATCTCGCGCAGGGCGGTGGCACCGATCCTTCGCAGATCGCTGCGGCGCTCGCCGAGATGCGGCGCACGCTCGAGGCGTAGCCGGTGCGCACGGGGGTACGGATCGGGATCGACGTCGGCAAGGCACGCATTGGCGTCGCCCGATCCGACATGCACGGCATGCTCGCCACGCCGGTCGAGACTGTGCAACGCGAGGCCGCGCCTGGCGCGGACGTCGCGCGGATCGTCGCGCTCGTCGCCGAGATTGAAGCGTTCGAGATTATCGTCGGCCTTCCGCTGAATCTCCGGGGAGAACCCACACTCTCCACGGAAGACGCCGTAGGCTTTGCGCAGACACTCGCCGACCGGCTCGCCGGCGCGGCGGAGGTCCGACTTGTCGACGAACGGTTGTCGACGGTGTCTGCCCAGGGGCAGCTTCGCCAAGCTGGGCGAAAGTCCAAGGGGAGCCGGGCAATCATCGACCAGGCCGCTGCCGTCGTCATTTTGCAGCACGCGCTCGACGTCGAGCGCGGCAGGAACGAGGCGCCAGGTGAGGTCGTCGCCCCGTCCGAAGAACAACCCAGAAACGAGGAAACGCCGTGAGTGAGCATGGAACGCGCCGGGAGCGCCGGCGGGCGAGCGAGCTGAGCGACGAGGACAAGCGCGCGCGAAAGCGGGGGAGGATCGTCATCTCCTCGATCCTGATCGTCATGCTCCTGCTGCTCGGCGGCGGCGCTGCGTGGGTGTGGAGCTCGTACGGCGACAAGATCTCGCTCGCGCTCGGGTGGTCGACGAACGACTACGAGGGCGAGGGCCACGGCGAGGTGCTGCTTACGATCACGGAGGGCCAGTACGGCGCCGACGTGGCCGAGGCGCTCGCGCAGGCCGACGTCGTGAAGAGCTCGGAGGCGTTCTACGACCTGCTGCTCGAACAGAGCGAAGAGGTGAGCTTCCAGGTCGGAACGTACCGCCTGAAGCAGCAGATGAGCGCCGCGGCCGCGCTAGCCGCGCTCACCGACGATGCAAACCGAATGGAACTCACAGTCACGATCCCCGAGGGCATGGCCGCGCTCGACGCGCTCGAGCTCACGGCGGGCGTCGTCGATATCCCGTTTGAGGACTTCAAGACCGCCGCGGCCGATCCGGCAGCCTTCGGCGTGCCGGCCGACTTCCCCTCAATCGAGGGCTTCCTCTTCCCGGCGACCTACACGTTCGAGCCGGGCGACACCGCGCAGACGATCATCCAGAAGATGGTCGACCGCATGTGGCAAGCACTCGACCAGCACGGCGTGGCCGCCGAGGACGCCTGGAGCGTCCTCACGCTCGCCGCGATGGTGCAGCGCGAGGCCGGCTCGCGGCTCGAGGACTTCCCGAAGGTTGCCCGAGTGTTCCTCAACAGGATCGACATCGACATGCTGTTGCAGTCCGATGCGACAGTCTCTTACGGGACGGGGAACACCCACACGGTGTGGACCACGGACGAGGAGCGCGCCGACAAGTCGAACAAGTACAACACATATGCGAACCCCGGCCTGCCTGCTGGTCCGATCTCGCTGCCAGGCGACACGGCGATCGAAGCGGCGACGAACCCGGCCGACGGGCCGTGGCTGTACTTCATGCCCGTCGACCTGTCGAGCGGCGAGACCGAGTTCGCCGAGACCGCCGAACAGCACCAGCAGAACGTCGAGAAGCTCGCCGAGTGGTGCACCTCGCACCGCGCCGAGGGCGGAAAGTACTGTGACTAGGCAATGACCGACCCTCAGCCATCTGACGCAGCGCCGCGCCAGCCCGGCGCTGCCCAGCTCGGCGTGCTGGGATCGCCGATCTCGCACTCGAAGTCGCCCGCGATTCACGCCGCCGCGTACGGCGTGCTCGGCTTGCCGTGGCAGTACGGCAGGACCGAGCTCGACGCGGCGGGACTCGAGCCTTTTCTCGCGGGCCTCGGGCCGGAGTGGCGGGGACTCTCGCTCACCATGCCGCTCAAGGAAGAGGCCGCGCGACTCGCCGCGACGGTGGATCCTGTGGCCGCTGCAAGCGGGGTCGTGAACACGCTCGTGCGAGTTGTGCCGGGGGAGTCAGGCGCCGCCTGGGCCGGCTTCAACACGGACGTCGCGGGGCTCGCCCGCGCGATCCAGAACGCGGGCCTGGACGCGCGCGCGACAGTCGTGCTCGGGGCTGGCGCGACGGCGGTGTCGGCGGTGCTCGCGGCGCGCTCGCTCGGCGCCGAGCGCATCGCGATTGCCGCGCGGCGCCCCGAAGCTGCGCAGGATCTCGCGACGCGTCTGGGCGGCGGCATCGACGCGCTCGCGCTCGGTGACGCGCCCGGCTTCGCGCCCTCGCTCGTCATCTCGACGCTTCCCGGGCAGGCGAGTGGCGCCGTCGCAATCGCCGACGAGCTGCTGAGCGTTCCGCTGTTCGACGTGGCCTACGATCCCTGGCCTTCGCCGCTCGCGCTGAGGTGGGATGCCGCCGGAACGGAGTCGCACGCGGGGCTCGACATGCTCGTCGAGCAGGCGCTCGTGCAGATCAGAATTTTTGTGAACGGTGACCCCGACGCCCCGGTCGCCGATGAGGACACAGTGCTCGCGGCCATGCGCGCCGCGAGTGTGGAAAGATAGAACTTATGCTTCGTTGGCTTACTGCCGGGGAATCCCACGGCCCTGAACTCATTGCTGTCATCGAGGGCATGCCCGCCGGCGTGCCGATCTCGCTCGATGCGATCCGAGAGGACCTCGCGCGCCGCAAGCTCGGCTATGGCCGCGGCTCGCGCATGAAGTTCGAGCAGGACGAGCTCAACGTCTCGGGCGGCGTCGTGCAGGGCGTCACGATCGGTGGCCCCGTCGCCATCCGTATCGGCAACACCGAATGGCCGAAGTGGGCCGAGGTGATGAGCTCCGAGAAGTCCGAGCTGTCCGAGAAGTCCCGCGGCCGCGGCGCAGCGCTGACGCGCCCGCGCCCGGGCCACGCCGACCTCGTCGGCATGCAGAAGTACGGTTTCGACGAGGCGCGCCCGGTGCTCGAGCGCGCGAGTGCCCGCGAGACCGCGGCCCGCGTCGCGCTGGGTGCGGTCGCGCGCTCCTTCCTCGCAGAGCTCGGGATCCGTCTCGTGAGCCACACCGTGTCGATCGGCGATATCGTCGCCCCCGCTGGCACGGCGCTGCCGCGCCCCGAGGACGTCGCTCAGCTCGACGCCGATCCGCTGCGCTGCTTTGACGCGGCGACGAGCGCGCGCATGGTCGAAGAGGTCGACGACACCAAGAAGTCGGGAGACACGATCGGTGGCATCGTCGAGGTGCTCGCCTACGGTCTCCCGCCCGGGCTTGGCTCCTACGTGCACTGGGACCGGCGCCTGGACTCCCGGCTCGCGGGTGCGCTGATGGGCATCCAGGCGATCAAGGGAGTCGAGGTCGGCGACGGCTTCGAGACGACGCGTAGGCGCGGATCGGTCGCCCACGACGAACTGCATCTCCGAGACGGCGAGATCGTGCGCGACACCGGCCGCGCCGGCGGCATCGAGGGCGGCATGACGACCGGCCAGGTGCTCCGCGTGCGCGCGGGCATGAAGCCGATCGCGACCGTGCCGCACGCGCTGCCGACCATTGACATCGCGACGGGCGAGGAGGCGAAGGCGCACCACCAGCGTTCCGACGTGTCCGCAGTCCCCGCGGCTGGCGTCGTCGCCGAGGCGATGGTTGCCCTCGTGCTCGCGGAGGCCGTCGTCGAGAAGTTTGGTGGCGACAGCCTCGCTGAGACCCGCCGGAACCTCGAGAGCTACCTGGCAGCGATCCCCGAGCAGCTCGCAACCGCACGAGAGTCGTGAGCGGCGCGCGCAGGGCCGGTCGGCGCGCGGGGGCTCCCGCGGCCGCGCCGAAGCCCGCGCCACCGGGCCAGCGGTCGAGCGAGTCTGCGGGCGAGCTGCCTGGGCAGTCGTTGGGCCAGCAGTCGGGGCAACGTGCGGGCGACCAGTCGGGGCAGCCTGCGGGCGAGCGTCCCGGTCAGCCCGCGGGCCAGCGCGGCCAGGACGCTGGCAGGCCGCGGCCCCCGCGCCGCCGCCGCCCGCAGCGCTCCGGTGCCCAGTCCGCAGATGAAGGGCAGTCTGCCAGCGCGGCGACGAACTCCGGCCGACGCCAGCAGGGTGAAGCCGAGGCGTCGGGCGATGCAACTCAGCCGCGGCGGCCTGCGAAGCGGCGGCGCCGCCGCCGGGGCGGTGGAAACCGGCTGCCGGAGCGGACGATCGTGTTCGTGGGGCCGATGGCCGCAGGCAAGACGAGCCTCGGGCGGCGCGTCGCGAAGGAGCTCGGCATTCCCTTCGTCGACAGCGACGTCGTGTTCGTGCGGAAGCACGGCGCGATCACGGACTTCTTTGCGGCGCACGGCGAGCCCGAGTTTCGTCGCATCGAAGCAGAGATCATCGCGTCCGAGCTCGCCGAGCCAGGGACGCGGATCCTCGCGCTTGGCGGGGGAGCCGTGCTCTCGGAATCGACGCGCGAGCTGCTGCGCCGCCACCCAACGATCCTGCTCATGACGACGCAGGAGGCTGTGCTGCGCACCGCGAACATCTCTCGGCGCCCGCTGCTGCGGGATGACCCCTCTGCGTGGGGACGAATCCTTGCTGAGCGCAAGCCGCTCTACCTCGAGGTCGCCGACGTGACATTCCGCACCGACCGTGCCGGGAAGGAACAGCTCACCCGCCGCGTTGTTGAATGGGCGCGCGCCTATGCCAGGCGCGAGCGCGCCGCCGCGCAGGTCGCTGCGGTGCACGCCGCGGCGCAGCCAGGCGGACGCGGCCCAGCCGCGTCGGAAGGTACCGAGACTGTCCAGGCTGAGGCCGACACGAGCATTCCGGCGAAGGCCGACACGAACCATCCGGGTGAGCCCGGTGCGAATCTTCCGGCAGAGGCCGAGACACATGGAGTTGGAGAGGACCAAGATTGAGCAACTCGACGCAGGTGACTGAGATCGCTGTCACCGGGGAGACCAACTACACGATCACCGTGGGCCGCGACCTGTTTGAGCGGGTGCCGGAGGCGCTCGGCTCTCGCGTTGCGAAGGTGCTCATCGTGCACACGTCGACGGTTGGTCGGCTCGCCGACGACCTGCGGACCTCGCTGCAGCAGCACTACGGTGAGGTGATCCTCGCCGAGGTTCCCGACGCGGAGTCGGCGAAGCGTGTTGAGGTCGCCGCATTCTGCTGGCAGATTCTGGGCCAGGCAGACTTTACGCGCAGCGACGCGATCATCGGCCTCGGCGGGGGCGCCGTGACCGATCTCGCTGGCTTCGTCGCGGCGACGTGGCTGCGAGGGGTTCGGCTCGTCCAACTGCCGACCACGGTGCTCGGCATGGTCGACGCTGCCGTCGGTGGCAAGACGGGTATCAACACGGCCGAGGGCAAGAACCTCGTGGGGGCGTTTTACCCGCCGGCCGCGGTGATCTGCGACCTTGCGGTTCTTGACACGCTCCCGAAGAACGAGATCCTGGCCGGGTTCGCGGAGGTCGCTAAGTGCGGCTTCATCGCTGAGCCCGAGATCCTCGACATTATCGAGGCCGACGTCGACCGGGCGACGGACCCGACGACGCCGGAGTTCCAGCGCGTCGTCGAGCTCGCGATCGGTGTGAAAGCTCGTGTCGTCTCTGAGGACTTCAAGGAGGGTGGGCTCCGAGAGATCCTGAACTACGGCCACACGCTCGGTCACGCGATCGAGCATGCGGAGCGCTACCAGTGGCGCCACGGCGTCGCGATCGCGATCGGGATGTCGTACGCGGCCGAGCTCGGCAGGATGTCGGGCGCGCTGTCGGACGCGGCGGTCGAGCGGCACCGGAATGTCCTGACGCTGCTCGGGCTGCCGCTGTCCTACCCGGCCGGGCGCTGGCCGGGGCTGCTGGCAGCGATGCAGCGCGACAAGAAGGCTCGCGCCGGCATGCTGCGCTTTATCGTGCTTGACGACATTGGGAAGCCGCGCGTGCTTGCCGGGGTCGACGAGTCGATGCTGCAGTTCGCCTACCAGGAGATCGCGAGCTAGCGACACTCGCGCAATCCTAGAATTGCGCGTAGACTGGGTGCATGAGCATCGCAGTGACACACCAGCCCGGCTTCGCCGACGGTTTCCGCATGCTGCTCGGGGCCGCCGGCAACGGCGCGCTGCTCGCCGAGTTGCTTGGCGTGAAGCCTTCGCAGGTGACTCGATGGCGGCAGGGTTCGCAGGTCCCCTCGCCCGAGTCCGCCCGATCCATCATGGACTTCGCGTACATCATTGCCCGAGCGGAATCGACGATGCACACGAAGGTCGTGCCGATCTGGCTCGATTCGCCCAACCAGTTTCTGCGCGGGTCGACCCCGCGCGAGTGCATCAAGCTGGGCCGCGTCGCCGAGGTGATCGGCGCGATCGACGCCGAGGACGAGGGCGCGTACGCGTAAGCGCATGCAGGAGCCTCACGCGCAGGAGCCACTGCGACTCTTTCGCTGCTATCCGCGGGTGGCGGGCGCCCGCCAGGGCAAGCCTGGCCACTGGTCGTTCGTGCCGCGCCCGCAGTTTCACGGCAGGTGGGACAACGCCGACCTGTACGACTCGTGGTACTTCTCGAAGACTGCCGTCGGCGCGATAGCGGAGAGCTTCTACAACAAGCGACGGTGGATCCCTGAGGTGTTCCTCACTCCGGCTGGCGAGCCGCGAGCGGTCGTGGAGCTCGAATACGCTGGTCCGGAGCTCGTCGACTTCGATGATGCGCGCGTGCTGCTCGATCTCGGAGTGCGCCCGAGCACGGTCGTCGTGCAAGACCTCGGCGTGACGCAGGCGCTCGCTAAACGAGTGTTCGAGGAGCGGTCGGGTGACCGTGGCGGCATCAGCTGGTGGTCGTCGCAGATGCCTGCGGAGACGTCCGTGTTGCTCTGGGGCGAGGGCGGCGTGCCTCCGGCTGGTCTCAAGGCTGTCGGGATTCAGGCATTGAGCGCTGAGCACCCTGCGGTTGTTGAGGCCGCGGGCAGGCTCTATCGGGAAGTCGGCTAGCGGCTCGAGCTACGTGCGTGCTCGGCCATGAGCCTAAATGTCGGTGGTTGGTGTTTAGATTTACACATGACCACAGACGCTCACTTCTCGCAGACGCAGCTCGAGGCGATCGACGCCGCGATCACGCGATTTGAGGCGCTCGAGTCGCAGCGGCGGAGGATCGAGGCCGAGCAGCTGCTGGTGCTCGGCGAGGCCCTCGACGCGGACACGGTGGTTCCCGGGGGCTCGTCGGGCGGGGCAGAGCTTGGCTTCCGGTCTCTCCGCATGGAACTCGCTACGGCGATGCACGAGAGCGAGCACACGGCAGAGCGACTTCTGCAGACCGCCTACGACGCGCGGCGGTCCTTTCCAGCCGCCCTCCAAGCGCTTGGCGCTGGCGAGATCTCCATGGGGCACCTCCGTGTGGTGACGTCCGAGGGTGCCCCGCTCACCGTCGGCGATGGAGAGCTCGAGGTAGAGAAGCGCGAGCGCTATGAGCGGCGCGTACTCGAGGTCGCCCGGCAGGAAACCCCGAATCGTCTGCGCCCGGTCGCCAGGAGGCTTGCCGCGCATGAACAGCGAGAATCACTCGAAGAGCAGCACGAGCGCGCGGCGGCGCAGCGGTGCCTGCGTCTCGTTGGAGCTGAGGACGGAATGGCCGACCTCATCGCCCACCTGCCCGCAGTGGACGCGCATGCGATCTACGATCGGGTCGCCCGAATCGCGAAGAAGACGGCGCGGGCGGGCGGCGCCGGGGGAAGCGTGGCAGGCGGTGCCGGGGGAAGCGTTATCGGCGGTGCCGGGGGAAGCGTTATCGGCGGTGCCGTGACGAACGCGTCAGGCGGCCCGAATGCACAGCCTGCATCCGCTGGCCAGCCACACCCTGGTGCGCATGGAGTCGAGGCGCCGCCTCGCACCGATTCAGGGCAAGTCGACGTGGCGCGGCGCCCAATCGCCGCGGTACGGGTTGATGTCTACCGTGACCTGCTACTCGGAGCCAATGACGACACCGCAACGGCGGCCGACGGGGTGGCTGGTCGCGTGCAGGTCCTCATCTCGGAAGCGGTGCTCCGGCTTCGTTCGCCTTTCGCAGGAGCGGTCGCGCGGTCAGGAGCCGGAGCTGGGGCCCGGGACGACGGGGAAGCCGGGGAGACCTCGGAGGTCGGAGAAACCGTGGAAACCTGGGAGACCGGAGGAATCGGCGAAGCGTCGGAGGCCAATGAAACTGGGCCACCGCGGTCCGGCCCCGAGAGCGACGAAGGCTCAGAAGCTGGGGGCGAAGGTGAACGCGTCGCCGAGCTCGTCGGATACGGGCCGCTCGCAGAGGGGGTCGCCCGGCGCGTTGCGGCGGAAGCGACTGCCTGGGATCTGCTCGCGGTCGACTCCGCAGGCAATCTCCGATCCGTCGACCGATACCGGCCAACTCCGGCGATCAGACGATATCTCGGTGCGCGCGACCAGCACTGTCGGGCCCCGGGCTGTCGAGTTCCGACCCACCGGTGCGACGTCGACCACACTGTCGCGGCCGAGGATGGCGGGCCGACGGCTGTCGAGAACCTTGCGCACCTGTGCCGCGGCCACCACATGCTGAAGCATCACTCGGACTGGCGCGTCGAACAGGAACCCAACGGCACGATGGTATGGACCAGCCCGACCGGCAGAACTCACCGAGACACTCCCGCGAGTCGGGTGCGGTTCAAGCGAGCGGACTAGCGTCGGGGGTGCTCGGCCGGAATACCTCCCGCTGTCTCCCCACGCAGGACTCCCCGCTGTCGCCCCACGCAGTCCCCCCACGTAGTCAAGCGCTGGACTCGCCGCGACTGCAGTGCCCGCTGGACTCAGCACAGTGGCCGTACCCACCGCACCCACAGCACCGACCGCGCCCACAGCACCCACAGCGCCCACAGCACCGACCGCGCCCCTAACCCCTCGGCGCGAGCACCGCCCGACACGCGAGGTGTAGCGCGAGCCGCGTCTCCGGTGAGGTCAGATCCGCGCCAACGAGTTCCTGCGCGCGCTGCACGCGCTGCGAAACCGTATTGCGATGCAGACCGAGGGCCGCGGCAGTCGCTTGGATGCCCGACTCGTGGTCGAGGTACGCGGCGAGGGTGTCGAGAAGTTCTGGCGCTTCGGTGAGGAGCGGAGCGAGCAGCGACTCGGCGGCAGGCAGAAAGGTGTCAGTGCCCGTCCATGCGAGGAGGAGCTGCTCGAGCCCGAGGCTGTCGACACGCACCAGATACCCGGAGCTTGAGCGCGACGTCGCGATCTTCGCCGCATCGCCGGCTTCGTTGAGCGTCCGGGCGAGCCCGGTCTCGCCGCTCTGCAGCGACCCGATGCCGAGCGCCACGTCGCGTGTGCGGCGTAGCTGCTGGTGAACGCCGTTGAGGGCGCCCGCGAACCGTTCCACCTCGCTTGAGGCTGGTGGGTCAGTGAAGGTCAGCCAGCCCAGCACGCCACCTCCGCTGAGCGCCACGCGCGACTCGACCGAGACGGCGGCGAGTTCGTGCGAGACCGCGCGCAGCAGCCCCACTGGATCGACGCGGGTGCGGGCCGTGAATTGGAACCCCAGGTGATAGCCCGCTGTCCGCCAGCCCTGTTCGGCCATACGCTGGTGGACGTCCGGGTCGCGGACGCCGCGGAGCTCAATGAACGCGCGAAGCAGGTCGGCTGAGGAGGACGCGTCGTTCACTGTGTCGAGCTCGTCGATCAGGATCCGCGCCGCCACGGCCGGCATCATGATCTCCGCAACCGTGGAGAGCGCGCGCAACTGCACGTCGCTGAGCCCGGCATCAAACACGGCGAGCCGCAATCCGCGCCGTGTCGAGCTGTCGACCCGCACCGAGGCCGCGGCCGCGTCGCCGACGCGCGCGACGCTGATCCAGGGCGTGAAGGACAGTTCGGCGTGCAGCTCGGGAGAGAGCACGCCACCGGCCTGCTGCACTGTTCGCGCGGAATCGATGAGGGCGATCCCGTGGCCGATGGCCGCGCACAGGTGCCCGAGCAGGTCGGCGAGGTCCGCCGCGGGGTATTCGAAGGCCTGCGCGACCTTGCGCACGTAGTCGATGGTCAGCGCGTCCCTGGCTTGCTGAAGCTGCCAGCCGGCGCGGGCGAGCGCGATCGGACGGTCCACGCCAAGCAGCGTGAGCTCGAGCCTGTCGGCGAGCTTTCGTGCGCCGGGGCCCGCGAGCGCGGCCCCGGGCAGCGCGAGGGCTGCGAACCCGCGGTCGCGGACGCGCCGCACGAGTGCGTCCTGCTGCCAGCTCGTGCTGGGCAGCGCGGTGGTGAGGACGAGCAGCCCCTCGGTGGCGCTCTCGGGCTCGTCGACGGTGAGGTTCTGCCACGTGCCTGTCGACGGGCCGGCGATGTGGGTGAGGCCGCCGCTGTCGGGGTGTGCGAGCAGGCCCGCGAGGTCGAGCGTGGCCTGTGGGGTGCGCGGGGTGGTTACCATTCGGGATCCAATCCGGTCAGGCCGTACGACGACGGAAAGAGTTTCGCCGCGCGCTGGGGGAAATCGCGCCACCAATCGTCGGCGGGGCGGGTCAGGATCGCCACGTGCCGGTGCAGCCGCAGATCGGTCACCTCGATGAGCTCACGCGAGAGCACGTCGACCGCGACGATGTACTCGGGCGCGGCCGCGACAGTCTCGCCGTCGACGAGTACAGCGAGGTGTTCTGAGCGCGACACGAGCCGGATCACGGAGCCGTTTCTCCCGGCGACCTCGGCGGCGTGCACGTGTGGGTCGCGCGAATCCTGCGTGAGGCTCACGATTCTTCCTTCGCCAACGAGCGTGGCACCGAGCCTGTCGGCGAGCGTGGAGACCGGGGCGCTGGCGGTCTCGAGGAGCGCCCGGCCGAACTCGAGGGAGCGCGCGAGATGCCCGTGGAGCGAGGCCGTCTCGAGATCGCGGGTGGTGAACCCGGCAAACAGCACGGCGCCCGCGCCACCGGACTGGATCATCGCCGCCCGCATGAGGCCGTCAACGTCCTTCGCGCGTTCGGAGGTGATGAGGGCGACGCCGCCGGCACCCGTCGAGCACACGGCGAACAGGCCGGGAAGCCGCGCGATGTAGAGGCTCGTGCGGTCAAGCGTTGGGACGGCACGCCCGCTGCAGTCGGCGTCGATGATGAGGCGTTCGCCGGCGAAGAGGAAGGGCGTCAGCGCGTTCATCCCGCCGGCCTCGAACGAGCATGCCGCCTCAAGCCTCGCGCCGATCCACCGCTCGGCGACCGCGATGAGCTGGCCGAAGTCGTCGTGTGAGGGGAGTCGTTCGCTCAGCAGGAGCGTCGACCCGGCGA
This sequence comes from Leucobacter aridicollis, assembly GCF_013409595.1. NCBI lineage: Bacteria > Bacillati > Actinomycetota > Actinomycetes > Micrococcales > Microbacteriaceae > Leucobacter > Leucobacter aridicollis. The sequence continues at coordinate 1,817,590 of NZ_JACCBD010000001.1, read as the reverse complement.
ACGCGGGCGCGAAGCACTGAGTCTCCGGCGGGAGGTCGGCCGGGAGGAACGTCTCGATCGGCTCCGAGAATGCCGAGCGGACCATGAGCTCGGTGAGCTTGGGGGAGCCGCCGCCGCCGGTGCCGCAGAACGATGCCCCCGCCGAGAGCAGCGGGAGGTCGGCCGCCGTGAGGGTGAGAGCCATGTGATCAAGCGTAGATGATGCTGCCGCGCGCGGAACTCCGCGGGGTGTGGGCGCGCGCTGTCACGCAACGCACGCTCACACCCCGCACCCGGCCGCTACCGGACGGGAGTCCCGGAACCGTCCGCGGACCCAGCGTCCGGAGCTCCCGCGATCGCAGCGCCTGAGAGCGATTCGACGGGCACGAACGATTCCGACAGCCCGAAGGCGCTCGGGCCGAACGTGTCGAGCGCCTCGGGGATACGCATGAGGTCGGGCGTCGAGATACCGAGCACGCGAACCCGCTGGCCGTAGCGCAGCCCCTCCGTCGTAATCGGCTCGGCGGTCTCGTGGTCGACGATGCAGATGAGGTCGGGAACGATCGCCAGCAGCTCCTCCCCGCGGTACGCGGTGAGGTTCTCGTTTTGGAAGGCGATCACCACGGGCTCGCCGGAGCCGTCCACCGCTTCGATGACCGCTCTGCCGCGCGCGAAGCCCTCGGTCGTCCGGCGCTCGACGTCGACAACCTTGCCAACGTGCAGCTCGCGCACGTGGGAGTACAGCGTCGTCGACAGCGCGTCGGTGAGCGCAGCGAAGGGGGAGCGGTGCTCCTCGCGCGCGATCCTGATCGCCCGCCCGAGCGCGAGCGCCATCGAGAGGGTGCGCGGGATCGCCGTCCGGCGTACGTCCGCTCCGGTCATGGCGTACTCGGCGATGTGGCCGACGCCGCCGAGCCGGATCGTGATCGCCCGGGCGAACGATTCCATCTGGCGGTTGTCGCTGCCGGTGTCGATGATGACGTGCTCCCCGCGTTCACCGGCGAGTGCGAGCGGCGACCCCTGCACGCCGTAGACGGCGAACGTCTCCATGGAGAGCTCCGGGAACGCGCGCCCCATGCCATCAGCGTCAACAACCGGGAGGCCGGACTCGGCTGCCACGATAAGCGGGATCATCGAGTTCACGCCGCCGCACTCGATCGGCATGGTGGCCTCCGCGGTCCGCCCGAGATGCGCCTCCAACGTGCGGAGCGCCGCGAGCGGCTCGGTGCCGGCGGGAATCTTCTCGACCATCACGGTCGGGGCGCCCATCTGAGCGGTCGGGATCACGAACATGTCGTCGGGGAGCTCGTCGGGGTCGAGGATCGTGATCCCGCCGCCCCCGAGGACCTGCTGGACGAGCATCTGCCCAATGTATGGGTCGCCCCCGCCGCCCGTGCCAAGCAGCGTGGCGCCGCGGGCGAGGTCCGGGAGGTCGGCCGCGGTGAGGGTCCAGCTCACGCCGTCACCCCCGGAGCAGCGGTGGTCGCGGCGTCTGCGATCGGGCTGCCCGGGCGCACCGAACCGTCGAATCGGTGCGGTTCCAGGTCGTACCCGAAGTACCGCGGGCCGACCATCTCGATGGCCGCCGGCGAGTGCCAACGCTCGTCGGCGGGCGCCGCGATGACGCGCACGCGCTGGCCGTAGCGGAGGCCCTCCGTGGTGACGGGCTCGCCCGTCTCGTGGTCGAGCACCATGATGAGGTCGGGGGTGGTGGCGAGCACCTCGCCGTCGAGCTCCGCGATGAGATGCTCGTTCTGGAAGAGGAGGGTGAGGGTGCGGCCGTCCTCCTCGATCGTCGCGCGGCCGCGAGCAAAGCCCGCGGTTGTCGCGCGCTCGACATCGGTGACCTTGCCGCCGTAGAGTACGCGGCCCCCGAGGATCTCGGTCGCCCGCTCGACGGCGTCGACCTTCTCCGCGCGTGCGTCGACGATGCCCTTGCCGACGTTTACGCAGAGCGAGAGCGAGTCGGCGACGAGGGCCTTCTTCGCGGTCGCGCCTGACATGTGGAAGCCCGACAGCATGATCGAGCAGCCCATCTCGACGGCCGCGACGCGGATGATCCGTTCGCCCCACGCGTTGTCAACGGTGCGGAGCACGCCGACGTTGCCCTTCTCGTCGGAGTACGCGAGTGGCGATGAGGTGACGCCGTACAGCGTCGGGAGCACCATCTGCAGCTCGGGGAAGGCGCGGCCCATGCCGTCAGCGTCCAGCACGGGCAGACCGGTCGCGGCGGCCGCGGCGATCGGGATCGTGGAGTTCACGCCGCCGACCTCGATGCACATGATGTGCGTGATCGGCCGGCCGTAGTGCTCGCTGAGCTCCGTCACCGGGCGCATGACCTCGTCGAGGCTCGGAAGCTTTTCGACCATCACGGTCGGCGCGCCCAGCATCGAGACGCAGGCGACGACCGCGTCGTCGGGAAGCTCGTCGAGCGTGACGACGGTGACGTCACCGTGCCGCCGCAGCGCCTCCTTCGCGAGCAGGCCGCCAATGTACGGGTCGCCACCCCCGCCGGTGCCGAGCACGGCGGATCCGCGCGCGAGGTCGTCGATGTCGTCGACGGAAATCGTCCAGCTCACGGTTAGCCCTCCATGCTCAGGTCGCCGACCGCCTTCACGCGGATGCGCGTGGCGTTGCCGGGCAGATACGGGATGGGTACCTCATCGAAGTCGATGATGGCGACGGTGTCGGGCTTTGCGCCCGCCGCGACCGCCTTTTCGACGGCCTCGGCGCGCACCTCGGCGATCGTCTGTTCGCGCTCGCCCGGCGCGATCGAATACACCTTGTCGATCTCGCCGCCGACCTGCGCAATCGAAGCGCCGATCGCGTTCGCGACGGCGTAGTTCTCGGGCTTAGAGACCTCGCCGAAGATCGGGAGCACGTCGGGCAGCAGCACGGAGCCACCGCCGACCGCGACGACCGGGATCGGCTCGGGCGACGTGCGCATCCGATCGACGGCCTCGGCGACGCGCTCCGCAATCCGGTCGAGCACGCGCTGCACGAACGCCGGATCGAGGTGGGTGACCTTCGACGCGTCGCCGATGTTCGCGCGGCCGGCAGCGACCGCGATGTCGGTCGCCGTGAGCACGTCGCCGCCGAACACGAGCGCATCGGTGGAGAGCCGGTAGCCAACCGACTCCGGCCCGACCTCGGCGGTCTCGGTGTCGACGATGCTGCCGCCGCCGATGCCGAGCGAGAGCACGTCGGGCATCCGGAAGTTCGTGCGCACGCCGGCGACCTTCACCTCGTTCGCGGTCTCGCGCGGGAACCCGTTGATGAGCAGCCCGACGTCGGCCGTGGTGCCGCCGACGTCGATGACCGCGCAGGTCTCAAGCCCGCTCGTGAGCGCGGCGCCACGCATCGAGTTGGTGGGGCCCGACGCGAAGGTTGCGACGGGGTAGCGGCGCACGTAGTCCTCGTCCATCAGGGTGCCGTCGTTCTGGCTCAAGAAGATCGGGGCTTCGATACCCTCGGCGCGGACCGCGGCGGTCAGGCCGTCGACGATCTCGGACGCAAGCTCGCGCAGCGCGGCGTTGATGACAGTTGCGTTCTCGCGCTCGAGCAGTCCGATCCGCCCGATCTCGTGCGACAGCGACACCGCGACGTCGTCGCCGAGCACCTCGGAGACGATGCGCGCGGCCTCGACCTCGAGGTCGTGGTTGACGGGGCTGAACACCGACGAGATCGCGACCGAGCGGATCCCGTGCTCCCGCATGTCCGCGGCGTGGGCGCGGAGTTCCTCGGGGTCGAGCGGGCTGATCGGTCGCCCGTCGAACTCGTAGCCGCCGTGTGCGAGATAGCTGCGGGCCTCGATGGCGCCCTTGAGCTCCGCTGGCCAGTCGACGAGCGGCGGCAGCGCCTGGGTCGCGGGCAGGCCGAGGCGGAGCGCCGCGGTGGGGGCGAGGCGCTTGGCCTGCACGAGGGCGTTGATGAAGTGCGTGGTGCCGATCATCACCGCCGTGATGTCGGCCCCCTCGAAGCTGTGCTTGTCGCGGAGCCCCTGGATGGCCTGGATGATGCCCGCCGTCACGTCAGGGGTGGTGGAGTGCTTGATGCCGACGAGCGTCTCGCTGCCGTTCATGAGCACTGCGTCGGTGTTGGTGCCGCCGACGTCGATCCCGATATGCATGATTCTCGCTTTCGCTGTGTGTGGGAAGAGGTGGGGCGGCCGGAAACCGGCCGCGCATGTGGGCTAGGCCGTGCCAGCTGTGTCTGCTGTGCCAGCTGTGTCTGCCGTGCCTGCCGTGCCGTCTGCAGACTCGGGCTCGCGGGTCTGCACGGTGCCGACGGGGCGCACCCAGCCGAGCTTTCCGGCGACGATGTAGAGCACCATCGAGATGAGCAGCGAGAACACGGCGGGGATGCCCCAGGTGATGAAGTAGCCGGCGACCGAGGAGACGAGCCAGATGATGATCGTCGCCGGGACGAGCCGCGGTGCCGTGGCCGGGAGGCGGCCCTCCGCGCGCGAGGCCTCGAGCTCGGGGCGCCAGATCTTCACGATGAAGTACTCGGCGACCATGATGCCGGCGATCGGCGGGAACGCGACGGACAGCAGGGTGAGGAACCCGGTGAGCTGGCCGAGGATGCCTGCGGCGGCAAGGACCGAGCCGACGACGCCGAGCACGACCGTCGTGGTGACTCGGTTGAGGTTCTTGCCGAACGCCGTCGAGATGAAGTTCACGAGGCCGAGCGTCGACGAGTAGAGGTTCCAGTCGTTGATCTTCAGCGTCCCGGTGATCACGATGAGCAGTCCGACGAAACCGACCGAGGAGGTGATGATGGCGACGATGTCGCCGCTCGCCGTGGCGTGCGCGAGCAGCACGCCCGAGAGCCCGATGACGAACTCGCCGAGGGTCACGCCGACGACTGTCTGCTTCACGACGTCTGGCCCGGTGCGGTTGAACCGCGTCATGTCGGCCGAGATGATCGCGCCGACGATGAGGCCGCCGGCGACGATGCCGGTGCCGGCCCACACGCTCATCGCGGGCCCGGGCGGCGGCCCGGTCATGAGCTCGCCGATGTCGTGCCGTGAGAGTTCGCTAATGACGGACCAGCCGACGAGGATGAGGAACAGCGGAACCGTGACGTTCGCGAGGAGCTGCATGCCCTTGAACCCAAATGCGACGATTGCGGTGACCGCGAGCCCGAAGAGCAGGCTCCACACCCACACCGGGAAGATGCCTGGCATGAGGTTGTCGAGCGACTGGGCGGAGATTGCGGACTGAATCCCGAACCAGCCGATGAGGCTGATGCCGATCGCGAGCCCGACGAGGGAGGCGCCGACCTCGCCGAAGCCCGTCCACTTCGCGAGCAGCGACGTGTTCAGGCCCTCGCGCTGGCCGATGAGCCCGACGAAGACGATGACGACTTCGAGGATCAGCGAACCCAGCAGGAACGCGAGCACAGCGTCGCCGAAGGTCATCGCATAGCCGAGGGTCGCGCCGAGCAGGAACTGGGAGAGCGCAGAGACCTGGCCGAATCGCTGCACTGCGATCCCGAACCAGTGCTTGCGTGAGGACTGGGGCACTCTCGTGAGCGCGAAATCGTCGCCGTGCGTGCTGCTTGCCATGAGCATCCTTGCCTAGGAATGGAAGTGGGTCCTCGCCAGGCTATGCTCGGGCGGCAACCCCGTCAGTGGGCGCATTGCACTTTGTTGACGCTCTCATGTGCGATGTGCACACGAACGGCCACGGTCAGTTGGCGGGGACCCGGGCTGCGGCCAGGAATCCCTGTGAGCGCAGGATGAGGCTGAGTACCTGGCGATCCTCCGCGTGCATCACGCCGTCGACGAACCGGCTGAGCGCGTGGTCGAGGGTGACCTGCCCGGCGCTTCCGGCAACCTTCTGGACGATCGCGACGAGCGTCCGCGGCGCGAGCACGGACTCCTCCAGGCCCGGCCGGCCATCGATCTCGCGCTCCGTCGACACGAAGCGACCGAAGCCCTCCCCGTGCGCACCAGCAAACACCTGCTGGCTGATGAACGCGGCGCGCGCGACGCGCTCGAGATCGTCGGTGGGCAGCGGGACGTTTCCGCTCGCGTCGGCGATGGCGGCGGCCGCGAGGAGTGCGTTCTCGCGCGGGGCATCCGTGTACTCGAGGCCGGCGTCGGGGTAGTGCACGCGGTAGCTGTTCGCGCCGAACCTGTTCACAAGCTCGGCGCTCATGCGGTCGATGCCGCGGTACCTGTGCGGCGTCTGCTCATTCGCGGTCGCGAGGATGGCGAACCCCTGGGCGATCTCGACCGCCTCGCCATTGTTCTCCTGCACGGCGAACGACTGCCCCGGCCGCAGCTGCAGGATGCGGTTGAGCCGCTTGAGGAACTCGGCGGGCATCGCGTTCACCTCGTCGAGGATGACGGGTCGCCCCTCGGTCATTGCGCGGAGCAGCGGTCCGGGCACGAAGACGCTCACGGTGGCGCCACCGTCGGAGCGCAGCTCGTGACTGCCGATGAGCTGCGAGCTCGTGATGTCCCCGTACCCGGAGACGAGCTCCGGCTCGCTGCCGAGCTCGACGCGCGAGAGGTACTCGGCGAGCGCGGTCTTCGCGCCGCCAGTCTCACCGAGCAGCAGCAACGGCTCTCCGCGGGTGAGCGCTGGCGTTGCCTCAGCGATGATCGCGCGCATCTGGCCGGTGAGGAGCAGCCCGCGACGCAGCTGTGCCCGGGCCTCGCGGACGCGGATTGCGGCGAGCGCCGCGAGCGCCCCGTCGCGTGCCTCTTCCGTCGTCAGGCGATCCTGCAACGCGAGCTCGCGGTCCGCCTCAATTCTGTCTGCGCGTCCGTGGAGGGTCGCGACGAGGAGCGCCTCGGCCTGGATCAGCGATCGCCCGTCGCGCGCGGCGTCCGTGGCGACCGCAGCCGCCTGCTGCCGCAGCTCGCGCGCCGCCAGGGTCGCGCGCCAGGCGGTCACCGCGGCGCGCAGCGTCGCCGCGCGCTCAGTCAGTGCGCGGTCAATGATCTCCCTGCTCTCGGGGTCGTCGTAGAGCGCCTGGAGGCGCCCCTCGAGCGCCTGCTGCGCGTCTGCGGCGAGCGCTGCGCGTGGCGAGGTTCCCCCGGCGGCGACGCGGCGGGTGCGCGCAAGCTCCCGGCTGACGTCTGCGGCCTCGGCGAGCACTGGATTTGCGTCGTACGAGAGCATGCTGCCACGGTACCATCAGGCGGTGAGCCGAGGCCGCCAGCTGGCGTTCTCGGTAATGTGGTGCGCATGGAGCATGAGCGGGGCGAGTCCGAGACGCGCGGCGCGCTCGCGGCTGCCGCAGCCGTCCTCGGCATCCCCGTCGTCGTGCACGACGGCGATGCCTGGAGCGTGCGGGATGGGGTCGCGCACGTCGGGCTCGGCTGGGCTACCCAGTCGGGCGACCCCGACGACGTGGTGGCCCGCGCGCTGCTCCTGCTCTGGGAGTCGGTGCGCGAGGTGCGGGTCGCACCGGCGCGCCGCAGCCGGCGGCTCGCGTTGAGCAGAGCGCGCCCCGAGCTTGAACCGCTGCTCGCGGCACTCGACCGGCTCCTCGCGGCGGCAGAGCTGCTCGCCGCGCTCCCGAACCTGCGGCTGCCCGTCGTGCGGACGCTCGTGGCCGCGGGCTGGGCGAACCCAGCCGAGCTGCCGCGGCATCTCCAGTGGGTGTCGCTCGTGCTGGACACCGCCGCCGCGCGCTGGGCGAGCGGGGGAGCCGGGAACGCGCCCTACCGTGAATCCCTCGCCCCCGAGGTGCAGCGGGAGCTTGCGGCGCTCGACGGGGCGACAGGCCTGACCTCGGGCGCGGTGCTGCTCGCGCTCTCGCCGGACCCCCGGCGCTCGCCAATCGAACGGTTCGAACGCGCCTACGGCCTGTTCGCTCCGGCCTATCTTCGGCTGCTCGCGCTCGACCTGGCGGGGCGCGGGCCGCAGGACGGTCGAGCGGGCGCCGGCGCTTCCGCGGATCAGGATCCCGGCGCGGACGCGTTCGACAATTCCGTCGGTGCGGGTGACGAACAGGGCGACGACAGTGCCGGTGACGACGGTGCCGGTGACGACGGTGCCGGTGACGACGGTGCCGGTGCGGATGGTGCGGGTGACGACGGGGTCGACGGCGAGACCGACGGCGACGAGGCGCCGGGCGGCACCGCGACAAGCGACGACGACACCGAGCAGGCGCGCGCCGGCGACCGCCAGGACGGCGCCGAGGGCGCAGACCTGTTCGCCGCGGAGCAGGCTGGCTTCGTGGAGACCGTGCTGTCGACGCCGCTCCCGGCCTCGGGATCCTGGGCCGAGGGGATGGAGCTCCCCGAACTCGAGCGCCCAGACGATGCCGACCGCGATCCCGACCGCGACCGTCCCGACCGCGCGACTGACCTCGGCACCCCGGGCGGTGGCGGTGGTGCGGCGGCACTGTCGAGCTATCGGGATCGGGTGACGCAGCACGCCCGCAGCATTGAGCGCGTGCGCGACGTGTGGCGGCAGATCGTCTCCGAGCGGGTGCACCTCGAGCGCGGGTTCTCCCGCACGGCGGAGCCCGAAGGCGACATGCTCGACCGCGGATCGCTCGTCCGCGTCGTCGCGGATGTCGCAGCCGGAGTCGAACGACCGCGCGCGTTCCTGCGGCGCCAGCGACGCCCGAAGCGCAGCAGGCGGGAGGGCAGCACCGACTATGTGCTGCTCATCGACCGCTCCGCGTCAATGCAGGGCCCGGCCGCCTCGGCGGCCGCGACCGCAGCGCTCATCATGCTCGAAGCGCTCGCGGGCGTCGAACGCGACATCGCGGCCGAGGAACGCGCGCTCGGAATCGACCTCGAGCTGAGCCTGCGCACCGCGCTCATCGTGTTCGATTCCACGCCCCTCACGGTGAAGCCGCTCGCGGGCGCGCTCGACGACGCCGCACGCGTCGCGCTGGACGCCGCCATTCACGCTCCGCAGGGCTCCACGAACGACGCAGCGGCGCTCCGTGCGGCAGCCGCCGAGTTCGGGGTGGGCGGCGGGCCGGGTGTCGACGCGGTGTCGCGCAGACGCGTCGCGATCCTCGTCAGCGACGGTGGCACGAACGACGCGGAGGCGGCGGCCCGCGAGCTCGCTCGGCTCCGCGCGCTCGGGGTGACTGTGTTTGGGATCGGGATCACCACCGACGACCTCGCCGCGCGCTTTGCGCCCGACGGAATGCGGCTCGACGCGGCCGAGGAGCTGCCTGCCGTGCTCGAGCGCCTCGTCACCGGGGCCGGACTCGGGCGTTAGCCGGCGCGTCCGCGCGACCGACCGAACCCCGATAGGCTCGGGGCGGAGGGAACACTATGCCAGGAGATGTGGGCGCACCGGGGTCGGGGAACGAGGCTCGCCTCGCGAGGCTGCTGTTTCCAGACCTTGCCGACGAGCTTGACCGCGCGTACGCCGAGGGCCGCCGGGCCGCCGGCGGGACCGCGCCAGCACCCGGGGCCGAGGCGATGCTGGACGCCGCCGCGCTGGCCGCCAGGCAGGGGGATCTTGGCCGGGCGGCATTCGCCGGCATCGACGGCCTCGAAGCAGCGCGCTTCACCCGCGGCTTCGAGCTCGCCGGCGCGGTAGCCGGCTGGCGCGACCTGCGCGTGCCCGAGCCCGAGGAGTTCTGGGCGGCAGGCGCTGATCACGCCGCGCTCGCCCGCGCGCTCATGGCCGATGCCTCCCTTGTCGTCGTGCCGACCGTCTATGGGCTCGGGCACGACGGCTGGGTCGCCCTGTTTCGGGCCGCAGCCCGCCAGCCGGGCAGTCCGTTGTCGCTCGCCGCGCCGCTCATTCTCGCCCCCGAGGTGACCGCAGAGTTCGACCTCCTCGACGCCGTTCCCCGTGGCGTCGCCGCGGTGCAGGCTGGCGGAGTGCAGGCTGGTGCGGTGCGGGCCGGTGGGGTGCATGCCGGCGGGGTGCGTGCCGACGGGGTGTCTTGGACGCTCAGGCTGGTGCCCGCAACGCCGAAGCCGCCACTCGTCGGCCTCAGCCACTCGCACGGGCCGCACCCCACGCTGCCGGAGATCCTGATGCTGCAGCTCATGCACGTCGCCGCTGGCGAGCCGCTGCTCGACGGGAGCAGCTTCACATGGGTCCATGGCACGCTCAGCGGCGGCAGGTTCGCCGCCCGTGAACTGTTCGACACGAGCGAGCGCAGCGTCAGGGTGAACACCCGCGAGGTCGGAAACCAGGGCCCCCACCTGGGCGCCCGCCCGCCGATCGGGTAGCCGACCGGACCGCCGGGGTACGAGGGACGACTACGCTTCCGGGGCCGCCCTGAACGCATCGATGACGCGCTGACCCGAGATGTTGCCCGCGAGACCGGAGCGGTCGCGCGTCGCGATCGCCCACACCAGCACGATGAGCGCGAACAGCCCCGGCGCCCACCCGAAGCCCGCGTCCGTCAGGGCCGGGGCCGACAGCAGCTGGTAGCCGCCGATGCCGCCGATGAAGCGGAGCGGCCGTGCGAGCAGCGCGGGGACGGCGCCAGGCTTGTACCTCACATTGACAATGAAGTCGCCAATCGTGCGGCCCGTCAGCATGACCAGCGCGAGCTGGATCACGAGCGCCGCGGCCCACCCGAACGCCGGCGACGGGGTCTCGGCCACGACCGCCGGGTCCTGGCCGAGCACGCTGATCTGCACGAGGTTTCGAGAGATCTCGGCGACGACGGCGATGAAGCCCACGGAGACAAGGTCACCGAGCATTCCGAGGAAGCGGCGCCCGAACGTCACCGGGCGCGGGCCGAGCTCGCCGCGCGGGGTCACCGGCCGCAGCCTGAGCATGGCGGCGAGCAGCGCGCCGATCAGCCCACCGGTCGTGTTCACGATGATGTCGTCGACATCGAACAGTCGGTAAGCGCAGTCGTAGATGCCCCAGAGCCCGGTGAGCTGCGACGTCTCGATGAAGAGCGAGATCCCGAGCCCGATGATGGTCGTCGCGAGCACGCCGCGTCCCCACAGGAGCCGGGTGAAGAACCCGAGCGGCATGAAGAGCAGCACGTTGAAGGCGATCTGCAACACCGCGGGATTAGTGATGAGGGCCCGCGCCGAGGAGGTGTCGTAGTCCGCAATGTCGGCGACTGACGCCCCCGGCGCGAACCGCGGGGCGACGCACTCGTAGGTTCCCGGCTCCGGCAGTGGCAGCATCGTGTAGGTGAGCAGCGCACACGCGTACACGGTGAACGCTCCCCAGATGACGATGCGGCCGGGCGAGAGCCTGCCGAATCGCCGATAGTTCGCGGCGATGAGCGGCACAATGATGACGAAGAGTAACAGGCTGCCAAACAGAATGGCGATGAGCCCTGGCCAGATCCGCGCGTCCATACGGATACGCTAGCGCGTCGCGCGGGCTACCGGGTCGAGCCGGGAACCGCGTCCCACACGCTCGGGGCATCGACGCGCGTCGACGGCAGCTTCGTGGTGGCGCCCCACTCGAGGTACTCGTCAGGCACGTGAAGCGTCGCCGGGTCGGCGCCGGACTTTTCGAGGATCTCGTCGATCGGCACGACCCCGCCCGCGCGGCGCAGGATGCGGGCGCGCACGATCGCCCTGGCGTAGACCTCCGGCTCGCCCGCGATCCCGGTGCCGCGCGGCGCCGGGCGCACAAACCGCTGCTCCATGTAGACGGCCTGGTCGTCGATGCCGAGGATGCGCGACTCGATCGTGAACTTCATCCAGGGGTTGAGCGACTTGCGGTACGAAATCGTCTGGCCGACGACGACCGGATACCAGGCCTCGCGCGCGAAGAGGTCGAGGACGCCGTTGCGCTGCATCAGGTCGAAGCGGCCGACGTCCATCAGCGACAGGTACTTGCCGTTGTTCATGTGCCTGAGAATGTCGAGGTCCGTCGGCCAGACCCTGAAGTCAGAGCGCGACACCGCGCCGAAGTCGAGGCGCGGTCCGCGCGGGCCGACAAACCACCTGTGCCAAAGCGTGCGGGGGAGCATATGCATGCCCTCGATACTAGAAGATAGCCAACTCCGGGTGCACGTCCTTGGCAGGTATATACAACCCGGCTACGCGCCAACGGCGCAGAACTCGTTGCCCTCGGGGTCGCGCATGACCCACCACGTCCCGGCAGGCCCCTGGTCGACGCGCTCGACGCGCGTGGCCCCGAGGAGTTCGAGCCGGTGCGCGAGCTCCTCGAGAGTTCTCGCGTCGTCGTGGACGTCGATGTGGAGCCGGTTCTTCACGCTCTTCGGCTCGGGGACCGCCTGGAACAGCAGCCTGCGCCCGCGGCCCGCGCCGGAGACCGGATCGAACGGGTCGTCTGGGTGGCGCACCGCGGCGAGTTCGGCGAAGCGTGGCGTGCCGGCGTGCACGACCGTCGCGGCCTCGGGAAGGTCGCCGTTCCGCACGAGCTCGGCGACGAGCAGGCCGGGGTCCTCGACGACGTACTCGAGGGCCGCCGCCCAGAAGTCCGCGAGCGCGTGCGGCCTGGCGGAGTCGATAATGAGTTTCCAGTGCAGTGCCATGCCGTCATGCTACGTCGCGCCGGTCGAAACGGGTAGGCCCGGCGCCGCTCCGACAGCACGCCGCCATCAGCCTCGCTCCGTGCGCACGGTGTAAGATGGATCGGCGCGCACGGCGCACGAACTTTCACTCAGGTTTTGGAGAACACCGCATGGCAACCTCGAACGACATTAAGAACGGCACGGTTATCAAGGAGGCGGGACAGCTCTGGAGCGTCCTCGAGTTCCAGCACGTGAAGCCGGGCAAGGGCGGCGCCTTCGTCCGCACCAAGCAGAAGAACGTCGTCTCGGGCAAGATCATCGACAAGACCTACAACGCGGGCACGAAGATCGAGACCGCCACCGTTGACCGTCGCGACTTCCAGTACCTCTACCAGGACGGCGCCGACTTCGTCTTCATGGACATGTCGGACTACGACCAGATCACCGTTCCCGCTGTCGTCGTTGGCGACGCCCACAAGTTCATGCTCGAGAACCAGCAGGTGCAGATCGGCCTCCACGAGGGCGAGCCGCTCTACCTTGAGCTTCCCGCGTCGGTCGTGCTTGAGGTCACCTACACCGAGCCCGGCCTGCAGGGCGACCGCTCGACCGGTGGCACGAAGCCCGCGACTGTCGAGACCGGCGCTGAGATCCAGGTTCCCCTCTTCCTCGAGGCCGGCACCAAGGTCAAGATCGACACCCGCACGGGTGACTACCTCGGCCGCGTCAACGACTAGGCGTGTCTGCTCGAACGAAGGCGCGCAAGCGCGCGCTTGACATGCTCTTCCAGGCCGACGTGATGCACACGTCCGTCATGGATGTTGTCGCCGCGGAGGCGAAGCGCGCGGTCGGCGAACCCGACCGCGTCGCCTCCTGGCTGTACGCTCGCGAGATCGTCGACGGCGTGAACGACCACCGCGAGGAGATCGACGAGCTGATTGCAAGCTACGCGCAGGGTTGGACGATCGAGCGGATGCCGAACGTCGACCGCGCGATCCTGCGAATCGCATCGTGGGAGATGCTCCACAACCCCGAGGTTCCCGCCGCCGTCGCCATCAACGAGGCCGTCGCGCTCGCGAAGGAATACTCGACCGACGATTCGAGTCGCTTCGTGAACGGCGTGCTCGGCAAGATCGCGGAGCACGCCGGGGCGTAGGCGCGAAGGCGCTCGGCAGTGCGCTAGACTGAACGAGCTACAGCTTTTCTTTAATGGCGTCCAGTGAGGCGCAGAAGGGGGGCGGTGAATGACCACGCGAACGGTTCTCGATGGAGCCGAGATTTCGCGGGCCTTGACCCGAATCTCGCATGAAATCATCGAGGCAAACAAGGGAGTTGCTGACCTCGTGCTCGTCGGCATCCCCACTCGCGGGTCGATGCTCGCGCGGCGGATCGCGGACAACATCTCCCGCATCGAGGGCGTCGACGTGCCCGTCGGCAGCCTCGACACGACGATGTACCGCGACGACCTCGCGCAGCACCCCACCCGCGCACCGCACCCCACCGACATGCCGGTGAGCGTCGACGGCGTGACCGTCGTGCTCGTCGACGACGTGCTGTTCTCCGGCCGGACCGTTCGCGCCGCGCTCGACGCGCTCGGCGACCACGGCCGGCCGAAGGCGGTGCGGCTCGCCGCGCTCATCGACCGGGGGCACCGTGAACTCCCGATCCGCGCCGACTACATTGGCAAGAACCTGCCAAGCTCGCGCGACGAGCGGATCTCGGTGAAGCTCACGGAGCACGACGGCGAGGACTCGGTCACGATCAGCGGCGGCGCACGGGACGCGGGGGAGACCGCATGAGGCACCTGCTCGATACCCGCACGCTGAGGCGCGAGGACGCGATCCTGATCCTCGACACCGCCGAGGACATGGCGGCGACGCAGCAGCGGGAGATGAAGAAGCTCCCGACGCTCCGCGGCAAGACCGTCGTGAACCTGTTCTTCGAGGACTCCACGCGCACCCGGATCTCGTTCGAGGCCGCCGCGAAGCGGCTCTCCGCAGACGTCATCAACTTCAGCGCGAAGGGCAGCTCGGTGTCCAAGGGGGAATCCCTGAAGGACACCGCCCAGACCCTGCAGGCGATCGGAGCCGACGGCGTCATTATCCGCCACCCCGCGAGCGGCGCCGCAGCGCGCCTTGCCTCGAGCGGCTGGATCGACGCCGGGGTGCTCAACGCCGGCGACGGCATGCACGAGCACCCGACGCAGGCGCTCCTCGACGCGTTCACGATGCGCCGCCGCCTGCACGGCGATGCGAGCCGGGGCAGGGGCCTCGACGGCGTCTCCGTCGTCATCGTTGGCGATATCGCCCACTCGCGCGTCGCGCGCTCGAACCTCTGGCTGCTGCACGCGCTCGGCGCGAAGGTGAGCCTCGTCGCGCCCGAGACGCTCCTGCCCTTCGGCGTACGCGACTGGCCGGTGACGCTCTACCACTCGCTCGATGATGCCCTGGCCGCTGAACAGCCCGACGTCGTCATGATGCTGCGAATCCAGACGGAGCGCATGCACGCGGCGTTCTTCCCGAACGAACGCGAGTACGCCCGCAACTGGGGGCTCGACGACGCCCGGCTCGCCCGCCTCAGCGAGCGTGCGATCGTGATGCACCCCGGCCCGATGAACCGCGGCCTCGAGATCTCCTCGGGCGCCGCCGACTCGCCGCGGTCGACCGTGCTCGAGCAGGTCGCAAACGGCGTCTCGGTGCGCATGGCCTGCCTCTTCCTGCTGCTGTCAGGCGAGCGGCCCCAGAGCGAACGAACCGAAGGTTGAAGGAGAAACTCATGACTCACGGGATCCTGATCCGCGGCGCGCGACTAGCGGCCGACCTCGTCGAGCGCGGCGCCGACATCACCGGCGCTCCGCAGGTGGACCTGCGTGTCGCGGACGGCCGTATCGTCGAGCGCGGCGGAGTCGCGGGGGAGCCCCGGCTCGAGCCGCGCGACGGCGAACGCGTCATCGAGGCTGATGGCCTCGTCGCGTTCACCGGCTTCGTTGACCTCCACACCCACCTCCGCGAGCCGGGCTTCGAGCAGTCGGAGACCGTGCTCACCGGCACCCGCGCCGCAGCGGCCGGCGGGTTCACGACGGTGTTCGCGATGGCGAACACGCTGCCGGTGCAAGACACAGCCGGAGTCGTCGAGCAGGTCCAGGCCCTCGGCGACGCGGCAGGCTACGCGACGGTGCGCCCCATCGGCGCCGTCACAGAGGACCTCGCGGGTGAGCGGCTGAGCGAGATCGGCGCGATGGCCCAGTCCCGCGCCCAGGTGCGCGTCTTCTCCGACGACGGCAAGTGCGTGCACGATCCGCTGCTCATGCGCCGCGCCCTCGAATACGTGAAGACGTTTGACGGCGTGATCGCGCAGCACGCGCAGGATCCCCGCCTCACCGAGGGCTCGCAGATGAACGAGGGCGCGCTCTCGAGCGAGCTCGGCCTGAAGGGGTGGCCGGCGGTCGCCGAGGAATCGATCATCGCCCGCGACGTGCTGCTCGCCGAGCACGTCGGCGCCAGGCTGCACATCTGCCACCTGTCGACGGCCGGGTCGGTCGAGGTGATTCGCTGGGCGAAGGCCCGCGGCATCCAGGTGACCGCGGAGGTGACGCCACACCACCTGATCCTCACCGAGGACCTCGCGCGCAGCTACGACGCGCGCTACAAGGTGAACCCGCCGCTCAGGCGCGAGGAGGACGTCCACGCACTCAGGCAGGCCGTCGCCGACGGGCTCATCGACATCGTTGCCACCGACCACGCGCCACACCCCGTCGAAGCCAAGGAATGCGAGTGGGACTCGGCCGCGTTCGGAATGGTCGGCCTCGAATCGGCCTTCCCGATCGCGCTGCTCTCGCTCATCCAGCCCGGCCACGCCAGCTGGGCCGAGCTCGAGGCGCTGCTGTCGCAGAAGCCCGCCGAGATCGGCAGGCTCGCGGTTGGCGCCGACGGGGAGCACCCGAGCGCCCTCGACATCGGCCAGCCGGCCGACATCGTGCTCGTCGACCCCGAGGGCGTCAGCGTGTTCGACACCGCACGCCTGCACGGCCTCAGCACGAACTCGCCGTTCCTCGGGATGGAGCTGCCCGGCCGGGTCGCGCACACCATCAGGCAGGGCTACCTGACGCTCGCCGACGGCGAGCTCAGCGGCACAGAGCTCGTGGCCGAGCACGCGTCGGCACGGAATGCTGCTGCACGGAACGCTGCCGCACAGCACCTGAACGCACAGAACTTGAACGCACAGAACGGAGCGAGCGCATGAGCCGCACAATGTTCCTGATCCTCTGGCTCGTCATCGCCTCCGGGATCCTCACCTTCATGGCACTCGCCTGGCGCGCACGCAACCGGCGCGACGCGGGGCTCGCTCTGCCCGACCACGGCCTCGCCGGTGACGTTGTGCAGACATTCGAGCACGTCGGCTACGTGTCGACGACGCCGGCGGGCGCCCCCCTCGAGCGGCTCGCGATCCCCGGCCTGCGCTACAAGGGCTGGGCCGACGTCACGGTTCGCCGCGACGGCGTCGAGATCTCCGTGACCGGCGAACGCCCGGTGCACCTCGCCGCGGCGAGCGTGCGCGGCACCGATTCGGCGGGCGGCCGCATCGGCAAGGTCGTCGAGCGCGACGGCCTGGCCCTGCTCGGCTGGGAGGGAACCGACGGGCGCGCCGTCGAGTCGAGCTTCCGCTTCCAGACCCCGGGCGAGCAGCGACGATTCGCGGCGGCCGTCGGCGAGATCGCCCCCGCCGCCCCCAAATCACAGACTTTTACACCGAGCCACACCACCCACACGAGCCAGGAGGACGCGTGACCACGACGACGAATGAAGTGACGGTGCCGCCAGCATCCGCACTCCCCGCAGGAGCAGCAGTGCTCGTGATCGAGGATGGTACGCGATACACCGGCCGCGCTTACGGCGCCACGGGCCGCTCGCTCGGCGAGATCGTGTTCTCGACGGGTATGACCGGGTACCAGGAGACCCTCACCGACCCGTCGTACGCGGGCCAGATCGTGCTCATGACCGCACCGCACATCGGCAACACCGGCGCGAACGACACCGACATGGAGTCGCGCAAGATCTGGGTTGAGGGCTTCATCGTCCGCGATCCGGCGCGACGCGTCTCGAACTTCCGCGCCGAGCGCTCGCTCGACGAGGACCTCAAGAACGACGGCGTCGTCGGCATCTCGGGCATCGACACCCGCGCCGTGACCCGCAAGATTCGTTCGGCGGGTGCGATGCGCGCCGGCGTGTTCTCGGGCGCCGACCTCGAGCTCTCGGACGACGAGCAGCTCGCGCTCGTTCGCGACCAGGCCGGCATGGCAGGCAAGAACCTGTCCGCCGAGGTCACGACCCCCGAGCGCTACGAGGTCGCATCGGCCGAGGGCGTCGAGCGCGTCGGCTCCATCGCCGTCCTCGATCTCGGCATCAAGCGCGCGACAGTGCAGTACCTCTCGGAGCACGGCTTCGACGTCACCGTGCTGCCCGCGCAGACCACGCTTGAGGAGATCCGCGAGCTCGCGCCCGACTCGGTCTTCTACTCGAACGGCCCTGGCGATCCCGCTGCGAGCGACGCACAGGTCGAGCTGCTCGCGCAGCTGCTGCGCGACGGTCTGCCGTACTTCGGCATCTGCTTCGGTAACCAGCTGCTCGGCCGCGCGCTCGGCCTCGACACGTACAAGCTGCCGTTCGGCCACCGCGGCATCAACCAGCCCGTGCTCGACAAGCGCACCGGCCGCGTCGAGATCACCGCGCAGAACCACGGTTTCGCGGTCGACGCCCCGATCGACGGCGAGTTCGAATCGCCCGCGGGCTTCGGCCGCGTGCAGGTCAGCCACTACAGCCTGAACGACCAGGTCGTCGAGGGCCTCGAATGCCTCGACATCCCCGCGTTCTCCGTGCAGTACCACCCCGAGGCGGCCGCCGGCCCGCACGACGCCTTCTACCTGTTCGACCGCTTCCGCGCTCTGGTCCAAGACCGCGCCGCAGCCGCCGACACCACCACTCAGGGAGCTTAACCAGACATGCCCAAGCGTTCAGACATTAACTCTGTCCTCGTCATCGGCTCCGGCCCGATCGTCATCGGTCAGGCCTGCGAGTTCGACTACTCGGGAACCCAGGCGTGCCGCGTGCTGCGCGAGGAGGGCGTCCGCGTCATCCTCGTGAACTCGAACCCGGCCACGATCATGACCGACCCCGACTTCGCCGACGCGACGTACGTCGAGCCGATCACCGCCGAGGTCATCGAGACGATCATCCAGAAGGAGAAGCCCGACGCGATCCTCCCGACCCTCGGCGGCCAGACCGCGCTGAATGCGGCCATGGAACTGCACGAGCAGGGGATCCTCGAGAAGTACAACGTCGAGCTCATCGGCGCGAAGGTCGACGCGATCCAGAAGGGCGAGGATCGCCAGCTCTTCAAGGACATCGCGATCGCAGCCGGCGCGGGCGTCGCGAAGTCGTACGTCGCGAACACGCTCGAGCAGGCGAAGGAGTACGCCCAGGACCTCGGCTACCCCCTCGTCGTCCGCCCCTCGTTCACCATGGGCGGCCTCGGCTCGGGCTTCGCGTACACCGAGGAGGAGCTTGTGCGCATCGTCACCGACGGTCTGCACTACAGCCCTACCACCGAGGTGCTGCTCGAGGAGTCGATCCTCGGGTGGAAGGAGTACGAGCTCGAGCTCATGCGCGACACCAAGGACAATGCGGTCGTCGTCTGCTCGATCGAGAACGTCGACGCCGTTGGCGTGCACACCGGCGACTCGATCACCGTCGCACCGGCGCTCACGCTCACCGACCGCGAGTATCAGAACCTGCGCGACATCTCGATCGACATCATCCGCCGCGTTGGCGTTGACACGGGCGGCTGCAACATCCAGTTCGCGATCGACCCGGCCGACGGCCGCGTCGTCGTCATCGAGATGAACCCGCGCGTCTCGCGCTCCTCGGCGCTCGCGTCGAAGGCGACGGGCTTCCCGATCGCGAAGATCGCGGCGAAGCTCGCGATCGGCTACACGCTCGACGAGATCCCGAACGACATCACGCAGAAGACGCCGGCCTCGTTCGAGCCCGCGATCGACTACATCGTCGTGAAGACCCCGCGGTTCGCCTTCGAGAAGTTCCCCGCGGCTGACGACACGCTCACGACGACCATGAAGTCGGTCGGCGAGGCGATGGCGATCGGCCGCAACTTCACGACCGCGCTGCAGAAGTCGCTCCGCTCGCTCGAGAAGCGCGGCACCTCGTTCCACTGGGACGCTGTCGACGGCGACGCCGCAGCCCGCGTCGCCGAGCTGCTCGAGACGATCAAGCGCCCGACCGACGGCCGCATCGTCGACGTGCAGCAGGCGCTCCGCCTCGGCGCGTCGATCGAGCAGGTCTTCGAGTCGACCTCGATCGACCCGTGGTTCCTCGACCAGATCGTGCTCATCAACGAGGTCGCCGACATGGTGAAGGCTGCGCCGCAGCTCTCGCTCGACGTGCTCCGCGAGGCGAAGGATCACGGCTTCTCGGACGCGCAGCTCGCGGCTATCCGCGGCATCTCGGAGTCGGAGGTCCGCGGCCTGCGTCACGGCCTCGGCCTGCGCCCGGTCTTCAAGACCGTCGACACCTGCGCCGGCGAGTTCCCCGCGCTCACCCCGTACCACTACTCGTCGTACGACCTTGAGACGGAGGTCACCCCGAGCGACCGCAAGAAGGTCGTCATCCTCGGCTCCGGCCCGAACCGTATCGGTCAGGGCGTCGAGTTCGACTACTCGTGCGTGCACGCCTCGTTCGCGCTGAGCGACGCTGGCTACGAGACAATCATGATCAACTGCAACCCCGAGACAGTGTCGACCGACTACGACACGTCCGACCGCCTGTACTTCGAGCCGCTCACGCTCGAGGACGTGCTCGAGGTCATCCACGCCGAGCAGGCGTCGGGCGAGCTCCTCGGCGTCGTCGTGCAGCTCGGCGGCCAGACTGCCCTCGGGCTCGCGCAGCCGCTGAAGGACGCCGGGATCCCGATCCTCGGCACCACGCCAGAGGCGATCGACCTCGCCGAGGAGCGCGGCGCGTTCGCCCAGATCCTCGAGCGCGCGGGCCTCACCGCCCCGCGCAACGGGACCGCGATCGACAAGGAGGGCGCGATCAGGATCGCGGAGGAGATCGGCTACCCGGTGCTCGTCCGCCCCTCGTTCGTGCTCGGCGGCCGCGGCATGGAGATCGTGTACGACACCGAGTCGCTGCACGGCTACTTCGAGCGGATCGAGGGCCACGCGCTCGTCGGGCCCGGCCACCCGCTGCTCGTCGATCGCTTCCTCGACGACGCGATCGAGATCGACGTCGACGCGCTCTACGACGGCGACCAGCTCTACGTCGGCGGCGTCATGGAGCACATCGAGGAGGCCGGCGTGCACTCGGGCGACTCGAGCTGCACGCTGCCGCCCGTGACGCTCGGCCACGACCAGATCGCGCAGGTGCGCGAGGCGACGCTCGGGATCGCCGAGGGCATTGGCGTGCGCGGGCTGCTCAACGTGCAGTTCGCGATCGGCCAGGGCGTGCTCTACGTGCTCGAGGCCAACCCGCGCGCATCGCGCACGGTGCCGTTCGTTTCGAAGGCGCTTGGCATTCCGCTCGCGAAGGCTGCGTCGCGGATCATGGCGGGGGAGACCATCGCCGAGCTCATCGGCGAGGGCTTCCTGCCCGAGCGCGACGGCTCGCGCGCCCCGATCGACGCCCCCATCGCTGTGAAGGAGGCGGTGCTCCCGTTCAAGCGCTTCCGCACCAACGAGGGCCTCGTCGTCGACTCGCTGCTCGGACCGGAGATGCGCTCGACGGGTGAGGTCATGGGCATGGACCGCGACTTCCCGACCGCGTTCGCGAAGAGCCAGGCCGGCGCGGGCAGCTCGCTGCCGAAGTCGGGCACCGTGTTCCTCTCGGTCGCCGACCGCGACAAGCGCTCGGTCGTGCTGCCCGCGCTGCGCCTGCAGGAGCTCGGATACCGGATCCTCGCGACGCAGGGCACGCAGGTCGTGCTCGCGCGCAACGGCATCGAGTCGGAGACCGCGCGCAAGCACTCGCTGCAGGCCGAGGGCGACACGATCGTCGATCTCATCAACCGCGGCGAGATCGACATGATCGTCAACACCCCGTCGGGCAGCTCGGCTCGCGCCGACGGCTACGAGATCCGCGCGGCTGCCGTGGCGGCCGACAAGCCGATCTTCACGACGGTCTCGGAGCTCTCGGCCGCCGTCGGCGCGCTGTCGGCCCTGCAGCAGGGCTTCGATGTGAAGTCGCTGCAGGAGTACGAGGCAGACCGCCAGGCCGCGCTCGCGGCTGCGGAGTGATGCAGAGCTTCGGTGCCAGGCTCGCGGCGGAGTTCGCCGCGAGCCGGCACCTGTGCGCGGGGATCGACCCCCACGCGCCGCTGCTCGCCGAGTGGGGCCTTGACGACTCCGCCGCTGGCGCCGAGCGGATGGGCCGCGACGTCGTCGCGGCCGCCGCCGGCGTCGCGGCGTGCGTGAAGCCGCAGATCTCCTTCTACGAGCGCTTCGGGTCAGCAGGCTTCGCCGCACTCGAGCGCGTCCTTGCCGACGCGCGCGGCGCCGGCCTGCTCATCGTCGCCGACGTGAAGCGCGGCGACATCGGCTCGACCTTCGCCGCCTACGCCGAGGCGTGGCTCGCGCCCGGCTCGCCGCTCGAAGCAGACGCGATGACCGTCGCGCCGTACATGGGGTTCGACACCCTTGCCGGCGCGTTCCCCTACGTGCGCTCGCACGGCAAGGGCCTCTTCGTGCTCGCGGCGACGTCGAACCCCGAAGCGCGCGACGTCCAGACAGCGGTTCGCGGCGACGGCCAGACGCTCGCCGCGTCCATGGTTGCGAGCGCGAACGCGTTCAACACGGCTGAGCACCCCGCCGACAGCGTCGGCTCCGTTGGCGTTGTGCTTGGCGCGACGCTCACGCTCGCCGACTTCGGCATCGACACGACCGTACGCGCCACGCCGGCGCTGCCCGTGCTCGCTCCAGGCTTCGGACACCAGGGCGCGCGGATCGAGGACGCCGCAGAGATTTTTGGTGGGATCGGCCACGCTGTGCTCGCGAACGAATCGCGCAGTATCCTTAGTGGTGGAGGCGAAGGCCTCGCGGCCCGCGTCCGAGACCGGGCCGATCGTATTACTGAGGCGCTCTACGGGAGATCATGACGAAGCAGCAGGCAGGAATGCCGGAGGTAGACCGGGTCGCGGCGAACAAGGCGGCCGTCGCGGCGCGTCAGGCCCGCGCCGAGCTCAAGCGTAAGCTGCGCGGCGGCGAGATCTCGCCGCTCAAGGTGCTCGAGTATTCGAAGGTGCCCGGCCACGCGGCGGCGACCCTGCGGATCACCGACTACCTGC
Organism: Leucobacter aridicollis; assembly: GCF_013409595.1. Classification (NCBI taxonomy): domain Bacteria; kingdom Bacillati; phylum Actinomycetota; class Actinomycetes; order Micrococcales; family Microbacteriaceae; genus Leucobacter; species Leucobacter aridicollis. The sequence continues at coordinate 1,794,862 of NZ_JACCBD010000001.1, read as the reverse complement.
TCTCGTTCCCGTCCATCGGGCAGGTGAAAGCGGAGCGCATCCGTGACGACCTGCAGATCTCCGAACGGAAGCGACTCGGCGGCCTCGGTGCACTGCAGCGCGACCGGCTGGAGACCTTCGTGCGCGAGCGCTCGGGCGCGCTGCCTCGCGGTGAGCGCCCGCCGCTCACGGTGCTCGCCGGCCCGACGGCGGTGGGGAAGGGGACCGTCGCGACGTACGTGCGCGACCACCACCCAGACGTGAAGCTCTCGGTCTCGGCAACGACCCGCGCCCCCCGCCCCGGCGAGATTGACGGCGTGCACTACTTCTTCGTCACTGACGAGGACTTCGACCGCATGCTCGCCGCCGATGAGCTGCTCGAGTGGGCGACCGTCCACAACAAGTACCGCTACGGGACCCCGCGCGGCCCCGTCATGGAGGCGAGCGCCCGGGGCGAGGTCGTGCTGCTCGAGATCGACCTGCAGGGCGCACGCCAGGTGCGGCAGAGCATGCCTGACGCGCGGCTCGTGTTCCTTGCGCCACCGAGCTGGGACGAGCTGGTGCGCCGGCTCGTCGGGCGCGGCACCGAGGGCGAAGAGGAGCGTGCACGACGGCTCGAGACCGCGAAGATCGAGCTCGCCGCCGCAGACGAGTTCGACGAGATCATTGTGAACGACGAAGTCGAGACGGCCGCCGCACGCCTCGTTGAGCTCATGCGCGGCGACGGCTAAGCTTTCTAGGTGATCTCACCAACAGGGCTGCCGCAGGCGCTCGACAGTATCGTCGCGGTTGCGACCGAGGCGATGGCCGTTGACCCCCGGCAGTTCTGGGGAATCCCGCTCGCACTCATCGGCGCGGCGCTGCTCGCGTTCGGCGCGCAGTACCAATCGCGCGGGCTGAACAAGGTCGAGCGGCTCACGGGCGAAAGCGCGCACGCCGGGCTCTCGATCCGGCACATGCTGAAGCTGCTGAAGCGTCCCTCGTGGGTCGTCGGAACCGTGCTGCTCGGGCTCGCGGTCGTCTTCCAGATCGGGTCGCTGTCGCTGTCGCCGATCACGATCGTGCAGCCAATCGGCGTCGTCGGCCTCATCATCACGTCCGTGCTCAACTCGCGGATCTCCGGGGTGAAGCTCGGCAAGCGGGTGACCGCCTCGATCGCGCTCGCTGTCGTGAGCATCGCGGTGTTTGTGTTTGTCGCGGCGACGAACGTCGCGGACCAAGTGGTCACCGATTCGAAGCTCATCGCGATCCTCATCACCTTCGCCGTCGTGCTCGTCGCTGCGCTCGTGATGTTCGTGCTCTACCGGCATCGCGGCGTGGCCCTCATCTATATCGTCGGCGCAGGCGTGCTGTACGGCTTCGTCGCGACGTTTGCGAAGGTCGTCATCTCGCGCCTCCAGCAGGGCGACTTCGAGTGGCTCACGTGGACGTGCGTCGCCGCCCTCGCCGCTGGCGGCCTGCTCGGCATGCTGTTCGTGCAGAACGCGTACTCGTCGGGCCCGCCCGACCTGGTGGTCGCGGGTCTCACTGTCATCGACCCGATGGTTGCCGTGCTTATCGGCATTCTCATTCTCGGGGAGGCCGCCGACGCCCCACTGTGGGTCGCGATCGCGTTCGCGGTCACCGGGGCGACCGCCATGATCGGTGTGATCGGCATCTCCCGCTTCCACCCGCAGTCTGGCCAATCGGTGCTCGATCACACAGGCAAGTTGCCGGTGGTCACGCCTGACGACGGAGCGTAGCGGCCGGTCGCGTCGCTAGCTGAGGCCTGCTGAGTCACGTCCGCCGGGACTGTGGCGCCGGCTGTGTATTGCCGGCCGCGTGCCGCCTCGGCGATGCGGATGCTTGTGAAGAGGGCGGACTGGCGACGCCGTTGTCAGCAGCCCTGCAGGCAACCCTACTCGGTTTGCGAGATCGCGCAGGCGAACGTAATCGTTCCGTGATGCGTCGGGAATTCGGTCGAGGAAGCCGATGCGGAGACGGGCTGCAACCGAACGATTCGTCCGGCTGCAGCCCGTGGTGAAGTAGGGCGTGCGGGACTTGAACCCGCGACCGATGGATTATGAGTCCAGTGCTCTAACCGACTGAGCTAACGCCCCGTGCGCTACCGCTCCAGTGTAGTGGAATGCGGGGTGCTGCCCGTGCACCGGGACCGCGCGGCGACAACGTTCGCGCGGTGAACGGCGATCGCCCCTCGAACCTGTCGGCTCGAGGGGCGATCGCGTGCGGGCGCGGGTGCGCTGCCTATGGCTATGTGCGAGCTACGCGTCGTAGGAGCGGATCGCGACGACGGCGTTGTGCCCGCCAAAGCCGAACGAGTTCGAGATCGCGAGCTGCGGGCCGTCGGCGAGCGGCTGCGGCTCGCTCGAGACCTGGAGCGGGATCTCGGGATCCTGATCGACGAGGTTGATCGTCGGGGGAGCGACGCGGTTGTGCACCGCGAGCACCGAGAACAGCGCCTCGAGTGCGCCGGTGCCACCCAGCAGGTGACCGGTCGCGGCTTTCGTCGCGGAGACCGGGATCTCGCGGGCACGATCACCGAAGACGCCGAGCAGCGCCGTGTACTCGTTGATGTCGCCGACCGGGGTGGAGGTTGCGTGCGCGTTGATGTGCGTGACATCCTCCGGATGGGCGCCGGCCTGTGACAGCGCGAGCTTCATCGCGCGGATCGCGCCGTGCCCCTCGGGGTCGTTCGCCGTGATGTGGTATGAATCCGCGGTCACGCCGCCACCGGCGATCTCGGCGTAGATCTTGGCGCCGCGCGCGAGTGCGTGCTCCTCGGTCTCGAGCACGAGCGCCGCGGCGCCCTCGCCCATGACGAAGCCGTCGCGGTCGGTGTTGTACGGCCGTGACGCCGTCTCCGGGGAGTCGTTGCGGCGCGACAGCGCCTGCATCGACGAGAACGAGGCGAGCGTGACCGGGTGGATGGCGGCCTCTGAGCCGCCGGCGATGACGATGTCGGCGAGCCCGAGCTGGAGGTGCTCGTACGCGTTCGCGATCGACTCGGTGCTCGACGCGCACGCGGAGGCAACGGTGCGCGCGAACGCGCGCGCGGTGAAGTGCATGGAGATCGCGGCCGAGGGCGCGTTGGGCATGAGCATGGGCACCGTGAGGGGCATCACGCGACGCGGGCCCTTCTCGCGGAGGGTGTCCCACGCGTCCAGCAGCGACCAGATGCCGCCGATGCCGGTGGCCCAGTCGACGCCGAGGCGCTCCGACGGGATCTCGGGGGAGCCAGCGTCAGCAAACGCTTCCTTCGCCGCGACGAGGGCGAACTGGCTCGAGGGATCGAGGCGCTTCGCGACCGGGCGCTCAAGCACCTCCGAGGGCTGCACGCGGGCCTGACCGGCGAACGAGACGGGAAGGTCGTACTTCTCAACCCAGTCGGCTTCGATGGTCCGCACGCCCGACTCGCCTGCGAGCAGTGCCTCCCAGCTCTCGCTAGCGGTACCGCCCAGGGGCGAACTCGCACCGATACCGGTGACGACGATCTTCTTGCTCATGTGTTGCGCTCTCCGCGTGGCTCTGGGGGAGTCGCCCTTGTGGGGCTGTTCTCCCGAAAGTCTGTGTGATGAAGCGAGCGGCTGGGATGGGGCGACCGATAGCGGCCGCCGCCCATCCCGCCGCGAAAGCTTCGCTTAGGCCTGAGCCTTGACGATGAAGTCGACGGCGTCGCCGACGGTCTTGAGGTTCTTGACCTCTTCGTCGGGGATCTTGACGTCGAACTTCTCTTCTGCGTTGACGACGATGGTCATCATCGAGATCGAATCGATGTCGAGGTCGTCGGTGAACGACTTGTCGAGGGCGACAACGTCGGCCGCAATACCGGTCTCATCGTTGACGAGCTCGGCGAGACCTGCGAGGACCTCTTCGTTGCTGAATGCCATTGGATTCTCCTTATTTAATGGGGGTTTGTAGTAAACCTCGTGCAGTAGTTTCTCGCAACTTCCCGCGGGAAGTCGACAGGGCGCGCGGTGCGTCCCTGAGCGAAAAGCTACGGAAGTTCGATGATCTGCGCGCCGTAGACGAGGCCCGCACCGAAGCCGATGGTGAGCGCGAGGCCCCCCGAGAGCTCCGGTCGCTCCGCGAGGAGCGCGTGCATCGCGAGCGGGATCGACGCGGCAGAGGTGTTTCCCTGCATCTCGATGTCGCGTGCGATCGCGACGGTCTCGGGCAGCTTCAGCTGCTTCGCGAGCTCGTCGATGATGCGCATGTTTGCCTGGTGCGGGATGAAGGCCGCAAGATCAGACGGCTCGATGCCCGAGGCCTCGAGGGTCTGCCGCGCAACCTTCGCCATCTCCCAGACGGCCCAGCGGAACACGGTCTGGCCGTCCTGCCGCAGCGTCGGCCACGCGACAACGCCGGGAGCCTCGCGGTACTCCTCGAACGTGGACGTCATGCTGATCGTGTCCCACTTCTCGCCGTCCGAACCCCAGACCGTGGGGCCGATGCCGGTGTGGTCGCTCGCGCCGACGACGACAGCGCCCGCACCGTCGCCCAGCAGGAACGAGATCGAGCGGTCGGTCGGATCGACGACGTCTGACAGCTTCTCCGCGCCGATGACGAGCACGTTCTTGCAGACCCCGGAGCGCACGAGCGCATCCGCCTGGCCGACGCCGTAGACGTAGCCGGCGCAGGCCGCAGAGATGTCGAAGGCTGCTGCGGGGGTGAGCCCGAGCCGGTGCGCTGCGAGCGCGGCCATCGAGGGGGTCACCGCGACGTTCGAAATCGTCGAGATGATGACGCCGTCGATGTCTGCGAGCTCGAGGCCAGACTTCTCGATCGCCTCCTGGCCAGCCTCGACCGCGAGGTCAACGGCGTTCAGGCCCTTCCGTGCGCGGCGACGCTGCACGATGCCGGTGCGCTGTCGGATCCACTCGTCGGAGGAATCAATCGGGCCTACGAGGTCATCGTTGGGCACGTCGAGGTCGCCGCGGGAGGCGCCGACCGAGAGCACGCGCGTGTGCGCCGGGCCCGTTGGCTGTACGAGGGTTGCCATGAGTCGATCCTTTCGATCAGGCTGCGTCGGTGATGAGCTGCACGGCAGCGTCAAGGTCAGCCGGGGTCTTTACGGCGACCGAAGGGATTCCCTTCAGGCCGCGCTTCGCGATGCCGGTGAGGGCACCGGCAGGGGTGAGTTCGATGAGGCCGGTGATGCCAGCAGCCTGGAAGGATTCCATGCAGGCGTCCCAGCGCACAGGGTGCGCGATCTGCGAGACGAGCGAATCACGGAAGCTCGCGCCCGAGGTGACAAGCCCGCCGTCAGCGTTGCTCCACAGACTCCGCGTCGGGTCGTTCACGTCGGTCGTGCCTGCCGCGTCCGCGAGGACGGGCACCGCCGAAGCCATGAACTCGGTGTGGAACGCGCCAGCCACCTGCAGCGGGATCACGCGGGCGCCACGCGGCGCGTTCTCGCCGAGCGCGGCGAGGCCCGAGAGCGTGCCAGCAGCGACAATCTGCCCGCCCCCGTTACGGTTCGCGGGGGTGAGGCCTGCGGCCTCGATCGCGGCGAGCACGTCGGCCTCGACACCGCCGACGACGGCCGACATGCCTGTCTGCTCGGCTGCAGCCGCCTCAGCCATCGCGCGGCCGCGCACGCCCACGAGACGAACCGCGTCGGTCTCGCTCAGGACGCCGGCGACGGCCGCGGCGGCGAACTCGCCGACCGAATGGCCGGCGACGCCGAGCGCAGCGGTGTCGACGCCCGCGAGCTCAAGCCGCGACGCGAGCGCGCGCCACGAGAGGATCGAGGCGGCAACGATGAGCGGCTGGGCGATCTCGGTTGCGCGAATCGTGTCCGCGCCGCTCTCGGTTCCGTGCAGCACCAGGTCGACGCCCGAGGCCTCCGAAGCCGCCTCGAGGAAGCTACGGGACTCGGCGTCTGCGATCCAGTCGGTAAGGAAACCGGGGGTTTGGGAGCCCTGACCCGGGCAAGCGATAACAATCACGTCAAATAGTTTCTCAGATGCGAGCCGAACTGGCTGCATATACCCGACGATAAATTTGAAGAATCATTGTAGATGTGGGCCTAAGGCTCGGCCGTTTGGCGGCCAAAACGGGCTAGGAGCCGCGCTTCGGCTGCCGTCGGCCGCCCTGCTGAGCGATCGAACCGGCGATGAGCGCGGACTGCAGAATCAGCGACTCGCGCGCGCCGGTGGCGTTCCAGCCGATCACCTCGGACACCTTCTTCAGCCGGTACCGCACGGTGTTCGGGTGCACAAAGAGCTCGCGTGCGGTCGCCTCAAGGGAACGGCCGTTGTCGAGGTAGCACCAGAGCGTCTCCATGAGCTCAGCGGAGTGTGCGAGCAGCGGTTCGTAGATCTGCTCGATGAGGGTTCTGCGTGCAAGGCCGTCCCCAGCGAGCGCTCGCTCCGGGAGGAGGTCGTCCGCTGGCACCGGGCGCGGCGCGTGGCGCCAGGCGCGGGCCACGGCGACGCCTGCGAGCGCAGCGCGGGCGCTGCGGGATGCCTCGATGAGGTTGTCCACGGTCGGACCGAGCACGAGCGGCCCGTCCGCGAAGCCGTCCGCGAGCCGGCCGGCGATCTCGAGGAACGTTCGCTGCGGCTCCTCGGGTGCGGCGCCCGGCTCCTGCGGTTGCGGCGGGGCCATGCGGCCGAGCACGAGCACGAGGCGGGTGCCCTGCAGCCCGATCAGCACATCGGCGCCGGCGTGTCGCGCCGTCCGCCGCATCTGGTCGACGTCCACCGAACGCTCGGCGCTGCCGACGAGAACCGCAGCCTCGCCATCGCCGTGCCAGCCGAGCGCGGCGATCCTGCTGGGGAGCTCGTCGTCGGACTCGCCCGTGAGGATCGAATCGACGACGAGCGCCTCGAGGCGCGCGTCCCAGAGGCCACGGGCCTCCGCCTGCCGCGCGTATACGTCGGCAGCGGCGAAGGCGACGTCGCGGGAGTAGTGCATGATCGCCTCGCGGAGCGAATCGCTCCGCGGCGCAACCCGCTCCTCGACGACGGTCACGACCACGCGAATGAGCTGCAGGGTCTCCTGCAGGCTGATCGAGCGCAACAGCTCGCGCGGCGCGGAACTGAAGACGTCAGAGGCGATCCACGGCGTCGAACCCGGGTTCTCGTACCACTGGATGAACGAACTGATCCCGGTCTGGGCGACCAATCCGACCGCCGATCGGCGGCTCGGGGGCATGCTCCCGTACCAGGGGAGCGTGTCCTCGAGCCGCGTGACCGTCAGCGTTGCCAGCTCGCCCGAGATCGTGCGGAGCCAGGCGAGTTCCTGAGCTTTGTTGGGACTCATCCGTTCGCCCGTTAGGCGTCTCCGCCTGCGCCGCCCGTGGTTCCGGCGTTGACGTCGGAGAGCTTGTACTTCTCAGCGGCGGCAACGGGAACGCTCGCGTCGATCTTGCCCTCGAGCGCGAGGCGCTGCAGCACCTTCACGACGAGCGACTCGCGGTCGATCTTGAAGTAGCGGCGAGCCGCGGCGCGGGTGTCGGAGAAGCCGAAGCCGCTCGCGCCGAGCACCGAGTAGTCGCCCGGCACGTAGGGACGAATCTGCTCGGGGACCTCGGGCGTCCAGTCGCTCACGGCGACCTTCGGGCCCTCAGCATCAGCGAGCTTCTCGGTGAGGTACGCGGTGCGCTGCTCGCCGCCGAAGTTCTCGAAGTTGTGCTGGTCGGCAGCCAGGCCGTCGCGCTGGAGCTCGCCCCAGCTCGTGACGCTCCACACGTCGGCGGCGACATCCCAGTCCGTCGCTAGGAGCTCCTGCGCCTCGATCGCCCACGGCACAGCGACGCCCGAGGCGAGGATCTGCGCCTTGTGCGTGCCCGCCGACGCGGCGCTCACGCGGTGGATGCCGCGGACGATGCCGTCCACGTCCACATCCGCCGGCTCGGCAGGGTGGATGATCGGCTCGTTGTACACCGTGAGGTAGTACATGACGTTCGGATCCGAGTGCGTTCCGCCGTACATCCGCTCGACGCCCGAGCGCATGATGTGCCCGATCTCGTAGCCGTAGGCGGGGTCGTATGAGACGACCGCGGGGTTCGTCTGCGCGAGCAGCAGCGAGTGGCCGTCGGCGTGCTGCAGCCCCTCACCCGTCAGGGTGGTGCGGCCGGCGGTCGCGCCGATCATGAAGCCGCGGGCCATCTGATCGCCTGCCGCCCAGATCGCGTCGCCGGTGCGCTGGAAGCCGAACATCGAGTAGAAGATGTAGATCGGGATCAGCGGCTCGCCGTGCGTGGCGTACGAGGTGCCGACGTTAGTGAACGCGGCGGCGGCGCCTGCCTCGTTGATGCCGACGTGGATGAGCACGCCCTGCGGGCTCTCCTTGTAGGCGAGCAGCAGCTCGCGGTCGACCGAGGTGTAGTTCTGGCCGTGCGGGTTGTAGATCTTCGAGGTAGGGAAGTACGAGTCCATACCGAACGTGCGCGCCTCGTCGGGGATGATCGGCACGAACCGGCCACCCATGTTCTTGTCGCGCATGAGGTCCTTGAGCAGCCGCACGAAGACCATCGTGGTCGCGGCCTCCTGCGTGCCAGAACCCTTCGCTGCGATCGCGTAGCTCTTCTCCTCGGGCACGGCGAGATCGATGTGCGTCGACCGGCGCTCGGGGAGGTAGCCGCCGAGCTCGCGCCGGCGCTCGTGCATGTACTGGATCGTCGGATCGTTCTCGCCCGGGTGGTAGTACGGCGGGAGGTACGGGTTTTCCTCGAGCTGCGCGTCCGAGATCGGGATGTGCATCGTGTCGCGGAAGAGCTTCAGATCCTCGAGCGTCATCTTCTTCATCTGGTGGGTCGCGTTGCGGCCCTCGAAGTGCGGTCCGAGACCGTAGCCCTTGATTGTCTTCGCGAGGATCACTGTCGGGCGGCCCTTGTGCGCCATGGCTGCCTGGTAGGCGGCGTAGACCTTGCGGTAGTCGTGGCCACCGCGGCGCAGGCCCCAGATCTGGTCGTCCGTGTAGTCCTTGACGAGGTCGAGCGCGCGCTCGTCGCGACCGAAGAAGTGTTCGCGCACGAACAGGCCGCTCTCGGCCTTGTAGGTCTGGAAGTCGCCGTCCGGCGTGGTGTTCATGAGGTTGAGCAGCGCGCCGCTCGAGTCGCGGGCGAGCAGGTCGTCCCACTCGCGGCCCCAGACAACCTTGATGACGTTCCAGCCGGCGCCGCGGAAGTAGCTCTCGAGCTCCTGGATGATCTTGCCGTTGCCGCGGACAGGGCCGTCGAGGCGCTGCAGGTTGCAGTTCACGACGAACGTGAGGTTATCGAGGCCCTCGTTCGCTGCGACCTGCAGCTGGCCGCGGCTCTCGACCTCGTCCATCTCGCCGTCACCGAGGAACGCCCAGACGTGCTGATCGCTCGTGTCCTTGATGCCGCGGTTGTGGAGGTACTTGTTGACCTGCGCCTGGTAGATCGCGTTGATCGGGCCGAGACCCATCGACACCGTCGGGAACTGCCAGAACTCGGGCGCGAGGCGCGGGTGCGGGTAGCTCGGCAGCGCGTTGGGCGCGTGCGACTTCTCCTGGCGGAACCCGTCGAGCTGGTCGGCGCTGAGCCGGCCCTCGAGGAACGCGCGGGCGTAGATGCCGGGGGAGGCGTGGCCCTGCACGAAGATCTGGTCGCCGCCGCCGGGGTGATCCTGCCCGCGGAAGAAGTGGTTGAAGCCGACCTCGTAGAGCGACGCTGCCGATCCGTAGGTCGAGATGTGGCCGCCGACGCCGATGCCGGGCCGCTGCGCGCGGTGCACGGTCATCGCCGCGTTCCAACGGATCCACGAGCGGTACTGGCGCTCGGTGTCGTGATCGCCTGGGAAGCTCGGCTCGTTCTCTGACGCGATCGTATTCACGTAGTCGGTGGTCGGAACCATCGGCACGCTGAGGTGCAGCTCGCGCGAGCGCTCGAGCAGACTCGTCATGATCTCGCGACCGCGGCCGGGGCCGTGCGTGTCTACGACGCCGTCAAGCGACTCGCGCCATTCGGCGGTCTCAGCGGGATCCATGTCTTCGTGATCCTGCGAGTAAGGATCTTGTGTGTTCACAGCCACGGAAAGTGCTCCATTCGCCACCACGCGCCAAACCATGGGCATATGGGTTTAGCCCCGGTGAGCACGCAACTCATAAAACTCCCCGCAAGGTTAGCGGGCACCTTCCAGACTAGCGAACATCCACGACTAAACGCAGAATCCAAGTGGTGTCTGTGTGAATCCCGAACAATATTTCTTCTGGGCCGCCACTAGTCTTGGGCATACAAGATCCGCTAAGCGGCGCTGCGGCGCATGAAAGGTTTTTGACAATGGTTCTAGAGGTCGGCGCGATCGCCCCGGATTTCACGCTTTCTGACCAGCACGGCGAGGAGCTCACGCTCAGCGAGCTCGTCGCCGAAGGCCCCGTTGCGCTCGTGTTCTTCCCGCTCGCGTTCTCGGGCATCTGCACCGGCGAGCTGTGCGAGCTCCGCGACAACCTGCAGGTGTTCGAGGACAGCAAGGTTCGCCTCGTCGGCGTTTCCGTCGACTCGGTCTTCGCCTTGAAGGCGTGGGCGCAGGCCGAGGGCTACGAGTTCTCGATCCTGTCAGACTTCTGGCCGCACGGCGCCGTGTCCAAGGAGTACGGCGTGTTTATCGAGGAGCGCGGCATCGCGACCCGCGCCACCCTCGTGATTGGGGAGGGTCGCACGGTGCTCGCCTCGTTCGAGACCGCGCCCGGCGAGGCGCGCGACTTCGGCGCGTACCGCGAGGCTATCGCCGCTATCGCCTAGCGAGGACTGCCAACCGGAACGCAACGGCGGCCCGCACCGAGCATGCTCGGTGCGGGCCGCCACCGCGTGTGGGGCCCAGGGCCCGCGGGAACGCTAGCGCTTGCCGTGCCGGTCCGTCCGATCCGGCTTGCCGGATTTCGCGGGCTTTCCAGCCTTGGCGGGCTGGGCGGCGGTCGTTCGCCTCGCTGGGAAGGCGCCCCGGGTGCGGGATATCCGGTAATCGATGCGGTCATCAACATAGGTTTCGATCGCCTGATTGTCGCCGATCCTCTCGGCGAACTGGGTCGTCATGTGCTCGGTGAGACGCTCGATCCTTGCGGTGCGCTCCGCCCGTTCGAGGACCCTGTCGTCGATGCGCAGCGCCTTCACCGTCGCGAAGGCCATGAGGAGCAGGATCACGCTGAACGGCAGCGCGGTCGCGAGCGCCGCGGCCTGCAGCGACTTCAGCCCGCCCGCGAGCAGCAGCGCGATCGCGACGAGCCCCTCGATCACGGACCAGAGCACGCGCGACCACGTCGGCGGGTTCGGGTGGCCGCCGGAGGCGAGCATGTCGACGACAAGCGAGCCAGAGTCGGACGAGGTGATGAAGAAGATCGCGACGAGCAGGATCCCGACGACCGAGAACATCGTGCCGAGCGGCAGGTCACCGAGGATCTTGAACAGCACACTGTCGACGTCGAGCTTGCCGTCCTCGACAAGATCGCCCGCGCCGAAGAACTGCCGGAATAGGCCGCTCCCGCCGAGCACGGAGAACCAAAGAATGCCGACGAAGGTCGGAACCAGCATGACGCCGGCGACGAACTCGCGCACGGTGCGCCCGCGGGAGATGCGGGCGATAAAGATCCCGACGAAGGGGGACCACGAGATCCACCAGCCCCAGTAGAAGATCGTCCAGTTCGCGAACCAGCTCGTGCCCTCGCCGCGCTGGAACGCCCCGACATCAAACGTCATCTGCATGAAGTTTGCGAGATAGAAGCCGAGTGACTCGGTGAGGTTCTGGAACAGGAACAGCGTCGGGCCGAGCAGCAGCAGTGAGATGAGGAGCGCCCCCGCGAGCGACAGGTTGATGTTCGAGAGCCACTTCATGCCGGCGCCGATCCCGCTGATCACCGAGAACATGGCGACGAGGGTGACCGCGATGATGAGCACGACAAGGGTGGTGTTATCGACGCGGTCGACGATGCCGATCTCGAGCATGCCCGCCGAGATCTGTTGGACGCCGAGCCCGAGCGACGTGGCGACGCCGAAGACGGTGCCGAGGATCGCGAGCACGTCGATGACGTCGCCGGTCCAGCCCTTCACGCGCTCGCCGAACAGCGGCTCAAGCGCCCAGCGAATTGAGACCGGACGCCCGCGGCGGTGGATCGCGTAGGCGATCGACAGGCCGATGATCGCGTAGATCGCCCACGGGTGGATGCCCCAGTGCACGAAGGTCTGGGCCATGGCGAGGCCGGCGATCTCCGCCTGGCTGCCCTCCCAGCCGGGCTTTGGGTCGACGGTGGCGTAGGTCAGGGGCTCGCCAACGCCGTAGAAGACGAGGCCGATGCCCATGCCCGCGGCGAACAGCATCGAGAACCACGACAGCAGCCCGAACTCAGGTTCGTCGTCGTCGCGGCCGAGCCGGATGCGGCCCAGCCGGGAGAACCCGAGCGTCGCAGCGATCGCGATGAACGCCGCGACGATGAGCATGTAGTACCAGCCGAGGTTCTCGACGATCCACCCCTGCACCGAGCTGAACGTTGCCTCGGCCGAGTTCGGCCAGAAGGCGGCGTACGCCACGAGCACGAGGATGATGACGAGCGCCGGCCAGAAGACGCGGGGAGAGATCATGCCCTTGCCGATCCGGACCCCGTGAGTGCGCAGCTTCGCCGTGATTCGCTCGTCGCTGTCGTCGTCGTTAATCTGGACTGCCTCGTGCAGGTGCACGGTGTCGGGCAGGTCGAGATCCCCGGGCTCGAGGAGCAGCGCGCCCGTGGTTGCGGGCGGCTCCTGAACTGGCGCCGCCTCGGCAGCGATGTCCTGCGGCTCGGGGACGGCGCCGGGCTGCGGCTCGGGCGGCGTGTGGCCGGGCTCTGGCGTGTGGCCGGGGGGAGTGCGCTCAGTGGAGCTCACGAAATCATCTCCGTCGTGGTGCACGTCGCAGCAGACACAGGGGGAGCCATCGAGACGCTTCCCCACTGCGCGACTGATGTGAGTGTGCTGTTCGTTGGTGCTTGCGATGCAGGGAACTATCTTTGCACAGACCGGCCGCTGGCTGAAGTGCTGGCCTCCGGCGGGGCCCGAGCCACGACACGCGCGCATGCTCGCCGCATGCTCGCCGCATACTCGCCGCCACGGTATGGGATCGGCGGTACTAATCCCCGAAGTGGCCGAGCCTGGCAGACGAATGGCAGATCCCAGACGGAGTGATCGAGGCGGACGGGCTCGACGGACCTGGAGAGGGTGCTGGCTGCTCCACGGGCTCCCCGCAACGAGAACACCCCCTTCCGGAACAACCGGAAGGGGGTGGAGTGGTGGGCCCGGCCGGGATCGAACCGACGACATCCACGGTGTAAACGTGGCGCTCTACCAGCTGAGCTACAGGCCCTCCGTTCGCCGAAGCGAACTCGATCAGTCTAGTGTGGAATCGCGCGAGAACCGAAATCGATGGGACCGCGTGTCGCGCCGATTGAACGGACCCCAGTTGACCACACACGCTATGCCTCAGCCTGAGCCGGACGGCCACCCTCGAGGCGACGGAGAGGCGATGCCCGGGACGCCCCAGGGCTGGCGTTTCCGGCCGGCAGGCAGCGGCTCGGCCGCCATTGAATCCCGCGCGACGCAGCTCGCTGTCGGGGCGTTCGTTGTTGCAGCGATCCTGACGACTCTGCTCATGCCTGGTCTCCGGCTTCCGCTCGCAGGCGAGGGCTCGCTCGGCAACATCACGGCCTGGTGTGCGGGCGCCGGCGCCGGGCTCGCCTACCTGCTCGCGCACCTCGTCGAGACGAAGCGTGGGCTGCACCGCTGGCGGGGCGAGCTGCCGCGCGCTAAGCGCATCTTCGACGCGTTCGCGCTCACCCTCGCGACGGGCATGCTCGCCTACCTCGCGATCATGGCGATTGCGAGCCTGTTCCAGCTTGGATTTCAAGGCCTGACGGTTGACCCAGTCGGCGGCGGAGTGCTCGCAGGCGCTGCGGCCGCGGCGATGACCTACATCGGGGCACTCGTCGGGTCCCGCGTGACGTCGGAGTCGATCGCGCTGCTCGCGACGCTGCAACTGTTCACTGGCACGATGGCGAGCATGGTGAGCTCGCCCGATGCGTCCTGGTGGCAGCTGCACTTCTCGCAGCTCGGCAACGAGGCTGGGCAGAGCGGGTACAGATTCAACGTCTCGCTCATCATCACCGGATTCGTGCTCATCGCGCTTTCGAACTACATCGGCAACGACGTACGCCGCGGGCTTGTGGCGCGCGACGCGGACGACCCGAAGCTTGTCCGGCTGCTTTCCTGGTTGTTTGCGGCGATCGGCATCTGCATGGCAATCGCTGGGGCCGTCCCCGACGCCGAGAACATCGTCGTGCACGTTGGTGCTGCGAGCGGCATGCTGGTGGTGTTTGCGGTGCTGGTGTTCGTTTCGCTCCGGCGAATCGTGGACGTGCCTCGGGAGCTCGCCGTGTTCTCGCTCATTGTCGTTGTCGGCATCGTCGTCGCCGTGCTGCTGTGGGTCCCGTTCGGGTACTACAACCTCACGGGCACCGAGTTCATGGCCGCGAGCCTGCTGTTCGCGTGGCTCACCGTGTACGTTCGCACATTGGCGGCCTACGCAGAACCGCGGGGAATAGCCCCCGCCGCTTCCGGGTTGGACCGGGGGACGGCCGGGGTTCCGGCCGCACCCACGAATGGTGAGAGAACCGCGGAGGACGATCGGTGAACGAGTTTGAGGCTGGCGATGCACTGAAGCGGGCGTTCCGCGATCACCCGGCTGGTGTCGGGCTGATCACCGCGCAAACGCCCGACGGCCCAGTCGGCCTCACCGTGTCGAGCGTCGCCTCCGTGGCAGTCGACCCGCCGGCGCTCTCCTTCTCGGTGACGCGCGCGACAGGCAGCGCCGGGGGAGTGCTGCACGCCGATTCGTTCGTGGTGCATCTGCTCGACGCCCGCCACGCCGAGATTGCTCAGACGTTTGCCGTCTCGGGGACCGAGCGCTTCACGCCGGAGCAGGGCTGGGACACGTTGCCGACAGGGGAGCCGCTGCTGCGCGATGTGCGCGTCGCCCTGCGGTGCCGCTCGCTGCACCAGCTCGAGGTCGGATCGTCAGTGATCGTCGTCGCAGGCGTGCTCGACGCTCACTTCGGAGAGGCCGCCGAACCGATGAGCTACATCGACCGCACGTTCAGGCGCCTCGGCGAGCAGCTCTAGCCCCGAGCTATTTGGTCTGCGCGGCCCACGCGGCGATCTGCGGGGCCTCGGCGCCGATCGTCGTCGCCGAACCGTGCCCGGGGAGCACTGTCGTGACCGCGGGGAGCGTGAGGAGCCGGTCGCTGATCGACTCGATGAGCTGCGGAAAGCTCGAGTACTCCCAGCGCGTGGCGCCAGGGCCGCCCTCGAAGAGCGTGTCGCCGGAGAGCAGCGTTCCGAGCGAGCCCGCGTAGAAACTCACCGATCCCGGCGTGTGCCCCGGGGTGTGCAGGGTCACCAGCTCGGCGCCAGCGACAGAGAACGTCGCGCCGTCGGCGAGCTCGAAATCGGGGAGCCTGTCGCTGCCGTGCGTGTCCTCCCACAGGAAGAGGTCGGCGGGGTGCAGGTAGAGGTGCGTGTCCAGCGCGTCCGCGAGGGCGATCGCTGCGTTCACGTGGTCCTCGTGCCCGTGGGTGAGCAGGATCCCGAGCGGATCACGGTCTCCAACGGCCGTCACGACCGCGTCTGCGTCGTGGGCGGCGTCAATGATCAGCGCGGTGTCGTCGTCTCCGACGATCCAGACGTTGTTATCGAGCGGAACGCCCTCCGGCGGGTACCCGGGGCGGCCTGCCCCGAGTACCCCGAAGGTGACGACGCGCTCGATGCGAAGATCGCCAGCCATAGATGATTACTCCGCGCGCGTTACGACGGTCGTGCACGGCAGCGCGTTGAGCACGCCGTGGCTGACCGACCCCAGCAACAGGCGCGAGATGCCGCCCCGTCCGCGGCTGCCGACGACGACCATCTCAGCAGTCTCGGCGACCTGAAGCAGCGCGGTCACCGGCGGCGCCTGCACGATCTCGCGGCGCACCTCGAGGTCGGGATAGCGCTCGGCGAGGCCCGCGGTGCCGATGGCAATGGACTCCTCGGCAGCGGCCTGCTGCGCGGTCACGAGCTCCTCGCTCCAGAGGTACTCGAGCCCTGGCGTGAGCGGCGGCATCCACGCGTAGACGGCGACGAGGGGAACGCCGCGGAACGACGCCTCTTCAGCAGCGAACGCGATCGCGCGCTTCGAGGCCTCGGACCCATCAACGCCGACGACGACGCCGCTTCCGGCGTCCTCCTGCTCGGCGGGGATGACGGCGACTGGGCAGTGCGCGACGGCGGCGATCTTCACGGCGCGGGTGCCGAAGACCGAGCCAGCGAACTTACCGCCCGTGTGCGCCCCGAGAACCAGGAGGTCCGCGTGCTTCGACGCGGCCTCGACCTCGGCGATCGGGTGGCCGACGACGGCGCTACCGGCGATCTCGCCGGTGAAGCCGAGCTCGGTGCGGGCCCGCTCGATCTCGTGCGCGAGCATCTGCTCGGATGCGGCCTGTGCCTCGGAGAGGAACGCAACACTCTCGGACAGGAAGGAGTCGTCGGCGACGTGGATGAGCTCGACGGACGCGCCACGCTCGGTCGCTCGTGCCAGGCCCCACTTCAGGGCCGCGCGGCTGTGATCTGATCCGTCAACTCCGATGAGGTACTTCTCGGACATAACGAGTTCCTTCCTGTACGGGTGTCTGTGTCTTCAGCTTACTTGGCCAGGGCGGGAAGCTGCAGGGGGTGTCCGCCCGCGAGCTGCTCGATAATGCGAACAACCTGGCAGCTGTAGCCGTACTCGTTGTCGTACCAGACGTAGAGCACTGCGCTCGAGCCGGTGACGAGGGTCGCGAGGCCGTCGACGATGCCGGCACGGTTCGAGCCGACGAAGTCGGTCGAGACGATCTCGGGCGACTCAACGTAGTCGATCTGCGTGCGCAGGCTCCCGGTGAGCGACACCTGCTCGAGCAGGGCATTCAGCTCCTCGGTGGTCGTCTCGCGCTCGAGCTGCAGGTTGAGGACGGCCATCGAGACGTTGGGTGTCGGAACGCGGATCGCGTTGCCGGTGAGCTTGCCCTCGAACTCGGGCAGCGCCTTGGCGACGGCCTTCGCCGCGCCGGTCTCGGTGAGGACCATGTTCAGTGCGGCCGAGCGTCCGCGGCGGTCTCCCGAATGGAAGTTGTCGATGAGGTTCTGGTCGTTCGTGTACGAGTGGACCGTCTCGACGTGGCCCTGCTTCACGCCGAAGGTGTCGTTCACGACCTTGAGCACGGGGGTGATCGCGTTCGTGGTGCACGAGGCCGCGCTCAGGATCGCGTCTGCGTCGCTGATCTTGTCGTTGTTCACGCCGTAGACCACGTTCAGCAGGTCGCCCTTGCCCGGGGCGGTGAGGATGACGCGGGAGATGCCCGAGTTCTCGAGGTGCTTGCCGAGGCCCTCGGCGTCGCGCCACCGGCCCGTGTTGTCGACGAGGATCGCGTCCTCAATGCCGTACGACGGGTAATCGACGTCTGCCGGGTCGCTCGAGTAGATCACCTGGATGCGGACGCCGTTCGCGAGGATGACGTTCTCGTCCTCGAGCACCTTGATGGTGCCGTTGAACGGGCCGTGCACCGAGTCGCGACGCAGGAGGTTCGCGCGCTTCTGGAGATCGTTCTCGCCGTTCTTACGGACGACGATGGCGCGCAGGTTCAGGCCGTTCTGGCTGCCGGCGTGCTCGATCATGATGCGAGCGAGGAGACGGCCGATGCGGCCAAAGCCGTACAGCACGACGTCGCGGCCGGTTGCGGGCTGGGCCGCGAGTGCCGGTGCGAGCTCGGTGCGCAGGTACGCCTCGAGATCGGTGGTCGCCGCGGCGCGGAAGCCGTTCGCGAGCAGCGCGAGATCGATCGATACGGGCCCGGGCTGGATCGCGGTGAGCGCCTCGACGATCGCTGAGGTCTCGGCGATGTCGAGCTCGACGTCGTCGATCTTGCGCGCGTAGCTGTGGGCCCGAATGATGTCGATGGCAGAGCGGCCGATCAGGCTGCGGCCGTGGACGGACATGACGATGTCGTGATCGCGGTAAAGCTGACCGATGAGCGGGATCATCCGCTCAGCCAGTGCCTGCTTTGTGTTCCAGGCCTCGAGGTGGTCAGTTGTGGGCTGATTCATGTGAACCGACGGATCCTTCCGATGTACTCGGGTGCCGATGATTTCCGCCCCGACTCGCTGAATGTTCGACCTCAGTATCCCATGCGCATGACGCAATGTGACGCTCCGATTGGGGGATTCGCGCCGTTCCGGCGAGGATTGTCTAGTACCGGTCGGGGCATAGTGATTCTTGCCACTGCGCAAGATTCTCGCCACCGCACCGACCCACGCTCCGCACACCTAACGAAAAGGAACATCATGTCTGTGAAGAAGCGCAGTCTCATCGCCGCATCGGTCGCGGCACTGGCCATCGCCGCAACCGCACTCACCGGCTGCGCGAGCGACTCGGCGCCCGGCGCCGACGACGCACAGACCGAGGGCCCGGTGCGCATCGGCGTCGTCCCTGGCGGCCAGCCCTACTGGGAGACCTTCGTTGAGGAGGCCGAGAAGGAGGGGATCGAGGTCGAGATCGTCGACTTCAGCGAGTACCCGCAGCCGAACCCGGCAGTCTCGGCCGGTGACCTCGACCTCAATCAGTTCCAGCACATCATCTACCTCGCGACCCACAACGTTGACGCCGACGACGACCTCGTCGCGCTCGGCTCGACCGTCGTGTACCCGCTCAACCTGTTCTCGAGCAAGTACACGGATGTGAAGGTCATCCCCGAGGGCGGCACCATCGCGATCCCGAACGACGAGTCGAACCGCGCCCGCGCCCTGCTCGTGCTCCAGAAGCTCGGCCTGCTCGAGCTCAAGGACGGCGGCAGCGCAACCTCGACCCCCGACGACATCGTCGCCGACAAGTCGCGCGTGAAGGTCACCGAGCTCGCGGCGGACATCATCCCGGCCTCGCTGCCCGACGTCGACGGCGGCATCGTGAACAACGACTTCGTTGAGCTCGGCGGGCTCGACTTCAAGGACTCGCTCGGCTCGGATAGCGCCGACGACGCTGCGGTGGAGCCGTACACGAACATCTTCGCGGCGCGCGCCGAGGACAAGGGCAACGAGACCTACCTCAAGCTCGTCGACATCTACCAAAACAACGAGACCTTCCAGGCCGCGCTGAAGGACTACGTCGGTGAGGGTGCCGTCTCTGTGAAGCTCTCGCAGGACGACCTCGCGAAGCTCCTCGCGGACGCCGAGGACAGCTACCGCGCGACCAAGGGCTAAGCTCGTTCTTCATGACGAAAGTTGAACTGCAGGGGGTCGGCAAACGGTATCCAGCCCGCGGCCGGTCCGGCACCGAGGTGGTCGCCGTCGACGATGTCTCCATCGACATCGCATCTGGCGAGATCCACGCCGTGATTGGTTACTCGGGCGCAGGCAAGTCGACCCTGCTTCGGCTCGTCAACGGCCTGGAGCGGGCGACGAGCGGCGCGATCCTCGTGGACGGCGTCGACATCACCGCCCTTTCCGAAGCCAAGCTGCGAAGCGTCCGGTCACGCATCGGCATGATATTCCAGCAGTTCAACCTGTTCCACTCGCGCACCATCGCGAAAAACGTGGAGTATCCGCTCGTTGTGGCGGGTACTCCACGCCCGGAGCGCGAGGCCAGAGTGGCCGAGCTCCTCAGCTTTGTCGGGCTCTCGGACTACGCCGCCTCACATATCGAGCAGCTGTCCGGCGGCCAGAAGCAGCGCGTCGGCATCGCTCGCGCGCTCGCGACGAACCCCGGCCTCATCCTCGCGGACGAGGCCACGAGCGCGCTCGATCCCGAGACCTCCCGTGAGGTGCTTGCACTGCTCACGAAGATCAACCGCGACCTCGGCGTCACGATCCTGCTCATCACGCATGAGATGGACGTGGTGCGCGAGATCGCCCACCGCGTCACCGTCATGGAGGCCGGCAAGGCTGTCGAGCAGGGCGAGGTGTTCGAGGTGTTCTCGAACCCGAAGACCGACACTACGCGGCGCTTCGTCTCGACAGCGCTCCCGACCGAGCCGGACCCCGCACACCTCCGCGCGCTGCGCGAGAAGCACCGCGGCAAGCTCATCGCACTCACCTTCCGCGACGGCGGCGCAGATCAGCCGATCGTGTTCCAGACCCTCGCCGACCGCGGCGTCGGCGTGAACATCGTTCACGGCGGCATCACTGACGTCGGCGGCCGCACCTTCGGCAAGCTCACGCTCGAGCTCATTGGCGAGGGCGTGCAGGTCGAGCACGCCATCGCAGCCCTCGCACAGCAGACCGAGCTGGAGGTGCTCGCGTAATGGACCGCCTGATTGAACTCCTCCCGAAGATCGGCGATGCGACGGTCGAGACGCTCATCTATGTCGCCTTCGCGATCACGATCGGCGGCCTCATCGGTCTCATCGTCGGGGTCCTCCTCACGACGACCCGGCGCGGCGGCATCCTGCAGAGCACGCCAACGTTCTGGGTGCTGAACCTGCTCGTGAACTTCTTCCGCCCGATCCCGTTCGTGCTGATCCTGATGCTCCTACAACCGCTGGCGCGCATGGTCACCGGTAAGGGCATCGGCGGCCCCGCCCTCATTTTCTCGCTCGTCGTTGCTGCCGCGTTCGGGATCTCCCGCCTCGTCGAGCAGAACCTGCTCACCGTGCCGCCCGGCCAGATTGAGGCGGCCCGTGCGATGGGCGCCGGCCCGCTGCGGATCATCTTCACTGTCCTCATCCCAGAGGGCCTCGGCCCGCTCGTGCTCGGGTACACGTTCGCATTCGTGGCGATCGTCGACATGTCCGCGATGGCGGGCATCATCGGCGCGGGCGGTATCGGTAACTTCGCGCTGCAGTACGGCTATCGCCAGTCGAACCCGTGGGTCACATGGGCGTCAGTGCTCATCATCGTCGTGATCGTGCAGATTGCACAGCTCGTCGGCAACGTGACGGCGCGGAAGCTCCTCAGGCGCTAGCCTCGAGGCATGACGAACACCGCAGCTGTCGCACCCGACCCCTCCGCGCCCGCGGCGCAGACCCTTGCAGACCTCCGGCGGGTCGCCGAGGAGATGTGGCCGGCAGACACGGCCGAGTCGTGGGATCGCGTCGGCCTCGTGACTGGCCGCGGCGATGCCCCGATCCGGCGGGTGCTGCTCGCGGTGGACGCCGTCGGCGCGACAGTCGAGGAGGCGCTCGCCTGGGAGACGGACGCGCTCATCACGCACCACCCCTTGCTGCTGCGCGGGATCCACACGGTTGCGGAGGACACTGCGAAGGGTGCGCTCCTCGCCTCGCTGATCCGCGGCGGGTGCGCGCTCATTGCCGCCCACACGAACGCCGACCAGCCGGCCGGGGGAGTGTCCGACGTCATCGCGCGCCGCCTCGGCCTCATGGGGTCCCTGCCGATCGTGCCCCATGCTGCGCGGCCGGAGATCGGCATCGGGCGGATCGGAGCGCTCGCCGAGCCGGTCTCGCTCAGGACGTTCGCCGAGCTCGTGGCCGGTGTCATGCCGGCGACAGTCTCGGGCGTGCGAGTCGCGGGCGATCCTGATCGCCTCGTTCGCGAGATCGCGCTGCTCGGCGGCGCGGGCGACAGCCTGCTCGATCACCCGGCGGTGCGCGGCGCGGACGTCTACCTCACGTCGGATCTCCGGCACCATCCGGCCCAGGAGGCGCTTGAGCTCACGGCCGTCGCGGGCGGCCCCGCGCTCGTCGACGTGGCGCACTGGGCGAGCGAGTCGCTGTGGCTCGAGGGCGCGGCGGAGGAGCTCGCCGCTCGGCTGCCCGGCGTCGAATTTCGCGTCAGCACCCTCCGCACCGACCCGTGGAACTTCTCGGTCGGGGCGCGCCCGGGCGACGGCCGCAGCGCAGAGTAAGCTGGAGTCATGAAGGCTACCCCGCGCCAGCAGCTGTTGCTGCTCGATCTCCAGCAGCTCGACCACACCCTCGCGAGGCTCCGCAAGCGGAACGAGCAGCTGCCGGAACGCGCCGAGCTCACCGCACTCGAGGCGGAGCGCGACGAGGTCCGCAACCGCTACATGGAGGCGCAGCGCGAGCTCGACGCCAGGCGACTCGAGCTCTCGCGCATCGAGGCAGACGTCGCGGTCGTTGAGCAGCGCGAGCAGCGGGATCACGAACTCCTCGCGGCCAGCACCTCGGCGAAGGAAGCTCAGGCGCTGCAGGGCGAACTCGACACCCTCGGCCGCCGCAAGGGTGAACTCGAGGAGCGTCAGCTCGAAGCCATGGAGGTCGCCGAGGCCGCCGAGGCCGTGTTCGCCGAGGCAGAGCAGGTCCTCGCAGGCGTCGACGAGCGCCGCGACGCGATCAACGCGCGCATCGCGGCGGCAGAGGCCGAGACCGAGCGCGACCGCGCTGCGGCCGACACGGAGCGCGCAGGCAAGGCCGCCGAGGTGCAGGGCGACCTGCTCGCGCTCTACGAGAAGACCCGCGCGCAGGTCGGGATCGGGGCTGCACGCCTCCGGGCCGGCGTTTCAGAGGCGAGCGGCATGGCGTTGAGCCCCGCCGACCTCTCCACGATCAAGGCCGCGGCAGACGACGAGGTCGTGTTCTGCCCAGAGACCGGCGCCATCCTCGTGCGCGTCATCGAGGCCTAACAGCGGCCGATGCTCTGGCCCGGGCCGATGCAGTGCCCCACGACAGGCTAGACTGAGACCCGGAATGGGCCGGTGGACGGTTGCGTCCCGTGTCGCGTGCGACAGCGGGCCGAGGAACGTCCGGGCTCCGCAGGGGAGAACGGTGGATAACGTCCACCTGGGGCAACCCGCGAGAAAGTGCAACAGAGAGTAGACCGCCTGCAGTGGTTCGCCGCCGCAGGTAAGGCTGAAAGGGTGGGGTAAGAGCCCACCGGCGTCCGTGGTGACACGGGCGGCCAGGTAAACCTCGTTCGGAGCAAGGCCAGACAGCAGACGATGACGCGCCCCGCCGAGTCTGCGGGTGGGCTGCTAGAGGGCGTCGGCAACGGCGTCCCGAGATAGATAACCGTCGAAGCCGGTTTCGGCCGGCTGGACAGAACCCGGCGTACAGCCGGCCCATTCCCTTCTCGCCGCCGGGCCCACACCGCGAGCTCGCGAGCGCACACCTAATTCGCGAGCGCACACCTAATTGGGCCCAAGTTTGATGTGTTCTCGCGAAAATGAGGTGATGGGAGCGCCTCGGAGGCGGGCGCTACTCCGAAACGGTGAGGAGCTCGAAGCCGTCCTCGCGCACCACGATGGTGTGCTCGAACTGTGCAGTGATCGACTTGTCCTTCGTCGTCACCGTCCAGTTATCCGCCCACATGTCCCACTCGTGCGTGCCGAGCGTCAGCATCGGCTCGACCGTGAACACCATGCCAGGCACGATGAGGTCGTTGAACCGCGGCGCGGAGTCGTAGTGCGGGATGATCAGGCCGGTGTGGAACGACGATCCCACCCCGTGCCCGGTGAAGTCGCGGATCACGCCGTAGCCGAAGCGCTTCGCGTACGTTTCGATGACCCTGCCGATCACGTTCACCTCGCGCCCGGGCTTCGCCGCCCGGATGCCGCGCATCATTGCCTCGTGGGTGCGCTCGACGAGCAGGTCGACCTCCTCCGAGACCTCGCCGACACGGAAGGTGCGGTTTGTGTCGCCGTGGAAGCCGTCGAGGTACGCCGTGATATCGACGTTGACGATGTCGCCCTCCCGCAGCACCGTGTCGTCGGGGATGCCGTGACACACGACCTCGTTGACCGAGGTGCAGGACGAGGCAGGGTAGCCGCGGTATCCGAGCGTCGACGGATACGCGCCGGCCGCCACGACGACGTCGTGCCCGATGCGGTCGAGCTCGGCGGTCGTGACCCCCGGAGCAACGGCTGCGCCGACGGCGTCGAGCGCGCGCGACGCGATGCGCCCAGCTGCGCGGATCTTCGCGACCTCGGCCTCGGTGTACGTGTTGTCGCCCGTGTACGCCGGCGGCTCCTGCAGCCCGACGTATGGTGGCCTCGCAATCTCGCGAGGAACCGTGAGCGGCGCTGGCAAAACGCCGGGGATCAGATTGCCGTGATCGTCGAAAGGCATGGGTCTAGTCTAGGAGCAAGCCGACGAAGGGAAGCTCATGAGCAAGAAGGACTGGGGGATCAACGATCCCGAGGAAACCTACTGGTTCAACTCCAAGACTGGGGAGGTGGAGGAGGGCCCGCAATCCCTCGCCATCTATCGAATCGGTCCGTTCAAGACCCGCGAGGAGGCACAGCGCGCGCCGAAGCTTCTTGCCGAGCGCGCCCGCGAGTGGAACGAAGAGGACGAAGAAGAGTACTAGCCGGTGGGGGCCCCGCATCCCGCGGGGAGGACGCCGGGGCGGTAGGCTGAAAGTCGCACCGGACCCGGTGCAAGACCGCGCCCCGAAAGGAGCTGCAGCGTGAGCAAGCAGAGAGATTTCGTGCTTCGTACGATCGAAGAACGGGGGGTGCGCTTCGTGCGCCTCTGGTTCACGGACGTCGCCGGTGCGCTGAAATCGGTTGCGCTCGCGCCCGCCGAGGTCGAGGGCGCATTCAGCGAGGGCATCGGGTTCGACGGTTCGGCGATCGAGGGCCTGACGCGCGCGTACGAGTCAGACCTGCTCGCGGTGCCAGACCCATCGACGTTCCAGATCCTGCCGTGGCGCGGGGAGACCGAGCCGACGGGGCGCATGTTCTGCGACATTCGCACGCCCAACGGTGAGCCGGCAGTGTCCGATCCGCGGAACGTGCTCAAGCGCACGCTCGCCCAGGCGGCAGACATGGGCTTCTCGTTCTACACCCACCCAGAGATCGAGTTCTACCTGCTGAAGTCGAAGGAGATCGGCCCCGAGGGCCCGATCCCCGTTGACCGCGCAGGCTACTTCGACAACGTTCCTGGCGGGACGGCGCACGACTTCCGCCGCGAGAGCGTGAACATGCTCGAGGAGCTCGGCATCTCAGTCGAGTTCAGCCACCACGAGGCGGGCCCCGGTCAGAACGAGATCGACCTCCGATACGCCGACGCTCTCGCGACCGCCGACAACATCATGACCTTCAGGTCTGTGGTGAAGGAGGTCGCGATCGCGCAGGGCGTCCACGCCACATTCATGCCGAAGCCGCTCGCCGGCCAGCCCGGCTCGGGGATGCACACGCACGTCTCGCTCTTCGAGGGCGAGGAGAACGCGTTCTATGACCCCAGCGCGAAATACCAGATGTCGGTCACCGCGCGCCGCTTCGTCGCCGGCGTGCTCAGGCACGCGCCAGAGCTCACCGCCGTGACGAATCAGTACGTGAACTCGTACAAGCGGCTGTGGGGTGGCGACGAGGCGCCGTCGTTCGTGAGCTGGGGCCACAACAACCGCTCGGCGCTCGTCCGCGTCCCCATGTACAAGCCAGGGAAGGGCGGCGCTGCGCGGATCGAGTACCGCGGCATGGACAGCGCGGTGAACCCGTACCTCGGGTTCTCGGTGCTGCTCGCGGCCGGTCTCAAGGGCATCCGCGAGGAGTACGAGCTACCGCCGGAGGCCGAGAACAACGTCTGGGCGCTGAGCGACGGTGAGCGCCGCGCGATGGGCTTCGACCCGCTCCCGCAGAGCCTCGAGCACGCCCTCGCGGTGATGGAACGTTCGGAGCTCGTCGCTGAGACGCTCGGCGAGCAGGTGTTCGCGTACCTCATTCGCGACAGCCGCCGCGAGGTGGACGAGTACCGCAGCCAGGTGACGCCGTTCGAGCTCAAGTCGATGCTCGACACGATCTAGCGGCCACGATGACGGAGCCTGGAGTCTCCCGACCCGGCCGGCGTGGCGAACTCGGCGGCTACGCGCGGGCAGGGTTCCAGCACCTCACCGCCGCGCGCGAGGGCCTCGCTGACCTGGCGCGCGCCCTCGGCACGGCCGACGAGCTGGCGCTGCTCGACGGCCTGAGCGCCGCCGCGGACCCCGACACCGCGCTTGCCGTGCTGACGCGCATCGCTGAGGAGGAGGGCCCGCGGCTCGCCGCCCTCGACGCGTTTGCGTGGCGCCGACTGTGCCTGCTCGTTGGCGCGTCGCCGGCGCTCGGCGAATTCCTGTACCGGCACCCGGACCTCATCGATGGGATTGTCGCGCGCGACGGCCGCCTGCCGAGCGGCGACGAGGCGCGTGACGAGCTGCTCGCCGCCGTCACTCCGGACGGGACGCCGCTCGCGGGGGAGGCCGGCTGGAACGCGCTCAGGATCGGGTACCGCGCGCTGCTCGCCGGTGTCGCGCTCTTCGACCTGACGAGCGCCGGGGCCCACGGGGCCGCTCCCGACCCTCGCCCGGCATTCGAAGCGGTCGCCGCGGCACTGTCGAGCCTCGCCGACGCCGCGCTTGAAGCGGCGATCGCGGTCGGTCGGGCCACGCTTCTCGCCGAGGGGGCAACGCCGCGCGTCGCTCCGGAGAAGTTCACAGACCTCAGGTTCGCGGTGATCGCCATGGGGAAGTGCGGTGCCGAGGAATTGAACGTCGTCTCGGACGTTGACGTCATGTTTATCGCCGAGGGCGACGAGCGCGCGGCGACGGCGCTCGCGCGAGAGGTGATGCGAGCGATTCAGGATCCCGCGCTTGAGCTCCCGCTCTGGCAGGTCGATCCGAACCTGCGCCCTGAGGGACGGCAGGGGCCGCTCGTGCGCACGCTGTCGTCCATGCTGAGCTACTACGACAGGTGGGCGAAGGCGTGGGAGTTCCAGGCGCTCATCAAAGCGCGGGCGTGCGCGGGCGATCTTGCACTCGGCGAGGAGTTCGTCGCGGGAACCAGGCCGCTCGTCTGGGCGTCCGCGAACCGTGAGGACTTCGTCGGCTCCGTGCAGCGCATGCGCGAGCGGGTCACGGAGCATATCGCCCCGGAGGAGCTGCCACTCCAGATCAAGCTCGGGCCCGGCGGCCTGCGCGACATCGAGTTCAGCGTGCAGCTGCTGCAGCTCGTGCACGGCCAGCACGACGAACAGCTCCAGCTGCGCGGCACGCTGCCGGCGCTGCGCGCGCTCGTCGAGGACGGCTACGTTGCGCGCTCGGACGGCGAGCGGCTCAGCGAGCACTACCGGACACTGCGCGTGCTTGAGCACAGGCTCCAGCTGCGCGACCTGCGACGCACCGCGCTCATGCCGAGCGACGACGAGGGCCGACGTGTGCTCGCGCGCGCGTCGGGACTCGCCCGCGACGCCAAGGAGCTGAGCTCGCTCTGGGACCGGGTGCGCCGTGAGGTACGGGAACTCCACCTGAAGATCTTCTACGCGCCGCTCCTGAGCGCCGTCGCTGCGCTGCCCGACGAGGAGTTCGTGCTCGGGACCGCTGAGGCGAAGGCACGACTGTCGAGTATTGGCTTCCTCGATCCTGATGGCGCCTCGCGGCACCTTGCTGCACTCACCAGCGGCCCCTCCCGGAGCGCGAAGATTCTCCGCAATCTCACTCCCGTGCTGCTGCAGTGGCTCGCGCTCGGCACCGATCCTGATTTCGGTCTGCTCGCCTTCCGCAAGGTGAGCGAGGCGAACCGGGAGGCGTCCTGGTACCTGCGCCTGCTCCGTGACGGCTCGCTCGCTGCCGAACGGCTCACGCTGCTGCTCGCGAACTCGAAGTACGCCGCCGGGCTCCTCGAGGGGTATCCCGAGGGGGTCGCCTGGCTCGAACGGGACGCGCTGCTCGAGCCGCCAGCGCCCGAGGCGCTGCTCAGCGAGATGCGCTCGCTCGTATCTCGCAGGCCCTCAGCACAGTCCGCAGCGGAGCGGCTGCGCCGGGTGCACCGACGGGAGATTCTCAGGCTCGCCATGGGGCGCGTCGTCGGCGTGCTCGACGAGGACGCTGTCGCGCGCGGGCTCGACGGCGCACACACGGCGCTGCTCGATGCACTGCTCTCGGCGATCCGAGCGCACGCGGGCGGAGAGAGCGAGGCGCCCGAGATCGCGCTCGTCGGCATGGGCCGGTTCGGTGGCGGGGAACTCGGATTCGCGTCAGACATCGACCTCATCGCCGTGGCTCGCGGCGGCGCGACAGGCACCGGACCCGTCTCGCCGGCCGCGAAGGTCGTCACCGAACTGCGTACCCTCGTGTCCGACCCGCGGTTCCCGGTGGACCTCGACTTTGACCTGCGCCCAGAGGGGAAGAACGGCCCGCTCGTCCGCAGCATCGACTCGTACCGGAGCTACTACGAGCGCTGGTCTGCCACCTGGGAGGCGCAGGCGTTGCTGCGCGCGCGCCACGCCGCCGGCGACGGGAGCCTGAGCGCGGAGTTCTTCGCGATGGCGGACCCGATCAGATACCCGGCGGAGTTCCGGGAGGAACAGCTCCGTGACGTGCGGCGCATGAAGGCTCGCGTCGAAGGGGAGCGGTTGCCGCAGGGGCAGGACCCCGCGATGCATCTGAAGCTCGGGCCGGGCGGCATCAGTGATGTCGAGTGGCTCGTGCAGCTGCTCCAACTCCAGCACGGTGCCGAGCACCCGGAGCTGCGCACCGTCTCGACGCTGGCCGCGCTGTCCGGCGCTGCCCGGCTCGGACTCATCGACGCGGACGACGCGGTGACTCTCGAGGACGCCTGGCGCCTCGCAAGTACGTTGCGCTCGGCGATGCGACTGTGGAACGGCAGGGGGACCGACTCGCTTCCACGCGACTGGCGTGACCTCGCGGGCATCGCCGGTGTGCTCGGGTTGCCGCGCGACCGCACCAGTGAACTCGTGGAGCGCTG
Source organism: Leucobacter aridicollis (assembly GCF_013409595.1). NCBI lineage: Bacteria > Bacillati > Actinomycetota > Actinomycetes > Micrococcales > Microbacteriaceae > Leucobacter > Leucobacter aridicollis. Next base: position 1,766,231 of record NZ_JACCBD010000001.1, on the reverse strand, counting down.
GCACACCGTCAGCCGACGGGCGCGGGCCGTGTTCGAGCGCGAGTTCTTCGGGTACCGCGAGGACGAACTGTTTCCCGAGGTGCAGGCCTGACGAGCGCGCGCCCTGGCATGGTGGTGCTTCCGCGACGTCGCTGCGTCCGTTGTGTCGCTTCGGTGAACGCCCGATGTCTGTTCCGTGCAGGGTCTAGCCAGCGGGCCGCTTGCCGCGTACTCTGACAACCATGAACTATCTGGCAAGCTTCCTCGAAGCCATCCTCTCGAGCGAGGATGCTGATATCGAGGACGATATCAACTCCTAACCGCACCACGACGCGAAACCGCCCAGCGGCCTCCTCGGCTCGCTGGGCGGTTTCGTGTGTGATGGTGCGAAGCGCCTACACGCCGTAGTACAGCTCGAACTCGTACGGGTGCGGGCGAATCGCCATCGGCAGGAGCTCGGTCTCGTTCTTGAGGTTGATCCAGGTCTGGATCAGCTCCTCAGTGAAGACGCCGCCCTCGAGCAGGTACGCGTGATCCGCCTCGAGCGCGGCGAGCGCCTCACCGAGCGAGCCCGGCACCTGCGGGATGTTTGCGGCTTCCTCGGGGGGAAGCTCGTAGAGATCCTTGTCGATCGGCTCGCCCGGCTCGATACGGTTGCGAATACCGTCGATACCCGCCATGAGTTGCGCGGCGAACGCCAGGTAGGGGTTGCCCGACGCGTCGGGGGCGCGGAACTCGATGCGCTTCGCCTTCGGGTTCGAACCCGTCAGCGGGATGCGGATCGCGGCCGAGCGGTTGCCCGCCGAGTACGCGAGGTTGACGGGCGCCTCGTAGCCCTTCACGAGGCGACGGTAGCTGTTGATCGTCGGGTTCGTGAACGCTAGCAGCGAGGCCGCGTGCTTGAGGATGCCGCCGATGTACCAGCGTGCGGTGTCCGAGAGGCCGGCGTAGCCGTTCTCGTCGTAGAACAGCGGCTCGCCGTTCGCCCAGAGGGACATGTGGGTGTGCATTCCCGAGCCGTTATCGCCGAACACGGGCTTCGGCATGAACGTGGCAGTCTTGCCCCAGAGCTCTGCGGTGTTCTTCACGATGTACTTGAACTTCAGCACGTCGTCCGCGGCGGCGACCATGGTGTCAAACCGGTAGTTGATCTCGGCCTGGCCGGGCGCGCCAACCTCGTGGTGGGCTCGCTCGAGCTGGAGGCCAGCCTCGATGAGGCGCAGCGAGATATCGTCGCGCAGATCCGCCTGCTTGTCGACGGGCGAGACGGGGAAGTAGCCGCCCTTGAGCGGGGTCGTGTTGCCGAGGTTGCCGCCCTCGTAGTCGGTGGCGGAGTTCCAGTGCGCCTCCTCCGAGTCGATCTCGAAGAACGTGCGGCGCGGCGTCGTCTCGTAGCGCACCGAGTCGAGGATGTAGAACTCGGCCTCGGGCGCGAAGAACGCGGTGTCGGCGATGCCGGTCGAGGCAAGGAACTGCTCGGCCTTCTTCGCGACCTGGCGCGGATCCTTCGAGTAGATCTCGCCGGTGCGCGGATTGTAGATGTCGAACACCATGATGAGCGTGCGCTCGGCGCGGAACTGGTCGATGTACGCGGTGGTCACATCGGGGATGAGCTGCATGTCCGACTCAGCGATCGTCGCGAAGCCGCGGATCGAGGAGGCGTCGAACATCTGCCCGACCTCGAAGAAATCGAGATCTACCGTGCTCGCCGGGATGTTGAAGTGCTGCTGCACGCCGGGGAGATCGGTGAACCGGATGTCAAGAAACTTGACGTCGGTTTCGCGGATATAGTCGATGACTTCCTGGGGAGTCTTGAACATCGGGATCCTCACTTTTCGGTGCGGCAGTCTGCCGCTTCGTAGGTCAAGCCTATGCTTCCAGCATTTCGGGAGCGTGGAAGCAGTGTTTCAGGCGTGTTACGTATTGCGGCGCGACGAACCCCGGTGTCGACGGTGACAACGAGTTCTCGCATGATGAATCGACTGCGCGCTAGGCGCGAATCAGCACCGTCCCTGCGATCTTGTCGTGGAACCCGCGCTGGTCGCTGTCCCACACGAGCGCGGGGATCACGAGCGTCACGAGGACCGCGCGGACGATGGGGCGCCAGATCCCGACCCAACCGCCGGCGAGCGGCACGACCTGCAGGCCGACGATGCGATGCCCGAGCGATCCGCCGATTGTCGGAACGAACACGATCTGCATGAGCATAAAGATGAGCGAATGCCACCACATCGCCTGCGGGCCACCGATCAGGAGGTACGCGGGGAGCGACGCGAGCGCCCAGTCGATGCAGATCGCGACCAGCCGTCGCCCGACGCGACCCACTGACCGCGGGCCGTCCGCCGGGAGGCCGAGGCGCTCGCCGGGGTACTCGCTGGGGGCGAGGTCACCAAACTTCTGGGACATGGCTTAGCGCGGGCGCTGGGCGCGGACGCGATTCGGGTCGATGCCCTTCGGGATGCCGACCGGGCTCGCCTGGAGCGAGGAGAGTCGGTTGTAGACCGCCGCGATCTCGTTGCGGTTGAGCACGCGCTTCATCTTCTGCAGCTCCTTCGAGAGCTTCGGCAGCGCGACGGCGCCCTCGTCGGGGCCAACGTAGAGGTGCGAGATCGGCACGTTCGAGATTGCGCGCTTCAGTTTGCGCTCCTCGTCGTGCGCGATGCGCTGGGTGCGCTGGCGCGAGCCCTCGGAGATGAGCACGACGCCGCCGCGACCGATGACGCGGTAGACGGCGTCCTGCTGACGGGTCATCGCGACGGGAACCTCGGAGCCGCGCCAGCTGCGACGCAGGGCGCTCTGCACGATCGCGCCAACGGCGCCCGGGCGGCCCTCGATCTGCGCGTACGCGACAGCCTCGGCGCGGCGGCCGAGCACGATCATGGCGATGAGCAGGCCGGCGAGGATGCCGGTGAGGGGCCACAGGATCCAGCTGAACCAGTTCCCTGGCAGCAGCCAGGCGAGGAGGACGGCGATCAGGATCGGCCCGACGAACGAGAGCAGCATCAGTGGGGTCAGCAGCTTGTCTTGGGTGCGGGTGTTCTTGTACACCTGCACCATCTGCTTGATGCGACCCGGGGACTTCTGCTTCGCCTCTGCCATACCTTCCATCGTACCGCGTCTCGGGCGGTGCTGGCGCACCGTCGCCGTCGTTCGCTCGTGGCAGAGCGAGAATTGCCGTTATGGAGCGCCGCCCACAGGGCCTCGGGCGCGGTCACTCGTCCCCAGATGGGGCGTGGGCTCGCCCAGCGGTGGTGCCAGGGTGGGTCACAGGCGACGATGGGAGGATGCGCACCATCCGCGATGCACCCCGAAGGGACGCCACCGAAGCACTGTCGGCGGGGGAGACCGCGAGCCTCATGCTCGCGGTCTGTGGTGCGGGCCTTGCCGCTAGGGAACGCGCGGCGTGCCTTGGGGGAGACGTTGTGAGGACGCTCATGCTGCAGGTGCCAGGCGATGGCAACTATCGTCGCCAGGCGAATCCGCCACCCCCGGTCACGGTGGTGGCGCGGCCCCCGGGATCCGCGCGCCTGCGGTACGCGCGCGTCGCGGCGGCCGCCGTCGACGTTCGAGCGGGACACGACGACGGATGTCACGGCTTCGGCGTGTCGCTTCGCGTGCTCGGGGGCCTCGCGACATCGCTCGCGCCGCCCGGCGCGGCCGGCTTCCTCTCAGAGGTATTCGGCGACGTCGCCGCACAGCTTGCTCGCCTGACACCGTGGGACCCGGGGGAGGCGTCCGAGACGCTCGCGCATACGGTCGGTACGCGACTCACACCGACCCCGCTGCGGCCGGAATCCCTGGCCGCGGTGCGTGCGGTGCTCACCGGCGGCAACCGGCGCGCTGGAAACGAGTGAGGGGTTCTGCAGCGCACATCGCGCCGCAGAACCCCTCACTACTCGTTCGAGCTAGATCCCGAGATCTGCCGCGAAGTTGCCCTCCTCGAGGCGTGCCTTCATCTGCGTAAGGAAACGCGCAGCGTCGGCGCCGTCGATGGTCCGGTGGTCGTAGGACAGTGCGAGGTAGACCGTCGACCGGATCGCGATCGAGTCACCCTCGGGCGTCGAGACGACCCCGGGCTCCTTGACGACGACGCCGGTGCCGAGGATCGCGGACTGCGGCAGGAACACGAGCGGCGTGTCGAAGAGCGCGCCGCGCGAGCCGGTGTTGGTGAGGGTGAAGGTGCCACCGCTCAGCTCGTCCGGAGTCAGCTTGTTATCACGCGTCCGCGCCGCGAGATCAGCGATCTCGCCAGCGATCTGGGCGATGTTCTTCGTGCCCGCATCGCGAAGCACCGGGGTCAGCAGACCGCGCTCCGTGTCGACAGCGATGCTGACGTTCTCGGTGGCCGGGTAGACGATCTGGTCACCCTCGACGGTCGAGTTGATGACGGGGTAGGCCTGAAGCGCCTCCGCCGCCGCCAGCGCGAAGAACGGCATGAAGGACAGCTTCGAGCCGGTCTTCGCGAGGAACTCATCCTTCTTGGCCTGACGCAGCTGAGCGACGCGGGTGACGTCAACCTTCACCACGGTCGTCAGCTGTGCGGTCTGCTGCATCGATGCGACTGCGCGCTCCGCAATCACCTTACGGAGTCGGCTCATCTTCTGCGTCGTACCGCGGAGCTCAGAGACAACGCGAGGTGCCGGAGCTGCTGCTGCCGGCGCTGCCGCCGCTGCGGGAGCTGCGGTCGCCGCGGCGAGCACGTCTTCCTTGCGGATGCGACCGCCGACACCCGTGCCGGTCACCGTCGACAGGTCGACGCCACGCTCGCCCGCGAGCTTGCGCACGATCGGGGTGACGTAGCCGCCAGCCTCGGGCGCGGCCGCTGCAGGAGCAGCAGCAGGTGCCGGAGCGGCTGCCGGAGCCGGGGCTGCCGGAGCGGGTGCAGGCGCCGGTGCGGCTGCAGGTGCGGGAGCAGCTGCTGGTGCGGGCGCTGCCGCGGGAGCTGCTGCCGCGGGTGCAGGAGCAGCTGCTGCGGGAGCGGGAGCCGCGGGTGCCGCCTCGGCGGGAGCGGCAGCCGGAGCCGCTGCACCACTGCCGACGCGCGCGAGCACAGCGCCGACCTCGACGGTCTCGTCTTCGCCAACGAGGGTCTCCTGGAGAATGCCAGCGACGGGCGACGGCACTTCGGTGTCTACCTTGTCAGTTGAGACCTCGAGCAGCGGCTCGTCGACCTCAACAGCGTCACCGATCTGCTTCAGCCAGCGCGTCACCGTTCCCTCGGTGATCGACTCGCCAAGCGACGGGAGGACGATGTCCTGGCTGTCGCCGCCGGCAGCCGGGGCTGCGGGCTCAGCAGCCGCGGGCTCAGCCGCGGGCTCAGCCGCGGGGGCCGGCTCGGCGGGAGCTGCGGGCTCTGCGGCCGGCTTAGCCGCGGGGGCTGCAGCCTGCTCGGGCTCGGGCGTGGTGGCGGGAGCGGAACCGCTGCCGTCGCCGATGCGTGCGAGCACCGCGCCAACCTCGGCGGTCTCGTCTTCCTGGACGAGGATCTCTTCAACCACGCCGGCGACGGGGGAAGGCACCTCGGTGTCCACCTTGTCGGTCGAGACCTCGAGCAGCGGCTCGTCGACCGCCACGGTCTCGCCCACCTGCTTCAGCCAGCGGGTCACCGTCCCCTCGGTGACGCTCTCGCCCAGCGCGGGGAGGACTACCGATTCACTCATCGTGATTCTCCTTCTAAATTTCTTCTAGATCTAGCTTGTGATGCCGCTTAGATAGCGTGCAGCGGCTTGCCGGCGAGCTTGAGCATTGCTTCGCCGATGGTCTCGTTCTGAGTGGGGTGGCCATGGACGAACGGTGCGACGTCCTCGGGGTAGGCCTCCCAGTTCACGATGAGCTGGGCTTCGCCGACGAGCTCGCCGACGCGTGCGCCAATCATGTGGACGCCGAGCACGGGGCCGTCGTTCAGGCGAACGGCCTTGACGGTGCCCGCGGTGCCGAGGATCGAGCTCTTCGCGTTGCCTGCGAGGTTGTACTCGTACGAGGAGATGTTCTCTGCGCCGTACTGCTCGGCGGCCTTCGCCTCGGTTAGGCCGACCGACGCGATCTCGGGATCGCAGTAGGTCACCTTCGGGATGTTGACGTCGGCGACCACGACCGGGTTGAGGCCCGCGATCTCCTCAGCGACGAAAATGCCCTGCTGGTAGCCGCGGTGTGCGAGCTGCAGGCCCGGAACGATGTCGCCAACGGCGTAGACGCCGGGAACGTTCGTTGCGAGGCGCTCGGTGGTGAGCACGAAGCCGCGATCCATCTCGATCCCGGCCTCCTCGTAGCCGAGGCCAGCCGTCGCCGGGCCACGGCCCACTGCGACGAGCAGGTAGTCGGCGGTGAGGGTCGTGCCGTCCTCGAGGGTCACGGTCACGCTCGAGTCATCCTGGGTCACGCCCTGGAACCGCACGCCGAGCTTGTAGTCGATGCCGCGCTTGCGGAATGCGCGCTCGAGCTGCTTCGAGACCGACTCTTCCTCGTTGGGTACGAGGTGGGGGAGGCCCTCAACGATGGTGACCTCGGCGCCGAACGAGCGCCAGACGCTGGCGAACTCGACGCCGATGACGCCGCCGCCGAGCACGATGACCTTCTTCGGGATCTCCTGGAGCTCGAGTGCGTGCTCGCTGGTGATGACGCGGCCGCCGATCTCGAGTCCGGGAAGCGAACGAGAGTACGACCCCGAGGCCAGCACGACGTTCTTGCCGACGATGGTGTCGGCGCCAACCTGGACGGTGTTCGGCGATGCGAGGCGGCCCTCGCCCTCAAACACGGTGATGCCGTTCGCCTTGATGAGGCCCTGAAGCCCCTTGTGCTTGCCGGCGACGAGCTTTTCGCGGAAGGCGTTCACTGCGACGATGTCGATCGACTCGACGGAGGAGTTGATGCCGTATGTTGCACCCTCACGGGCGACGTCTGCGACCTCTGCTGAGTGCAGCAGTGCCTTCGTGGGCACGCAGCCTCGGTGGAGACAGGTGCCACCGAGCTTGTCCTTCTCAATGATCGCTGCGGTCATTCCAAGCTGTGTCGCTCTGACTGCGGTCGCGTATCCGGCGCTTCCGCCACCAAGAACTACGATGTCAAACTGGTGCTCGGCCAAGTGGGGTCTCCCTCGGGTCTCAATACTGTGCCTGATCCGCGCGGTATGCGGTGCGCATCGTTTAGCCTACTACTTCTGTGAATCTGCGGCAGCGGAACGTTCAGTGTTCGCTGTTCGCGCATTTCGTCCCGCTCAGCGCCTGGTTTCGTAGAATGGAACCGTGACTGAAACACTCTTCTCTGCCGTGTACGCGGAGCGCCGCGCGAGTGTCGCGAAGGGGCTCCCGCTTGTTGTCGCGCTCTCAGGGTCTACCGACGCCGGAAATGCGGTCTCTCAGCTTGAGCAATACCTGTGGGAACGCTGCAAGCCTGAAGAGATCATTCGCTTCGACACCGACCTGCTGCTCGATTACCGAGCCCGTCGTCCGCTCATCACGTTCGACGAGGACCATTTCACGGACTACAGCCCGGAGGAGCTCACGCTTAGCCTTGCGCGAGACGAGCTCGGAGCACCCTTCCTGCTGCTCTCCGGTTTCGAGCCCGACTTCCGCTGGGAGGCATTCGCCGAGGCGGTCCTCCTGCTCGTACACGAGTTCGAGGTCTCCATCACTACCTGGGTTCAGGCGATCCCGATGCCGGTCCCGCACACCAGGCCGATCGTCGCCACGGTGAGCGGCACCCGCGAGGATCTCATGGAGCGGTCGGCGTGGAAGCCGACGACCCGGTTGCCTGCGAGCATCGTGCATCTTCTCGAGTACAGGCTCCACGGGGTCGGCGAAGAGGTTGTGGGCTTTGCCCACCTCGTGCCGCATTACCTCGCGAACAATGAGTACCCGGAGCTTCTCACGGCAGCACTCGACAACGTGATGGCGGCGACCGGCCTGTTGTTCGCGACGGACGAGGCCAAAGAGCGCGCGCACGAGTTTCGGCAGCAGGTGGACCGCCAGATCTCCGAGAACGAGGAGTCGCGCGACATGCTCGACAACCTCGAACGGCGCTTTGACCAGTACGTCGAGGCGCACGGCGACAGGTCCTCATCGCTGCTCGGCGAGGAGGGCACGATGCCGACCGCCGACCAGCTCGCGAGCGAGCTCGAACGGTTCCTCGCGGAACGCCAACAGGGCCCTGAAAACAATGACGGCCCAGCCGTGCAATAATAGGAGGTAGGAACCCATTCAACCGTCGCGGGAATACCGCGGGCTTGACATGGGTTTTCATGGTGTGCGCAGTTTTTTGGACGCGCATCGACGAGATCTGAGAGGAAGTTGCGTGGCAACAGCGACAACGACCAAGACTCGCGCGGCGAAGGCGGCTGAGAGCGAAGAGCAGAACGCGGCTGAAGCGCCCGCGAAGAAGGCTCCGGCAAAGAAGGCCGCGTCGGCAGCGAAGACGACCGCGGCGAAGAAGGCTCCCGCTAAGAAGCCAGCCACCCGCGCGAAGAAGGCGGTCGATGAGATCATCGACGCGCCCGACGAGACAGAAGTGACTGAAGCGGACGAGCAGGCTGAGGAAGAGCAGCCGGCCGCCGAGCACCAGGAGCCCCTCCCGACCGGAGCCATCGTGCTCAAGGCCGGCGACGAGGAGGACGTGCCGACGGTCACGACCGCGATTCCCGGCGCCACCGCCGATCCGGTGAAGGACTACCTGAAGCAGATCGGTAAGGTCGCCCTGCTGAACGCGGCGGAGGAGGTCGAGCTTGCGATGCGCATCGAGGCTGGCCTGTTCGCCGAGGAGAAGCTTGGCACCGAGAAGGGCCTGCCGAAGAAGCTCGAGCGAGAGCTCAAGTGGGTGGCCCGTGACGGCCAGCGCGCGAAGAGCCACCTCCTCGGCGCGAACCTGCGCCTCGTGGTTTCGCTTGCGAAGCGCTACACCGGGCGTGGCATGCAGTTCCTGGACCTGATCCAGGAGGGCAACCTCGGCCTGATTCGTGCGGTCGAGAAGTTCGACTACACCAAGGGCTTCAAGTTCTCCACGTACGCGACGTGGTGGATCCGCCAGGCGATCACCCGCGCGATGGCAGACCAGGCCCGCACGATCCGTATTCCTGTGCACATGGTCGAGGTCATCAACAAGCTCGCTCGTGTGCAGCGTCAGATGCTGCAGGATCTTGGGCGCGAGCCCACGCCCGAGGAGCTGAGCCGCGAGCTCGACATGACCACTGAGAAGGTCATCGAGGTGCAGAAGTACGGTCGTGAACCGATCTCGCTCCACACCCCGCTCGGTGAGGATGGCGACAGCGAGTTCGGTGACCTTATCGAGGACACCGAGGCAATCGTGCCCGCCGACGCGGTCGGCTTCACGATGCTCCAGCAGCAGCTCGAGCAGCTGCTTGACTCGCTCTCGGAGCGCGAGGCTGGCGTCATCAAGATGCGCTTTGGTCTGGGCGATGGAATGCCGAAGACCCTCGATCAGATCGGCGACACGTTCGGTGTGACTCGCGAACGCATCCGTCAGATCGAGTCGAAGACCATGGCGAAGCTTCGCCACCCGTCGCGGAGCCAGCAGCTGCGCGACTACCTCGACTAAGACATCGCGAGGCGTGTTCGAAAGGGTGCGGAGGTTTCCTCCGCACCCTTTCGTCGTTGCTGCGCGGCCTCGACGGCGCGCACACAGAAAAGTGGGCCCCGGGAATCATTCCCGGGGCCCACTTCTCTAGCGCTGAGCGCTACGCGCTCAGCTTGTGGCTTTCGTCGTGCCAGGCCTCGGCCATGGGGCGAAGCTTTGCTTCGTGCTTCGTCGCGTGGTGCGCGCAGAAGAGCAGCTCGCTGCCGCCCAGCGTCACGCGAACGTATGCCTGTGCGCCGCAGCTATCGCAGCGATCAAGTCCACTGAGCGGACGGTCCGCCGCAGTTACCTCCGCTACGTCAGCGGTCTGTTCCAGTGTGCTCATGGCCACCTCCCGGTAGTTCAATTACCTCTATCCAACCATCCAAACGCCGGGAGCGCCCTGTTTGCCGGGGTTGTTTCGCTCAACGCGTACGGCGGCGGCGAGAATTGGCCGCGGTTTCGTCACTCGCCGTCGGCGATCAGCCCGAGTGTCGGTGGCGTGCTCTACAGTGGGTGAGTCTCCAAGAAAGCAGGTTCTTTCACGTGGCTGAATCCAGTTACTCCGCCAGGCACCTCACCGTCCTCGAGGGGCTTGAAGCAGTTCGCAAGCGTCCCGGCATGTATATCGGCACGACCGATTCGCGTGGCCTCATGCACTGCCTCTGGGAGATCATTGACAACTCGGTCGACGAGGCACTCGCCGGTCATGGCGCGGACATCAAGATCACGCTGCACGGCGACGGCTCGGTGACTGTCGCCGACAACGGTCGCGGCGTGCCAGTGGACGTCGAGCCACGAAGCGGCCTCAGCGGCGTGGAACTCGTCTTCACGAAGCTCCACGCTGGCGGCAAGTTCGGCGGTGGTGGGTACGCGTCATCGGGCGGCCTGCACGGCGTTGGCGCGTCCGTGGTGAATGCGCTGTCGTCTCGCCTCGACGTGGAGGTCGACCGCGACGGCAAGACCTGGGCAATGTCGTTCCGCCACGGCGAACCTGGCGAGTTCGCCGGCGAGGGCCCGGACAGCGCCTTCACGCCGTTCGACCGTGCCACCGAGCTTCGCGTCGTCGGGAAGGTGAAGAAGGGCGTCACCGGCACTCGCGTCCGGTATTGGGCGGATCCGCAGATCTTCCTGCCGACCGCGCGCTTCGAGGTCGATTCGCTTGTCGCGCGAGCGCGTCAGACCGCGTTCCTCGTGACCGGTCTGACGATCGAGATTGAAGACCACCGCGCCGAGTCCCTCGACGAGTCGGGCGCGCCGACGCTGCATACCTTCAACTACGAGGGCGGCATCTCCGAGTTCGTGAACTTCCTCGCCCTCGACGCCCCGGTGACCGACACCTGGCGAGTGCAGGACTCAGGCAAGTTCACGGAAACCGTCCCGGTGATGGACGAGGAGACGGGGCACCTGGTCTCGCGGGAGGTCGAGCGCGAGTGCGAGGTCGACATCGCGCTGCGGTGGGGCACTGGGTACGACACCGAGATCCAGAGCTTCGTGAATATCATCGCCACGCCGAAGGGCGGGACGCACCTCGCCGGTTTCGAGCAGGGGCTGACGAAGTTCTTCCGCAAGCAGATCGAAGCCAACGCTCGCAAGCTGAAGGCCGGCTCTGACAAGCCAGACAAAGACGACATCTTGACGGGGCTGACCGCGGTCGTCACCGTTCGAGTGCCGGAGCCGCAGTTTGAGGGGCAGACGAAGGAAGTCCTCGGCACGGCGGCGGTCCGCCAGATCGTCTCGCGCGCGGTGACGAGCGCGCTCACCGAGCTGTACGAGTCCCCGAAGAAGCACGACAAGGCCCAGACCGCGACGCTGCTCGAGAAGATGGTGTCCGAGATGAAGTCTCGGATCGCGATGCGCGCGCAGCGCGACACCGCCCGCCGCAAGAGCACGCTCGAGAGCTCCTCCCTGCCGTCCAAGCTCATTGACTGCCGCTCGAAAGACGTGGCGAACTCCGAGCTCTTCATCGTCGAGGGCGACAGCGCGCTCGGCACCGCGAAGCCAGCCCGCGACAGCGAGTACCAGGCACTTCTGCCGATCCGTGGCAAGATCCTCAACGTGCAGAAGGCATCGCTCGCCGAGATGCTGTCGAACGCTGAGTGCGGCGCGATTATCAAGGTCATCGGCGCGGGGTCGGGCCGAGATTTCGATCTCGAGGCCGCGCGCTACGGCAAGGTGATCCTCATGAGCGACGCCGATGTCGATGGCGCGCACATCCGCACGCTGCTGCTCACGCTCTTCTTCCGCTACATGCGCCCCATGCTCGAGGCTGGCCGGGTGTACGCGGCCGTGCCGCCGCTGCATCGGGTCATCGTGCAGCACTCGGGTCGCAAGCCAAACGACGTGATCTACACCTACAGCGAGAAGGAACTGCAGACGCTCCTCACCGACCTCCGCAAGCGCGGAAAGAAGTATCAGGAGCCCATCCAGCGGTACAAGGGCCTCGGCGAGATGGACGCGGACCAGCTTGCGGAGACCACGATGGACCGCGACCACCGCACGCTCCGCCGCGTCCGACTCGAGGACGCGCACGCGGCCGCGCAGATGTTTGAGCTGCTCATGGGCAACGACGTTGCCCCGCGCAAGGAGTTCATCATCGAGAACGCCGATGACCTCGACCGCGAGCGAATTGACGCGTAGCGTCAGCGCTCGATGAATCTCACAGCCCTCGGACTCGTTCTCGCGGCAGCCGTTGCGCACGCCGCCTGGAACATCCTCGCGGCACGGTCGAGCCGCTCTGGTGTGCCGTTCCTCTTCTGGGGGGCCATCGTCAGCGCGGTGGTGTGGTCGGTGGCGATTCCGTTCACCGGCGGTATCGGTTCGAGCGGCGCCTGGGAGTTCGTGCTCGCCGTCGTCGTGTCGGGCGTGTTGCACGTGCTGTACATGCTCGTGCTGCAGCGCGGCTACCGCGCCGGGGACCTCAGTACGGTCTACGCGACAGCCCGCGGCAGCGGCCCGGTGCTGACGGTGATTGTGTCGATTCTGCTGTTCGGCGAGCGGCCCGGACTGCTGGCGCTCGGCGGCGTGCTGCTCGTCGTCGTCGGTGTCACCGCGTTCGGTCTCATCGGCCGGACGCGGCCCGCCGCGGGTGCCGAGTTCGCCGGCGCGGCCGGGCGGGCCCGCTTCGACCCGTCGGTCGTCTTCGGCCTGCTGACGGGCGTCGCGATCGCCACGTACACGCTGTGGGACGTGTCGATGGTGAACGGCTTCGGCATCGCCCCGGTCGCGTTCATGGTCGGCACGAGCGCGGCCGAGGCCGTAATCTTCGGCGGCATGCTCGGCGCCGAAGGGGCGCGGGGGAAGCGGCCGGCCCGGCGGCTCCGCGGAGAGCTCAGGGCCAACTGGCGCAGCCTGCTTGCTTTCGGCGTGCTCTCGCCCTTGTCGTACGTGCTCGTGCTCACCGCGGCGACGCTCGCGCCGCTGTCGCTCGTCGCCCCCATGCGCGAGACGAGCGTCGTGCTCGTCGGGCTGTACGGCGTGATCCGCTACCGCGAGAGCAATCCCGTGCTCAGACTGACGGCTGCGGTCGTTGTTGTCTGTGGCGTCGCCCTGATCGGGTTGTAGCCCGATCCCATCCGAGGCGCGGCGCGGGCCGCGCGGACGCCCGAACCACGAGCGGCGACCAGCCGCGAACAATCAACCATGCACGCCCGGTCTCATCTACGGTTGGGTGACAAGCAGCGAGGAGAAGCACTCATGAAGACCCGACTACGCGCGGCGACCGCCGCGGTTGCGCTTGCGACGCTCGGCTTCGGGCTCGCCGGGTGCGCGCCCGAGCCTGGCGAGGCGCCAGCGACGACGACGCCAGCGAAGCCGAATGCCGACCCTGCGGAAACCCCCAAGCCCGAGGAGCCGGCCGAGCCCGCGACGCCGGAGAAGCCGGACCTCACGCAGGCCCAGCTCGACCAACGGCTCCGCGACGCGGCCTGGGCGAACGACGTCGCCGCCGCGGAACAGCTCATCGGCTGGGGCGCCGACGTTAACGCTGCGGACGATACCGTGCAGTCCGCCTACCTCATCGCGACGAGCGAGGGCAGGGGCGACCTGCTGCGACTCACCCTGAAGCACGGTGCCGACGTGAAGGCCCTCGACAGTTGGGACGGCACCGGGCTGATCCGGGCGGCTGAGCGGGGCCACTGGGACATCTCTGGCGCACTCATCCGCGCCGGCGTCGACGTCAACCACGTCAACAATCTCGGATACCAGGCGATCCATGAGGCAGTGTGGCTCGGTCGCGACGATCCAACGTATGCGGCGACGCTGCGGGTGCTCGTCGCGGGCGGGGCAGCGCTCGACACGCTCTCGGTGTCGGAGGGCCTCACGCCGCTGCAGATGGCCGAGGAGCGCGGCTTCACCGCCCAGGCCGAGGTGCTGCGCGCGCTGGCCGCCGCGGCCGCACCGAGCGACCCCGCCGCCGCGCTCGTCGAGGCAGCTCAGCAGGGCGACACGACCGCGGTGGTCGCCGCCCTGCGGGCCGGCGCCGACCCCCGCGCAACGGGCGGCGACGGTGTCGCCGCGCTCGCGCTCGCGGAAAACGGCGGGCACGTCGCCGCAGCGCAGGTGATTCGCGCGCTCGGCGGCTAGCAGGACGGGGTGCGAGACGCGGTCTCGCACCCCGGTGCTTGGCTACTCGTCGAAGCGCTCGGGCGCCTCGCCGATACCGTTGGCGCTACGGCGCCTCACCGATGAAGGCAACGCTGTGTTCGAGCGGACTTCCGGAGCCGTCGCGCTTGCCGAGCTCCTCCGGCAGCTTGCGTGCACTCCCGTCGGCCGCGATCGCGCGCGGTTCGCCCGTGCCGACCCACGCGGCGACGAGCCGATCCTCACCCTTGAGGAAGCGCTGCGCGCGCACGCCGCCGGTCGCGCGCCCCTTAGCTGGGAATTCAGCCCAGTCCGAGATCTTCGCGGATGCGGCATCGGTGCTCAGCAGGGCGTTCTCGTCGGATCCCTCCGCCACCGTGGCGACGCGCGCCTCAGCGTCGGCCTCGATCGCCGAGGCGAAGATGACGCGCGCATCGGAGCCGAGCTTCATGCCGGCCATGCCACCGGCCGGCCGGCCCTGCGGGCGCACCGCTGACGCGGCAAACCGCAGCAGCTGCGCGTCGCTCGTGACGGCCGCGAACTCGGCGGAGTCGGGCGCCGGGAACGCCGCGACGACCGCGTCGCCAGGCTTGAGGGTGATGACCTCGAACTCGGGGCGCGCGGGCAGATCTGTCAGCACGACGCGCTTGACGGTGCCCTGGGCCGTGAAGACGCCGACCGGCTCCTCCGAATCGAGCGGCACGATGCCGACGATCCGCTGCTTCTTGTCCGTGAGCCCGATGTACTCGGTGAGCTTGACTCCCGCGGAGAACGCGATCGACGCGCCGGGAACGAGCGGGAGATCGACGGGGGTGAAGCGGTGAAGCGTGCCATCGGACAGGATCGCGCCGAGCTCACCGCGGACTGTCGTCGCGACTCGCGCAGCGACAGCACCGTGCTTCGTCGCGCGCGGCGCCGCTCGCGTGGCGTCGGGGGCGTCGGGATCGCGGTCGACGCGCAGGGCGCGACCGGTCGCCGAAAGCAGCACGGTGCACGGCGTGTCCGCGACCTGCATGGCATCGGGGGAGACCGCTGCGCGCGATGGCCGCGCGACCGCCCCAGTGAGCAGGGTCCTGCGGGGCGTGCCGTAGGCTGCCGAAGCCTGGTCGAGCTCGCTCGCGACGACGGCCTTCAGACGCTCCTTGCTGCCGAGGATCTCGAGCAGCGCAGCGATCTCTGCGTTGAGCTGATCGCGCTCCGCCTCGAGTTCGACGCGCGAGAACTTCGTGAGCCTGCGCAGGCGCAGCTCAAGGATGTACTCCGCTTGCAGTTCCGACAGGTCGAACACCTGCTGCAGCCGGGTCCTGGCCTCCTCGGCGTCATCGCTCGTGCGAATGACCTGGATGACCTCATCGATGTCGAGGATCGCGATGAGTAGGCCCTCGACAAGGTGCAGGCGCTCGCGGCGCTTCCGGAGGCGGTACTCGCTGCGGCGCGTCACGACGGCGAGACGATGATCCAGGAACACGCGAAGCATTTCGCGCAGGCTCAGCGTCTGGGGCTGGCCGTCGACGAGCGCGACAGAGTTGATGCTGAACGAGTCCTCGAGCGGGGTGTACCGGTACAGCAGCTCGAGGACAGCCTCGGGGGAGAAGCCGGTCTTCAGCGTGATGACAAGCTTCAGCCCGTTTTTCCGGTCTGACAGATCGACAACATCGGTGATGCCCGTGATCTTCTTGTTCTCGACGCCCTGCTTGATCTTTTCGATCACTCGCTCCGGGCCGACGAGGTAGGGCAGCTCGGTGACGACGAGGCCCGTACGGCGCGGGCCGATCTGCTCGATCGACACCTTCGCGCGGGTGCGGAACGCGCCGCGGCCCGTGCGGTAGGCATCAGTCACCCCGTCGAGGCCCACGATCGTGCCGCCACCGGGGAGGTCGGGGCCGGGGATGAACTCCATGAGCTCTTCGACCGATGCGTCGGGGTGGTAGAGCAGGTGCTTCGCGCCCTCGATCGTCTCGATGAGGTTGTGCGGCGCGAGGTTCGTCGCCATGCCGACCGCGATGCCGCTCGCGCCGTTGACGAGCAGGTTGGGCACCGCGGAGGGCAGCACCTCGGGCTGGAGCAACTGGTTGTCGTAGTTGGGGATGAAGTCGACGACGTCTTCGTCGAGCGCCTCGGTCATCGCGAGGGCGGCGCCAGCGAGCCGAGCCTCCGTGTATCGGGACGCGGCCGGGCCGTCGTCGAGCGAGCCGAAGTTGCCATGGCCATCGACGAGCGGCAGGCGCATCGCAAAGTCCTGTGACAGGCGCACCAGCGCGTCGTAGATCGACGAGTCGCCGTGCGGGTGAAGCTTGCCCATCACCTCGCCAACGACGCGCGCAGACTTCACGTGACCCTTGTCGGGGCGCAGGCCCATGTCGGTCATCATGTAGAGGATGCGCCGCTGGACGGGCTTCAGTCCGTCGCGCGCGTCAGGGAGTGCGCGGGAGTAGATGACGGAATAGGCATACTCAAGGAACGATCCCTCCATCTCGTGAGAGATGTCGATATCTTCGATGCGCTCACCGGCGGCCTCATGGGCTGCGCCTGGAGTATCCATGTCGGTTACGTCGGCCATAATGGGAATATGCTACCGACTGCCACCGACAACGGCGGGAGGCTTGCCGCGATTGTGCCGACTGGTCTCGCCGCGCTCGCCCTCGGAAACGATCTGCCGGCCGGCGAGGTGCTGCGAAGTGCGCTCGGTGGGCCGGCGTCAGCCGAGGCGGCCGACCGCGAGGCCCGGGCACTCGCCCTCGTGCCTCCGCTGCGCTCGCTGGTCGTGCTCGCGGTCGACGGCCTGGGAAGCGCCAACCTCAAGGCACGCAAAGGGCACGCCCCGACGCTCGCCGGGCTGTCCCATCGGCGAATCACGACGGTCACGCCGTCGACAACGGGAGCGGCGCTGACGACGCTCACCACCGGGCGGCTTCCCGCGGAGCACGGGCTCGTCGGCTACCGGATCATGCACCCAGAGCTTGGCCTCCTATCGCCCCTGCGCGACTGGGAGGGAATCGCTGACGTTCGCAGCTGGCAGCACGCTGAACCGCTGTTCGAGGCCGCCTCGCGGCTCGGCCTACGTGCGCGCGTCTATGGGCGCCCCGCCCACTCTGGTAGTGGCCTCACCCGCGCGATCCTGACCGGCGCCGAGTATGTTGGCGGCGACACCATCGCCGAGCGGCTCGCGGCCGCGACAGGCGATCTCGCAGGGGGCGCGCCCACGCTTGCGTACGTCTACGTCGACGAGCTCGATCGCGCTGGGCATCAGTTCGGCTGGCAGAGCCGACAGTGGTCGGACCGGCTTGAGCAGCTGGACCGCGCGGTCGGCGACTTCCTGACCGGGCTCCCCGCGCAGACGGGGGTCGTCGTCACCGCAGATCACGGAATGGTTGACGTCGAGTCGCACCAGCAGGTCGTGTTCGATCTCAGTGATCCCGCGTTCGCCGACGTGATCGAGGTCGGGGGTGAGCCTCGGTTCCGGACGTTCTTCATCGATCCCGCCGGCGACGCCGACGCGTTCGCGGCCTGGCTCGCTGCCCGCGAGGGGAAGCGGGCGTGGGTCACGACGCGCGACGAGGCGTTCGCCGCTGGCTTGTTCGGCAGCGCGGTCGCGCCCGGCGTGGCCGAGCGAGTTGGTGACGTCATTCTCGCGGCGCGCGGGCAGTGCGCCTACTACACGACAGCCGACGATCCGCAGTCCCTCGACATGGTCGGACAGCACGGCTCGTGGACCGACGAGGAGCGCGGGATCCCGCTGATCTCCGCTGGCGCGCTCGCGCAGTCGGGGTTCGCCAAGGCCGTCGAGATCCTCGGTGCTGCGCAGCGCTAGCGTAGGGCGGTATTAGCGCCGCGCTCGTGCCGTGCGGTCTTAGCGCCGCACGGCGTGGCGCCGCCAGGCGCCGTCGCTATGCAGGGTCGTCGTCGCTGCGGGTGCCGAACAGGATGTCGTCCCAGCTCGGGATCGACGAGCGGCCGCGCTTCGCCGCGCGCGCGTCCCGCTTCTCTGACTTCACATCCTTCTCCGGCTTCGCTTCGCCTCGACCGTGCGTCACGTCCGCCGGCGCCGGTTCGTTTCGCTCGGCCGCGGGCTCGCCTGCCCGTGTCGGCTCCGCGCTCGGAGCGGTGTCCACGGTGGCTCGCGGAACCGCGCGGAGCTGCGCGGTATCCGCGTCGCGATCAGTGGGAGTGGCCGCCTCGCCAGACACGCCAGCGGTGCCCCAGATATTGGCGCCCGCGCCGCGGCGCTGCTCGGGAGCCGCGGGGGTGAGCCCAAGGGCATCGATGGCGGCGCTGCCTGACGGGAGATCCGGATCGTCGGATTCGGCTGCGGTCGTGGTGGCCTCGGCCTCCTTGGAGCGCTCGCCCCGGCGACGCCTGAGCGCGTCGAGCAGGTCGGCGGTCTGGCTGAGATCCTGCGCTTCCTCGCCCGTCGTCTTGATCGCGAGGTGATCGATCTCACGCCGCCGCTCGTACTCGGCGTCGGCGTTCTCGGGCTCAGCGTTCGCCACGTCGGCCGGCGGTGCGGCATCGCGGGGGAGCGGCTCAACCTCCTCGGTTGGCGCGAGCAGGCCGTCGGGGTCGAATGGGGCCTGCTCCTGGCGCTCCTGCTGGGCGTTGTCCACGGCGCGCAGCTTCGGGATCAGTCTGTCGCCGATCTCGCCGAGCTTCGACAGGTTGGTCGCATCAAGGGTGAGCGGGCTCAGCACCCGCTTCTTGTGGTCGAAGCTCCAGATCGCGTCGTGCATGTCGTCGCGCGAATCAAACGTGAGCCCGATCAGCCAGCCCGTCTCCTCGTCGCGCCACGACCGCCACTCGCTCGTGGTGTTGCCGAGGGCGATAAGCCGCTCGGCGATGACCTGGCCGAAACGCTGATCGTCGTCAGCGTTCGCGGATGGCGAACCGCCGCTCTGCGCGGGATCCGTTCGCACGACGACGGCGTGCGCGAGGTCGAGCATGTAGCGCTTCTCGGCGCGTACGGGCTCTTCAAACCGCTCGACGTCGCCCTCTTCGAGACCGGTCTCGGCCGCAACCTCCGCGCGTGTTTTTCCGGCGCGAAGCAGCGCCTGGATCTCGCGGGGCCGCACGGGGACTGAGCTTGTGGCGCGCGGGAGCGCGAGCCGCGCCTCCTGGACCAGCGCCTCATCGATGGCAAGGCGGTACTCCTCGCCGAGCTCGTTCGCGAGGATCAGTGAGCCGTCCTCGCGCCGTACTACGCGCAATTCATCCATTACAGATCCCTTCGATGTTCGCTCAAGAGTGCCACAGCTTCGCGATCGAATCGTGCATTGACCCGGCGATTGGGAGGATACTTTGGGTTCAAAGATCGCTCTCAGCAATATTGGTTTGCGTTCGAACGTTCTATGAGGCAGACTATGGCCGCTCCCAAAGCCAGCCGCGACGAAAAGCAGGAGAAACATGGCAACTGATTACGACGCACCTCGTAAGAACGACGACGAAACAGCCGAGTCGATTGAGGCGCTCAAAGAGCGCGGCCCGTCGAAGGGTCCCTCGTCGATTGACTCGGAGGACGCTGACAATCCAAGTTTCGATCTCGGTGGGTCGGATCTCTCAGACGTCGAGCTCGACGTCGTCGTGCTGCCGCAGCAGGCGGACGAGTTCACCTGCGTGAACTGCTTCCTTGTGCGCCACCGGTCGCAGCTCTCCCGCGAAATCGATCTCGGACCGATCTGCGTCGAGTGTGACGCTTAGCCTGCGTGCCCCTTCGCCCCGAGCGCTTCAGCAAGCGCGAGGGGCTTTCGGCTTGTCAGGATCCAATGCGGCGTCGGATCGCTCTCGTCGGTGATTTCGAGCTTCAGTCCGCGGTGGATCCAGCCGCGCACCACCATGTAGTTTCTGGCGTCTGCTCCGGGGCCAATCGCGTCCCGGAGCGCGTCTGCGCCGAGCGGCTCGACGGCGCCAATCAGCGAGACCGGGATCGCAGCGCGCCCCGCGCGGAGCTCGCCGTTCTCGACCTGGATCACCGGGCTCAGCGCGAAGAAGATGAGCGCAACGAGCACATACAGGCCGACAGCGACCGGGATCGCGGCCGACTTGTTGATGGGCGTCATCACGAGGGCGGTCGCTGGAATGAGGAGCAGCCAGGCGCCAAAGAAGCCCGGCCCCGGGAGAAGGCGCTCGCGGTAGCGAACTGCCGTAGTGTTTGCGGTCATGGCCCCATTATCCCGCGTCGCCGGTGATGTTTCCGTGTGCAGCGCCGAGCCGCCACATTCCCGCATCCTCGCGCGCGCTCCACGGTCGATCCGATAGCCTGAGCACGTGACTGATGTAGTACATGTGCCCATCGTTGCGGATCATCCTCCGCTCTACGCCCACGCTGACGACGCTGGCGCGGATCTTCGCGCCGCCGAAGCGGTAACCCTGCTCCCCGGCGAGCGCGCCCTGATCGGCACGGGCGTGTCGATTGCGCTCCCGACCGGGTACGCGGCGTTCGTGGTGCCGAGGAGCGGACTCGCGGCGAAACACGGAATCACCGTCGTGAACTCGCCGGGAACGGTCGACGCGGGCTACCGCGGCGAGATTAAGGTGACGCTGCTGAACACTGACGCACGCACCCCGTTCGATGTTGCCGTGGGCGACCGCATTGCTCAGGTCATTGTCATGCCAGTGAGCCGGGCGGTATTCGTGCCCGTCGACGACCTCCCAGACGACTCGGCCCGCGGGGCGAGTGGGTTTGGGTCCACCGGTGTGAGCGGCGCCGCACAGACCGCGACCGCGTAACGATTGAGGAGACGTAACAATGAATGATCACGACACCACCGAGCCTACCGATTCGGTTGAGGCCGAGGCCGTCGACACCACGAAGTCGGCGCCGGCTGACCGTGAGACGCACGGCCCATTCGACTTCACCGAGGTTCCGACGATGCGCCCGTACGTCGACCTCGGCGGCATCAAGATCGCCCCGCGCGAGGGCCTGCAGATGCGACTCGAGGTTGACGAGCGCGCGAAGCGTGTCGTCGCCGTCTCGCTCGAGTACGCCGAGTCCCTGCTGCAGGTGCAGGCGTTCTCTGCCCCGAAGACGAGCGGCATGTGGAACCAGATCCGGCATGATCTCACCGCACAGCTCACCGCCCAGGGAGCGGAGGTCGTCGAGGAGGATGGCGCGCTCGGCGCCGAGCTGCTCACCGCGACGGCGGTTCCCGCGGAGCAGGGCGGCGGAACGCGCGCCGCTCGCTTCATCGGTGTGGACGGTCCGCGCTGGATCCTCCGCGGAATTCTCATGGGCAAGGCCGCGGTTGATGCTGACGCGCGCGCCAGCGTGATCGAGCTGTTCCGCGAGATCGTCGTGGTCCGCGGCGATCTGCCGATGCCTCCCGGCGACCTGTTGCCCCTAAAGGTGCCGGCAGGCGTGCAGCCCGGCGCTCCCGCCCCTGGGGCGGTCGACGCGTGAGTGACGCGCGCCCCGATCCGGATCAGACGCCCGAGCCGCCGCACGACGCTGCGGCGGCCGCCGGTGCCCGCCTCCCCGGCCTCAACGGTGGGATCGCTCGCGCGGTCCGCGCCGGGGCCGACGGGGAGGAGCTCACCGCGCAGGGCGTCTTTGCGGCGATCGGTGGCGTGCGCGGCCTGCTCGAGGCCATCGTTCCGAGCCTCATCTTCGTCGTGCTCTTCGTGATCACGAAGGACGCGCGGCTCTCGGCGCTCGTGCCGGGGGCGCTCGCGCTCCTGCTGGTGCTCGTCAGGCTCGTCCGGCGCGAGACCATCGTGTCCGCGCTCTCCGGCATGCTCGGCGTCGGCGTCGCGGTGATCATCACGCTGATCACGGGGCGCGGGGTCGACTACTTCCTCTCGGGCTTCGTTGTGAATATCGCATGGGGCCTCGGGCTGCTCATTTCGATCCTTGTCGGGTGGCCAGCGGTCGGGCTGCTCATCGGCATGCTCGACGGCGACATGCGCGGATGGCGGAAGCAGACGCGAGTGCGCCGCACGGCACTATGGCTGACAGTGATGTGGCTTGGCCTGTTCGTCGCGCGACTCGCGGTGCAGCTTCCGATGTACCTGTCCGAGCGCGTCGAGGCGCTCGGTGTCGCGAGAATCGTGATGGGCGTGCCGCTGTTCGCGGTCATCATCGTTGCGACGTGGTTTGCCG
The DNA here is from genome assembly GCF_013409595.1 of Leucobacter aridicollis. NCBI lineage: Bacteria > Bacillati > Actinomycetota > Actinomycetes > Micrococcales > Microbacteriaceae > Leucobacter > Leucobacter aridicollis. The sequence goes on along the minus strand of NZ_JACCBD010000001.1, from coordinate 1,744,018 downwards.
TGCAGCGCCTCCGATCTTCATCAGATGATTCAAATGGCGAAAAGGGCGTAATCTCGGGGGAGAACACCCCGTCGATGTGACAGCGGAGGCCTCCGTTTGGGTGTAGGATTTATCTTGACATCGAGAGACTTTGGAGGAACCTCATGGCATCGATCAACAGCTTCGGCGCACGCGACACGCTTGCCGTCGGAGACAAGAACTATGAAATCTTTAAGATTTCTGAGGTCGCAGGCAGTGCCCGACTTCCCTACAGCCTGAAGGTTCTCCTCGAGAACCTGCTCCGCACCGAGGATGGCGCGAACGTCACCTCGAAGCACATCGAGGCGCTCGGGAACTGGGATCCGTCGGCAGAGCCCGACACCGAGATCCAGTTCACCCCCGCACGCGTCATCATGCAGGACTTCACCGGCGTTCCCTGCATCGTCGACCTCGCAACCATGCGCGAGGCAGTCACCGATCTCGGCGGCAACCCCGACAAGATCAACCCGCTCGCTCCCGCGGAGCTCGTGATCGACCACTCGGTCATCTCCGACTCGTACGGCAACAAGGAAGCGTTCGCGAAGAACGTGGCCATGGAGTACGAGCGCAACGGCGAGCGCTACCAGTTCCTCCGCTGGGGCCAGGGCGCGTTTGACGACTTCAAGGTCGTCCCCCCGGGGACCGGCATCGTGCACCAGGTGAACATCGAGCACCTCGCTCGCGTCACGTTCACCCGCGAGGTTGACGGCGTCACCCAGGCGTACCCCGACACCGCCGTTGGTACCGACTCGCACACCACCATGCAGAACGGTCTCGGCGTGCTCGGTTGGGGCGTCGGCGGCATCGAGGCTGAGGCAGCGATGCTCGGCCAGCCCATCTCCATGCTCATTCCCCGCGTCGTCGGCTTCAAGCTCTCGGGCAAGATCCCCGCGGGCGTGACCGCAACCGACGTTGTCCTCACGATCACCCAGCAGCTCCGCCAGCACGGCGTCGTTGGCAAGTTCGTCGAGTTCTACGGCGAGGGCGTCGGCTCCGTGCCGCTCGCGAACCGCGCCACCATCGGCAACATGAGCCCCGAGTTCGGCTCGACCGCTGCAATGTTCCCCGTCGACGAGGTCACCCTCGACTACATGCGCCTCACCGGCCGCTCGGACGAGCAGGTCGAGCTCGTCAAGGCGTACTCGCAGGCGCAGGGCCTGTGGCACGACCCGGCGAACGAGCCCGAGTTCTCCGAGTACCTCGAGCTTGACCTCAGCACCGTCGTGTCGTCGATCGCCGGCCCGAAGCGTCCCCAGGACCGCATCGAGCTCACCAGCGCGAAGACCCAGTTCGAGACCGACCTGAAGAACTACACCGAGGCATCGAACCCCGCCAAGGTGAAGGACGACAAGGGCCGCGAGTTCGAGCTCGACCACGGCGCAGTGACGCTCGCGTCCATCACGTCGTGCACGAACACCTCGAACCCGTCGGTGATGCTCGCCGCCGGCGTGCTCGCACGCAACGCCGTCGCGAAGGGCCTCCAGGCGAAGCCGTGGGTCAAGACCACGCTCGCGCCGGGCTCGAAGGTCGTCACCGACTACTACGAGAAGTCGGGCCTGCGCTCGGATCTCGAGGCGCTCGGCTTCTACCTCGTCGGCTACGGCTGCATGACCTGCATCGGCAACTCCGGCCCGCTGAACGACGAGATCTCGCAGGCTGTCAACGACAACGACCTCGCCGTCACCGCGGTGCTCTCGGGCAACCGTAACTTCGAGGGTCGCATCAACCCGGACATCAAGATGAACTACCTCGCGAGCCCGCCGCTCGTCGTCGCGTACTCACTTGCCGGCACGATGGACTTCGACTTCGAGAACGAGTCGCTCGGTCAGGACTCCGAGGGCAACGACGTGTTCCTGCGCGACATCTGGCCCGACCCGACCGAGGTGCAGAAGATCGCCGACGCCTCGATCGACTCCGACATGTTCCGCGAGAAGTACGCAACCGTCTTCGACGGCGACGAGCACTGGACGGCGCTGCCGACCCCCGAGGGCAACACCTTCGCGTGGGATGACAAGTCGACCTACGTTCGCAAGGCGCCGTACTTCGACGGCATGGAGCTCACGCCCGCGCCGGTTGTTGACATCACGGGCGCACGCGTCCTCGCGAAGCTCGGCGACTCGGTCACGACCGACCACATCAGCCCCGCAGGTAGCTTCCGCGCCGAGACCCCGGCCGGTAAGTACCTCGTCGAAAACGGCATCGCGGTTCGCGACTTCAACACCTACGGCTCGCGCCGCGGTAACCACGAGGTCATGATCCGTGGCACGTTCGCGAACATCCGCCTCCGCAACCAGCTCCTCGACAACGTCGAGGGTGGCTTCACGCGTGACTTCACGCAGGAGGGCGGCCCGCAGTCGTACATCTACGACGCGTCGCAGAACTACCAGGCAGCCGGCACCCCGCTCGTCGTGCTCGGCGGCAAGGAGTACGGCTCGGGCTCGTCGCGTGACTGGGCAGCGAAGGGCACCAGCCTCCTCGGCGTCAAGGCGGTCATCACCGAGAGCTTCGAGCGTATCCACCGCTCGAACCTCATCGGCATGGGCGTGCTGCCGCTGCAGTTCCCGGTCGGCAAGAGCGCTGACTCGCTCGGCCTCGACGGCACCGAGACGTTCGACATCACCGGTGTCGCGCAGCTCAACGAGGGCGTCACCCCGAAGACCGTGAGCGTCAAGGCGACGAAGGAAGACGGCTCGGTCGTCGAGTTCGACGCTGTCGTTCGCATCGACACCCCGGGTGAGGCGGATTACTACCGCAACGGCGGCATCCTGCAGTACGTGCTGCGTTCGCTCGTCTAAGCACTGACAGCGGGGCTCGCTGAGCCCCCACTTCAACGGAACGAACCCCAAGCCACTATTGGCTTGGGGTTCGTTCCGTTTTTGCGTGTGTGACCGTGTGCCTCGCCGCGTCGCACTGTGGGAGAGCTCGCAGAGAATACCGACTGGCTAGCGGGTTTTGAAGTAGTGGAATAGCTGCTTTTCGGTGATCGATAGTGAAGCGCCGACAGCGCCGAGCAGGCAACCGGCCATCCCTGGGATAGCGGTGTAGAGCGCAAGCATCCAGAGAGTCGGGCTGTGTGTCTCTGCGATCACCATGATTCCGGCCGAGACGATGCCACCAGTGATGATCCCGGCGCAGCTCACCCAGATTCCGGTTTCGAACAGCAGTTGGAGTGTTTGAGCGGGTCGTGTCACACCGACGTGTTGTGCCGCCGCGAGCTCGAGGCGCCTTGCCCGGACGGAGACGTATCCCAGTCCGGCCCCAATAAATAACGCTACATAGGGCGCGAACTTCGTGGTTCGCGCCGAGTACGACTCGCCGCCGTTGAACGTGCGTCCGAGGCTCGTGTTCACCTGCGAAGACACGATCTTGGTTTGGTGGGACGGATCGGGGTTCAAGGCTGTCCGCATAACCTCACTCAGGTTTGGCGGTACGGGCCACGCCTCAACCCAGCACTCGTCGAACGGGGCGCCTGATGTATCAGGCACGAGCGCCGCGTACCCGAATCCGTCACGTCGACCATCTTGTGGCCAGACGAAGGATCCACGAATAGGAACCTCGGCCGTCAGCGTGTGAAGTGAGGAACCAACGTGGAGGCCGAGCATCGTCATCACATCGCTCGCGAGAATGGCCCCGGCTCCTCCGGTGTCGCCCTCAACGCGGAACACCCGAAGCGCCCCTGGGGAGATCCGGATCGAGACGATCGCGCCTCCCGGAAGCGCGGCGGCGGTGATCGAGTCATCGGCGAGCTGGATCGCACCGGCCGCCCGCACGCCAGGAGCGGCCGCAAGCGAGTCGCAACTCGCCCCGTCAATGAGCCCTGGCGCCTCCAAGGTCGTGATTGACGCTCCAGAGCGTTGATAGTCCTGCGCGCGAACGACGAGTGCGTCGACGGTCAAGACGTCCGCAGCCGTCAAGAGAGTCAGTACTCCGGCAAGCACACACGCGTTCCGCAGCGCCTTCGTGGTTCCAGCGACCAGGTTTCGGAGGGCTTCGCCAAGAATCCAGCTCACGCGTAGTCCGCGAGATCTAGGACGTCAGTGCAACGCCGGCGGGTGTTCTGGTCGTGCGTGGCTACCACCACGATCGCACCGCGATGAGCTAGCGCTTGGAGGGACTCGTTGACTCGCTCGGCCGTGCGCATGTCAAGCTGCGCGGTCGGCTCGTCGACGAGCAGTAGCTGGGGTGCCGCCGCGATACCTCGCGCGAGCATGAGACGCTGTGCTTCGCCGCCAGATAGCTCAGAGAACCTGTGCGAGGCGACGTCGGCAAGACCGAACTCGCGCAACAGCGTGAGAGCTCGCAGCTTGGCGGCTGGTCGCCTGGCGCCACCAGCTTGCAGGGGGAGGGAGACGTGGTCGAGAGCGGAGCGTTGCGCGACGCCGTGTGGGTTCTGAAACACCCATCCAACGCGGTCTACGCCTTCAAAGGCGATGGTGCCCGACAGTGGCGGGTACCACCCGGCCAGCAGGCTGAGAAGGGTGCTCTTGCCTGATCCTGATGGCCCGACAAGGGCGTAGACGTGATCGGGGAGCAGCTCTGCCGTCAGGTTCGAGAAGAGGCGATGCTGGCCCCTGTACCCGTGCGCTACTGAATCCAAAGAAACTCGCAAGGTTCGCCTACTCACACTTCGTCGTGGCAGGCGGGGCGACGGTGACAGTGAGCCCGAGCGAGCCTTCGCCCTCGAACGTGACGAACGTCTGCCCAAGTTCTGAGCCAACAACCGTCACGCCCTGGGGGTGGCCGTCCACCAACACGCACCCCGTGCCATCGTGGAGATTGGTGATGGGGCTCGGTGGAATCACGCTCGCGGCGGCTGCGGTGGCGAGTCGCCATTTCGCGGTGAACTCTACTGTCGAAGAATCGCTCTCGGCTGCCGCTTCTGAGTACTCGGTTGACAGAGAGATCTTCTGAAGGGTCTGCGGGTCCGTGATCACCCCGTCCTCGGGCACGGGGAGCGCCTCGGGACCGAGAACCAACTCTCGCTTCCCCTCGAACGCTGTTTCCCCCAGTGAAGTGAGCACGGCTTTCGTGAGACCGGTTGGCAGGTCGGCGACAGCGGCTCCGGGCTCGAGCACGTCACCAACCTGCTTCGTGCATGCGCCCACCGTGTTCGTGCCCGGGGGTAACCAGAGCACGCCGCTAGCCCGTATCGGCCCAGAAGCTGTTGAGCTCCCGCGGTCTACCCGAAGCTGGTTGAACCCGGCGAGCGTCTCAGGGGACACCGCATTTGCAGGGCCCGACGCGTAGCCAAGCCGGCGAAGCTCGTCGTTGACTGCCGTGGCATCGGTGCCGCTATCACCGAGGGACAGATCGCGCCACATTGGCGTCGGGAGAGAAAGACTGATGACGGGCTCACCGTCCACCGTAAGTACGCTTTCGCCGGAGGCCAGCGGCTGGCCGGGGCTGCACGTGAACGAGGTGAGCTTGCCCGATGCGTCAATCGTTAGAGAGGGCGCAGCCTGCTTTGTCACGCCAATATCGACGTCTCGCGCATCGTCGAATTCCCGTTCCGTGATCGGAACCGTCGTGATCACTTGCCCGGGTTCAAGCTCCTTTGGGGGTGGCGGCGTGGACACGAAGATGCCCGCGAGAACCCCGGTAGCGAGCGCGACGAGAGCAGCCAGTGCCAGAACTGCATACCCGATTGATCGCGCCCGACGTCGCGAGTTGAGCTGAGAAGCGCCCACGTGCTACTGTCCCGAGACCAGTCCGAGCGGATCCTTGTTGCACAGGGTCACCCGCTCGTCGTCGGCCTCCCACGGGGTGCTGGCTGAAGAATCCATCACTTCAAGGAAGTCGTCGACGGTGAATCCCTTGTCAACGACCCCGGAGCGAACAAGGCAGGCCGTGAGCAGCTCTTCCTCACTTCTGTTATCTGGGTTCCGGCGAATCTGGTCGTAGAGCATGACGATCCCGCCGTCAGACTCCGCGCAGGCACCCATGATCTCCAACGGGTCGCCTGTGCCGTCAAGGCTCTCGACGGTTTCAAAGCCGTAGGCGTCGTAGGTCACGCTCGCGTTGTGCGACGCGTAACAGGTCTCTACCCGTGTCATCGCCTCCTGATACTCCATGTCGGAGATCTCACCGTCATGGAGCACCGTCTGAACGAAGCCGTCGCCCTCCAGGCTCATGGTCTTCAACGTTGCTGCCCACGGCCCGGTTGGTTCCGCCGTGGCCTGGGAACTCCCAGACGAGGAGCACCCTGAGAAGACGAGCGTTGCGACGAGTATCGCGCCCGCCAGCCCAGCGGCGGAAGTCACTGAGCTGGCGGAGCGCAAGGGAACGGGAAATCGCATGCTACGCGCGAACCATCGTTGTTCGCTGCTTCATTGGAGTCCTCCTTGTAACTGCGCCCCGCCTTGGTTTCGGGACGGACCACACATGGGTGATGCGCGGCACTTCTGACGCTAGGGAACACCGTCCCTTCTGCTCTACCCGAAACTCGAAATGCAGTTGCCACGGCTGGGAACTACGTACGAGCGTGCGAGACTAGCAGTAGCGGCGCCGCTCGGTAGACATTTCCCCTGCCGAAGGTCTCTCACTTTGGCTGGTGATGGCGGCACCGCGCCGGTCGGAGTCCGTTCGGCTTTGTTCAGTAGACTGGGTGAGTGCTTGAGCGAATTACTGGACCCCGAGATCTCGACGCGTTAACTCCCGAGGAGTGCGTGGAGCTCGCGGCTGACATTCGCGCGTTCCTCATCGCCGAGGTCTCCAAGACCGGCGGCCATCTGGGGCCGAATCTGGGCGTGGTTGAGCTCACCATCGCACTGCATCGTGTATTCGACTCGCCGAACGATCCGATCGTCTGGGACACGGGTCACCAGAGCTACGTGCACAAGCTCCTCACGGGCCGCAAGGACTTCTCCGATCTGCGAAAGCGCGGCGGACTCGCCGGCTACCCGCAGCGTGCGGAGAGCGTCCACGACGTTGTCGAGAGCTCCCACGCCTCGAGCTCGCTGAGCTGGGCCGACGGCATCTCGCGCGCCTTCGCGAGCACCGGCAAGCAGGACCGTCACGTCGTCGCCGTGGTCGGTGACGGTGCGCTCACGGGCGGTATGACCTGGGAAGCGCTCAATAACATCACCGACGACAATGACCGCAACCTCATCATCGTCGTGAACGACAACGGCCGATCCTACGCGCCGACAATCGGCGGCATGGCCCGGTTCTTGAACGGCGTGCGCGTCACCGGTGGCTACCGTGACCTGCAGGAGGGGAGCGAACGGCTCTTCAACAACTTCGGCGCCGCTGGCCGCACCGTGTATCGTGCTGCTCGCGGCGCGCTGCGTGGGTTTGTCTCGCGCGCATCCGGCAATCAGGATCTCTACGCCAACCTCGACATCAAGTACGTCGGCCCCGTCGACGGGCACGATCTCGCGGCCGTCGAGGTAGCGCTCAAGCAGGCCAAGGGGTACGGCCGCCCGGCGCTCGTCCACGTCATCACCGAGAAGGGGCGCGGCTATGCTCCGGCGGTGAACGACGAGGCGGATCAGTTCCACGCGATCGGCCAGATCAACCCCGACAACGGCGCGCCACTGGCGTCGTCGTCCGAGCGCGGGTGGACGTCGGTCTTCCGCGAGGAGATCGTCGCCCTCGCTCACAAGAACCCGAAGCTCGTCGGGATCACCGGCGCGATGCTCCGGCCTACGGGGCTCGACGCCTTCGCTCAGGCGTACCCGCAGCGCGTCTACGACGTCGGGATCGCCGAGCAGCACGCCGTGACCACGGCGGCCGGGCTTGCCTACGGCGGCCTGCACCCCGTCGTAGCGATCTACGCGACGTTCATGAACCGTGCGTTCGACCAGGTACTCATGGACGTCGGGCTGCACCGTGCCGGCGTGACGTTCGTGCTCGACCGCGCCGGGATCACCGGACCCGATGGCGCGAGCCACAATGGCGTGTGGGATCTCGCGATGCTGCAGATCGTCCCCGGGATCAGGATCGCCGCGCCCCGCGACGAGGCGACGCTCCGCGAGACGCTGCGCGAGGCAGTCGCCGTGGAAGACGCCCCGACCGTGGTGCGGTATCCGAAGGGCTCTGTGGGCGAGCCGCTCCCCGGCCTGTGGCGGACGTCGGACGGCGTCGACCTGCTCTACGCCGCCGGGCAAACGGCCGAACCAGCCGCGGGGCCGCTCGCGGTGTCGGCTGACGTGCTCTTCGTCGCAGTTGGGCCGATGACTCGCACCGCGCTTGACGCGGCGGCGATCCTCGCCGAGCAGGGCATCACCTCGACAGTCATCGACCCGCGCTGGGTGATCCCGGTCATGCGGTCGGTCGTCGATCTTGCCGCCACGCATCGGCTCGTCGTCAGCATCGAGGACGGGCTGCGCGTCGGCGGCGTCGGCACCACGATCCGGCAGGAACTCCGCGAGGCGGGCGTCGACACGGCGGTCTCGGAGCTCGGCACGCCCTACGAGTACCTCGAGCACGCGAGCCGCGACGAGCTACTCGAGGACGCGGGCCTCACCGCACCGCAGATCGCCGCCGAGATCGTCGAGCAGGTGCGCGGGACCCGGCTGCCGGCCGCCCGCCCCGAATAGCACGCCCGACGGCCAGCACGACACGGTCAAGGTGCCCCGGCCAGCATGCGGCCATCATGCGGCAGGCGTGAGCCGGCCAAGGCGAGAACGTGCTGAACCGCCGAACACGCATCAACTATCGGGCGCTGCGGTACGCGCTCGGAGGTTGGGGCCGGTTTCACCGTTCTTGAGGCACCCCGTGAGAACGCAGTTCGCCCCGCGCGCCACTCGTGAGTGGGGCGCGGGGCGAACTGCCGGGGCAGCGAACCGGTCTACGAGACCGCCGCGATCCGTGGGTCGTGGAACGTGCCACCGAACGCACGCTCGGACGCACCGACGCGGTCGAGGTACGGGGTTGCTCCGCCAGCCTGGAACGGCCACCCGGCGCCCAGGATCAGGCCGAGGTCGATGTCCTCGGCCGCGTGGACCACGCCCTCGTCGAGCATGATCTTAATCTCGTTCGCGAGCTCGTCTTCAACGCGGCGCAGGATCTCCTCGGGCGCTACGGCAGTCTTGCCGAACTTCAGCGCCTTCTTGGCAGCCTTGGAGAGGTCCTCGACCTTGCCGAGCTTGTTCTTCACGAGCGGCTCGTCGAGCTCAGCGATCGCGTGCATGTTCGGCGAGGCGTAGAAGCGATCTGGGAACGCGCCAACCATCGTGTCCTGCACGTGCGCGGCGACCTTCCAGCCGACAAGGTCGATAAGCTCAAACGGGCCCATCGGTAGCCCAATCGGCGCGAGCGACTGCTCGACGACGGGCAGCGGCGTGCCTTCGTCGAGCGCGCGTGCAGCCTCGCCCATGACCTTCGCGAGGAGGCGATTCACGACGAAGCCTGGGCGGTCCGCGGTGATGATCGCGCTCTTGCCGAGCTTCTTCGCGATGACCATTGCGGTCGAGAGCGCGCCCTCGCCGGTGGCGGGGCTCTTCACGACCTCAATGAGCGGCATGACCGCGACAGGGTTGAAGAAGTGGAAGCCGACGAGGCGCTCCGGGTGCTTCAGGTTCGCGCCGATCTGCTCGACCGACAGCGACGAGGTGTTCGTCGCGAGGATCGCGTCCTCGGCGATGATCGGTTCGATCTCCGCGAAGACCTGCTGCTTCACCGACAGTTCCTCGAACACGGCTTCGATGACCCAGTCGCAGTCCGCGAACAGTGACTTGTCGGTGGTGCCGGTGACGAGCGCCTTCACCTGGTTAGCATCGTCGTTCGAGAGCCGGCCCTTGCCGTGCATCTTGTCGATCTCGCCGTGAATGTAGGCGACGCCCTTGTCGACGCGGCCCTGATCGAGGTCGGTGATGACCACGGGAACCCGCAGCTTGCGCGCGAACAGCAACGCGAACTGGCTTGCCATGAGGCCGGCGCCGATGATGCCGACCTTCTGGACCTTCTTGGCGAGCTCCTTGTCGGGCGCCCCGGCGGGCCGCTTCGCGCGCTTCTGCACGAGGTCGAAGGCGTAGATCGACGCGGCGAACTGGTCTCCCGAGATGAGCTCGGCGAGCGCCTCGTCCTCGCGAGCGAAGCCTGCGGCGACGTCGTTGTCCTTGGCGGCTGCGAGGAGGTCGATCGCCGCGTACGGCGACTTCGCCGCGGTGCCGAGCCGGCCCTTGACGGTGTCGCGCGCAACCTTGATCGCAATCGGCCACTTGGTCATGCGCTCGATCTTGCCTGGCTCGTTCGGGCGCTCAACCTTGGTGGTGCCGGCGAGCACGCCGTCCGCCCACGCGACCGACTGCTCGAGGAAGCTCGCTGCGCCGAACATCTCGTCGAAGATGCCAAGCTCGAGGGCCTGCTTCGGCTTCAGCATCCGGTTGTTCTGCAGCGGGTTCGAGACGATCACCTTGAGCGCGTTCTCGATGCCGATGAGGTTCGGGAGCAGCGTCGCGCCACCCCAGCCGGGGATGATGCCAAGGAAGACCTCGGGGAACGCGATCGCGGCCGCCGACGAGTCGACGGTGCGGTAGGTGCAGTTCAGCGCGATCTCGAGCGCGCCGCCGAGCGCGAGCCCGTTGACGAACGCGAACGAGGGCACGCCGATCGTGCGGAACTTGCCGAGCACGCGGTGGCCGTACTGGCCCATGAGCCGCGCGTTGTCCTTCGTGGCGAGCGTCGAGACCTTCGAGAGGTCGGCGCCTGCGGCGAAGATGAACTGCTTGCCAGTGACGGCGACGGCCTGGATCTCGCCGGCCGATGCACGCGTCGTGAGCTCGTCGAGCACGCGCTCCAGCCCCTGCAGCGTGCGCGGGCCCAGCGTGTTCGGGCGCGTGTAGTCGCGCCCGTTGTCGAGCGTGATGAGCGCGAGCGTGCCGCCCGAAGGCAGCTTCACGTCGCGCACGTACGACTCGGTCACGACCTCGTCGGCCGAGGCCTCGATGATGGGGGAGAAGTCGATCTTGCTGTAGTCGGTCATGGCGTTACTTGCCCTTCTTGCCGTTGAAGTGTGGGTTCTCCCAGATCTGGGTGCCGCCCTGGCCCAGGCCAACGCACATCGCGGTGACGCCGTAGCGCACGTCGGGACGCTGCTCGAACTGGCGCGCGAGCTGGATCATGAGGCGCACACCCGTCGCGGCGAGCGGGTGGCCGAGCGCAATCGCGCCGCCCCACTGGTTCACGCGCGGATCGTCGTCAGCGATGTTGAAGTGATCGAGCAGCGACAGCACCTGCACCGCGAATGCCTCGTTGAGCTCGAACAGACCGATGTCGGTGATCGACAGCCCGGCCTTCTTCAGCGCCTTCTCGGTCGACGGTACGGGCCCGAGCCCCATGACCTCGGGCTCGACGCCAGCGAAGGCGAACGAGACGAGTCGCATCTTCGGCTTCAGGCCGAGCTCCTTCGCAGTGTCGCCGCCGGCGAGCAGCGACATCGTCGCGCCGTCGGTCAGCGGGGACGCGGTTCCGGCGGTCACGCGGCCGTGCGGGCGGAACGGGGTCTTCAGCTGCGCGAGCCCCTCCATCGTGGTCTCCGGGCGGCGCCCTTCGTCCTCGGTCGCAACGCCCCAGCCCTGCGCGGACTGGAACGCAACGGGGACGAGGTCGGGCTGGATGTCGCCGCGGTCGTATGCCGCCTGCACCTTCTGCTGGCTGAGCATGCCGAAGCGATCCGCGCGCTCCTTGGTGAGCTCCGGGAACCTGTCGTGCAGGCGTTCGGCGGTCATGCCCATGTTCAGCGCGTCCGGGCTGACCATCTTCTCCGCGACGAAGCGCGGGTTCGGATCCGCGCCCTCGCCGATCGGGTGGCGTCCCATGTGCTCGACGCCGCCGGCGACGGCGAGGTCGTACTGGCCGGCGCCGATCGCTGCGCCCATGAACGACGCGGTGGTCATCGCGCCCGCGCACATGCGGTCGAGCGCAAAGCCCGGAACCGTCTGCGGGAGGCCGGCGAGGATCGCCACCGAGCGGCCGAGGGTCAGGCCCTGGTCGCCCTGCTGGGTCGTTGCGGCAATGCCAACATCGTCAATTCGATCGAGCGGAACCTCGGGGTTTCGCTCCATGAGTCCCTGGAGAGCCTTGACGGCTAGATCATCGGCGCGGGTGCCCGCGTACATGCCTTTTTCTCCGGCGCGCCCGAAGGGGGTGCGTACCCCGTCTACGAACACGACTTCTCTCATTGTGGCCACTTCGCCTCCATCATGTGGTGTGTTGGATGGTCTCATCCTACGAAGGTGCGCTGAGAGGCGCAGGTCCGGTGCGCGGATCGCCCGAGCGTCGTGGACGCACGCCCCAAATATTTATCGTTAGTCTACAAAAACCGTCGAGAGAATTGGTGCGACAAGTGCAACCTGCCACGGACGCGCTCCGAGATCGGCGAGGCGGTTCGCGACGCCCTCGGGCGACGGGTCGGCCGGCGGCTGCCAGGCGAGCTCGCGCACGAGCGCGGGGGAGATGAGGTTCTCGGGCGGCATGTGCTGCCGCTCGGCCTCCGCGGTCACTACGGCGCGCAGCTCGGTCAGGCGGTCGGCGGCCTCGGGATGGCGCTGCGCCCACCCGCGGTGGCTCGGGATCGACCCCGGCTCCCGTGTCTTCGGGCCGGGAAGGTCCTCAGTCGTCTTCCCCCTGAGAATCGCCTTCCACCACCGGTCGAGCTCGGAGCGGCTCGCCCGGCCGCGGAAGGTCTTGAGCGAGGCGAGCTCGCCGGCCGAGCGTGGATTCGCGGACACCGCCGCCACGATCGACGCGTCGGGCAGCAGGCGGCCGGGGGCGACGTCGGTGCTCCGCGCGAAGTCGTCGCGCGCGGTCCACAGCTCGCGCGCCATCGCGAGCTGCCTCGGGGCGCGCAGGCGATTTCCGCCTGACAGCTTGCGCCAGGGCTCCGCGGCCTTCGGCTTAGGCGGGCGCGTGCGCACCGCCTCGAACTCCTGCTCGGCGAAGTCGACCTTCCCGGCCTCCACGAGCCGAGCGCGCACGGCGTCGCGAAGGTCGGGGAGCAGCGCCACGTCGAGGGCCGCGTACTCGAGCCACGGCTCGGGGAGCGGGCGGGTCGACCAGTCGGCGGCGGAGTGTGCCTTCGCCAGCTCGATGCCCAACAGCTCCTGGGTGACCGCGCCGAGCCCGACACGCTCAAGCCCGAGCAGGCGCGACGAGAGCTCGGTGTCGAACAGCCGCTCAGGGACGAGCCCGATCTCTGCGAGGCTCGGGAGATCCTGATCTGCGGCGTGCAGCACCCACTCGTCACCCGTCAGCGCCGCGGCGAGTGGCGCGAAGTCGCTGATCCCGACAGGGTCAAAGAGAAAGGTGCCCGCCCCGCGCCGAAACACCTGCACGAGGTAGGCGCGGTTGCTGTACTTAAAGCCCGAGGCACGCTCGGTGTCGACGCCGAACGGCCCGGTTCCCGTGGCGATCAGTGCGCTCGCGCGCCGAAGCTCCGCATCGTCGGTGACCATTGACCATGCTGCAGATGTCATATGTTGTTTGCCGAGCGTTGCGCTCTAACGCGGTGCTGCGTGAGCGACGCGACCCCTTCTTCGTTCGGTAGCCCCGCGAGGAGGCAGAGTAATTCCGACCAGGCCTCAATGTGCGAGGCGAAGTCCTCACCGAGCAGGGTCCAGGAGGCGCGCAGCTCGATCTGGGCGCCGTCGCCACGTGCCTCGAGCGCACCGAAGCTGCTCGAGAGCACCTTCGTGGCGGTGCCCGAGATATAAGTGTACTGAGCCGAACGCGAGTCGAGCGCATCGGTGAGCCAGGACCACGCGACATCCGAGATAAACGGGTCCACCCCGATCTCGAGCTCGAGCGGCGCCTGCGCGTAGCAGACGATCCGAAAGTCGCCGCCCCATTCGTCGACAGCGTCGGGATCGTGCATGAGCACAAAGCGGCCAGCCCCCGCTGGCGAGTCGAGTACCGATTCCGGATCGGGGCCGGTGCCCTCGCGCACTCCTGCGGCGAACGCGACGGAGTGGGGCGCGATGCGCTCCGGCGGGGGGATCTCGCGCACGGCGAGATCCTGACGCAGCGATGCGCCGCGCAGCACGTTCGCTGCGCTCACAAAGACGGCTGGCGCTGCCGTTGAGGGTGTGGACACACCCGAAGACTAGAGTTCTGTGTGGGCCCCGCCTGGCTGCCACGCCGGGGCCGCGCAAATACACGCCGACACGGGGATGGAGTCGAGATGAAGGCGTCGCGGGCAATCGCCCTCGCAGGAACGATCGCAGTGGGAGTCAGCGCCGGCGTCGTCGGCACAGCCGCCGCCCTGGCCGGGCATCTCGGCCGCCTCGCGGTGACCGTCGACCGCGGGCTGGAACGCCCGATCACGGTGCGCCGCGTGCTCGCGGGCGACGAGCCCCGTGTCTGGATCACGGGCGAGGGCGCGAGCGCCCGGGGCCAGCACTCGCTGCTGTTCGATGCGCCGGGGGCCACCCCAGGCGAGGGGCGCGGCGCCGCGCCGACGGGCCATGCGCGCCTCGGCCCGGTGCTCGCGCGCAACGGCGTCGACGTGTTGCGGGCCGTCGTGAGCGTGGATAGCGGCACGCTCGCGCCAGGCTGCCGCGGCCGGATGGTCGGCTGGTGGTACACCGACCCGGCGGAGCTCGGCTACCGCGTCGAGCCCATCCACTACGACACGGAGCTCGGGCCGATGGCCGCGTGGATCGTCCACCCGCGCCGCGCGCGGAAGCAGCGGTGGGCCGTCCACGTGCACGGACGCGGCGCGTCACCGGCCGAGACATTCCGAGCGATCGAGCCGTTTGCGCGGGCAGGCGTCACGAGCCTGATCGTAAGCTATCGCAACGACCTCGGCCAGCCGGGCGGCGTGAACGGGCGCTACGGGATGGGGATCAGCGAGAGCCGCGACGTCGACGCCGCCATCGCCGAGGCGCGTGCGCGCGGCGCCGAGCGGGTGACGCTCATGGGATGGTCGATGGGCGGGACCGCGTCGCTCGTCACTGTCGCGCGCGGCACGCACCGAGCCGTGATCGACGGCGTCGTGCTCGAATCCCCGGGCGCCGATTGGGCCGGGATCCTTCGCGACAAGGCGAGCGAAGCCGGACTGCCGGGCTGGATCGCGACCGCCGGTATGGCGCTGCTCGAGCGGGGCGCAGTGGCGTCGGGGGAGCCGGGCGGCATCGACTTCGCGGCGCTCGCCCCCGGAAGGCTCGCCGCGTCGCTCGACGTCCCGACGCTCATTCTCGCGAGTCCCGACGACCGGTTCGTGCGGTGGCAGGGAGCGCACGCGATCGCAGACGCCAGGCCCGACCTCGTCGAGCTCGTGAGCATCCCCGGGGCCGGCCACGTGCGGCTCTGGAACGCCGATCCCGAGCTCTGGGAGAGCACCGTGCTGCGCTTCGTTGCAGGCCTCCCCAAACCGGGGTGGCGAGGGCAGTAGACTGATGCGGATGTCTGCTACGCACCCACACAGTTTCGCCAGTCTTGTCGACCGCAACCCGCGGATTTCCGGGACGGAACTCGTCGCCACACTGACGCCTCCGCCGCAGTTCGCGACGGCGAGCTTCGACTCGTACGTCCCGGACGAGAACTATGCGTCGCAGGCTGAGGCCCGCGACCTGCTGCGGGCGTTTGTGTCGCCCCGCGGCGGCGGAGCCGCGGCGAAGGGCGGCTTCTTCGGCTTCGGGCGGAAGAAGGCTGAGCCCGCTCCGGCAGCCGCGGCGAAGCCAGGCGTGTACCTCGACGGCGGCTTCGGCGTCGGAAAGACGCACCTGTTGGCGGCGAGCTGGCACGCGCAGCAGGGCCGCAAGTACTTCGGCACGTTCATCGAGTACACCGCGCTCGTCGGCGCGCTCGGCTACGCGGGCGCAGTGAGCGTGTTGCAGGGCGCACAGCTCATCTGCATCGACGAGTTCGAGCTCGACGACCCGGGCGACACGATGCTCATGACGCGACTCATCGGTGACCTCACGAAGACAGGGTCGAAGTTCATCGCGACCTCGAACACGCCGCCGAACGCCCTCGGTGAGGGCCGGTTCGCCGCCGCCGACTTCATGCGCGAGATCCAGGCGATGTCCGATCGTTTCACCACGATCCGGATCGACGGCGTCGACTACCGACAGCGCGACCTTGAGAGCGCGGCCGTCGCACTCACCGACGAGGCCTACCAGTTTGCGCTCGCGGACGTCGCCGCGTCGGGCGTGCGCATGACTGACGACAGTTTCGACGAGCTCATCGCGCACCTCGCGACAGTCCACCCGTCGAGCTACATCGGGCTCCTCGAGGGCGTGCAGACCATCGGCCTGCGCGGCGTGCACGAGCTCACCGACCAGTCGGCGGCACTCCGGTTTGTCGCGTTCATCGACCGCGTCTACGACGCGCAGATTCCGATCCGTGCCACGGGCATCCCGCTCACCGAGATCTTCGGCGGCGGCATGATCGACGGTGGCTACCGCAAGAAGTACCAGCGCTGCCAGTCGCGCCTCAACGCCCTCACCTCGCACGAGCTCGACTAGCCATGGCGAACGAGAACATCTGGTACCAGATCGGGGTCGCGCTCCGGCGCATCCTCGGACTCGACAAGCAGGGTTCGAAACCGCAGGCCACGCTGAAGCCGGCCCCCAAGCCGCCGACGTCGACATCGAGGCCGACGTCGACGCCCGGCGCACGGCCGGGGAAGCCCTCGACACCCCGCTCGGGCGGTGACTACGCCGAAAGTCCCGGCCAGTTCGGCGCTGGCGCGACGCGCGACGTCGCCGCCGGAGAGCTCACCGGGGCGAAGCTCGAGTACGCGCCGAGCATGGACGGCGATCCGGATCCCGGCGAGGTCGTGTGGACCTGGGTGCCGTATGTCGAGAACGACGGGCGTGGGAAGGATCGGCCGGTGCTGATCATCGGGCGGATCGACGCCACGACGGTCTTCGGCTGTTACGTCAGCTCGAAGTACCACCGGGACTTCATCTCGATCGGCGCGGGCGCGTGGGACTCGCAGGGGCGCGAGAGCTTCGTGTCACCGGAGCGGATCCTGCGCGTCACGCACGACGGCATGCGCCGCGAGGGCGCCACGATCCCGAAGGATCGCTTCACTGCCGCCGTGCGCGGCGTGCTCGAATACCACGGCCTGCGCTAGACGGTCGTCGTCTCGCCAGCGGACCGCGCGCGGCGCGCCACCAGCGGGGCGCAGACGACCGCGATGAGCATCAGCGAGCCGCCGACCGCGAAGGCGAGCTTGGCGCCCGCGATCTGCGCGGCCGGCCCGGTGAGTTCGGACAGCGAGGCGCCGAGCGCGAGCGCACCGATGAGCGCGGCGGTCCCCGCGGCGCCGGCGAGCTGCTGGAGGGTGTTCAGGATCGCGCTGCCGTGCCCGTAGAGGGGGAGCGGGAGCGAGCTCATTGCGTGCGTCATCATCGGCGTCTGGACCAGCGCCATGCCGACGGAGAACGTCACGTGCATGGCGATGAGCTGGCCCGTCGTCGTGTCCGGGCCGATCGTGCTCAGCCACCACTGTGCGATGGCGATGATCACGACGCCGGGGACCGCGAGGGGCTTCGGGCCGACCATGTCGTAGAGCCGGCCGACGACCGGGGCGAGCACGCCCTGCGCGATCCCGCCGGGGAGCATGATGAGCCCCGTCGCGAGGACTGACATGCCGAGCCCGGACTGCGCGTAGATCGGGAGAACGACGACGGTGCCGAGCATGACGCCGAACGAGACCGTCAGCACGGTCACCGACAGCGTGAAGTTGCGCTCGCTGAACGGCCGGAGGTCGAGGAGCGGGCCCTTGTCGGCGCGCTGCAAGCGCTTCTGACGGGCCGTGAATATCACCAGCGCGACGGCGCCGACAGCGAACGCGACCGGCGGCACGAGCGAGCCGTTCGCGAGGTCCGATGCGGAGGAGACTGCCGTCACCACGCCGCCGAAGCCGAGGAGCGCAAGCAGCACCGAGATGACGTCGAGCGGCGCGCGGCCGCCGCCACCGAGCTTCGGCATGAGGAACGCGCCGACGGCGAGCGCGATGAGCGCGATCGGCACCATCAGCCCGAACACCCAGCGCCAGCCGAGCGCCTCGATGACGACGCCGGAGAGCGTCGGCCCGATTGCGGGGCCCACCGAGATGACGATCGAGTTCAGGCCCATGACCGTGCCGCGATGCTGCGGCGGCACGAGCGTGAGCGTCGTGGTCATGAGCAGGGGCATGACGATCGCGGTGCCGCCGGCCTGGATGACGCGCGCCGCAAGCATCACGCCGAAGCTGGGGGAGACGGCCGCGAGCGCGGTTCCGAGTAGGAACAGCGTGAGCGCGACGATGAACAGCGTGCGGATCGTGTATCGGCTCAGCAGGTAGCCGGTCGTCGGGATCACGACGGCCATCGTGAGGAGGAACCCGGTGGTGAGCCACTGGATCGTGGTGGCGCCCACCCCGAACTCGGTCATGAGTGGCGGGAGGGCGACGCTCAGGACTGTCTCGTTGAGGATCATGACGAAGGCCGAGGCCGCGAGCATCGCGATAACGGCGGTCACTGTGCGCATGGGGGGAGTGGTGGGTGGCAGCTGGGTGCTGCCGGTATTCGGTGAAGACACTGGTGCGGTGATCGCTTTCTGGTCGGCGACGGGCGGCCGACAGTAAATTCTGTCACACAGTGCCAGAATTTTGCGACTCGGGTGCCGGCGCGGTAAGTTTTTGCGAGATCAGACCGCAGACAAGCGAACAACATCGAGGAGACCGGCGTGCCAGCAGCCGAGGACAGCACCGGGCCCGAGGAAGGGGTGCGGCAGCGCCGCAATCGGGAGCTCCGGCAGCGCGTGCACCTCGCCGCACTCGAGCTTGGCGAACGGTACGGAATGGCGGCGGTCACGGTCGCGCAGATCAGCGCCGCAGCCGATATCTCGCGCCGCTCCTTCTTTCGCTATTTTGGCTGCAAGGAGGAGGCCGTGCTCGACGGCCACAGTCGCTACCTGGCAGCGGTCGGCACGGTCCCGTTCGTCGCAGCGAACCGGGCCGAGGCGCTCGAGGCGATCGACAGGCTCGGGGACGTCGTCCTCGCCTGCGAGGGGACCCCAGACCTCGCCGAGCATCGCCGCGTCTCCCGCCTCATCGAAGCCGATCCGGCGATCCGCGCGTATGCGGTGTCGCAGGACAGGGTGATCACCGACAAGCTGCGCAGTCGGCTCGCCGAGCAGCTGCCGGAGGAGGATCCAACCGCGCTCGAACTCATCGCGCACATCGGGGTGACGATCTGGCGAAACGGCTGGATTCGCTGGAGCAGCCAGGCCGACGACGCCGCCGCGGAGACGCCCGCGGAGAGCCACGCCGCCGTCCGCGCGCTGTTTCGAGACCTCGCCGAGGTCGCGTGCGCGCTGCCCGATCCGGAGGGCGGCCGGCGGGGCCAGGCTCCCGGCTAAAGCCCGAGGATCGCCCGCGCGATGAGGAAGTAGATAATGAGTCCGCTCGCATCGACGAACGTCGAAATGAACGGGTTGGAAAAGACAGCAGGGTCGACCTTCACCCAGCGCGCGACGAGCGGCATGATCCCGCCGATCGTCGCGGCGACCGTGCAGATCGCGACGAGCGTGAGCCCGATCACGGCGCCGATCTGCCAGCTGTACACCAGCCCTGCCAGTACGAAGCCGAGCGAGCCGAGCAGGAGCCCGAGCATGAGCCCGACGCGCGCCTCCCGCCCGAGGACCTTCGCGAGGTCACGCGCCCGGACGTCGCCGAGCGCGAGCGCCCGCGTCACCGTCGTCGCCGCCTGGTTGCCGGTATTGCCCCCGGTGCCGATGAGGAGCGGCACGAAGAGGGCGAGCACCGTCACCTCGGCGAGCGTGTCCTCGAACACGTCGAGCACCTGTACCGTGAGCGTCGCACCGACCGCGAGGACGAGCAGCCAGACAACGCGAGAGCGCACCAGCTGCATGATGGGGGTCGTGAAGTACGGGCGACGGAGGGGCTCCACGCCTCCCTGCCTGGCCGAGTCCTCGCTCTCCTCGTGCTCGATGATGCGCATGGCATCGTCGAAGGTGAGCAGGCCGACGAGGCGCCGCTCGCGGTCGACGACCGGGAGCGCAACGAAGCCCGCCTCCGTGAGTCGGCGCGCAGCGCGCTCGGCGTCTTCGGTCGCTTCGATGCTCTGCGCCTCGCTCATGATCGAGGCGACGATCTCGTCGGGCCCGGCCGCGATGAGGTCGCGCAGGCTCACCACTCCGGCGATGTGCCTGGCGTCGTCGAGCACGGGCAGGAGATAGATCGTCTCGGCGTCATCGATGCGATCCCGGAGGCGGGCAAGCGTCTCGTCGACGGTGTAGTCCATGCGCGTCGTGACATACTCGGGCGTCATGCGGCGGCCGACCGAGTCCTGCGGGTAACCGAGCACGACCGAGGTGAGCCGGCGCTCGCGCTCGGAGAGGCCGTGCAGGAGCTTTGGCGCGAGGGTAGCGGGAAGCTCGTCGAGTAGCCACACGCGATCGTCTGGATCGAGTCCCTCGAATATCTCGGCGACCTCGGCGTCACGCAGCCCACGCATGAGGTCGCTTTGCACGCTCGGGTCGAGTGCCTCGAACACGTCGAGCGCCTCGTCCTTGTGCAGCAGCCTGAACACGACGGCTCGCTGCTTCGCCCCGAGGCGCTCGAGGATCAGCACCGCATCGTCCGGAGCCACGCCTTCGAGCTCGTGGCCGAGCTGCTTGAGGTTGCCGTCAGCGAGGAGCCTGACGATCCGGTTCTCGAGTTCTCGCTGGTCTGTCGTCTGATGCACTGCGCTGCCCCCTTCGCCCGGCCGGGCGGTCGTGGTTCCGGCGCCCGAAGTGGCGCGATCACGCGAGTTAACGCTATCAGAGCACAGGGTGTTCGGCGGCGGCACTCGACCGCGGGAGCGGGGCACCGAAGTCGTCACATAGCTGACACATATTGATGCTTGTTGTGGAGCACTCTCACAGTGCATAATGCAATCAACGCGTCGAGGTGCTCGGCGCCTCATTGGGAAGGATCCGCTCATGGCGAATGAAGATTTGGGTAAGCAGGCAGCCGACGCCGCCGCAAAGGCGAAGGACTTCGTCACCGAGAACGCAGGCAAGGCCAAGGAGTTCATCGGCGAGAACGCCGACAAGGTGAAGGACGCGCTCCAGAGCGACAAGGCCGAAGAGGTCAGCGACAAGGTCCTCGGGTCGCTCGCCGACTTCGCGAACAAGGTGACCGGCGGCCAGCACGCCGACAAGGTCGACGAAATCAAGCAGAAGCTCGACGACTCCTTCGGCAACGAGAAGTAGCACCTCGGCGATCGCGCCGCCGGTTCGGCGACCGCGATGCGCCACAGCGGCCCCGCAGATCCCGGATGAGGGATCGGCGGGGCCGCTGCCATTGCGCTAGCCGGCGAGCGTCGCCACGTCGGTGTTCGCGCCGCACGCGATGACAGCGACGCGTTCCGCGGGGCCGGGAACATACGCCCCGGCCGCGAGCGCCGCGTACGCGGCGGCGGCCCCGGTCTCCGCCGGGATGCGATACTCCGACCAGAGCGCCCGCCGCGCCGCGAGAATGGCCTCGTCGTCCACGAGCACACTCGTCGGGCGTCGCGCCTCGGCTGCCGCCCAGCCGTGGCCCCCGATCCTGCGCGCGCCGAGCGAATCCGCCGCGACGCCAGCGACGGCAACGTCGACGGGTTCCCCGGCCGCGAGCGCGGAGTGGAGCGTCGGGATCGCGACGGGCTCAACGGCGACGATCCTGATCCCCGTACCGGCGACCGCGGCGTCGATGCCCGCGTACAGCCCGCCGCCACCGACGGCGACGACGATGGTGTCGACATCGGGAAGATCCGCGAGGATCTCGACACCGATCACGCCGGCGCCAGCGACGATATCCGGCTGGTCGTAGGCGTGACAGAACAGCGCGCCTGTGCGCGCGACGCGATCCTGCGCTGCCTCGTAGGCCTCCGCGTACTCCGTGCCAGACAGCTCGACCGTGGCGCCGTACGAGCGCAGCCTGTCGACCTTCACGGTGGGAGCGTTCTCGGGGACGAACACCGTCGCTGGAACGCCGAGCCTGGCCGCGGCGAACGCGTTCGCGAGCCCAGCGTTCCCGCCAGACGCCGCGACGATGCCGACAGCGGGATCGAGCTCGCCGCGCTCGCGGGCTGCGAGCTGCCGGTTGAACGCGCCGCGCGTCTTGAAGACCCCGCAGTGCTGCATGTACTCGCCCTTGATCCACAGGCTGCCGTCTCCAACGGGATCCGCGGCGACAAGGGGAGTGCGCCGCGTATACGGTGCGGTGCGTGCCTGGGCTGCGTCGACATCGGCTCGGGTGATCATGGTGCTCCTTTGCGGGTCATGGCGTGCCCCCAATTCTGCCCCCACGGCCGAAAGTGATCCATGCCCTGAAACAGAAAAGCCCCCGGATGACCGGGGGTTTTCGTTGTGGGCGATGCCAGACTCGAACTGACGACCTCTTCCGTGTGAAGGAAGCGCGCTACCAACTGCGCCAAACGCCCTCACCGCATCATCTGCGGCAACTCGATAAGCATACACACTCGGTGCGCTCGATGCACATTGCGGTGCGCGCGGGGCGAGCCGCGCGCACGGCTGACCCTGCGAGGCCGGTGCTAGGCCTGTTCGACGGGGCTCGACGGGGGAGTGAACGTGCTGTCGAGCACGTCGTTGAGCTCGACGCTCACGTCGTTGAGCTTCACGAGCTCCTCACGAAGCGCGTTGAAGCGATCCGTCTCGGCCTGAATCTCCTGCCGGACAGCATCGAGCCCCTCCTGGCGCGCGAGCAGCTCGCCCCTGAGCGTGTCAAAGAGCTGCTTGTTGCCCGAGAACTCATAGCGCTCGTTCCGCTCGCGGAACTCCGCCGCGTCGGCATTGAACTGCTGCACCGCCACGTCGTAGGTGGCGCTGCGGTCCTCGATGTCCGAGCGCAGCTCCTCGAGCTCGGCGCTGAGGCGCTCAGCTTCGGCCTTGAGCTCGACGAAGACGCCGTGGTAGCCGTCGTACCAGTCGACAATCACCGACCGATCCTCGAACCACTTCGCGTAGTGCTGCTCAAGCTCGGGGGAGAGGTCTCGCACCTCCGTGCCGAACACCGAGTGAAGTTCGTTCGCAAAGGCGGATCGTGACAGGCTCTCGTACACGCTCATGCGCTGGCTGAACTCCGCGTCCGTTGCCGCGCGGGCGTCGTACTCCGCGACGAGCGTGTCGGCGAGCTCCGCGCGCTCCTCCTGGCTCATGCGCGACCACGCGGCGTGGAGCAGCTCGTGGGCGGCAGTCGTCTCGACGACACCGGTCAGGCGCTGATCGGTGACCTCGAAGAGACGGATGCGGCGCTCGGCGAAGCAGCCGAGCACGTGCCCCTCCTCGGTGTGATCCACACCGGCGCACCACCTGTTGAACTCGTCGCGACCGCCGATCGTCGGCTGCGACGCGAGGAACACCCGGTCGCCCGTTGCACTGAGTTCGATCTCGTCCCGGATCTGATTCACGCGTTGCGTGGGCTCAAACGACGACGCGAGGAAGTGGTCGCGGATCTCCCCGCGATACGTGTAAGCGATGAGTCCGCCAGCAGCAACAGCGACAACAAGTGCGACCGCAACCCCCTGCGCGACGCGCTTTCCAACAGTTCCTGCCATACGGGCAATCGTAGCTAGAGAAGCCGGAAAACCGCCTGATAGCAACGTTTCCAACGGGTAACGAAAGCGCGACGCGCCCGGCGAGCAGGGCCGAATTTGCGTGAGGCCCCCGAGCTGTATAGAGTTATACACGTCGCCAAGCACGGCGGCGAAAATGCGGATGTGGCGCAGCTGGTAGCGCACAACCTTGCCAAGGTTGGGGTCGCGAGTTCGAATCTCGTCATCCGCTCTGGTGGCCGAGAGTAATCTCGGCCGCTTTTGGTGGCAAACACTTACGGTGGCGTGGCCGAGAGGCGAGGCAGCGGCCTGCAAAGCCGTATACACGGGTTCGAATCCCGTCGCCACCTCCACCACAATTGAATAGCCTTATCTTAGGCGCGATTGGCGCAGCGGTAGCGCGCTTCCCTGACACGGAAGAGGTCACTGGTTCGATCCCAGTATCGCGCACAGGAGAGAAACCCCCGGTTCACGCCGGGGGTTTTTCGTTTCTCGGTTGGGTTGGCGACCGGTGCGCCCAGGCGCCGGGTCCGGCTCGCGGGCACTGGCCGAGTCCCGGGCCTCACATCAGCGTGCCGAGCTCGACAAGCAGCACCCCGATCGCAACGAGCGCGATGCCGACGAGCATCCGGCGTGTGAGCGGATCCTTCCACAGCATCCGGGCGCAGACCGCGACGACGACGATCCCTACCGCGGTCCAGATCCCGTAGGCGATCCCGAGTGGCATCCCCGCGTCGAGGGCGAAGGCGAGCGCGGTGAATGCGGCCGCATAGCCGACGACGATCGCCGGAATCCACCGCTTGCGCTTTAGCCCATCACTCGCGCGCATGCTCAGCGTCGCCGCAACCTCACACGCGATGGAGAGTAGGAGCCAGAGCCAGCTCACGCGGCCCGCTCCGCCGCCGGCGCCGACTGGTCGTGCGTGCCGGTCTCAACCAGCACGACCCCGACGATGATGACGGCGATGCCCGCGACGCTCACCGGGCTGAGATGCTCCCCAAAGATGAGCACGCTGAGCGCGGCCACGAGCACCACGCCGGTCGCACCCCAGACTCCATAAACGGCGCCAACGGGCATCCCCGTGCGCAGCGTGAGCCCGATGAGCGTGAACGCGGCGACGTAGCAGGCGACGACGCCGACGATCCAAGCCGGGGCGTCGACAGCCGCCCGCAGCATGAGCGTTCCCGCGACCTCGGCCGCAATTGCGGATCCGAGCAGTAGCCACCGTTTCACAGCATCCCCCTCAATGTCTCCCAGCCCCAACCTAGCTGCCCGAGATGAGAGGTCGGCGGCGGGGCGCGTCCGCGGATGCACGCTCGCCGCCCCAATCTCGGTATCCTGATCTCATGCTTCGCGCCACGATCAGACTGACTGAAACCATCGAGATTGACGTGGTGGGGACATCGCTTGAAGAGGTGCACGAGCTCCTCTCGTCCCAGTGCCCGCCTGGCTTCGATCTGGTGAAGGCGCCAGTGCGGATGGGCAAGACCGGCGGAGAGATCTCCGCCCTCGGGACGTACCACCGCAGGGACACCTCGCAGGAGATCACCGCGCCGTCGATGCACGAGCTCGCAGCGCTCGTCCCGGACGGCTGGACCATGCTGCACGTGCAGACCATTGCCGACTAGCGGCGTGTTGGTGCGAGTGCGTCATGACGACTCCTGAGCCCGCGCGCTACTCGCCTCACCCCGAACTCCCGCTCAGAGAGCTCGAGTATTTCGCTGTGGTGAGCGAGACCCTGCATTTCGGCCAGGCGGCTGAGAAGCTCGGTGTCACGCCAGGGCGGGTCTCTCAGATGATTGGCCGGCTTGAGCAGCGCGTTGGCGGTCAGCTCTTCCTGCGAACGAGTCGCAGGGTCGAGCTCAGCGATCTTGGCGCGGGCCTCGCCGCGCGTGTTGTTCCCAGCTTGCTCTCGTTGCGGGCAGCGTTTGACGCGGCCCAGGCCGCCGCACTCTCGCCGGCGCGGCCGCTGCGCGTCGGGTTCCAATGCTCGGTGTACGAGGCCGTCGCGCGGGTGGTTGCCGCGATGCCCCAGGGGATGGTGCAGCTCGTCGAGCTGCCCTGGTCTGACCCGCTGACGGGGGTGACCGCGGGTGCGGTCGACCTCGCGCTCGTCCTGTCGCCGGCGGAGGCCGAAGGCCTGCGGACCTGGTTCGAGTTTTCACCGCAGGATCAGGTTGTCGGCATCGCCCGAACGAGCCCCCTCGCCCGGCAGGCTGAGCGCGCGGGGCGCACGAGCGTTACCGCGGCGGAACTCGCGACAGTGACGCTGATCGGGCCAGCCGAGGAGGCCCCAGCGGCGTGGCTCGCCGCGAACGCACCGGTGTCGACGCCAGACGGCACCGCCCTCAGCTACGGGCCGAGAGTCAGAACGCTGCCCGAGGCGCTGTCGCTCGCGGCAACGGGGGCCGGTGGCGTGCTGCTCTGCGAGGCGAGTGCCGCGTACCTCCCAAGGCCGGACCTGCGTTATCTGCTCGTCGAAGGGGTGCCGCAGTCAAGCCTGTCCGCGGTGACGAACGTTGCGGCGTCGCCGCACCCGCTGCTGGGTGAGTTCTTGCGCCGCCTCCACGCCGCAACGTCCGGTTAAGCGGAGATCACCGCAGCGCGCGGGGGCTGGTGAGCGCGCGGGGGCTGGTGAGCGCCGCAACGAGCACCCCGGTTGCCGCGATGCCGAGCGCGACTGCGAGCGTTCCGACCGCGCCGAATCCGTCGAACGCGGCGCCTCCCAACACAGCGCCAACGGCGATGCTCGCGTTGAACATACCAGCCCACAGCGCCGCCGAGGCCTCGACTCGGCCCGGTTCGGCCGTCGCAATCCAGCGTTGGGTCGCGACCGAGACGCCACCGTAGCCGAGGCCCCAGATCGCGATCGCCACGAACGTGATCGAGGCCGGGGCCTGGCCGGTACCGTGTCCGAAGCCGCCCGCGCCCAGAACGCTGAGTGCGCCGACCCCTGCAACGCCCAGAGCAAGCGCCGTCGCGGTGCCGACGACTGCGCGCTTCGGCCTCAACGCAGCGACTCCGCCGACCGCAAAGTTCCCCACGACCCCTGCAATTCCGAACACGAGCAGCGCAGCGGCGATCCCGCCCTCCGCAGCGCCGACCCCAAACTCGAGGACGGGTCGAATGAAGGTGTAGCCGGTGAAGTGCCCGACGACGAGCAGCGCGGTGATCACCAGCCCGGCGACCACGTGCGGCAGGCGGAGCACGCTGAAGATGCCGCGGAAGCCGGCGGCCGAATCGGCCGGCAGCGCGGGAACCGCGAGTCGCAGGCCGATCGCAGCAACCACGCTCAGCGCGGCGAGCAGCCAAAATGCCGACCGCCAGCCGAGGACACCGCCCACGTAGGTTCCGAGCGGCACTCCGAGCACGGAGGCAATGGACACGCCCGAGAAGATGAGCGTTGTCGCGAGCGCCGCGCGGCTCGGTGGGGCGATGCGGCCACCGAGTCCGGCGGCGAGCCCCCACACCATCCCCATCGCGACGCCGAGCAGCACGCGTCCGAGCATCACCACGGCGTAGGTCGGCGCGACCGCCGTCAGGGCATTGGCGACCGCAAGCACGAGCATGAACGCGATGAGGATCGTGCGCCGGTCAACGCGGCCAGCGAGTGCAGGCGCGAACGTGCTCACGACTGCCGCGATCGCTCCCGTGACTGTGAGCGTTGCGCCCGCCCCGCCGGCAGTCACGCCGAGCGATTCCGCCATCGGCGTCAACACCCCGACGGGCATCATTTCCGAGGTGACGACGAGGAACGTTGAGAGCGTGATCGCGCCGACGGGGACCATGGGGTGGCCGGCGGACACGCGGGCGGGGAGGGTGCTCGAGTTCATGTTCACTATTCCAGCTGCGCCGGAAACGCCGAACAAGCGCGATTGCGCAAACCAGCGTTGAGTCTCGCTAAACGCTGGAGCGAAATCCGGCACTCATACGAATCACATAGAAGGCACTAGCGCCGGGTGCCCCGCACTCCTAAACTGTGCGTATCGGACACGCGTTGGAGTAGCCGCGCGGCCGTTGCAGACGGGGGATCGTGAATGAAGCGAATCGCAACGATGCTTGGCCTTGCGGCACTGGCCGGGCTGGCGCTCTTCGCCCCGGCGGCCGCTTCGGCGACACCTCCGCCGTCGTTCGGCGGCAAGTACGTCATCGACGGCACGAGCGACGGCGTGCTGGGGTCGAGCGTGTCGAAGCTCGAGGACGAGGTTCGCGAGTTCGCGACCGAACACGGCGTCCAGCTCTTCGTCGTCTACGTCGACACGTTCGACTCGCCGGCGGACCCGGAGCAGTGGGGTGCCGCGACGGCCCAGAAGAACTTCCTTGGCGACGACGGCGTGCTGCTCAGCGTCGCGGTTGAGGATCGACTGTACGACCTGAACGCACCGCAGGCGCTCATGACCGACGCCCAGTACGACACGCTGTCCAACGACTACGTCCGCCCCGCGCTGAAGAGCAGTGATTGGAAGGGCGTCGTCGGCGCAACACTCACCGGTATCGACAAAGCGGTGCTCAACCCCGGGTCGAACGGCACCGGCGTCGCCGTCGCGGTGATCGGCGGCGTTGTCGTCGTTGGTGGCGTCGCGGCCGGAGTCGCGATCTCCCGCAAGCGCAAGCGGGAGCGGCAGGTCGCCGAGGGCGAGGTTCCGCTGACCCTCGAGGAGCTCGAATCGCAGGCGAGCGCGCTGCTCGTGCGCGTCGACGATGACGTCCGCAGCAGCGAGCAGGAGCTCGGCTTCGCGGAGGCGCAGTTCGGCGCGGAGGCGGCGCAGCCATTCGCTGCGGCTATCGCCGACGCGAAGGAGCAGCTCCAGGCCGCGTTCGTGCGGCGACAGCTGCTCGACGACAACGAGCCGGACTCCGATGAGGATCGTCGCGCCTGGCTCACCGAGATCATCGAGCGGTGCACGGGCGCGAAGGAGTCGCTCGACGCACACACCGACTCGTTCTCGCGGCTGCGCGAGGTCGAAGAGCGGGCACCCGAAGTGCTCGAACAGCTTCAGACGCAGCTTCCCGGCGTCCACCAGGCGCTGAGTGCGGGCCGCGAGCGTGCGAGCGCGCTCGCGGCGAGCTACGCACCGGCCATCGCCGGTCAGCTCGAGGCAAACCTCACCGAGGCTGGCGCCAGGCTGCAGTTCGTTGGCGAGTGCATCACCTCGGCAACGGCGGAGCTCGCGGCCGGCGAGCGGTCCGCCGCCGCCGTGTCGCTCCGCGCCGGCGAGGCGGCGCTTGATCAGGCGCGGACGCTCGCCCAATCGCCCGACGTGCTCGCTGGCGAGCTCGCGGAGAGCACGCGGCAGTTCGAGGAAGCGGCCGCTGACCTGCAGGGGGATCTTCAGGTGGTCTCGCAGCTCATCGGTTCCGCCGGCGATGCGGATCGGCAGGCCCTGCAACAGGCCGCCGAGCGTGTCAGCCAGCTCCTCGCACAGGGAACACAGGGCGACCCTGTCGCGGCGCTGGCCGCTGCCGCAGCCGCAAACGTGCAGATCGACGCGGCGATCGGCACCGCCAGGGAGAACACCGAGCGGCTCCGCCGTGCCGAGGCCGCGCGCGACGAGGCCCTGGTCCCCGCACGCTCCGAGGTGCTCGCCGCTGAGCAGTTCATCGAGACGCGCCGCGGCGCGATCGGCTCGCAGGCGCGAACGCGGCTCGCGGAGGCGAAGCGCCAGCTGCAGCTCGCAGAACAGTACGCGCAGCAGGACCCGATGAAGTCCTACCAGGCCGCGCAGCAGGCGACGCAGTACGCCCGCGCCGCCTACCAGCTCGCCGTCAACGACGTGTCCGGGTGGGGCGGCGGCTCCGGCGGCGGCTTCGGCGGTGGCGGCTCGAACGGGAGCTTCGGCGGCGCCGTGCTCGGCGGGATCCTTGGCGGGCTCCTGAGCGGCGGCGGTGGCGGTGGACGCTCGAGCGGTGGCTGGAGCGGCTCGAACGGTGGCTTCACCGGCGGCTGGAACGGTGGCGGCTCGATCGGCGGCGGTGGCGGCCTCGGCGGCGGCAGGCGCGGCGGCGGCAGGTTCTAGGCCGCAGGCACTCGCCACTCACAGACTTGCGCTCGATCCTGGGCGCGCACACACCTCCTCCGAGCTGATTCGGTGGAACTCAGGAAAGGAAGCCAACATGGCAAAGCAATCCATCCTTGGCCGTATTGCACAGCTCGCCAAGGCAAACATCAACGCACTCCTCGACTCCGCAGAAGACCCGGAGAAGATGCTCAACCAGATGGAGCGCGACTACAAGAACAGCATCGCCGACGCCGAGAGCTCGGTCGCGCAGACGATCGGCAACCTGCGCCTCATGGAGGCCGACCTTGAGGAGGACCGCAAGGCCGTCTCGGAGTGGGGCACGAAGGCGGCGGCAGCGTCGAGCCAGGCCGAGACGCTCCGCGCATCCGGCGACACCGCTGGCGCCGACAAGTTCGACAACCTCGCACGCGTCGCGCTCTCCAAGCAGATCTCGTTCGAGAAGGAGATCTCAACCTCCGAGCCGAGCGTCGCCGCGCAGCAGCAGGTCGTTGACCAGCTGAAGACGGGCCTGCACACGATGCGCGAGAAGCTCGTGCAGCTGCAGGCGAAGCGCGACGAACTCGTCTCGCGCGGCAAGGTCGCCGACGCGCAGTCGCAGGTGCAGGACGCCGTCAAGAACCTTGACGTCCTCGACCCGACGAGCGAGCTTGGGCGATTCGAGGAGAAGGTGAAGCGGCAAGAGGCGATGGTTCGCGGCCAGGCGGAGCTCGCCGCGTCCACGCTCGACGCTCAGTTCAACGAGCTCGACGATCTCGGCGCGCTCAGCGAGGTCGACGAGCGGCTGCAGGCGCTGAAGCGCGGTGGCGCCGGGGCCTAACCGGCACTGCGCGGGGACACCCCGCCGCTTCAGTGAGCCGTCGGCCGCTGCGACCCGATAGAATTACGGAGTCTTTATCTTGTCTCCGAAGGGAATCGCAGTGGCCGACGGCTTTTCACTGTTCACCGACCGGTCCGTTGTCGCGATGCGCGTCAACGGCGAACTTCGCGATCTCGCGTGGGAGGTCACAGATACTGACACAGTGGAGCCCGTCACCATCGATTCCGAGGATGGCCTGAACATCCTCCGGCACTCGGCCGCGCACGTGCTCGCGCAGGCCGTGCAGCGGGTCAACCCCGAGACGAAGCTCGGCATCGGCCCGCCCATCACCGACGGCTTCTACTACGACTTCGACTCGGCCGAGGCGTTCACCCCCGAGGATCTCAAGGCGCTCGAGAAAGAGATGCAGAAGATCGTCAAGCAGGGCCAGCGCTTCGTGCGCCGGGTCGTGAGCGAGGACGAGGCCCGTGCGGAGCTCGCGAACGAGCCCTACAAGCTCGAACTCATCGGGCTCAAGGGCGGAGCCGACTCGGGTTCCGACAATGAGAACGTCGAGGTCGGCGGCGCCGAGCTCACCATCTACGACAATGTCGACCCGAAGACGGGGGAGACGCAGTGGAAGGACCTCTGCCGCGGGCCGCACCTGCCAAACACCAAGATGATCGGCAACGGTTGGGCGCTCATGCGCTCGAGCGGAGCGTACTGGCGCGGCAGCGAGGCGAATCCGATGCTGCAGCGCGTCTACGGTACCGCCTGGCCGACGAAGGATGAGCTGCGCGCCTACCAGACTCGCCTCGAGGAGGCGGCGAAGCGCGACCACCGCAAGCTTGGCGTCGAACTCGATCTGTTCTCCTTCCCCGACGAGATTGGCTCTGGCCTCGCCGTCTTCCATCCCAAGGGCGGCATCATCCGCCACGAGATCGAGAAGTTCATGAGCTCAGAGCTCGTGCGGAACGGCTACGAGGTCGTGAACAGCCCCCACATCACCAAGGGGACCCTGTTCGAGACGAGCCAGCACCTCAACTGGTACAAGGAAGGCATGTTCCCGGCGATGCACCTCGACGAGGTCGTCGACGAGGAGGGCAACGTCACCAAGCAGGGCCAGGACTACTACCTGAAGCCCATGAACTGCCCGTTCCACAACCTCATCTTCCGCGCACGTGCCCGCAGTTACCGCGAGCTTCCCCTGCGACTTGCCGAGTTCGGCACGGTGTATCGCTACGAGAAGTCGGGCACGCTGTCCGGTCTCACCCGCGTCCGCGGTCTTACCCAGGACGACGCCCACATCTACGTCACCGACGAACAGGTGAAGGACGAGCTCAAGCGGCAGCTCGAGTTCGTGTTCGCGACGCTCCGCGCGTACGGCCTCGACGACTTCTACCTCGAGCTCTCAACGCGTGACCCGGAGAAGTCGGTCGGCACCGACGAGCAGTGGGCGGACGCCGAGCAGACCCTGCGCGAGGTCGGCGAGGAATCCGGTCTCGAACTCGTCGCGGATCCGGGCGGCGCAGCGTTCTACGGCCCGAAGATCTCGGTGCAGGCGCGTGACGCGATCGGCCGCACGTGGCAGCTGTCCACCGTCCAGCTCGACTTCAACCAGCCCGAACTGTTCGAGCTCGAGTATGCCGCGGCCGACGGCACCCGCAAGCAGCCCGTCATGATCCACCGCGCGTTGCTCGGCTCGATCGAGCGGTTCTTCGCGATCCTGCTCGAGCACTACGCTGGCGCGTTCCCCGTGTGGCTCGCCCCCGAACAGGTCGTCGGCATTCCCGTCGCCGCCGAGTACGGCGACTACCTCGAGGAGATCTTCGCGCGGCTTCGCTCGGCGGGCGTCCGCGCGCACGTCGATCACTCCGATGACCGGATGCCGAAGAAGATCCGCACTCACACCAAGATGAAGGTGCCGTTCCAGCTCATCGCTGGCGAGGAGGATCGGGCGGCGGGCGCAGTCAGCTTCCGCTTCCGCGACGGCACGCAGCTCAATGGCGTCCCGGTCGACGACGCTATCGCGCGCATCCTCGCAGCGATCGAGAGCCACGAGCAGGTCTCGACGGCCTGGTCGGAGTAGCCCGGTAGGCGACACATTCATGTTTGGAACTGACGAAACCCAGGCTGAGGCCCCAGGGGAGCGCGGCACGGTCGGGACACCGAACCCGCTGCAGCGCCTCTGGGTGCCGCACCGCATGGCGTACGTGTCGGACCATCACCAGGCGGATCACACCGACTGCCCATTCTGCGCGGCCCCGCGGCACGATGACGAGTCCTCGCTCATCGTGCACCGCGGGAAGACCGCGTACGTGCTGCTCAACCTGTTCCCGTACAACAGCGGGCACATGCTCGTCTGCCCATACCGCCACGTCGCCGGGTACGACGAGGCGACGCCGGAGGAGGTCGCCGAGATCGGCGCACTCACCCAGGCCGGGATGCGCGCCGCGCGCCAGGCCCTGAACTGCGCGGGCTTCAACCTCGGCATGAACCAGGGCGAAATCGCGGGCGCAGGGGTCGCCGCGCACCTCCACCAGCACATCGTGCCCCGGTGGGCGTCGGACGCGAACTTCTTCCCGATCATCGGGCAGACGAAGGCGATGCCCCAGCTGCTCGGCGAGGTCCGGGACCTCATCGCGGCTGCCTGGGCAGACCCACCCGACGCCGAGTTCGGGGCGAACGCCCCACCGCACTAGGATCGCAGCAGACACACACGTAAGAAAGCAGGAGCACCCGTGGCCGGACACTCCAAGTGGGCAACCACCAAGCATAAGAAGGCAATTCTCGACTCGCGGCGCGCGAAGGCGTTCGCCAAGTACATCAAGGTGATCGAGGTCGCCGCTCGCATCGGCGGGCCCGACCTCGCAGGTAACCCGGCGCTCGCCGAGGCCGTGCACAAGGCGAAGAAGAACTCCGTCCCCGGCGACAACATCGACCGTGCCATCAAGCGCGGCGCGGGCCTCACCGGCGAGTCGGTCGAGTACTTCACGACGATGTACGAGGCCTACGGCCCGAACGGCGTCGCCCTCATGGTCGAGTGCCTCACCGACAACAAGAACCGGGCCGCCGCCGAGGTGCGCACCGCGCTGAGCCGCAACGGCGCCACCCTCGCCGATCCGGGCTCGGTCGCCTACAACTTTGAGCGCAAGGGCGTCATCACCGTTCCCGCCGAGGGCACCACTGAGGACGACGTGCTCATGGCAGTGCTCGAGGCAGGCGCGGAGGAAGTCAAGCCGACCCCGAACGGCGAGGCATTCGAGGTCATTACCGAAGCCACCGACCTGACCGCTGCCCGCGGCGCGCTCGTCGAGGCCGGCATCGACTACGACTCGGCCGAGGCCGAGTTCGTGCCCAACCTCAAGGTCGAGATCGACGCGGACACCGCTCGCAAGGTGTTCCGCATCATCGACGCGCTTGAAGACAGCGACGACGTGCAGAACGTCTACGCGAACTTCGACCTGACCGACGAGGTCCAGGCGGAACTCGCTAACGACGAGTAAGTATGCGCGTCATCGGGATTGACCCGGGGCTCACCAGGCTCGGTGTGGGCGTTGTGAGCTCCGAGGGATCCCGAAAACTCTCGTTCGAACACGTCGAGGTGCTGACGAGCCCGGCCGGAGCGGAGCTGCCTGTGCGGCTCCACCAGCTGGGCTCGGCCCTCGAGCGCCTGCTCGATGGCGAACGCCCGGACGCGATCGCCATCGAGCGCGTGTTCGCCCAACAGAACCTCCCGAGCGTGATGGGCGTCGCCCAGATCTCCGGCATCGTGATGTTTCTGGCGCAGCAGCGCGGCATCCCTGTCGCGATGTACACCCCGAACGAGGTGAAGGCCTCGGTGACAGGCTACGGCGCCGCCGACAAGGCGCAGGTCACGAACATGGTCACGAGGCTCCTCGGACTCGCCGCGCCCCCGAAGCCGGCCGACGCCGCCGACGCGCTGGCGCTCGCGATCGTCCACGCCTGGCATCTCGGCCGCGGCGGCGCGCCCGACAGGCAGCGCGCGAGCTCCGCGCCGGCGGGGGAGACTCCTGCGCAGCGCGCCTGGCGCGAGGCTGAGGCGAAGGGCGGGCGGCGGCGCAGCGGGCCCCGAGCCTAACCGGCCGCAGCCGCAGCCGCAGCCCCAAGGCCCTGTGCCAGACCACAGCCACAGCACTGTGCCAGACCGCAGCATTGCGCCACAGCCGCAGCACTGTGCCAGACCGCAGCACTGCGCCACAGCCGCAGCACTGCAAATCTGCGATCCGTATGCCAGATCCTGGCCGGCACGTGATTGCTGACGCCGATCCCAGATCTATCGATCGGGGTGGAGGGCGGAACCACCGCGGGTGCCGAGCCGACCCCAAGCGCGACGCGTCATAATGGAGGGGTGCCCCTCTACCGCGAACAGGGTGTCGTGCTCCGCACGCACAAGCTCGGCGAGGCTGACCGGATCGTCACCCTCCTCACGAGCAAGCGTGGCGTACTCCGAGCGGTCGCAAAGGGAGTCCGCCGCACCTCCTCAAAGTTCGGTGCTCGGCTTGAGCCGTTCATGGTCGCCGACGTGCAGTGCTACGAGGGCCGCACCCTCGACACGATCACCCAGGCGGTCACGCTCGGCTCGTACGGGCCCGCGATCACCGCGGACTACGACAGGTATCGGGCTGGCAGCGTGATGGCTGAGACCGCCGAGCGGCTCGCTGAGGGCGGCCCCTCGCCCGAGCTGTTCACGCTCCTCGTCGGTGCCCTGCGCACCCTCGCCGCGGGCAAGATTCCCGCCGAACTCGTGCGTGACGGCTACCTGCTGCGCGCCATGGCGGCCGCGGGCTGGACGCCGGGGTTCGACGAGTGCGTTCGCTGCGGCGCACCCGGCCCGCACACCGCTGTCGCGGTGCAGCTCGGCGGTGTCGCCTGCGAGAACTGCCGGCCGGCAGGCTCGCCGCGCCTCGACCAGGGGAGCATCGATCTGCTTCGCGCCCTGCTCGCGGGCGACTGGGACTCAGCCGTCGCGAGCGGCGAGCGCGAACGCGGACAGGCCGCCGGGATTGCGGCCGCCTACACCCAGTGGCATCTTGAGCGTGGCCTCAGGTCGTTCTCCCTGCCGCGCACCTAGAATCGGTGCATGGCTATTGCTCCCGAGACCCTGGTTCCCGTTGACTGGACCGGGGAACAGCCGCCGAAGTTCCGGGGCCCGGCCCCCAAGCACGTCGCGATCGTCATGGACGGCAACGGCCGCTGGGCGAACCAGCGGGGCCTGCCGCGCGTCGAGGGTCACCGGATGGGCGAACAGGTACTGCTGGACGTCGTTGCCGGGGCGATCCAAGCGGGGGTGACGCACCTGAGCGTGTACGCGTTCTCGACCGAGAACTGGCGCCGCTCGCCCGACGAGGTGCGGTTCCTCATGGGGTTCAACCGCGACGTGCTCCGGCGACGGCGCGAGCAGCTCAGCGCCTGGAACGTGCGCATGCGCTGGGCCGGGCGGCGGCCGCGCCTCTGGGGCTCGGTGATCAAGGAGCTCAAGCTCGCCGAGACCTACACGGCGCACAACACCGGCCTCACACTGACGATGTGCGTCAACTACGGCGGCCGCACGGAGATCACGGACGCGGTGAAGCGCATCGCAACGGAGGTCGCCGACGGCAGGCTTTCGCCCAACGGCATCTCCGAGCGCGTCATCGAGAAGCACCTGTACGTGCCGGAGCTGCCGAACGTCGACCTGTTTGTCCGAAGCTCGGGGGAGCAGCGCACGAGCAACTTCATGCTGTGGCAGTCCGCGTACGCCGAAATGGTCTTCCTTGACCAGCTGTGGCCCGACTTCTCGCGGCGGGACCTGTGGGAGGCCATCGAGATCTTCCACGACCGCGACCGGCGGTTCGGCGGCGCCGTCGACAAGCCCAAGTCGCGGTAGCGCTCAGCGCTCCCGCGATCTGCGAGAATAGAGCGGTCATGACTACCTCAACGCTTCCAGGCTCACGCCTGCGTATCGGCCCGCTCGAGCTCGACGTTCCCGTCATCCTCGCGCCGATGGCCGGCATCACCAACACCGCCTTCCGCCGGCTCTGCCGCGAGTACGGCGCCGGGCTGTACGTCAGCGAGATGATCACGAGTCGCGCGCTCGTGGAGCGCACCCCTGGATCACTCCGGCTTATTAAGCACCACGAGAGCGAAACGCCGCGCTCGATCCAGCTCTACGGCGTCGACCCGAAGACTGTGTCCGAGGCCGTCCGGTTCCTCGTGGATCAGGATCTCGCGGACCACATCGACCTGAACTTTGGCTGCCCCGTCCCGAAGGTCACCCGCAAGGGCGGCGGCGCCGCCCTGCCGTGGAAGGCCGACCTGTTTAGCGCGATCGTCGAGGGCGCCGTGAAGGCCGCCGGTGACATTCCGCTCACGGTGAAGATGCGCAAGGGCATCGATGCCGATCACCTCACCTTCCTCGACGCCGCGCGCTCAGCCGAGGCAGCAGGCGTCGCCGCCATCGCGCTCCACGGGCGCACCGCGAACGAGTTCTACTCGGGAACGGCTGACTGGTCGGCGATCGCCGAGCTTAAGCAGGCCATCACCAGCGTGCCGATCCTCGGCAACGGCGACATCTGGGCCGCTGACGACGCGATCCGGATGGTGCGCGAGACCGGCTGCGACGGCGTCGTCGTCGGGCGCGGCTGCCTGGGACGGCCGTGGCTGTTCGGGGATCTCGCCGCGGCGTTCAAGGCCGAACAGGGTGAGCTGACCTGGGACGAGGCGAACGCCGCGATCGCGAAGCCCGGGCTCGGGTTCGTGATGGACGCGATGCGCCGCCACACCGAACTGCTCATCGAGTTCTTCGACGGCGAGGAGGCGCGCGCCTGCCGCGACATCCGCAAGCACGTCGCTTGGTACTTCAAGGGTTACGGCGTCGGCGGCGACACCCGCCGAGCGCTCGCGATGGTCGAGTCGCTCGAGCACCTCGACGAGATCTACGAGACGATGGACCGCTCCCTGCCGTACCCAGGCGCTGGCGCGGAGGGGCAGCGAGGCCGGGCTGGGAGCCCGAAGCAGCCCAAGCTCCCCGACGGCTGGCTCGATTCGCGCGATAGCGCGCACATCGACTTCGCCGAGCTCGCCGAAGCGGAGCGGGACGACTCGGGTGGCTAGCCTGGAGCCGGCGCGCGGGGAGTACGGCGCGGCCGACATTGAGCGGTTCGTGCCCGAGACGCACAGCGGCGCGCGCAGCGATTTCGAACGCGACCGGGCACGCGTCATTCACTCGTCCGGCCTGCGCAAGCTCGCGGCGAAAACGCAGGTGCTCAGCCCGACCGCGGGCATCGACTTCGCCAGAAACCGCCTCACGCATTCGCTCGAGGTCGCCCAGATCGGGCGCGAACTCGCCGCGTCGCTTGGGCTCGACCGCGACGTCGTCGACGCAGCCTGCCTCACCCACGATCTCGGCCATCCGCCGTTCGGGCACAACGGCGAGCGGGCGCTCGCCGAGTGGGCGAGTGACGCTGGCGGGTTCGAGGGCAACGCGCAGACGCTCAGGATCCTCACCCGGCTCGAAGCGAAGCGCTTCAGCGAGACCGGGGAGAGCGCCGGCCTGAACCTCACGCGGGCGACGCTCGACGCGAGCTGCAAGTACCCGTGGGCGCTCTCGGAGGCTCCCGCGGGCAGCGGCAAGTTCGGGTACTACCCCGACGACGCCCCGGTGTTCCACTGGATGCGCGAAGGCGCGCCTGCTCGGGTGAAGTGCGCCGAAGCGCAGACGATGGACCTGTCCGACGACATCGCGTATTCCGTCCATGACTTCGAGGACGCGATCGTGAGCGACCACATCGATCCGCTGATCCTCACCTCCCGTTCGGGGCACGACTCGCTCATTGCCGACGTCGCGAGCTGGGCCGACGGCTCGTTCACGCACGATGAGCTCTCGGCCGCCTACGACAGGATCTCGGCGACGCCGACCTGGCTGACGCGGTGGGACGGGTCGCGCAGGCACCAGGCGCAGCTCAAGAACTTCACGAGCGACATGATCGGGCACTTCGCGCGCTCCGCCATCGCAGCGACGCGGGAGTCTGCAGGCGGGGCCCCGCTCGCACGCTACGGCGCTTCCCTCGTCGTGCCGAAGGCGATCCACGCCGAGATCGCGGTACTCAAGGGCATCGTCGCGGCGTTCGTGATGGCGAGTGGCCGCAGGCAGCCGACCTACCGGCGGCAGCGCGCGCTGCTCGCCGAGCTGCTCGAAACCCTGTGGGAGGGTCAGGATCGCGATCTCGAACCCGCGTTCCAGGCTGACTTCGCGGCGGCCGCCGACGACGCAGCGGCAAAGCGCGTGATCGTGGATCAGGTGGCGTCGCTCACCGATCAGTCTGCGATCGCCTGGCACCGCCGGCTGTGCGAGGTGCCGCTGGTATAGACAGGAGTGCACGCTCGCACCGCCTGTGATCTACCAACCCAATGCAACTTCCGCCGGGCTGCGGCATACACATCGCCGATCCCAGATCCTGTGCTGGTAGCGCGACGCGCCCGCCGCGTATGGGCGGCCACTGCGCCCTGAGCGAGCGCCCGCCGCCGGCGCCCCGCAAAGACTAGAATGGCCCCTATGGCGGGTCGGATTAAAGCAAGCGATGTAGAGGAAGTGAAGCGCCGCACAAACATCGCCGACCTCGTTGGCGATTACGTCGCGCTGAAGAACGCTGGCATCGACTCGATGAAGGGGCTGTGCCCGTTCCACGACGAGCGCAGTCCGAGCTTCCACGTGCGCCCGGCCCTCGGCTACTTCCATTGCTTCGGCTGCGGCGAATCGGGAGACTCGATCAGCTTCGTGCAGAAGATGGATCACCTCTCGTTCGCGGAGGCGGTCGAGCGGCTTGCGGCCCGCACGAACTACGTGCTCACCTATGAGGAGGGCTACGAGCGCCGCGAGGACGGGCCGAACAAGGCGCGACTGCTTGCTGCCAACCAGGCGGCGAGCGATTTCTACCGCGATCAGCTCATGGGGGAGGAAGCTCAGACCGCCCGCGCGTTCCTCGAACAGCGCGGCTTCGCCCCGG
The DNA here is from genome assembly GCF_013409595.1 of Leucobacter aridicollis. Taxonomy (NCBI): domain Bacteria; kingdom Bacillati; phylum Actinomycetota; class Actinomycetes; order Micrococcales; family Microbacteriaceae; genus Leucobacter; species Leucobacter aridicollis. The sequence goes on along the minus strand of NZ_JACCBD010000001.1, from coordinate 1,704,675 downwards.
CGTCGTGGGAGCAGTTCGCGGTCGGCTATGCCCCGCGTGGGTGGGACGCCCTCACGGGCCATCTCCGGCAGCTCGGCTACACGCCGCAGGAACTCGTGCAGGCCGGTCTCGTCTCCGAGGGGCAACGCGGGGTCTACGATCGCTTCCGCGGCCGCGTCGTCTGGCCGATTCGCGACACGAGCGGGCAGACGCTCGGGTTCGGCGCCAGAAAGCTCTACGAGGACGACAACGGACCGAAGTACTTGAACACCCCTGAGACGCCGGTCTACCACAAGTCGCGGGTGCTCTACGGGCTCGACCTCGCGAAGAAGGCGATCTCCCGCGGCGGGCGTGCCGTGATCGTTGAGGGCTACACGGACGTCATGGCCTGCCACCTCGCGGGCGTTGACGACGCGATCGCCACCTGTGGCACCGCCTTCGGCAAGGAGCACATTTCGATGCTCCGCCGCGTGATGGGGGACGACTCGGCGGCCGAGGTGATCTTCACGTTCGACCCTGACGAGGCGGGCCAGAAGGCCGCGCTGCGCGCGTTCGGCGAGGAGCAGCGCTTTACCGCTCAGACCTACGCCGCGGTCGCGCCGGACGGCTACGACCCGGCCGACCTCAGGCTCCACCGCGGCGACGACGCCGTGCGGGAGCTCTTCGACAAGAAGGTGCCGCTGTTCGAGTTCGCACTCAAGCAGGCGATCAGCAGGTACGACCTGAACTCGGTCGAGGGCAGGGTGTCCGCGCTCCGGCAGGCCGCCCCGATCGTCGCAGGCATCAAGGATCCTGGAATGCGCCCAGGCTACGCCCGCGAACTCGCGCGGATGCTCGGCCTCGACCTCGCCGAGGTGCAACACGCGGTGAAGAACGCGCACAGGCAGGCGCCAGCCGAGCCCGATTACGGGGGGCCGCACCAGGGCGCTGAGCCCGAGCCGGCACGCCCGGCGATCTCGCTCGCGACGCTGCGTTCGACGCCGGCAGTCTGGCTCGAGCGCGATGCGCTCATGGCGATGATCCAGCAGGGTCCCGCGGTGGGATCCGAACTGCTCTCGCAGGCCGTCACGGCGCAGGTCACCGAACCGCAGCTTCGCGTCGTCAGGGACGCCCTCAGCGCGGCGCTGCCCAGCCTCGACGGCGGCGCATGGGTGGAGGCTGTCCTCGCGGCGGCCCCGCAGACGCACCAGGGACTCGTCCGCGAACTTGCGATCGCGTCGATGCCGCAACGGGATCCCGCCCTCCTGCCCGAGTACGCCCGCGAGGTCGTCATTTCGCTGCTCGACCGCGACCTCGTCTCGCTCAAACAGGAGCTGCTTGCCCGGATGCAGCGCATCGGCGACTCGTCGAGCGAGGCCTCCCGGCGCGTGCAGGAGCAACTCGCCGCGCTGGAGCATGCACGGCGTGGGCTGCGTCACGACTAGTAAGGTGAGCGTGTGGCACATCCAAACCTCGACGCAGACCCCGTCCTGATCGCCTCGGATCTCTCGCTGAGGTATCCGGCACACGCTGGCGGGCGCGCCTTCCAGGCCGTCGAGGGTGTGAGCCTTGACCTCCCCCGCGGGGGAGTGCTCGCCGTGCTCGGCGAGAGCGGTTCTGGCAAGTCGACGCTGACGCGCTACCTCGCTGGGCGGGGCACGGAGGGCGACAAGAACGCCCGCATCAAGTCCGCCGGCGGCGTCGGCAAGGCGCTCGATATGCCGCTGGATCGCCTGACCCGCCGATCGCGTTCGCGGCTGACGGCCTACGTCGGCCACCTCTCGCAGGACGCCGGAGCGACCCTCACCCCGGAGCTCAACGTGGGCGATGTGCTGTTCGAGCCGATTCAGGAGCGGGTGCGCAACTTCGACCGCGAGCCGCTCGGGGAAATCGTCGCCGAGATGATGGACATCGTCGCGCTGCCGCTCGCGAAGCTGCAGGAGTACCCGTACGAGCTGTCGAAGGGGCAGCGCCAACGCGTCGCCGTGATGCGTTCACTCATGCTCGACCCGACGGTGCTCATCGTGGACGAGCCGACGCTCGGAGTCGATGCGAACAATCGCCCGAAGATCGTTGATCTGCTCAAGTGGTACCGGAAGCGCACCGGCGCCTCGATGGTCCTCGTGAGCCACGACATCGGGATGCTCGAGGCGCTCGCCGAGGAGGTCATCGTACTGCAGCAGGGCCGCATCGTCGGTCGCGGCGAGATCAACTCCATCTTCCGGCGCACCGAGCACGACTATGTCCGCAGGCTCGCCGACGCGCTCCGGTCCACCGCGTACGACGAGATCGCCGAGGAGTAGACGCGCCCGGGGAACCGTGATTTGCGTGGCCCGCGAGACGCTTGGTACGCTAGTCGAGTTGCTGCGGCAATATTCCCCTGTAGCTCAGTTGGCAGAGCGCTTGACTGTTAATCAGGATGTCGCTGGTTCGAGCCCAGCCGGGGGAGCAACGAAGGCCCTTACTCTTGAGTAAGGGCCTTTTTGTCTACCCAAAGGAGTGTGCAATGACGAAACACCACGGCCAGATCATCCCCGTCGCACCATACGGCGCGCCCGAGGTGCACGAGAGCGTGTGGCTCGCTCCGGGCTCGTTCGTCGTCGGCAACGTGTCGATCGGTCGCGACTCGAGCATCTGGTACAACGCTGTCGTGCGGGGCGACTCCGACGCCGTGCGCATCGGCGAGCGCACGAACGCGCAGGACGGCGTCGTGATCCACACCTTCCGCGGCCAGGCGACGGTGATCGGCGATGACGTGTCCATGGGGCACAACGCGGTGGTGCACGGCGCGACGGTCGAGAACGGGTGTCTCATCGGGATGAACGCGACAGTGCTCAACGAGGCGGTCGTGGGGGAGGGGAGCCTCGTCGCAGCCGGCGCAGTCGTCCCGCAGGGGATGGTGATCCCGCCGCACTCGCTCGTCGCGGGCGTGCCGGCGCGGGTGGTGCGTGAACTGCGGGATGAGGATCGCGAGTCGGTGCGCCGTAACTCGGAGGTCTACCTCGACTACACGAGCAACCACCGCGCCGCCACGAGCTAGGCGCGCTGTCGGCGGCCGAGACGCGCCGGGGCGGGGGCGCGTTCGCGCCACGCGACGAACATGCAGTATGCTCGATGAGTCGCGCAAGCGCCAGACCATCTCGGTGGTCCGGGGATGTAGCTCAATGGTAGAGCCTCAGTCTTCCAAACTGATTACGCGGGTTCGATTCCCGTCATCCCCTCGAATGAGCCCCTCACTCCGGTGAGGGGCTCTTGGTTTCTGGGCGGCCGGGCCACGATGACACTCCCGGAGGCCCCGCTCCGCCGCGTGTTTTCGCGGAAATCGAGGGCTTTTGCCCCGTAAACAGCGCCCGGTGTGCTGATTTGCCAAGGTTTGGACTAGGATTGGTCAGGTTGCGCGCTGTGAGCGTAACCGTGAGACGAGAGTCTCGGGGCGTAGCTCAGCTTGGCTAGAGCGCCCGCTTTGGGAGCGGGAGGTCGCAGGTTCGAATCCTGTCGCCCCGACAAGGGTCGCTTGGCCCGACACAGGCTGATAGCAGCATGATCCGACGATGAGAGGCCAAATTGCCGAAGACGAAAGCTGAAAAGCTCACACCGACCCGCACGAAGCTGACCGTTACCGTCACGCAGGACGAGCTCGCTCCCTACCTGAAGAACGCGTACAAGTCGATCGCCGAGCAGGTCTCGATTCCTGGCTTCCGCAAGGGCAAGGCACCGGCGCAGATCATCGACCAGCGCTTCGGCCGCGACTCGGTCATCTCCGAGGCCGTCAACCACTCGCTCGACGACTTCTACCAGGCAGCAGTCGCTGAGGCTGGCGTTCGCCCGATGGGCCGCCCGTCAGCCGACATCGAGAAGATGCCCGAGGCGGCAGACGCGGCGAGCGAGCTCGTACTGCTCTTCGAGGTCGAGGTTCGCCCCGAGTTCACGCTTCCCGATTACACCGGACTCGCGATCACCGTCGACGAGGCCGAGATCGACGAAGCCGCTGTTGAGGCGGAGCTCACCAGCCTGCGCGAGCGCTTCGGCACCCTCGTCACCGTCGACCGCCCCGCAAAGACCGGCGACTTCGTCGAGCTCGACCTGACCGCGAAGGTCGACGGCAAGGAAGTTGACCAGGCGAGCGGCGTGTCGTACGAGGTTGGCGCTGGCAACCTGCTCGCCGGCACCGACGATGCTGTCGAGACCCTCACCGCTGGTGAGACCACCAACTTCACCTCGCAGCTGCTCGGCGGCGAGTACGAGGGCCAGGACGCAGAGGTTGAGCTCACGCTCACCGCTGTGAAGGAGCGCGAGCTTCCCGAGGCCGACGACGAGTTCGCACAGCTCGCGAGCGAGTTCGACACCATCGCTGAGCTCCGCGAGAGCCTCAAGGAGCAGGTCTCGCAGGCTTCGGTCTTCGCGCAGGGCCGCCAGGCACGCGACGCGTTCACCGAGACGCTCATCGAGCAGGCGGAGATCCCGATCTCCGAGGAGCTCGTTGAGGAAGAGGTGCACCGTCACCTCGAGGGCGAAGGCCGTCTCGAAGACGACGAGCACCGCGCAGAGGTGCGCGTCGCGAGCGAGAAGCAGATCCAGATGGAGCTGCTGCTCGACGCAATCGCCGAGCGCGAGAACGTCACGCCGACGCAGAACGAGCTCTCCGACTACATCTACCAGTCGGCGCAGCAGTACGGCATGGAGCCGACTCAGTTCCTCCAGGCGATCAGCCAGGGCAACCAGCTGCAGGTCATCCTCGCAGAGGTCACCCGCAACAAGGCGCTCGCTGTTGCGCTCGGCAAGGCGACAGTCACCGATAAGGCGGGCAAGCCCGTCGATCTCGGCGCGTTCGTCGCGGTAGACACCGAGGACGACGCAGAGGACGCCGACGAGGCTCCCGAGGCCGTCGCCGACGAGAAGCCCGCCAAGAAGTCTCCCGCGAAGAAGGCCGCTGCGAAGTCGGACGACGCCGAGAAGCCCGCGAAGAAGGCTCCGGCCAAGAAGGCAGCCGCGAAGGACGACGCTCCCGCAGCCGACGCCGACGAGGAGGCCAAGAAGGCAGCTCGCTCGGCCGCAGCCAAGAAGGCAGCCGCCACGCGCGCCGCGAAGAAGGCCGCTGCCGAAGAGAAGTAGCTCTTCGACGCACCAGTCATGAAGAAGTCCTCGGCCACATCGGCCGGGGACTTCTTCGTTTCCAGCGAACAACGCGCTCCCACGCAACGCCCACGGCGAACACGCGAGCGCGGGCCTTTCGCAGTCGATACTCTCGAATCAAGCAACTTACGAATGGAGCGCCGAATGGCTGAACAGTCGCCCGTGAACAGCGTGTTCGACCGCCTGCTGAAAGACCGAATCATCTGGCTCGGTTCTGAGGTGCGCGACGACAACGCAAATGAGATCTGCGCAAAGATCCTGCTCCTTGCGGCGGAGGATCCGGAAGCGGATATCTACCTGTACATCAACTCGCCTGGCGGGTCGATCACCGCAGGTATGGCGATCTACGACACGATGAGCTTCGTGCCGAACGACATCGTCACCGTCGGCATCGGCATGGCCGCGTCGATGGGGCAGTTCCTGCTCACCGCAGGCACGAAGGGCAAGCGATACATCACCCCGAACGCCCGCGTTCTGCTGCACCAGCCGCACGGCGGCTTCGGCGGTACCGCGAGCGACATTCAGACGCAGGCGCAGCTCATCGTTTCGATGAAGAACCGCCTCGCTGAGATCACCGCGAAGCAGACCGGCAAGTCCGTCGAGCAGATCAACGAGGACGGGGATCGCGACCGCTGGTTCACCGCCGAGGAAGCGCTCGAGTACGGCTTCGTCGACTTCATCCGCGATTCCGCCTCCGAGGTTGTCGGCGGCGGCGGTACGAGCAAGTAGTCCGATAGGAAGACAGAAATTATGACGAATCTCTACATGCCGCAGGGTGGCTCTGCTGATCGCATGATGCCCGACTCCCGCTACGTGCTGCCCACCTTCGAGGAGCGCACCGCCTACGGCTTCAAGCGCCAGGACCCCTACGCGAAGCTCTTCGAAGACCGCATCATTTTCCTCGGCGTCCAGGTTGACGACGCCTCGGCGGACGACGTGATGGCTCAGCTGCTCGTGCTCGAGAGCCAGGACCCCGAGCGCGATATCACGATGTACATCAACTCACCCGGTGGCTCGTTCACCGCGATGACGGCGATCTACGACACGATGCAGTACGTGCGCCCGCACATCCAGACCGTGTGCCTCGGACAGGCGGCCTCCGCCGCAGCCGTGCTGCTCGCTGGCGGCACGCCGGGCAAGCGCCTCGCGCTGCCGAACGCGCGCGTGCTCATCCACCAGCCCTCGAGCGGACAGGGCGGCCACGGCCAGGCCTCCGACATCGAGATCCAGGCTCGCGAGATCCAGCGGATGCGCGAGTGGCTCGAGGAGACGCTGTCCAAGCACTCGAAGCGCTCGATCGAGGAAGTACACACGGACATCGATCGCGACAAGATCCTGAGCGCCCAGGAGGCGTTCGAGTACGGACTCGTCGACCAGGTGCTGACGAGCCGCAAGAATCCGCAGCCCGTCATCACCCAGTAGCGACAGCGTTCGATAACAGTGTGATTACAAGCTGACGGCGCGCGGCCCGAAATGGCGGCGCGCCGTCAGTCATTGTCGGGGGTCACTACTAGGCTCGAAGCGTACATGCGGCGCGAGGAGGTTTCGGAATATGGCGCGTATAGGCGAAAGCAGCGAAGTGCTGAAGTGCTCGTTCTGCGGTAAGTCTCAGAAGCAGGTCGCGCAGCTCATTGCCGGCCCGCAGATCTACATCTGTGACGAGTGCGTCGCACTGTGCAACGAGATCATCGAGGAGCGGCTCTCCGAGCATCAGCCGGCCGAAGCGAGCGACTTCACGCTCCACAAGCCGCGCGAGATCGCGGACTTCCTCGACCAGTACGTGATTGGCCAGGACCGCGCGAAGCAGTCACTCGCCGTTGCCGTCTACAACCACTACAAGCGCGTCCGCGCGGCGAGCGCCATCACCAGCGCAGAGTTCGCGACCGAGCAGGTCGAGATCGCCAAGTCAAACATCATGATGATCGGCCCGACCGGCTGCGGCAAGACGTACCTGGCCCAGTCGCTCGCCCGACAGCTCGGCGTGCCGTTCGCCGTCGCAGACGCCACAGCGCTCACCGAGGCCGGCTACGTCGGCGAAGACGTCGAGAACATCTTGCTGAAGCTGCTGCAGGCCGCGGACTTCGACGTCCAGCGCGCCGAGACTGGCATCATCTACATCGACGAGATCGACAAGATCACGCGCAAGGCCGAGAATCCGTCGATCACCCGCGACGTCTCGGGGGAGGGCGTGCAGCAGGCACTCCTGAAGATCCTCGAGGGCACGGTCGCGTCGATCCCGCCGCAGGGCGGACGGAAGCATCCGAACCAGGAGTTCATCCAGCTCGACACGACGAACGTGCTGTTCATCGTCGCTGGCGCGTTCTCCGGGCTCGAGGAGATCATCGCCCAGCGCCTCGGCAAGGGCGGCATCGGCTTCGGCACCCCCATGGGGAGCAAGCGCGACGAATCCGAGCTGTTTGCAGAGGTGCAGCCGGAGGACCTGCACAGGTTCGGCCTGATTCCCGAGTTCATTGGCCGACTGCCCGTCATCGCGACGGTCGACCCGCTCGACACCGAGGCGCTACAGCGCATCCTTACCGAGCCGAAGAACGCCCTCGTGAAGCAGTTCCAGCGCATGTTCGAGATCGACGATGTCGAGCTCGAATTCGAGGACGCAGCCCTGGCGGAGATCGCGAACCTTGCGGTTGCTCGCAAGACCGGCGCGCGCGGCCTGCGATCGATCCTCGAGACCGTGCTCGGGCCGGCGATGTTCGAGGTGCCGTCGAACGACGACGTCGCGAAGGTCGTCGTCACCCGAGAAGCAGTGCTCGAGCAGGCACCGCCGCTGCTAGTGATGGCCGAGAGCGGGCGCGAAAGCGCCTAACCGACGACCTGGGCGATGTCGTAGCTCAGCAGGACCGCGCCATCATCGCCCGCCATGGTCACGGCCGTGACCTCGAGCGCGGGGGAGACGAGCGTCGCCGTGCGTCCGCCGTCTCCGGTCTCTGCCTCGTCTGACGCGGCGAAGCCAGATCCCGTCACCACGGCGTCCCAGAGCGTGTTCGCCGTGTCCTGATCCGGCGCACGCAACACGACGTACCAGCTCCCGAAGCCGCGGCTACCGGCGTCGTCGACGACGGCGCCCTCGGGGACGACGAAGTCCGCTGGGAAATCGTCAGGGAGCTCCGCGGACTTCTCGTACGCTTCCTCGGGATTCGGCTCGGCCCAGCTCCCGCCCTCGGGCTCAACCTTCTCGGTGAGGTCCCTGCCGTCGGGGCTCACGGTGTCAGGCTCCGGCGCACATCCGGCAAGGAGTGTCGCCGCAAGTCCAAGCGCGATGGCGCCGGCTGCGAGTCGGGGTGTCGTCGTCATGTCAGCTCAACCAATCGTCGTCGTCATCGTCGTGGTCATCGGCAGCTGGCCGGACGCCAGTGGCGTCGCCCGCCGCGGAACCGGCGCCAGGCCCGCCGGCTGCGGGTGGAACCCGCTCGGTCACGCGGCCGGTGGCGTCGACGCCGATATCGGCTCGCACCGTTCCCGCCGCGTCGATGAGCTCGACCCGCGGGCGGCCCTCAAGCCACGTGAGCGTCCAGGAGCCCCCGGCGCGAGCTTCCTGGCTGGCATCGTCGAGGCGCCGCTCGGCGGCGGCGATAGCGGGGTGCAGCAGCCCGGGCACACCGGGGTGCGGTGGCTGCCCCACCTGCCAGCGTGACCCGAGCTGCATGCGTTCCCTCGTTCTCTAGTGTGCGCCGGCGCTACTCGGCGGACTCGACGGTGATCTCGGCCACCTGCGTCTCAGTGACGTCGGCGGCCTCGATGCGGAGCTCGGCGATCCGCCCAACGTCGGCGAGGTCACCAGCCGCGAGTTCGAGGCGGGCGGCGTCAGTGGCGGGCGCGTGGATCACCGCGAGCGTGACCGGGGTGCGCTGCGATACCTTCGCATCCGTCTTCGCGCCGCGCACGCCGATGAGTGCGCCGCCGACGAGTGCCAGCAGGCCCGCATCGGCGTCAGCGCCGACGAAGTCGTCGAGCTCGGTCGCGAGCGGCCAGTTCGCGGTGTGCACGGAGCCCTCCTCGAACCACGACCACACTTCCTCGGTCGCGTACGGGAGGAACGGCGCGAGCAGGCGCACGTACACCGACAGCGCCGCACGCAGCGTGGTCACGGCGGACGCCTGGGCTTGGCCGGTCCCGCCGTGCGCGCGCTCCTTGACGAGCTCAAGGTAGTCGTCACAGAACGTCCAGAATGAGGACTCGGTGAGCTCGAGCGCGCGTGCGTGGTCGTACGACTCGAACGCGCGGGTCGCATCGGCGATGACGCCAGCAAGGCCAGCGAGCATGGACCGGTCGAGCGGCTCCGAAACCGTGCCGGCGGCGCTCGCGTCGAACGACAGCGTGAACTTCGCCGCGTTCAGCAGCTTGATCGCGAGCCGGCGGCCGATCTTGATCTGGGTTGGGTTCTGCGGATCGAACGATGCGTCGGTGCCGAGCTTCGCCGAAGCCGCCCAGTAGCGGACGGCGTCCGAGCCGTGCTGATCGAGCATGCCAGCCGGCGTGACGACATTGCCCTTCGACTTCGACATCTTCTTGCGGTCGGGGTCCAGAATCCAGCCCGAGATGCCCGCGTGACGCCAGGGAAGCGTGCCCGACTCGAGCTCGGAACGCAGCAGCGTCGAGAACAGCCAGGTACGGATGATGTCCTGGCCCTGCGGGCGCAGGTCAAACGGGTAGACAAGGTCATAGAGTTCCTCGTCGCGCTCCCAGCCGCCCGCGAGCTGCGGGGTGAGCGACGACGTGGCCCAAGTGTCCATCACGTCGACCTCGCCCTGGAAGCCGCCGGCCACGCCCCGCTGCTCAGCGGTGTAGCCCGCCGGGACGTCGCTCGACGGGTCGACGGGCAGCTGGTCGGCAGTCGGCACGATCGGCTCGTCGAAGACGGGGTTGCCGTCCGCGTCGAGCGGGTACCAGACGGGGATCGGCACGCCGAAGAACCGCTGGCGCGAAATCAGCCAGTCGCCCGAGAGGCCCTCGACCCAGTTCTCGTAGCGCACACGCATGAAGTCGGGGTGCCACTCGAGTTCCTTGCCGTGCGCGAGCAGCCGCTCGCGCAGCGCCTCGTCGCGGGCGCCGTTCTTGATGTACCACTGACGCGTTGAGACGATCTCGAGGGGCTTGTCGCCCTTCTCGAAGAACTTCACCGGGTGCGTGATCTTGCGGATCTCACCGGTGAGCTCGCCCGATGCCTGCAACAGCTCCACCATGGTCTGCTTTGCGCTGAACACCGTCTTGCCTGCGATCTGCGCGTACGCCTCGCGACCCGACTCGGAGGTGATCGCGGCCGGCGCCTCGCTGATGACGCGGCCGTCGAAACCGAGGATCGCCCGGTTGGGGAGGTCGAGCTCTCGCCACCAGATGACATCGGTGACGTCGCCAAACGTACAGATCATCGCAATGCCGGTGCCCTTGTCCTGCTTTGCGAGGTGGTGCGCGACGATCGGCACCTCGACGTCGAAGACCGGGGTGCGCACCGTGGTGCCGAACAGTGGCTTGAAGCGCTCGTCGTCGGGATGCGCGACGAGCGCGACGCAGGCCGCGAGCAGCTCGGGGCGCGTCGTGTCGATGAGGATGTCGCCGGAGCCGTCCGACTTGTGGAATGCGAGCGTGTGGTAGGCGCTCGGCTGCTCGCGATCCTCGAGCTCGGCCTGAGCGACGGCGGTGCGGAAGGTGATATCCCACAGCGTCGGTGCCTGCGCCTGGTAGGCCTCGCCGCGCTCAATGTTGCGCAGGAAGGCGAGCTGGGACGCGCGCAGCGAGTCGGCGCCGATCGTACGGTAGGTCTGCTTCCAGTCGACCGACAGGCCGAGGGTGCGCCACAGCGCCTCGAACTGCTTCTCGTCCTCAATCGTGAGTCGCTCACAGAGTTCGATGAAGTTTCGGCGTGAGATCGGCTGCTGGTCGGCCGCCTTGACGCTCTTGCCGTCGCCACCGTCGTGCGGCGGAACAAAGCCCTCGACGTAGGGGAGCGACGGATCGCAGCGCACGCCGTAGTAGTTCTGCACGCGCCGCTCCGTCGGGAGCCCGTTGTCGTCCCACCCCATCGGGTAGAAGACCCGCTTGCCGTTCATGCGCTTGTACCGCGCGACCGTGTCAGTGTGCGTGTACGAGAACACGTGGCCAACGTGCAGCGAGCCTGACGCCGTGGGCGGGGGAGTATCGATGCTGTAGACGTCGTCGCGCGACGCTCCCTCGCGATCGAAGGCGTACGTGCCGGATTCCTCCCAGACCGCACCCCACTTCGCTTCCAACCCTTCGAGTGCCGGCTTATCGGGGATCGCGCTCATGCTTCGCTCCGCTTTCTCGACGCCGCGGAGAACGCTGGGGTCGTGGTCAGTGTGGACGGCACCGCGTAGTCGAGCGCAACGGGGGCGCTCTGGTGCCTGATGGTCTGCCATCTATCCTAGCGCCGGACCCCCGCCGCGCCGTTCAGCCCTGAGCGAGTCGAGCAGCATTGTTTCGTCGAGCGTGGCGGGCACCCGCGCGACCTTGGCGTCGATACCCGACAGAGCTTCGCTGACCACCCGCGGGTCCGCCCCCGGCAGGCGCACGGTGCGACCGTCCAAGAGCACCGGGACCCCGCCTGCGTCGAGGCGCGCAAAGGCCTCGTCCCAGCGCTCGGCGATGACCGCGACGGAGTGCTGGGCGGCGGTGATTTCCGCCACGGAGCCAGCGGCGACGACCACACCGTCGCCTAGGATGACGAGGCGATCGCACTGCTCGGCCTCCTGCATATAGTGCCTACTCACGAGGATTCCCATGCCGTCGTCTGCCCGCAGCCGGAGCGACTTCCACAGCTCAGCCCGGCTGAGGGCGTCCATGCCGGATGTTGGCTCGTCGAGGACGAGCAACTCAGGATCGTGCAGCATCGCCACGGCTGCAGCGATGCGGCGCCGGGTCCCCAGCGGCAGCGTCGCGACCGGGCGGCGCCCGAAGGAGGCCGCGAGCGACAGCGTTGCGGGCGGGGCCGCGACGCCGAACACGGAGGCTGCGAACTCGACATTCTCGCGGGCCGTGAGCCCGGGGTAGAGCCCGAGCCCCTGGGACACGTAGCCCAGCCGTCGCCGCGCCGCCAATGTGGGCGCGCCGCCGAGCAGTGTGGTCGCGCCGGCGTCCACAGCTTCCAGGCCGAGCAGTGCACGGATGAGCGTCGTCTTTCCCGCCCCATTGCCGCCAAGCAGGCCGACGATCTCGCCCTGACTGACCTCGAGTGACACCCCCGTGAGCGCCGCGTGCGTGCCGTAGTAGCGTGACACCCCTGCGGCGGACGCGAGCACGCGCTGCGTCCCCTTCCCGGCCGGCTGGCCCTCGTCTCGCAGCGGGCCGGACAGGCCCACCCGGACCGCCGGCGAGTCTGCGGTCGGGGCGCCGCGTGCGAGCAGGAGTGCGATGCTCGCGGTCTCCACGTCGATGGGGGCCGGGCGAAACGACGGGCCGGGCGCCTCCCCGTCGCTCGCGGTCCACGAGTACGCGTCGGTGCCGCGCCGCCAGCTCGTGCCCCGCCGCAATACGGGCGCGCTGTCCGCCGCCGCGACTGGCGCGAGCCACACGCGGCCCGGTGTCGCTGACGCAACGGCCGACGCGTCTCCTGCGGCGAGCACTGTGCCCTCTCCGAGCAGAAAGAGGGAGTTCGCCCGTTCGGCCTCGTCGAGATAGGTGGTCGCGAACACAACTGTCGCGCCCGCGGCAGCGGTGCCAGCGATGAGCCGCCACACCTCGGATCGACTGATCGGGTCAACCCCCGTGGTGGGCTCATCGAGGAGCACCAGGTCGGGTTCATGCAGCGTCGCGAGGATGATCCCGAGTTTCTGCCGCATCCCTCCCGATAGGCGCCCGGCGAGCCGATCCTCAGCGCCGAGGAGCCCGGCGCGCGAGAGCATCTCGGACGCGCGCGCCCGTGCGTACGCTCGGTCGAGACCGTACACGTTCGTCACGAAGTCGAGGTTCTCCGCGACCGAGAGGTTTCGCCACACGCCCGAGTCGGCGGGCTGGTAGCCGACGCGATGCCGATCCGTCGGCAGCCCGGTGAGCGATCCAGACGCAGGGCTCAGGCGGCCTGCGAGGAGGCTCAGCAGCGTAGACTTGCCAGCCCCGTCGCCACCGATCACGGCGGTGACGCTGCTCGGGGCGAACGTCCCGGTGAACGGCCCAAGACGCAGGCGGCCAGCGCCGGATACGGTGACCTCGTCGAGTTCAACGTGCGCACCCATTAGGCTCGCCCCCCGCGGCCGAGAGCTCCAGCCATCCGACGGGTTGCAGCGCCGAACACGACGACCGCCATCGCCGCCAGCACGACGAGGGGAAGCCACAGGCTCCCCAGATCGGCGGCGCGCAGCATCACCCCCTGGGAGATTTCCCGGAACCATGTGAGGGGGAGGACGTAGCCAATCCAGCGCACCCCGCCCGGCATCGCCTCGAGCGGGAAGATCAAGCCGGAGAGCAACACCTGCGGCACGACAAAGAGGATCGCCATCTGTATGGCCTGCCCCGTGTTCTCCGACGACGACGAGATGAGGACGCCAGCGCCAAGCACGACGAAGAGGAAGACGAGGGAGGCGAGCGCAAACAGCCAGATCGACCCAGTGAAGGGGACGCCAAACAGCCACACCCCAAGCGCGGTCACCGCGACCATGTCGACGAGGGCCAGGACGAAGTACGGAACGATCTTGCCGAGAATAATGGCTGACGGGCGAAGCGGCATGACCGCGAGTTGCTCGAAGGTGCCGGCTTCCCGCTCGCGTACGAGGCCAATGCTGGTGATGAGCGCTCCGATGAACAGCAGGATGAGCCCGATGAGCCCGGGAACCATGACCCACGAGGTTTTGAGGTCGGGGTTGAACGCGACGGTGATGTACTCCGCAGCATCGACGTCGGGCGGAGTGAACTCGGGGAGCCGGGGGAACTCCGGCAGCGCGATGTTCGGCGGGCCACCGCCCGTTGCAGCGGCGCCGATGGCAGCCTGCACCGCGGCCTCGAGCGCCGACTCGGCCTCGGCGATCTGGGCAGCCGCATCCTCTCGTTGTGCCTCGGCAACGTCCTGGGCGTCGGACGCGGCAATCCGCATGAAGACGCCCTGGGCGGCCTGCGCTGTGAATAGGGCGCTCCCGTCGAGTGTGATGGCGAGCCGGTCCGCGAGGGGCGCGTCGGCGTCGGCGTCCTTCCGTTGGGTGATCACGGCGTCGACCTGCTGGTCGCGGAGCAGCGCGTCTTGCTCGGCCTGGCTCGCGCCGGGAGACACCGTCGCAATGTGAAGCTCGTCTGCCGCGACCGCGTTCGCGCGCAACGACGTGGCGAGCGAGTCGGCGCCCGTGCCGGTGACCGCCACGGAGATCTTGTCCACCGAGAAGTTGGCGGCATAGCCGAAGATCACGAGCAGCACGACTGGCAGCACGATCAGCATCGCGAGTGTGCGTCGGTCGCGCGAGAGTTCGCGGAACTCTTTCAGGATCAGTGCTCGCATCGAAACCTCCCGAATTCATCGTCTGGTGAATTGAGTGTAGAACATTTCCTCGCACAATGAAATAGTCACTGCGCTGCTAGCCTGAAGCTGGAGGAGGCAGACATGTCCGAGCAGCAGGGGTCGACGCCACGCCGGGGGAGGCGCCCCGGCGACGAGGCGATGCCGGAGAAGATCATGGACGCCGCCGCCGCAGAGTTCGCCGAACGGGGGTACCAGGCGGCAACGATGCGCCGGATCGCGGCGGCCGCCGGCGTCGACCCTAAGCTCGTGCACTACTACTTCGGAACGAAGGAGCAGTTGTTCACGGCCATGATCGAGGCGGCGTTTCGCTCATGGGGGTTCCCGGAGATGCTGGCCGACCGACCCGCGGACACTCCGGACTCGACGGGCGCGCGCTACCTCACCGCGGTGCTCACCATGCTGGAGCATCCGGGCATGGGGCCGGCGTTCATCGGCCTCCTCAGAAACCTCGGCACGCACGAGGAGTCGCGAAGAATCTTCGTGAGCTTCGTCTCGACACAGCTCATCTCACGGCTCGCCCCGATGCTCCCGGAACCCCTCTCTGAGACGCGAGTCGCGCTCGCCGGTAGCCAGATGCTCGGGCTCGTGTTCGCGCGATACATTCTGAGGCTGCCCGAGCTCGCGGAGCTCTCGATCCCGGATCTCGCCGCGGCCATCGGCCCAACGATCGACCGCTACTTGATCGGAGACATCGGCCCCGCGTAGCCGACGGGCGATGTCCACCGTGCTGCGTCCCCACGGCCACACCGCCCAGATGTGCGTGCAACCCAAGGGGAACACGTTCGAAAGTGGGTGTGTTGTGCACAACCTATATAGACTGGGGGTATGCGAGAGATCGAACGGCAGATGCTGGGCGCACTCGCGACGGTTGCCCGCCAGTGGGGCGCAGTGCCCGCCGACGGCCAGGTAGCCGAGCGTGTCGGCCTAGATATCGAAGACAGCGAAATTCGGATCATTTACCTCCTTGGCGCCCGTACGAGCGAGCTGCGGCCCGCTGACGTTGCGGACATGCTTGGCGTCACCCGGCCCACCCTGTCGAAGTCGCTGACGCGGTTGCGAAACGCCCATCTCATCGAGAGCACGGTCACCGAGCAGGACAGACGGTCGGTCTACGTCAGCCTCTCGGAAGAAGGCAGGGACGCGTATCGCCGGCTCGTCGATCTCGGAATCGGGCTCATCGATGAGGCGAATGCCGACATGAGCAAGGAGGAGCTGCGGCTCGTCGGGAACTTCCTGGATCGGTTCGTGCGCGGGCTTGGCGGGCCCGCTCCGATCGTCCTCCCGCCGGTCCCCAGGTAGCCGCCGACCCGGTAACACTGCGACATAGAGCCTCTTCCGCCCTCTACGATTATGAGGTCGCGGGTTCCGTCTTCCGCGGCAGGAGGAAGAGACTATGACAGAGCGCATTCGCGTCGGCATCGTTGGCTACGGCAATCTGGGCCGCGGCGTTGAGACCTCAATCGGCCTGAACCCCGACCTCGAGCTTGTCGGCGTATTCAGCCGCCGCGACCCTGTGACCGTGCAGACCGCTGCCGCGTCGACTCAGGTGTTCGCAATCGCTGCACTCGCTGATTTCACCGACAAGATCGACGTCCTCATCCTCTGCGGGGGCTCCAAGAGCGACCTGCCCGAGCAGACGCCTGAACTCGCTGCGCGGTTCACCGTCGTCGATAGCTTCGACACGCACGCGAAGGTCCCCGAGCACTTCGCTGCCGTCGATGCGGCTGCGGCGAGCGCCGGCACCGTTGCGGTCATTTCGACAGGCTGGGACCCCGGGCTGTTCTCGCTGAACCGCCTCTTCGGTGAGGCGATTCTGCCGCAGGGCAACACCTACACGTTCTGGGGCCGCGGCCTCAGCCAGGGCCACTCGGACGCGCTTCGCCGTATCCCGGGGGTCGCGGGTGCGGTCCAGTACACGCTCCCGTCCGAGAGCGCCATCGAGCGAGTGCGCGCGGGGGAGAATCCTGCGCTTACGACGCGCGAACAGCACGACCGCGAGTGCTTCGTTGTGTTGGAGGACGGCGCGGACGCGGATGCAATTCGCGAGGCGATCGTCACCATGCCTGACTACTTTGAGCCATACGATACGACGGTGCACTTTATCACCGCCGAGGAGCTCGCGCGCGACCACGCAGGCATGCCTCACGGCGGCTTCGTCATCCGCTCGGGCGAGACGTCGGAGGGCGTCAACCAGACGATCGAGTATCGTCTCGCCCTCGACTCGAACCCGGAATTCACGTCGAGCGTGCTCGTGGCCTACGCCCGCGCCGCCGCACGCCTCGCTGCGACCGGCGCGACCGGCGCGTTCACGCCGTTCGATATCGCGCCCGGGCTGCTCTCCCCGAAGACGCCCGCACAGCTCCGCGCCGAGCTGCTCTAGCCCTCGCGCACGCGACGGCGGGCTGCGTCGAACCGACAGGTTCGACGCAGCCCGCCGTCGTGTGGCGCCTGTCGTTAGGCGATGATGCCGGGGTAGGCGTCAGCGTTGTCCTTCAGCCACTCCTGGACGGCACCCTCGGGGTCGCCCTTGTAGTCATCGCTCGTGATCAGGCTCTCGAGCGCGCCGTACGCGTCGTCGTCGAGCTTGATGCCTTCGATGTAGTCGGCCGCCTCCGGGAATTCCTCGCCGAAGCCGAGCTTGCCGAGGAAGTGCAGCCCCTCGGTCCCGCCCATGGCGCCCTTCGGGTCAGCCAGGTCCTTGACAGGGAACGCGGCGTTCGCCCAGAACGGGCGCCAGAGCGTGACGACAACATCCTCCTCGGCGTCGATCTTCGACTGCAGCGTTGCGAGCATCGCGCCCGTCGACGACGTCACGAGCTCGTATTCACCCTCAAGCCCATACTCGGGGAGCATGACGTCCTGCGTCTGCGCGGTGAGGCCGGCGCCCGGCTCGATGCCGATGATCTCGCCGCCGAAGCGGTCGGCCTTGCCCTTGAGATCCTCGATCGAGTTGATGTCGTCCATGTACTCGGGCACTGCGATCGTCAGCGAGGCGCCCTCGTAGTAGGAACCGAGGTCCTCGATCTTGTCGCCGTACTTGTCCATGTACTGCGAGTGGGTGGCCTCCGACCATGCCGACGGGTACATGTCGAAGTCGCCGTTTGCCAGGCCAGCGTAGATGACCGCGGCGTCGGTGAGTTCTTCCATCTCGACGGTGTAGCCGAGCTTGCCGAGCTGGTCCTCGAGGAGGTACGCGGTGCTCATGCCGTCGGTCCAACCTGGCATGAAGCTCAGGGTGATGGTGCCCTTGGAGTCACCATCCCCGCTGCCACCTTCGGTATCTCCCGCGCCGTTCGAGCAGCCGGCGAGCGCGAGGCTGCCCGCTGCCGCGAGTGCGATGGTGGTTATGAGGTGACGCTTCTTCATAGTTTCCTTTCGTCCGCACATGCGTGCGGGGTTGGGGTGTGGGTCAGTTGAGTCTTAGTTGGCCGTCGCCGACGCGACCGCGGCTGCGGGCTGTGGCTCCGAGCGCGACGCGGTCCGGCGGGCGCTGCGCCGCCGCGCGAGGGTGCTCCGCAGCGACTGCGTGTACTCGGCCGGCGTGCCCAGTGCTGCCGTGATCCTGTCGAGGAAAACGGCGAGGATGACGACCGCAAGTCCGGCCTCGACGCCCTTCGCGATGTTGAGCGTCGCGAGGGCCGCCACGACCTCCTTGCCGAGGCCGTTGGCGCCCGACATTCCGGCGATGACGGCCATGGACAGGGCGAGCATGATCACCTGGTTGATACCGGCGAGGATCGTCGGCATCGCCAGCGGCAGCTGAATGCCGCGGAGAATCTTGCCTGGCGTGGACCCGAACGCGTGTCCCGCCTCGACGGTTTCCGCGTCGACGCCGCGAATGCCGAGCTCAGTGAAGCGTACGCCCGGGGGCAGCGCGAACAGCACGGTCGCGAAGACGCCGGGGACGAACCCGACCGCGAAGAAGGTCACGGCAGGAATGAGGTACACCAGCGACGGCATGGTCTGC
The DNA here is from genome assembly GCF_013409595.1 of Leucobacter aridicollis. Classification (NCBI taxonomy): domain Bacteria; kingdom Bacillati; phylum Actinomycetota; class Actinomycetes; order Micrococcales; family Microbacteriaceae; genus Leucobacter; species Leucobacter aridicollis. The sequence goes on along the minus strand of NZ_JACCBD010000001.1, from coordinate 1,686,142 downwards.
ATGAAATCGAGGATCGGCCGAATGACCGCGCTAAAGCCGTCGGATTTCGCGGCGAGAATGCCGAGTGGCACGCCGATGATCACCGCAATGAGCGTCGCGATCACGACGAGGGCGAGCGTGAACATCGCGTTCTCCCACTGCGACATGCCGATGATCAGGGTGAGCGTCACGAGCGTCCCTGCGCCGAACTGCCAGGAGCGGATGAGCCACCCCAGCAGCGCGAGCAGGATGATGAGCGCGGGAGCGGGGACGGCGAGCAGGCCGTCTGCGACGCCCTCGACGAGTGACTTCACCACGAGCGAGATGACGTCGAGCGCGCCGTCAAACGTCGACTTGATCCAGTCGAATGCTGTGGCGACCCAGCTCCCGATCGGGATGCGATAGAAGTCGTTCACAGTGCGCCTCCTTCAGCCGGGGCGAGGTCTTCGGTCGCGGTCGCGCCCTCACCCGTCGCCTCCAGGGTTGCCGTGATGATGGCCCGCGGCACGTCCGGGGTGGGCTCGATGACGGGAATCTCAGTCGTCATCGTGGGCAGGCTCGTGAGTGACGCGAGCAGCGTGACCCTCGGGACGACGCCGATGAGGCGATCCTGATCGTCGACGACAGCGACCGGCAGGGGGCTCTCCACGGCGAGCTCGAAGAGCTCGGCGATCAGCTGGTCGGGGGAGACGATCGACGGCGTTGGTTTGAGCGCGTCGCCGATGTTGGTCCCGCCGTCACGCACGAGGCGGAGCATGTCCTTGTCGCGGACAACGCCGATGAGCTTGCGCCCCGCTGACGTCACGAAGCAGGCCGACGTTTGCAGGTCGCGCATGGCCTTCAGCGCCGCACGCGGCCCGGCCGACGCGGGCACCACCGCGCGCGGTGGCTCCATCACATCGCCCGCGGTGAGTACGCGGGCGCGGTCGACGTCCTGCACGAACTGCGCGACATAGTCGTTCGCGGGATCGGTGAGAATGTCGTTTGGCGTGCCGAGCTGGACGATGCGCCCGTCGCGCATCACCGCGATCCGGTCGCCGAGGAACATCGCCTCGTTGAGGTCGTGGGTGATGAAGACGATCGTCATGCCGAGTTCCTGCTGGAGTTCGACGAGCAGCTCCTGCATCTCACGGCGAATGAGCGGGTCGAGCGCCGAGAAGGCCTCGTCCATGAGCAGGATCCGGGTGCCGGCCGCGAACGCGCGGGCGAGCCCCACGCGCTGCTGCATGCCGCCGGAGAGCTCGGACGGGAGCGCGTCGGCCCAGCCGTCGAGCCCGACGCGGCTGAGCCAGCCGCGTGCGCGTTCGTTTCGCTCGTCGACAGGGACGCCCTGGATCTCGAGACCGTACGCGGCGTTCTCCAGCACCGTCCGGTGCGGGAAGAGCGCGAAGTGCTGAAACACCATCGACATCTGCTCGCGCCTGACCTTGCGAAGGTCTCCGGCGCTCATGCCGACGATCTCGTTTCCAAAGACGCTGATCGAGCCGTCGGTCGTGTCGCCGAGGCCGTTGAGTAGGCGGATGAGTGTGGACTTTCCTGAGCCCGAAAGGCCCATCACGACGAAGATCTCTCCGACGCGCACGTCGAAGCTCGCGTCGATCACGGCAGCCGTACCTAGCGGCTTGACTTCCTCGCGGCTGGCGCCGGCCCGGAGCCGTTTTGCGGCCTCCTTCGAACGCCGGCCAAAGACTTTGTATGCGTGGTCAACCGAAATGGCGATTTCGTCGACCTCCGAGTTGACTGTCGCGTCAACATTTTGGTGAGACATTTTCCTCCTGTGCGGTGATTCCGCGGATTTTCGGCGCTCCAAATGCCGCTTCGGTGAAGCGGCGGTTGAACCGAGAACCCTTCTTCGACGCTATCCCGCTTCGACCATCGAGCGTTAACACCTGATTCACAGATAACTCGTCGATTCCTGCGGGGATCAGGCATAAGTCCAATTTACGGTTGTTACCCATTCGTTACCCAATGGCGAGTGAATCACGTTCATACTGTTCCGCTGACCGCTCGCGCCACGGGGAGTTGCCAGCCCGGGGACCGCGATTCTCGGCTAGAATGGCTGCATCGACTGCGAACCGGCAATCACCGGGGAGTCTCTGGAAGAACAGCCACCCACGGGCGGCCCAGTAGAACCAGACGGGTGGCCCGTTACAGCTCAATGAAGTGGCGCTCCATGAGCGCAAGCCGGGTGGTACCGCGGGATACGAATCGATTCGTACACTCGCCCCAGCGTGAGAATCGCGTGACGAGAAGGTACCCACCCATGAGCTATCCAAAGCAGACGACCGGCGAGACCGCAGCCGCAGGCGCCTCGTTCGGCGTGAATCCATCTCCGCGACTTCCCGAGGTTGAGCAGCGCGTGCTTTCCTACTGGGACGCGGACGATACCTTCCGCGCCTCTATTGCCCAGCGCGAAGGCTGCGACGAGTGGGTCTTCAACGACGGCCCCCCGTTCGCCAACGGCCTGCCCCACTACGGGCACCTCCTCACGGGCTACGCGAAGGACGTCTTCCCGCGCTTCCAGACGATGCGCGGCAAGAAGGTCGAGCGGCGCTTCGGCTGGGACACCCACGGACTGCCGGCCGAGCTCGAGGCGATGAAGCAGCTCGGCATCACCGAGAAGAGCGAGATCGAGGAGATGGGCGTCGCCGCCTTCAACGCGAAGGCCCGCGAGTCCGTCCTCCAGTACACCAAGGAGTGGGAGGAGTACGTCACCCGCCAGGCGCGCTGGGTCGACTTCGAAAACGACTACAAGACGCTGAACGTCTCCTTCATGGAGAGCGTCATCTGGGCGTTCAAGCAGCTGTACGACAAGGGTCTCGCCTACGAGGGCCAGCGCATCCTGCCGTACTGCTGGCGCGACGAGACCCCGCTCTCGAACCACGAGCTGCGCATGGACGACGACGTGTACCAGGAGCGCCAGGATCCCTCGGTCACCGTCACCTTCCCGTTCCGCGGCGCCCGCGCCGACGAGCTCGGACTGTCAGGCGTGCGCGCCCTCGCCTGGACGACGACGCCGTGGACGCTGCCGACGAACGCCGCTCTCGCTGTCGGCCCCGACATCGCGTACGTCGTCGTGCCCGCCGGTCCCGCCGGCGGCTCGGACGGCGCGGCCGCTGGCGAGGCGAGCTACCTCGTCGCGCAGGATCTCGCTGGGAACTATGCGTCGGACCTCGGCTACGAGTCGGCCGATGAGGTTCGCGACGCCGTCACTCGCACCGTGCAGGGCGCCGAGCTTCTAGACGTCGAATACGCGCCGCTCTTTAACTACTTCGCAGACACCGAGACCTGGGGCACCGAGAACTACTGGCGCGTGCTCGTCGACGGCTACGTCACCGTCACCGACGGCACGGGCATCGTCCACCAGTCGCCCGCGTACGGCGAGGACGACCACCGCCTCACCACCGCCGCGGGCATGCCGACAATCGTGAGCCTCGACGAGGGCGGCCGCTTCATTGCGGCGGTCACCGACGTCGCTGGCGAGCTGTGGATGGACGCGAACCGCCCACTCATCCGGATGCTGAAGGCGTCTGGCCGCCTGCTGCGCGAGCAGAGCTACCTGCACTCGTACCCGCACTGCTGGCGCTGCCGCAACCCGCTGATCTATCGCGCGGTCTCGAGCTGGTTCGTGCGCGTCACGGATATCAAGGACCGCATGCTCGAGGTGAACGAGGAGATCGAGTGGGTCCCCGCGAACGTCAAGCACGGCCAGTTCGGCAAGTGGCTTGAAGGCGCGCGCGACTGGTCGATCAGCCGCAACCGCTACTGGGGCAGCCCGATCCCGGTGTGGAAGAGCGACAACCCGGAGTTCCCGCGCGAAGACGTCTACGGGTCGGTCGCGGAGCTCGAGGCCGACTTCGGCGAGCTCCCGCGCAACGAGGCAGGTGAGATCGACCTGCACCGCCCGTACATCGATTCGCTCACCCGGCCGAACCCGGACGATCCGAGCGGCGAGTCGACGATGCGCCGCATCGAGGACGTGCTCGACGTCTGGTTCGATTCGGGCTCGATGCCGTTCGCCCAGGCGCACTACCCGTTTGAGAACGTTGAGTGGTTCGAGAAGAGCCAGCCCGCCGACTTCATCGTCGAGTACATCGGTCAGACCCGCGGCTGGTTCTACGTCCAGCACGTGCTCGCGACGGCCCTCTTCGACCGCCCGGCGTTCAAGAGCGTCATCAGCCACGGCATCGTGCTCGGCTCCGACGGCAACAAGATGTCGAAGAGCCTGCAGAACTACCCGGACGTGAACGAGGTCTTCGATCGCGACGGCTCCGACGCGATGCGCTGGTTCCTCATGGCATCGCCGGTCGTGCGCGGCGGCAACCTCATCGTGACTGAGGAGGGCATCCGCGAGGGCGTGCGCCAGTTCATCCTGCCGCTCTGGAACAGCTGGTACTTCTTTAGCCTGTACGCGAACGCCGATGGCGTCGAGGCAGAGCGCCGCGTCGACTCGACCGACCCGCTTGACCGGTACATCCTCGCGAAGACTGGCACGCTCGTCCGCGAGGTGCAGGCGCATCTCGATGGGCTCGACACGACGTCAGCGGCAGAGACACTGCGCGCGTTCGCCGAGGTCTTGACCAACTGGTACGTGCGCCGCTCCCGCGACAGGTTCTGGGAGGGCACTACCGGCGCGAACGGCAAGCCCGCAAACACGCAGGCGTTCGACACGCTCTTCACCGTGCTCGAGACGCTCGCGCGCGTCGCCGCGCCGATGGCACCCCTCGTCACCGAGGAGGTGTGGCGCGGTCTCACCGGCGGCCGCTCGGTGCACCTCACCGACTGGCCCGACGCCGCAGAGTTCCCGGTCGACGACGAGCTCGTCGCCGCGATGGACGAGGTTCGCCAGATCACGTCGCAGGCACTCGCGCTCCGCAAGGCGCACAAGCTCCGCGTCCGCCTGCCGCTCGCAGAGCTCACCGTCGTGACCTCGCGACCGGCCGCGCTGGAGCCCTTCTCCGACATCTTGCGCGATGAGCTCAACGTCAAGCAGGTGCGCCTCGTTCAGGAGACCGAGTCGAGCGCGGCCGAGAACGGCATCGTGCAGACGCTCGCCGTCAACGCGCGCGCCGCGGGCCCCCGCCTCGGCAAGCAGGTGCAGGTCGCGATCAAGGGCGCGAAGGCGGGTGACTGGAGCGAGGAGAACGGTGTCGTCGTCGCCGGCGGCATCGCCCTCGAACCGCACGAGTACGAGCTCACGCTGCAGGCGGGCTCGGGCGCCGAGGACGGCGGCCCCGCCATCACGCTCATCCAGGGCGGCGGGTTCGCGATCCTCGAGACGGCGACCACGCCGGAGCTCGAGGCCGAGGGCATCGCGCGCGACGCGATCCGCGCGATCCAGGAGGCGCGCAAGGCCGCCGGACTCGACGTGAGCGACCGCATCGTGCTCGCGCTGAACGCCGAACCGGCGCACGCGGCCGCACTGCAGACGCATGCGGCGCTCATCGCGGCCGAGACGCTCGCCGAGGGCATCGCCGTCCAGGAGGCGATCGGGATCGACGCGATCGTCGACGACCTCCAGTCTCCCGGCGGCGGCGTGTTCATCACCGGCGCGAAGGCGCTCGGCGTTGAGAAGGCGCCGGTCGTCATCACCATCGACGTCACCGGACTCGACGCACCCGACACGGAGGAGGCGCGATGAGCGGCACCGCAGCGCAGGTCTACGCGGAGCTGCTCACTCGCGTGGGCGAGGCGAACCCTCGCCCACGCATCGAGCCGGTGCGCCGCCTCGCCGAGCTCGCGGGGTCGCCGCAGCTCTCATACCCGGTGGTGCAGGTCGCCGGCACGAACGGCAAGACGTCGACGAGCCGCGCGATCGAGTCACTGCTGCGCGCCCACGGGCTGCGCACCGGGCTCTTCACCAGCCCGCACCTCGTTGACTTCACCGAACGCTTCCAGGTCGACGGCCAGCCGATCGCCGAGGCCGCACTTGCCGAGGCATGGGAGGAGCTGCGGCTGCCGCTGCAGCTCGTTGACTCCGAGCTCGAGGCCGCCGGGCACGGCCGGATCACCTTCTTCGAGGCGCTCGCGGTTCTCGCGTTTGTCGCGTTCGCCGACGCCCCCGTCGAGGTGGCCGTGATCGAGGTCGGCATGGGCGGCGAGTGGGACGCGACGAACATCGTCGACGCCCAGGTGGCCGTCTTCACCCCGATCGGGCTCGACCACACCGAGCACCTGGGACCCGACACGCAGACCATCGCGCACACGAAATCGCTCATCATGAAGCCCGGAAGTACCGCGGTGACTGCCGAGCAGGACGTCGACGCCCTCGGCGAGCTTGCCGATACCGCCGCTCGCCTCGGCGTGCGGCTCTACGTCCAGGGCCGGGACTTCAGCCTCGCCGAGGACCGTCTCGCCGTCGGCGGCCGACAGGTCGATGTTGTCGGGCTCACCGGGCACGCGTACGATCCGGCCTTCGTGCCGCTGTACGGGCAGCACCAGGCCGAGAACGCCACACTCGCGATCGCCGCGGTCGAGGCGTTCTTCGGCGGCGAGCGGCCGATCCCCGAGGAAGTCCTCGACGAGGGCCTCGGGCAGCTCACCTCGCCAGGCCGACTGCAGCTCATCGGCACCGACCCGATCGTCTACGTCGACGCCGCGCACAACCCGCACGGCGCCGAGGCGCTCGTGCGCGCCGTCACCGAGTCGTTCGCCTTCGAAGAGCTCGCGATCGTCACCGGGGTGCTTGAGGAGAAGGACGCGCATGGCCTGCTCCACACGCTCGCCCCGATCGCCCACCAGGTGTTCGTGACTGCGGTCGACTCGCCCAGGTCGCTCCCTGTCGAGGAGCTTGCAGTCATCGCCAAGTCGGCGATCCCTGACACCCCCGTCGAGGAACTCGCCTCGCTTCCGCTCGCCCTCGAGCGAGCGCGCAGTTGGGCGGGGGAGTCGAACGCGCGTGCCGTGCTCGTCGTCGGCTCCGTGCTACTTGCGGGCGAAGCAATCAGCCACTCACGCTCAGAGAACTGGGGGACCGCATGACCGCCACACCCGACCAGCCGCACGGTGCATCAGACGACGACGAGCTCGTTCTCTCGCCGTCGGAGGCCGCCGCACACAACTCGGCGATGCGTATCTCCGGCGCGGCTACCGGCGAACGCTCCACGCGTAAGGCGCTCGCCTCGATCGTGCTCGGCTTCGAGCTCATCATCGTCGTGCTCATCGGCCTGACGATCTTCGGCCTCGGCATCACCGACCCCCGGTGGCTCGGGCTCGTCATCGGCGGCGTACTCGCGCTGCTGTGCGTCGTATCGCTCGCGACGATCCGCTTCGGCGAGGTCGGGATCCGGCTCGGCTGGGTGACCCACGCGCTCATGCTCGCGACCGCATTCATTCTGCCCGCGGCGCTTTTCGTCGGCGGCATCTTCACGGCGCTCTGGGTGTACTGCATCGTGCGCGGCGGGAAGATCGACGAGCAGAATGCCGCGCTGCGCGCCCAGCAGGAATAGCCTGCCGGCGCGCCGCCGGCTCGCCCCTCACTAGACTGAATACCGCAGAACACACCACTCGAACAGGAGCTTCATGTCCACCGAGCAAACACTCATCCTCGTCAAGCCTGACGGAGTCGCCCGCGGGCTGACCGGCGAGATCCTGCGCCGCATCGAGGCGAAGGGCTACACGATCAGTGGCCTGCGCATGCTGACCCCGAGCCGTGAGCTGCTCGCCGCACACTACGAAGAACACGAGGGCAAGCCGTTCTACGAGCCGCTCATCGAGTTCATGAGTTCCGGGCCTGTCGTCGCTGTGCGCGCGGAGGGCGAGCGCGTCATCGAGGGCTTCCGCTCGATCGCCGGCGCGACCGACCCCACCGTCGCCGCGCCCGGCACGATCCGTGGTGACCTCGGCCGAGACTGGGGCCTCGCCGTGCAGCAGAACCTCGTACACGGGTCGGACTCGACCCTCTCGGCTGAGCGCGAGCTCGGCCTCTGGTTCGCCTAACCGCGCACCTGCGCGCAGCCCGGCGGCCACCTGACTGTCACCCGGGGCGGTCGTCCCGCCGCGAACGAGCATCATCCCTCCGAAACAACCCGTTCCCAAGCGTAGTTTGGGGGTCGTCTCGGAGGGATGATGCGTTGTGGGCGCTCGTGGCCTAGAACGTCTCGGGGATGACCCGCACGGCTCCCTTGTCGGCCGACTGCGCGAACGCGGCGTAGGCCCGCAGCGCGTCCGAGACGTGGCGGACTCTGTTCTTGGGACGGTATCCGCCGGCGGCCTCGAGCGCTGCCCGGCGCCGCTCCAGCTCGGCCTCGGGAACGTCGAGTGTGAGCGCCCGCGTCGGGATGTCAATCGAGATGGTGTCGCCGTCCTCGACCAGCGCGATGATGCCGCCGCTCGCCGCCTCGGGGGAGATGTGGCCGATCGAGAGGCCGGAGGTGCCGCCCGAGAAGCGGCCGTCGGTGATGAGTGCGCACTTCTTGCCGAGCCCGCGCCCCTTCAGGAACGAGGTCGGGTAGAGCATCTCCTGCATGCCGGGGCCGCCCTTCGGCCCCTCGTAGCGGATCACGACCACGTCGCCCTCGTTCACCTGCTTGTTGAGGATCTTCTCGACGGCCTCATCCTGCGACTCGCACACGACGGCCGGACCGGAGAACGTCCAGATCGACTCGTCGACGCCAGCGGTCTTCACCACGGCGCCGTCGACGGCAATGTTGCCGCGCAGCACAGCGAGGCCGCCGTCCTTCGAGTAGGCGTGCTCGACCGAGTGGATGCAGCCGTTCTCCTGGTCGAGATCGAGGTCTCGCCAGCGCTCGGACTGTGAGAACGCCGTCGACGACCGCACCCCGCCAGGGGCAGCGTGCCAGAGCTCGAACGCCTCGTCGGAGGCCTTGCCACCGCGTACGTCCCACTCGTCGAGCCACTCGCCGAGGGTCTGCGAGTGTACGGTGTGCACGTTCTCGTCGAGCAGACCGCCGCGCCGCAGCTCCCCGAGCAGCGCGGGGATGCCGCCGGCCCGGTGCACGTCCTCCATGTAGTAGGTCTTCCCGTTCGCGACGTTGGGCGCCACCTTCGCGAGGCAGGGCACGCGCCGCGAGACCGCATCGATCTCATCGAGTCCGAAGTCGACGCCGGCCTCGTGGGCGGCGGCGAGCAGATGCAGGATCGTGTTCGTCGACCCGCCCATCGCGATGTCGAGCGCCATCGCGTTGCCGAACGCCTCGGGCGTCGCAATGTTGCGGGGGAGCACGCTGTAGTCATCGTCGTCGTAGTGGCGGCGCGTGATGTCCACGATCGTCCGGCCTGCGTTCTCGTACAGCGCCTTGCGCGCCGTGTGGGTCGCGAGCGTCGAACCGTTGCCAGGCAGCGACAGGCCGATCGCCTCGGTGAGGCAGTTCATCGAATTCGCGGTGAACATGCCCGAGCACGACCCGCAGGTCGGGCACGCGGACTCCTCGATCTTCAGCATGTCCTCGTCAGAGATGTTGTCGTTGACGGCGTCGGAGATCGCGTCGACGAGGTCGAGCGTGCGGACCATGCCGTTCGCGAGCACCGCGCGCCCCGACTCCATGGGGCCGCCAGACACGAAGACAGTCGGGATGTTCAGGCGCAGGGCGGCGAGCAGCATGCCCGGCGTGATCTTGTCGCAGTTCGAGATGCAGATGAGCGCATCCGCGCAGTGCGCCTCGACCATGTATTCGACGGAGTCCGCGATGAGGTCTCGGGACGGCAGCGAGTACAGCATGCCGCCGTGGCCCATCGCGATGCCGTCGTCGACGGCGATGGTGTTGAACTCGCGGGGGATGCCGCCCGCCTCGATGATCGCGTCGGAGACAATGCGGCCGACGGGCGCAAGGTGGGTGTGACCCGGCACGAACTCGGTGAACGAGTTTGCGACCGCGATGATCGGCTTCCGGCCGAGATCGGCGCCGTTCACGCCGGCGGCACGCAGGAGCGCGCGGGCGCCGGCCATGTTGCGGCCGTGGGTGACTGTGAATGAGCGATACGTGGGCATTGTTCCAGTAACCCACGCCCGCGCGCGGTCGGGAAGTGAGCGATAGTACTAGTACTGGTAGTACTATGATCTGATGATTCGTCCACGCACCGCCCGGGGCCAGCAGCTCGGCGAGTTCCTCGCATCGAAACGGCGCGCGCAGCCCCGCGCCGCGCTCGGCCTGCCGCCGGGGAACCGTCGCAGCGAGACCGGTCTCAGCCGGGAGGAGGTCGCGACACTCGCGGGCATGAGCGTGAGCTGGTACACCTGGCTCGAACAGGGGCGCGATATCAACGCCTCCGACCAGGTCTTGCACGCGGTCGCGCGCGTGCTGCAGCTGACCGAGCCGGAGACCGACTATGTCCGGGCCCTCGCCGCCCCCGGGCCCGCGCAGCAGCCCCCGCCGCCCGACGACGCCCCTCCGCACCTCCTGAACCTCATCCGGTCGTTCAGCTTCCCCGCGTTCATCCTGACGAGCGACTGGACGATCGTCGGGTGGAACGCCGGCTACGAGTGGCTGTACGGCCCCATCGTCGCGGCGCCCGTCGAGGAACGAAACCTGCTTCGCATCATCTACACCGACCCGCGCAATCGCGAACTCCTGCCCAATTGGGAGCGCGACAGCAGGAGCTTCCTCGCCGAGTTCCGCGCGGAGTCTGGCGTCCGGCTGAGCTCCGAGCGCCACCGCGCACTCATCGAGTCGCTCACCGAACTCAGCCCGGAGTTTCGGACGCAGTGGGCCGAGCAAACAGTGAGTAGGTTCACGTCCCGGCTGCGCACGTTCACCCATCCGACCGACGGGGAACTCGTCTTCGAGCATCACCGGCTCGTCCCCTCGGATGCGGCCGACATGCACGTCGTGATCTATGCCCCGGCTCCGCATGGCGCGGACGCGACGCAGCGCACGGCCGGCACGATCGGCACGAGTGACGGTGCCACGCGGTAGCGTGTCCTCATGACATCCGCAGCACCCACCGCCTCGCTCAGCGCCGCCGAGGCGCGCCGCGTCTCGCTCGCCGCCCAAGGGTTCGCCAATGCGCCGAAGATCGGCAAGCGCCGTCCGTTCGACGCGGCACTGTCCCGGCTCCATGTGCTGCAGATCGATTCGGTGAACGTGTTCTCGCGCAGTCACTATATGCCGGTGTTCTCGCGCCACGGCGGCTACGCGCACGAGCGCCTCGACGACCATCTCTGGGGCAGTGGCGAGTTCACCGAGTACTGGGCGCACGAGGCCGCTTTCATCCCGGTCGCCGACCGGCCGCTCTTCGGGTGGCGCATGGACGATTTCCGCGCGCGCCACACCCGCGACGGGCGCTGGGAAAGGCTCGCCCCGACCATCGATGCCGTCCGCGAACGACTGCGTTCCGACGGCCCACAGCTCGTGCGCGAGCTTGAGGACGGTCCACGCGAAAAGCGCGGCCCGTGGTGGGACTGGAGCGACACGAAGCACGCCGTCGAGGTGCTGTTCGCGGCAGGCGAGGTCGTCTCTGCGGGGCGCGAGTCGTTCCAGCGCCGGTACGCGCTCGCCGAACAGGCAATCCCTGACCAGCACCTCGTTGCCGTCGACCGCGCGACCGCGCAACGGGAACTCGTCGCACGGGCGGCGCGCTCGTTGGGTGTCGGAACGCTTGCGGACATCGCCGACTACCACAGGCTCAAGACGCCGGCGGCGAAGGCCGCAGTCGCAGACCTCGTCGAGAGCGGTGAGCTTGTGCCCGTCGAGGTGGAGGGGTGGCTCGGGAAGGGCGGCACCCCGGAGGCAGCGTGGCTCCATCGAGACGCCGCGGTGCCCTCGCGACTCGCCCCGAACGCGTTGCTCACCCCGTTTGACCCGGTCGTGTGGTTCCGCCCGCGCGCCGAGCGGATCCACGACTTCCATTACCGCATCGAGATCTACACCCCAAAGGAGAAGCGGCAGTTCGGCTACTACTGCCTTCCGCTTATGGTCGGCGGCAAGCTCGCCGGAAGGATCGATCTGAAGGCTGACCGCCAAGCCGGCGAGCTGCTCGTGCAGGCCGCATGGCAGGAACCCGGTGCGCCGCGCCACACGAGCGAGGTCGCGGCGCAGCTGTTGCGCGACGCTGCGAGCTGGCAGGGCCTGAGCGACATCCGCGCCGCAGGGGTCGGCAACCTCGATCTCGGGTTCGCCCACTAGCCTGCTCGCGCACCGCGCTGCACTGCACTGCACTGCACTGCGGCGCACGGTAGCCGTGCCTTGATCCCGCGCGCGAAGAGTCCCCGAACCCACCCTCCCGATTCGATCCCGGCACGCGGTAGTGCAGTGTGCTGGGTGCGCAGTCACATGTGCCAAGTGCTGGGCTGCACTGTCAAAGTGTGGGTTGCCCGCCACCCTGCTAGAAGCCAGAATTGCCCGTCTGGCTCGGGGTGTGCCCGCTGATCGAATCGGTACCGACTCGCCTGTATGCAGTTGTGCGCTCGACCGAGACTGGTTCGAGCGAGTGTTGAGTCGCGGCGTTAGCCCTCGATGAGGTCGTTGAGCCAGTTCGCCTGCTGGATCTGCGCGTCGAGTTCGCGCAGCTCGCGCGCGAGCGTGTCGGCCTGGCCGCGGAGTTCAGGCACGGGCAGCGCCGAGACCTGCCGCAGTTCCGAGCGCATCTGGCGGAAGCCGCCCTGATCCTGGGCGGCGTCGGCCGCCTCGATCAGGATCGAGTGGCGCAGGCGCAGGCTGTCCCGACGCGCCAGCGCGTCGGTCATGGTGACCTTCGCGGTGGTCGCTGCGCCACTCGGCTGGCGTCGGCGGCCGCCGCTCGGCGACTTCGGAGCGATCTCGATCTGGATTGCGGAGTTCGTCGCGTTGATACTGCGGACGAGCACCTCGAGCTCGCCAACGGCACGCTCAACCTCGGTGAGCAGGGCTGCGGCGTCTTCGACTGGCGTGTCGCCCTCCTGATAGTGGGCATTCGCAACGATGCGCGAGCGTAGCTGAGCAATTCTCTTCTGCGTATCGCCGCGCAGCGCAAGCGCCTCTGCGAGTTTCACCAGTGATCCCACTCTCTTTCGATCCCCCGGACAGGAGGGCCAGATTATCACGCTGAAGCGCCCACGAACCTGCAGGTTGTGCACGAAGAGGAGGCGCGTACGGAACGTCAGGCGTAGCCTAAGGTTGCCGCGCCCTGACGCCCAGCGCCAGGCGATACATGCGGCCTTCAGCTGACGAGAGGAACCGATTCATGCGCGCAGTCACCTACGTTCGCGGAAACACCGTCGAGGTGCAGGATAAGCCAATCCCCACGATCGCCCCAGACGAAGTGTTGCTCCGCGTTGGCGGCGCCGGCGTCTGCCACTCCGACATCAGCATCATCGCCGGGGGCGACGACAGTCCGCTCGTCGGGAGCACGCTCGGGCACGAGGTCGCCGGGACTGTCGAAGCGTTCGGGGCCGACGTGTCGGGCTGGGAAGCGGGAGACCGTGCGATCGTGTCACTCATCCTGTCCTGCGGGCGGTGCCGCGAGTGCCTCGCGGGGCGCGACAACCAGTGCGAGGTCGTCGCACCCCGCGCCAGCCTCGCCCCGCTCTCGCCGGGCATCGGCAGCCCGGGCGGCATGGCCGACTTCATCGCGGTCAAGGCCCGCCACCTCGATCCCATCGGCGCGCTCGACCCTGTCGCGGCAGCGCCGCTCGCCGACGCGGCGCTCACCCCGATGCACGCGATCAACACGGTTCGCGACCGGATGACTGGGGACGCGACCGTCGTGCTCATCGGGCTGGGCGGTCTCGGCCACATGGCGCTGCAGATTCTCGCGGCGACCACCGGCGCCAGGGTGATCGCGCTCGACACCGATCCCGACAAGCTTGCGTTCGCCCGCGACCACGGCGCGGACCTCGCGATCCCGAGCGACGGGGCTGCAGCGGAGCGCATCCTGACGGAGACCGGGGGAGTCGGCGCCGACGTCGTGTTCGACTTCGTCGGAGTCCAGCCGACAGTGGATCTCGCCGTCACAGTCGTGCGCGGCGGCGGCGCCATCCGCTTCGTCGGCCTCGGCGGCGGCGCGTTCGAGTACCGTGCTGGCGCCGGCGCCGGCCTCCCGTGGGGCGTCAACATCGAGCGCGCCTACGGCGGTACCAGAAGCGACATGCGGGAGGTCATCGCGCTCGCGGCAGCCGGCAAGATTGCCGTGGAGGTCGTGCAGTACCCGCTCGACGACGCCCCGCGGGCGTTCGACGACCTGCACCACGGCAAGATCCAGGGCCGCGCAGTCCTCGTCCCGTGAGCGCCGCTCAGATCGCCCTATGCGAACAAAGTTTCGAATAGGGCGATCTGAGGTTTATGCTGGAAGACATGGAAACAACCCGTAGCGTTCGCCCGTTCGAGGTCGTCAGTGAGTACGAACCGAGTGGTGACCAGCCGCAGGCCATCGAGCAGCTCGCAAACCGCATCAACGCGGGCGAGACCGACATCGTGCTGCTCGGCGCGACGGGCACCGGCAAGTCAGCGACGACCGCCTGGCTCATCGAACAGGTGCAGCGACCCACGCTGATTCTCGCGCACAACAAGACGCTCGCCGCGCAGCTCGCGAACGAGTTCCGCGAGCTCATGCCGAACAACGCGGTGGAGTACTTCGTCTCCTACTACGACTACTACCAGCCCGAGGCGTATGTGCCGCAGACGGACACGTTTATCGAGAAGGACTCGTCGGTGAACGCGGAGGTCGAGCGGCTCCGGCACTCGACGACGAACTCGCTCCTCAGCCGCCGCGACGTCGTGGTGATCTCCACGGTCTCGTGCATCTACGGCCTCGGCAAGCCCGAGGAGTACTACGAGGCGATGGTGCCGCTGCAGGTGGGGGACCGGCTCGACCGCGACGTCCTGCTTCGGCGGTTCGTGCAGATGCAGTATCAGCGCAACGACATCGAGTTCGTGCGCGGAAACTTCCGCGTGCGGGGCGACACCGTCGAGATCATTCCGATGTACGAGGAGCTCGCGATCAGGATCGAGTTCTTCGGCGACGAGATTGAGGCGCTGTACTACCTGCATCCGCTCACCGGTGACGTCGTCAAGCAGGTCGACAGCGTGTCAGTATTCCCCGGTTCGCACTACGTCGCGAGCCGTGAGGTGATGAACCGTGCCATGCGCGATATCTCGACCGAGCTCGAGTCGCGGTCGGCGGAGCTGAAGTCGCAGAACAAGCTCGTCGAGGAACAGCGCCTGCGGATGCGCACGACGTTCGACCTCGAGATGATGGAACAGATCGGGTTCTGCTCGGGCATTGAGAACTATTCGATGCACATGGACGGCCGCGTTCCGGGCGAAGCCCCACACTGCCTGCTCGACTACTTCCCTGACGACTTCCTCGTCGTCATCGACGAGTCGCACGTGACGGTGCCACAGATCGGCGCAATGTATGAGGGCGACTCCTCGCGCAAGCGCACGCTCGTCGATCACGGATTCCGGCTTCCGAGCGCGCTCGATAACCGCCCACTGAAGTTTGGCGAGTTCAAGGAACGCGTCGGCCAGACCGTCTACCTGTCGGCAACGCCCGGCAAGTACGAGATGGAACTCGCCGACGGTGTCGTTGAGCAGATCATTCGCCCGACGGGGCTCGTCGACCCCGAGATCGTCGTGAAGCCCTCCGAGGGCCAGATCGATGATCTGCTCGAGGAAGTGCGCCGCAGGGTCGAGCGCGACGAGCGGGTGCTCGTCACGACGCTCACGAAGAAGATGGCCGAGCAGCTCACGACCTTCATGGAAGAGGCCGGCGTCCAGGTGCGCTACCTGCACTCCGACGTCGACACCCTCCGCCGGGTGGAGTTGCTCACCGAGTTGCGCGCCGGCGTGTTCGACGTGCTCGTCGGCATCAACCTGCTGCGTGAAGGTCTCGACCTCCCCGAGGTGTCGCTCGTCGCCATTCTCGACGCCGACAAGGAGGGGTTCCTCCGGTCATCGACCTCGCTCATCCAGACGATCGGTCGAGCGGCGCGAAATGTGTCGGGCGAGGTGCACATGTACGCCGACCGGATCACGCCGTCGATGCAGCTTGCGATCGAGGAGACGAACCGGCGCCGCGACATTCAGCTCGAGTACAACACCGCACACGGGATCGACCCGAAGCCGCTGCGGAAGAAGATCGGCGACATCACGGAGGTGCTGAACCGGGAGGCCGCGGACACCGACGAGGTGCTCGCGAACCGAACGTCCAGGCACGCGCAGAAGGGATCACCGCAGCGCACGAAGGGCAAGGCTGCATCTCGCGCGGGCGCGATCGGTGCGGAGGGCGCCGACAAGCTCGAGGAGATCATCGCCGACCTCACCTCGCAGATGCTGCTCGCTGCCGAGGAGCTCAAGTTTGAGCTTGCGGCGCGCCTGCGCGACGAAGTCTCGGAGTTGAAGCGCGAGTTGCGCAGCATGGACGCGGCGGGCCACATCTAGGCCCGCCACAGGGAACGCTGGCGGCCCTGCACAGGCGCCGCCAGCGTGCTGTACCCGCTACGAGAGCGGCGCGTACAGATCGACTGCGTTCCCGTCCGGGTCCATGACGGTCGCGTAGCGCTGACCCCAGAACGCGTCCCACGGCTCCACCCGGACCTGCGCACCCGCGGCGACGAGGCGGGCGAACGTCTCGTCAACCTCGGCCGGCGAGCCCGCTTGGAAGGCGAAGGCCACGCGATGACTTCCGGTGGACCGCTCGTAGCTCGGGTCGAAGCTCTGAATGGTCTCGAGGGTGTCCCAGCCGACACGCATGCCACCAGGGAGCACTGCCTCCACGTGCGCCTCGTCATCGGCGTTGGCTGGGATATCTAGGCCCAGCTGGCGGTAAAAGGCCAGTGATGCAGCAAGGTCAGTCGTCACGATTCCGATGAAGTCAAGTGTGAGGCTCATGGTGGAATCGTAGCCCGCACCACCGTCATCCATTGTGTTGATAGTTTGGGTTTTTTGCAGCCCCACTGCGGCGCCGGTCGTACGCTGTGGGCATGACCTGGGAATCTCTCCTGCTGAAGATCGACAGGCTTGCCGGTGGACGACAGGCCGGAATGCGCATTGCCGAGGCCGACCGCACCCACCGAAAGACGTGGCGCGCCTTCACCTGGATCTGGTCGCTGCTCGGCGTCGAAGTGCTGCTCGGTGTCGGCGCGGTCGCCGTCGCGCTCGTCCTCGCCAGCTCGGGTGCGGCTGTACCGATCGCGGTGTGGGTTCGAACGATTGTCGTGCTCGGGATGACGCTCACCCTCGGCTACTTCGCCTGGCGGGCGTCAGGCGGATGGCGCTGGGCCTACCAGCGGCTGCGGCTGTTCTCGCAGATCTTCCCCGTGGTGACCCTCGTCATGGCGGCGATTCCCGGGCTGTACCCGGGGTGGATGGTCACCGAGCAGATCCTCTTCAGCCTCGTGATGATTGGTATCGCGGACTTCCTCACCAGCGACCACATGCGCCACGCCTACCGGCCGCTCGATCCGGGCTCCAAAGCGCCACCCACCTAGGGGCAGGCTGTGCCGCGCCCGAGACCGCACGAGCGCCCGGTCGGAGGCCGGCCCTAGATCTGGCCGATCGCCTCCCGCTTCTCGGCCTGGAAGCGATCCTCCCGTCGCCCGTATGCCCAGTAGGGCGAGAGCGAGAGCTGGGTCCTGTCGATTCCGCGCTCATCCGTGAAGTACGGCCGAAGCGCCTTCATCGCACCGCGCTCACCGTGCACGAAGACCTGCACGCGGCCGGGCAGCCACTCGGCGGCGCGCACTGCGTCAACGAGCACATTCGACGTGCCCGCCTCGGCGGCGCCGCGGAACAGCCAGCTCACCGTGATGCCGGCCGGCGCACGGAGCTCGAGCACGTCGGCCTCGCCTGCGACCTCGATGAAGCAGACGCCGACGGCGTCGGCTGGCATCGCTTCAAGAGCCGAGGCGATCGCTGGGATCGCCGATTCATCGCCGGCCAGCAGGTGCCAGTCAGCACTCGGATCGGGCGCGTAGCCACCGCCGATGCCCCGCAGCACCACGGGATCGCCGGGTCGGGCGGCGTCGGCCCAGGGGCCGGCGATGCCCTCGGTGCCGTGGACGACGAAATCGATCCAGAGCTCGCCCGCCTCGTGATCGACGCGCCGCACCGTGTAGGTGCGGGTGGCGGGCATGTCTTCCGGCGCGAGCTCCTCCCGCAGCGCGTCGAGGTCGTAGGGCGGATCGATATCGCTGCCGGGCTGCCTGAAGAGCATCTTGCTGTAGGCGTCGGTAAACGCCCCCGCATCGACCTGCGCCATGCCGGGCCCGTGTGCGACGACCCGCACGAGGTGGGGACTCAGCTGCACGCGTTCCTTGACCTCGAGCACAATCTGGGGTCGTGCCGGGCGCTGGGTCCTGTCGGACGCGGGAGTGGTCATGGTCGCTACCTCATTCATCAGATGATCTGGTCTCAACCGTCAACCCTGGCATACTCTGGCGCGGTTCTCTAGCGAAGCGCCACGAGCGAACACTCAGAATGTTTAGAACACATGTTCGAACTGAGGTGCGGGAGACGCTAAGCTGGGGGAGTGACTTCTCAGAGCAAAACACCTATTCGTTCCTCGGCAGCGCACGCGCACATCAGTGTCCAGGGCGCTCGGGTGCACAACCTCAAGAACGTCGACCTGTCGATTCCGCGCGACTCGCTCGTCGTCTTCACCGGGCTGTCTGGCAGCGGCAAGTCGAGCCTCGCGTTCGACACGATTTTCGCCGAGGGTCAGCGTCGGTACGTCGAGTCCCTGAGCGCGTACGCGCGCCAGTTCCTCGGCCAGGTCGACAGGCCAGACGTCGATTTCATCGAGGGCCTGAGCCCGGCGGTCTCCATCGACCAGAAGTCGACGAACCGCAACCCGCGTTCCACCGTGGGCACGATCACCGAGATCTACGACTACATGCGTCTGCTGTGGGCGCGCGTCGGCATTCCGCACTGTGCGGTGTGCGGGGAGCGGATTGAGTCCCAGACCGTGCAGCAGATCGCTGACCGCCTCATGCAGCTCGAGGAGCGCACCCGCTTCCAGGTGCTCGCGCCCGTCGTGTCGAAGAAGAAGGGCGAGTTCGTCGACCTGTTCCAGGAGCTCGCCGCGAGCGGCTACTCCCGCGCGATCGTCGACGGTGAGCTCATCCAGCTCAGCGAACCGCCGAAGCTGAAGAAGCAGATCAAGCACGACATCTCGGTCGTGATCGACAGGCTCGTCGCGTCGCCAGAGGGGCTCGGCAGGCTCACCGACTCGTTGGAGACCGCACTGCGCCTCGCCGATGGCACGGTGCAGATTGACTACGTCGACCGCGACCAGGACGCCGACGACCGGGTGCAGCTCTTCTCGGAACACCTGTCGTGCCCGAACCAGCACCCCGTGCAGCTCACCGAGATTGAGCCGCGGACGTTCTCCTTCAACGCACCATTCGGCGCGTGCCCGACGTGTTCCGGCCTGGGCACGAGCATGTCCGTTGACGACGACCTCGTGCTCGGCGACCCTGAACTCTCGATCAGCGAGGGTGTCATCATCCCGTGGACGAGCCAGGGCAAGAGCCTCTACCAGTACTACGAGAAGCTGCTCGTTGGCCTGTCGAAGGATCTCGACTTCTCGCTGAAGACGCCGTGGGGCGAGCTCGACGAGGACGTTCGCGAGGCGGTGCTCCGCGGCAACGACTTCAAGGTGAACGTGCGCTGGAAGAACCGCTTCGGCCGCGAGGTGAAGTACACGAGCGGCTTCGAGGGGGTGATCCCGTTTATCGAGCGGCAGTACGCCGAGGCGGAGAGCGACAACCGGCGCGAGCGCTGGTCTGAGTTTCTCCGCGAGGTTCCCTGCCACGTCTGCAACGGCCAGCGCCTGAAGCCCGAGGTGCTCGCGGTGACCGTCGATAACGAGTCAATCGCGAGCGTCGGCGAGTTCAGCCTGCTCGACGCGAAGCACTTCTTCGACAGGGTCGAGCTCAGCGAGCGCGACGCGAAGATCGCCGCGCAGGTGTTGCGCGAGATTCGGCTCCGGTTCGACTTCCTCATCGAGGTCGGCCTGGGCTACCTGACGCTCGCTCGCGCCGCGGGCACTCTCTCCGGCGGGGAGGCACAGCGCATCCGCCTCGCGACGCAGATCGGCTCGGGGCTCACGGGCGTCCTCTATGTGCTCGACGAGCCCTCCATCGGGCTACATCAGCGCGACAACAGGCGCCTCATCGAGACGCTCGTCAAGCTCCGCGACCTCGGCAACACGCTCATCGTCGTCGAGCACGACGAGGAGACAATCGAGGCAGCGGACTGGCTCGTGGACATCGGGCCGGGCGCCGGCGTCGAAGGCGGCACCGTGGTGCACTCGGGCCTGCTGCCCGAACTGCGCGCGAACACGAACTCTGTCACCGGCGACTACCTCGCTGGCCGCCGCGCGATCGAGACGCCGAAGACCCGCAGGCCGCTCGACACGAGCCGGGAGCTCACTGTCGTCGGGGCACGCTCGAACAATCTCCAGAACGTCGACGCGACGTTCCCGCTCGGCGTGATGACGGCCGTCACCGGCGTCTCCGGCAGCGGCAAGTCAACGCTGGTGAACGACGTGCTCTACCGGGTGCTCGCGAATCAGCTCAACGGCGCGCGCATGGTGCCGGGCAAGCACACTCGCGTCACCGGCCTTGAGCACCTCGATAAGGTCGTGCACGTGGATCAGGCGCCAATCGGTCGCACCCCGCGCTCGAACCCGGCAACCTACACCGGCGTGTTCGACAAGATCCGCAACCTGTTCGCCGACACTCCCGAGGCGAAGACCCGCGGTTACCTGCCCGGGCGCTTCAGCTTCAACGTCAAGGGCGGACGCTGCGAGGCGTGCTCGGGCGACGGTACCCTGAAGATCGAGATGAACTTCCTGCCGGACGTCTACGTCGCCTGCGAGGTCTGTGGCGGGAGCCGGTACAACCGCGAGACGCTGCAGGTGCGGTACAAGGGCAAGAACATCGCCGAGGTCCTCGAGATGCCCATCGCCGAGGCTGAGGAGTTCTTCGAGCCGATCTCGTCGATCCACAGGTTCATGAAGACGCTCGTCGACGTCGGCCTCGGGTACGTGCGACTCGGCCAGAGCGCGACCACGCTGTCCGGCGGCGAGGCGCAGCGCGTGAAGCTGGCAACCGAGCTGCAGAAGCGCTCGAACGGGCGAAGCATCTACGTGCTCGACGAGCCGACGACGGGGCTCCACTTCGAGGACGTGCGGAAGCTGCTGCTCGTGCTGAACGGCCTCGTCGACAAGGGCAACACTGTCATCACGATCGAGCACAATCTCGACGTGATCCGCAGCGCGGACTGGGTGATCGACCTCGGCCCCGAAGGCGGCTCCGGCGGCGGTACGATCCTCACCACCGGCACGCCGGAACAGGTCGCCGAGCACGCTGAGAGCCATACCGGTCAGTTCCTCGCGGAGGCGCTCGCGAAGGCGCCCGTCGCGAAGACCGCCCGGAAGGCGCTCGCGGCGGCTCCCGCCTCGCCTGCCGCGGCCAAGCCAGCGACCGGTAAGCCTGCCTCGGCGAAGAAGGCTTCAGCACAGAAGACCTCCGCCAAGAAGGCCTCGGCCAAGAAAACCTCGGCGAAGAAGACTTCGGCCAAGCAGGCGACCGCCAAGAAGACCGCCGCCGCCGCGGTGACGTCGTGAGGTCCAAGGCGTGACCGAAGACCCGCGTCACGGGGTTGGCACAGGCGGTGAGCCGGCCGACCCCCGCGACGCCTTCAAGCCAGCCTCGGGGGAGATCCCGACGAGCCCCGGCGTCTACCGGTTCTCGGACCGCCAGGGCCGCGTGCTCTACATCGGGAAGGCGAAGAACCTCCGGGCCCGGCTCGCGAACTACTTTCAGCCGATGCATTCGCTCATGCCCCGTACCCGGCGCATGCTCTCGCTCGCCGCGAACGTCGACTGGACGGTCGTCGCAAGCGACACCGAGTCGCTCGTGCTCGAGCACACGTGGATCACCGAGTACAAGCCGCCGTTCAACGTCCAGTTCAAGGACGACAAAACCTACCCGTACCTGGCGGTGACGCTGGGGGAGGAGGCCCCGCGGCTCATCATCACCCGGAACGAGCGCATCAAGGGCGCGCGGTACTTCGGGCCCTACCCGAAGGTGTGGGCGATCCGCGAGACGGCGGCGCTGCTCCAGCAGGCCTTTCCCATCCGCACCTGCAACGACGCCGACTACAAGCGAGCGATGTCGAGCGGCAAGCCATGCCTCGCCGGCCAGATCGGCCGCTGCGCCGGGCCCTGCTCGTACACGGTGACCGTTGAGGAGCACAGGGAACGCGTAGGCGCCCTCGTGTCCTTCCTCGGCGGGAACTACCAGTCGCAGTTCCGAAAGCTGCAGCGCGGCATGAAGGACGCGGCCGCCGAGCAACGCTACGAGGATGCGGCCAGACTGCGTGACCAGGTCGCGGCCGTCGAACACGTCATGGAGAAGAACGCCATCGTGCTCGGCCACGAGGTCGACGTCGACGCGTTCGGCCTGCGCACGGACGAGCTTTCTGCCGCGCTGCACCAGTTCATCATCCGCGGCGGCCGCGTGCGCGGCGAACGCAGCTGGATCGTCGACGTCGAACTCGACGACTCGCCCGGGCGGCTGCTCGAGCAGGTGCTGCAGACCGCGTACGAGGGTGGGCACGAGCCGCCGCCCGAGATCCTCGTCCCGCAACTGCCGGACGGGATCGGCTCGCTCGAGGAGACCCTCTCGGCGCTCCGCCCGCGCAAGGGGAAGGTGCACATTCGCACGCCCGAGCGCGGCGACAAAGTCCAGCTCATGGATCGCGCGACGCTCAACGCAGGCGAGAATCTCGTGCGGTACAAGCTCAAGCGGGCAGCCGACATCACCTCGCGAACCGACGCGCTCGCCGAGTTGCAGCAGGCGCTCGGTCTCACCGAGGCCCCGCTCAGGATCGAGTGCATCGACGTCTCGCACCTCCAGGGCACGGGCGTCGTCGCGTCGCTCGTGGTCTTCGAGGACGGACTCCCCGCGAAGAGCGAGTACCGGAAGTACCGGATCGAAGAGACGACTGACGACACGGATTCGATCTATCAGGTCGTCTCGCGCCGGGCGGCGCAGCTGAACCTCGCCCGCGAGTCCGGCGAACTTCCCTCCGGCGCCTACCGCGCCCGGCCCCAGCTCATCATTGTCGACGGCGGCGAGCCCCAGGTGAAGGCCGCCCACCGGGCGCTCCGCGAGGCGGGCATCACCGATGTCGCGCTGTGCGGCATCGCGAAGCGACTCGAGGAGCTGTGGCTTCCCGAGGACCCATTTCCCGTGGTGCTTCCGCGCACCAGCGAAGCGCTCTTCCTCGTGCAGCGCGCCCGTGACGAGGCCCACCGGTTCGCGATTACGTTCCAGCGTCAGCGCCGGAGCGAGGCTATTGCTTCCCAGCTCGCCGACGTTCCCGGGCTCGGCCCGAAGCGGGTGCAGCAACTGCTGCGGCACTTTGGTTCCGCGACGCGCCTGCGTGCCGCGTCCGTGGCAGAACTTGCGGCGGTGCCGGGCATCGGCGAGCGCACGGCGGAACAGATTCTCAGCCACCTTACCCGACTCCGTAAGAGCTCGCCTGACGCTAAGATTGACGATGCGCAGACAGACACGGAACTTGAGGAGGTAACGGATGAATGAGGTCTCAACCGATCAGGAGATCCTGATCGTCACCGGCATGTCCGGTGCCGGCCGAAGCACCGTCGCGAACACTCTCGAGGACCTCGGCTGGTACGTCGTCGACAACCTGCCCCTCTCGATGGTGAAGACCCTCGCTGACATGGCCGACAAGTCGGGCGGGGCGCTTCCGCGCATCGCCGCCGTCGTCGATGTTCGCGGTCGGGATCTCTTCGCGGACATCCAGGAGACCGTCAACGAGCTTCGCCACACGGCGACGGTTCGCGTGGTCTTCCTCGACGCAGCCGACGACATTCTCGTGCGGCGTTACGAGAGCGTCAGGCGGCCGCACCCGCTCCAGGTTGAGGCCGGCGGATTGCTCGAGGGCATCCGCCTCGAGCGCGAGCGCTCCCAGGAGCTTCGCGCGACGAGCGATGTTGTCGTCGACACGTCCGGGTACAACGTGCACCAGCTCACCACTGCCACCCGCGAGATGTTCTCGTCGGAGGATGTCGCGGGGCTGCAGCTCACCGTAATGAGCTTCGGATTCAAGTATGGGGCGCCGACTGACGTCGACCTCATGGCGGATATGCGGTTCATTCCGAATCCGTTCTGGGAGACCGAGCTTCGCTCACTCACCGGCGTCGATCCGGCTGTGAAGGACTACGTCCTCAGCCGCGAGGGCGCCACCGAGTTCATTGATGCATACGTTGCGGCGCTCACACCGGTCTTCGCCGGTTTCCAGCGCGAGAACAAGCGTCACGCATCGCTCGCCATTGGGTGCACCGGCGGGAAACACCGCTCCGTGGCTGTCGCCCGCGAGCTCGCAGACCGGCTTGCCGGTCTGCCCGGCGTGAGCGTTCAGCTCCGCCACCGCGACCTCGGTCGCGAGTAAATGCCGGCGCGCTTCGCCGTCATTTAGTTTGCTATTCACCTGTTTCGAAAGGAATATCTGTGCCGAGTACCGCCGATGTCATGAGCGAGCTGGTGAAGCTCCCCGTGCAACGGACTGGGGAGAGAATGGCGGAACTCGCCACGATCCTGCGCTTGTCTGGCGGCCTACACACGATCAACGGGCGTATTGCCCTTGAAGCTGAACTGCACACTCCGCAGACAGTTCAGCGCGTGCGAAAAGACCTTGCGGAGCTCTACGGCGTTCGCGCCGAAGCCCGACAGTTGCCCCCCACCAGCGTGCGTCCAGGCGCACCGCAGTTCCTCGTCCGCGTCATCGATGGCGAGACCCTCGCCCGCCAGTTGGGGCTGCTCGATCAGCGCCGGCGGCCGATCCGCGGCCTGCCGAATCGCGTGACGACCGGCGATGCGAAGGAACTCGCGGCCGCGCTGCGCGGTGCGTTCCTCGCTCGCGGAAAGATCACCCCTCCCGGCCGCACGGTCAGCCTCGAGGTTGTGTGCCCGAGCAGTGAGACCGCAATGGCGCTCGTTGGCGCAGCGAGCCGGATCGGCGTGGACGCGAAGAGCCGCGACATTCGGGGCGTCTCGAAGCTGCTTGTGCGCGACGGCGAGGCGATTGGCACGCTGCTTGGCGTGATGGGCGCTGAGCAGTGCCGTGAGGCGTGGGACAACCTTCGCAAGGCGCGCGAGACCCGCGCGACCGCGAACCGGCTTGTGAACTTCGACGACGCGAACCTCCGCCGCTCGGCCGAGGCCTCGGTTGCCGCCTGCGCCCGCGTGGAGCGCGCCCTCGAGATCCTCGGAAGCGACGTGCCCGACCACCTCGGCTACGCCGGCCAGCTTCGGCTCACGCACCGCGAGGCGAGCCTTGACGAGCTCGGGGCTCGCGCCGATCCGCCGCTCACGAAGGACGCGATCGCCGGGCGGATCCGTCGGCTGCTCGCGATGGCTGACAAGGCCGCTGAGGATCAGGGCATCCCGGGCACCGAGGCGAGCGTTCCTGAGGAACTCGTCTGATCTAGCTCGCAGCGAACACTCGTCTCCGCGTGTGTTCCCGCAATAGACTGCCTATCAGAAGCACGCAACAGAAAAGGAGCTGCCATGACCGCATACTCACTCCCTGAACTTCCCTACGATTACGCTGCCCTCGAGCCGCACATCAGCGGCAAGATCATGCAGTTGCACCACGACAAGCACCACCAGGCGTACGTCACTGGCGCGAACACCGCGCTCGAGCAGCTCGCCGAGGCCCGCGAGTCGGGCAACCTCGGGCCCGTCAACAAGCTCGAGAAGGATCTCGCGTTCAACGTGGGCGGCCACGTGAACCACACGATCTTCTGGAACAACATGTCGCCCGAGGGCGGCGGCCGCCCGGAGGGTGAGCTCGCGTCGGCCATCGACGAGTTCTTCGGCGACTTCGAGAAGTTCCAGGCGCACTTCACCGCAACCGCGATGGGTGTGCAGGGATCGGGTTGGGCCGTGCTCGCCTGGGATACCCTCGGCCAGCGCGCAAACATCGTGCAGATGTTCGACCAGCAGGGCAACCTGCCGGCGGGCACCGTGCCGCTGCTCATGCTCGACTGCTGGGAGCACGCGTACTACCTCGACTACCTCAACGTCCGCGCGGACTACGTGAAGGCGTTCTGGAACATCGCGAACTGGCAGGACGTCGCGAAGCGGTTCGACACCGCGCGTAGCCAGACGCCCGGCCTCATCTAATTCCGTTCACCCGTAAGGAACCATGCGCACCCTCGATTCGCTCGGCCCGTTGGGCTCGAAAACCGTAATTGTCCGCTGTGATCTCAACGTGCCGCTCGCCACTGACGAGCACGGTGCGAAGAGCATCACCGACGACGGACGGATCCGTGCTTCGCTCACGACCATTCGTGAGCTGCGCGAGGCCGGGGCGCGAATCGTACTGATCAGCCACCTGGGCCGCCCCGAGGGCGCTCCCGACGAGCGCTACTCGTTGCGGCCCGTGGCTGAGCGCATGGCAGAACTGCTCGGCACAGCGGTCGGCTTCGTCGACGAGACCGTCGGCGAGGCCGCCGCTGCCGCCATCGCCGCGCTCTCCGACGGCGACGTCGTACTCCTCGAAAACCTCCGCTTCAACCCGGGGGAGACGAGCAAGGACGACGAGGCCCGCGGAGCATTCGCGGCCCAGCTCGCGGAACTCGGCGACGCCTTCGTGTCCGACGGCTTCGGTGTCGTGCACCGCAAGCAGGCGAGCGTCTATGACCTCGCGAAGCTGCTGCCGAGCGCCGCCGGTCGCCTCGTCGCGGCCGAACTCGAGGTGCTTGAGCGCCTCACAGGCAAGGCAGAGCGACCCTACGCCGTCGTGCTCGGCGGTTCGAAGGTGTCCGACAAGCTCGGCGTCATCGCGCACCTCATCGAACGCGTCGACACGCTCCTCGTCGGGGGCGGAATGGTCTTCACGTTCCTCGCGGCGCAGGGCCACCCGGTTGGCGCGAGCCTGCTGGAGGAGGATCAGCTCGACACCGTGCGCGGGTACCTCGACCAGGCGGCCGCGCGCGGCGTGCGGATCGTCCTGCCAACGGACATCGTTGTCGCCGAGCGGTTCGCCGCAGACGCGGCTCACGAAATCGTTCCCGCGGACGCGATCGAGTCCAGCTCCTTCGGCGCATCCGGTCTCGGCCTGGACATCGGGCCGACGTCGGCCGCGACTTTCGCTGCGATCATCGAAGAATCGGCCACCGTGTTCTGGAACGGGCCGATGGGCGTGTTCGAGATGCCGGCGTTCGCCGAGGGCACTCGGACTGTCGCGCGTGCGCTCACGGAGACCTCAGGCTTTACAGTTGTTGGCGGTGGCGATTCCGCCGCCGCGGTTCGCGCGCTCGGCTTTGCCGACGAGGCGTTCGGTCACATTTCGACCGGAGGCGGCGCGAGCCTCGAATTCCTTGAGGGCAAGGCACTGCCCGGACTGGAGGTCCTCGCATGAATGACGCACCCGTAGCAGACCCCGCGACGCAGTCGGCTCCCGCTGTGAAGCGCACCCCGCTCATCGCAGGCAACTGGAAGATGAACTTCGACCACCTGCAGGCGATCGCCTTCGTGCAGAAGCTCGCGTGGAGCCTCAAGGACGCGCAGCACAACTACGGCGAGGTCGAGGTTGCGGTGTTCCCACCGTTCACCGATCTCCGGTCCGTCCAGACGCTGCTCGCTGCGGACAAGCTTGCGGTTGCACTCGGCGCACAGGATGTGTCGCCGCACGCAGCCGGCGCCTACACCGGAGACATCTCGGCGGCCATGCTCTCGAAGCTCGACGTGCGCTACATCATCGTCGGCCACTCGGAGCGCCGCGGCGGTCACGGCGAGTCCGACGAGACTGTTGGCCTGAAGGCGCGCGCAGCCGTCACCGCGGGCATGGTTCCCGTGATCTGCGTTGGCGAGACGGCCGAAGACCTCGAGGCGCACGGCGCAGCGGCGATCCCCGTCCAGCAGCTCCAGGCAGCGCTTTCGCAGCTGCCCGCCGAGGCTGAGTTCGTGGTCGCCTACGAGCCCGTGTGGGCGATCGGCAGCGGCGACCCCGCAACGCCTGCCCAGGCAGAAGAAGTTGGCAAGGCGCTTCGCGACGTCCTGCGCGCGGAGCGTGGCGACGCTGTGGCCGACGCCACCCGCATCCTGTACGGCGGTTCGGTCGCAAGCCAGAACGTTGCGTCATACCTCAAGCAGCCCAATCTCGATGGTGCACTTGTGGGTGGGGCGAGCCTGAAGGTTGACGAGTTCAGCCGGATCGCTCAGTTCACCAAGCACGTCACCGTCTGAGCCCGCTCACCAGACACTTCTGTCCCGCTCCCGCCCATTTCTCGGACGCGGGGTATACTGGAGGCTGACTTATTGCGCCTCGCTGCGAAAGGCACCTATCTTGCTCGTACTGAAGATCGCCCTGATCTCGCTGCTCGTCCTCACGAGCCTGCTGCTCATCCTGTTCGTGCTGCTCCATAAGGGGCGCGGTGGCGGGCTCTCCGACATGTTCGGTGGCGGCGTCACGTCGAGCCTCGGGTCGTCAGGTGTCGCAGAGCGCAACCTCAATCGCCTCACAGTGATCGTCTCACTGGTGTGGTTTTTCTCGATCGTGGGCATCGGCCTCGTCGATCGTTTCACGCTTATCTAGCATTTCTCGAAAGCAGGTCACCCGTGGCAGGCAGTAACGCCATTCGCGGTGCACGCGTTGGATCCGGCCCAATGGGCGAAATGGATCACGGCGTGCGCGCAGAACGCAAGAAGGTCTCGTACTGGGACGCGCTCGGTAACGAGACGGTCCGCTACTTCGCGGCAGACGTCTCCGACGAGGACATCCCGGAGCAGATCGATTCGCCGTCGACCGGGCTTCCCGCCGGTCAGGATCAGAACAACCCGCCGGAGCTCGCAAAGAACGAGCCCTACAAGACGCACCTCGCGTACGTGAAGGAGCGGCGCACGCCGGAGGAGGCTGAGGAGCTGCTCGAGGCCGCCCTCTTGAAGCTCCGCCAGCGCCGCGGAACCGCGAAGCTCACCGCGTAGTTCCGGTCGCCAGCTGAACGCGTGGCCCCCGCCTCTTGGGTGGGGGCCACGCGTTTTTTGTTCGGCAGACACTCCGAGAACGTGTCTTAGGATGAAGAGACAGAGACGTTCGCAAAGGAATAGGTAGCAATGACGCAGCCCCAGTGGAGCCCGACACCCGAAGCAATCGACACCGCGAAGATCACTGAGCTCACGAGATGGTTCGTCGCGCACAGCGGACTGGATCCGGCGGCGGTCGGCGACTACGGCCGGCTCCAGGAGTGGTCGGTCGCGCAGCCCGGAGCGTTCTGGGCTGGGGTCGCAGAGTTTCTCGACGCGGGCTTCGTTGACCAGCCCACCGCTGCCCTGACAGGCACCGGGATCCGCGACGCGGAGTGGTTTCCGGGGGCGACAGTGAACTTCGCCGATCGACTGCGCCTCGGCGCCCCCTCACAGCCGGCAGTCATCGTCGAGTACGAGGACGGCCGCGTTGAATCGCACACCTACGAGGCCCTCCGAGGCGACGTCGCCGCGTTTGCCGGCTACCTTCGAAGCGTCGGCGTCGGCAGGGAGGACCGCGTCGTCGGCTACCTCCCGAACAGTTACGAGGGCGTCGTCGCCTTCTACGCGACCGCGAGCATGGGTGCGATCTGGTCGCAGACAGGCATCGACTACAACGCGCCGGCGGCAGCGGATCGGCTCGGGCAGCTCGACGCGAAGGTGCTCGTCAGCGGCACCGGCTACGTGTTTCGTGGCGCCGAGTTCGATCGCTCGGCAGAGGCGACCGAGCTGCTCGCCCTGATGCCCACCGTGGAGCACACGGTCTCCGTGCCAACGCTCCCGGGCGCGGCCGGGGTCGACGGCGCGGTGAGCTGGGCGGAGGCCATCGCCGCGGGCGGCCAGCCTGACTTCCAGCCGGAACCCGTCCCGTTCGCGCACCCGCTGTGGGTGCTGTTCACGTCGGGTACGACGGGCAAGCCGAAGGGCATCGTGCACGGGCACGGGGGAGTGCTCCTTGAGCAGCTGAAGTCGCTTGCGCTGCAGTCCGAGCTCACGGCGGGCGAGACCTTCTTCTGGTACACGACGCCGAACTGGATGATGTGGAACATCCAGGTGAGCAGCCTGCTCTTCGGGGCGACCGCGGTGCTGTACGTCGGCGATCCCATCTACCCGGGGCCGGAGAAGCTCTGGCAGCTGGTTGACCGTCACGGCGTGAACGTGTTCGGCACGAGCCCCGGTCAGATCCTCGCCTCCGCGGCCGCGGGCATTGACGTCCCCGAGTGCGCGGAGCTTCGCCTCATCTCGAGCACCGGTTCCCCGCTCCCGGCGGCTGCAAACCAGTGGGTCCGTAGCGTGTTCGGTGACCGCGTACCCGTGAACTCAGTGAGCGGCGGCACGGACATCGTTGGTGGGTTCGTCGGCGGCTCGCCGATCACTCCGGTGTGGGACGGCGAGATTTCCGCACGCACCCTCGGCGTCGCCCTCGAGGTCTGGGACGATTCGGGACGCCCGCTGATCGACGAGGAGGGCGAGATGGTCATCACGCAGCCGCTGCCCTCGATGCCGCTGCGGTTCTGGAACGACCCCGACGGCAGCCGATACCACGACGCCTACTTCTCGACCTTCGACGGGGTGTGGCGACAGGGCGACTGGGCGACCCTTACCTCGCGCGGGACCGTCATCATGCACGGCAGATCGGATGCGACGCTCAACCGGCGCGGGATCAGGCTCGGCAGCGCGGAGATCTACGCCGCCGTCGAGGAGCTTCCGGACGTGCTCGATTCGCTCGTGATCGGCATCGACCGGACGGACGGCGGGTACTGGATGCCGATCTTCGTCGTGCCGTCAGAGTCGTGGGAGGACGGCGAGTCAGAGCGGCGGATCAGAGAGGCCGTCGCGACGCGCGCCTCAAAGCAGCACGTCCCCGACGAGGTCATTCTCACGCCGGCCGTGCCCCGCACGCGCACGGGAAAGAAGATGGAGGTGCCGATCAAGCGGATCCTGCTCGGCGCCGATCCCGCGGCGATCGGCTCGATCGACTCGACCGACCAGCCGGAGGCGCTGCGCTGGTTCCAGAGCTTCGCGGCCGACCACCCGGTGAACTAGCCTCCGCCGCCCGCGACGTCGGCCGGGACCGCCCGGAGCGATCTCGGCCGGCGCCGCGAGGACCGATGCCGGCTAGTTCGCGGCGATGAGTTCGCGAAGCAACGTGGCAGGGTCGCTGGTCTCGACCGAGAGCACGGCGCGGCCGCGCGCGCGAAGCACCGATGCGTCACCGCGCGCCTGCGCACCAAAGAGCGCGCCAAAGCCCGTCTCCTCACCAGGAATCGCGACCTCGCGCGCACCCGTCTCGATGATCTGCAGGAACGTGCCGCAGCTCGGGCCGCCCTTGTGGAACTGCCCGGTGGAATGCAGATAGCGTGGCCCGTAGCCCAGCGCAACGGGGACTCCGAGCTCGTTCACGAGTGACTGCCTGAGGCGTCCGAGCAGTTCGGCGACGTGCGCGTCGCTCGGGTCGACATACGCCTGAATGCCGACGTACCCGTCGCGGCGCACGAGTGCGCGCAGCCGTGCCCGTGTCTCGGCGGGGGAGGGAACCTCGGTTGTCGGCTCCGGGGGCTCGCCGAGCGACTCACGGGTCGCGATCTTTGCGGATTCGACGTCCGGCTGGTTGAACGGGTCGACGGCGAGCAGGAATCCCATCGCCGCCGTGGCGACCTGCCACAGCAGCAGCTGCTGTCCGAGCGGGGCGGCGATCCCGATTCCCGGCCCGTCTGACTGTTCGCCGGCGGAGAGCCGAACGAGGGTCGCGGTCGCGGCGCCGCTCGGCGTTGCGCCGGTCGGCAGCGCGATGGGGAACACACCCGTGCTCTGCTTACCGGTCGACTCAGCGACGAGCTGCTCGGTCCACAGCCCGAACTCGTCGGGGAGCGACGCATCCGACTGGAGTTCCGCAACGAAGCGCTGCGGGAGGCCGGAGGCGAGCGCGGCCGCGAGCACGAGCGCTGGATTGTCGGCGTTGTCGACGCTAAGCGCGTCGCGCACCCGCGCGCCGTCTCCGACGAGCCGCGACATGTCGGCCCCGGCCAGCATCGATGGCACGATCCCGAACGCGGTGAACACCGAGAATCGACCGCCGACGTTCGGATCGGCGAAGACAACGCGCTTGCCCGTCTCCGCCGCATCCGCGGCAAGCGCGGAGCCCGGGTCGGTGACGATCACGATCCTGCTGTGCGGATCGATCCCCGCGCCGGCGAAGGCCGCCTCAAAGGCGTGCATCTGGCTGACGGTCTCGACGGTGCCGCCCGACTTGGAGCTCACGATCACGGCTGTGCGCGAGAGGTCGCTCTCAAGCGCGCGGCGCACCGCGTCGGGGTGGGTCGAGTCGAGGACGGTGAGTTCGGGGGCGATCATGAGCGGCGCAAGGCTCGAACCGCCCATGCCGCACAGCACGAAGTTGTCGACGCCGTCGGCGGCGAACGCTTGGGCGATACGGCGGGTCTGCTCGACGACCTCGGCGGCGTTGTCCGCGAAGTCGGTCCAGCCGAGCCTGCTCGCCGCCTCGGCGGCGGCGGCTTCGCCCCAGAGCGTCGCGTCTTGCGCGAACAGCCGGGAGGCGAAGCGCGCCTCGAGGAGTGAGTCGAGGCTTCGCGCGAACGCGGCGTCCCGGCTCACTCCGGTGAGGTTGATTGTCACGCCGACGCCCTCAGAGCGCCCGTCACTGTCTCGACGAGGTCGTCCCAGGAGGCGTCAAACTTCGAGAGGCCCTCGACCTCAAGCTTCTCGGTGACCTCCACGTAGTCAACCCCCTGGGCGTCGATGAGGTTGAGCACCTGGTTGGCCTCGCCGTAGCTGCCGCTCACGCGGTCGCCCTGCACCTCGCCGTGATCGGCGAGGGCGTTCAGCGTCGCCTCCGGCATCGTGTTCACGGTGTTCGGCGCTGCGAGCTCGGTGACGTAGAGCGTGTCGGGGAGATTCGGATCCTTCACACCCGTCGACGCCCACAGCGGGCGCTGCGCGTGTGCGCCGAGCTCGAGGAGCATTTTTGCGCGGTCGCTGGCGAACGACTGCTCGAACACCTCGTACGCGAGGCGCGCATTCGCGACGCCAGCCTGGCCCTTGAGCGCGCGCGCCTCCTCAGTGCCAACGGCCTCGAGGCGCGCGTCGATCTCCGAGTCGACACGCGACACGAAGAACGAGGCGACCGAGTGGATCTTCGAGATGTCGACCCCGGCGGCGCGCGCCCGCTCGAGCCCGACCAGGTACGCGTTGATGACCTGGCGGTAGCGCTCGAGGCTAAAGATGAGCGTGACGTTCACGCTGATGCCTGCCGCGATGACCTCGGAGATCGCTGCAAGCCCCTCGATTGTCGCGGGGATCTTGATCATCGCGTTCTCGCGATCGACCTTCGCCCACAGCTCCTTGGCCTGCGCGACCGTGCCGGCGGCGTCGCGGGCGAGACCGGGCTCGACCTCGATGGACACGCGGCCGTCCCGGCCATCGGTCGCGGCGAAGACGCCCGCGAAGATGTCGCAGGCGTCCGCGACGTCCGCGGTCGTTAGCTCCGTGATCGTCGCGGCGGCGTCGAGCCCGCGCTTCGCGCAGTCGGCGATGCGATCCGCGTAGCCGACGGCCGAGCCGATCGCGTTCTGGAAGATCGTCGGGTTCGTCGTCACGCCGACGACGTTCACAGTCTCGGCGAGCTCGGCCAGCTGGCCGCTCTCGATCCTGGTGCGGGAGAGGTCGTCCAGCCAAATGCTGACGCCGACGTTACTGAGTGCCTGAGTGCGCTCGTTGCTCATGGGTGCTCCTTCGATGCAGTCTGTGTGGCTAGTTCGCGAGCGACTCGCGCGCGGCGGCCACGACGGCATCCGTCGTGATCCCGAACTTCTCGAACAGCGTGACGTAGTCGGCCGAGGCGCCGAAGTGCTCGATCGACACGGACCGGCCGCGATCGCCGACGTAGCGCTCCCAGCCGAGCGAGAGGCCGGCCTCGACGCTGACGCGCGCGGTGACTGCCGCGGGCAGCACGCTCTCGCGGTACTCGTCGGTCTGCTCGGCGAACCACTCGAGCGACGGCGCGGACACGACGCGCGCGCCGATGCCGTCGGCGGCGAGTCGCTCACGCGCCTCGACCGCGAGCTGCACCTCGGAGCCTGTCGCAATGAGGATCACGTCGAGCGACCCAGTTGCGCTGTCGGCGAGCACGTACGCGCCTCGGCGCACGCCCTCTGCCGCCGCCTCGTGCGAGGCGAACTCGCCGCCGCGGGGGAGTACCGGCACGTTCTGGCGGGTGAGCGCGATGCCCGTCGGGCCCGCGTGGCGGGTGAGGATCTCGTGCCACGCGATCGACACCTCGTTCGCGTCCGCGGGGCGGACCATCGTGAGGTTCGGGATCGCGCGCAGCGTCGCGAGCTGCTCGATCGGCTGGTGCGTCGGGCCGTCCTCGCCGAGGGCGATCGAATCGTGCGTCCACACGAAGATGCTCGGCACGTTCATGAGCGCCGCGAGACGGACCGCCGGGCGCATGTAGTCGCTGAAGATGAGGAAGGTGCCGCCGTAGCTGCGGGTCTTGCCGTGCAGCTGGATGCCGTTGAGAATCGAGCCCATCGCGTGCTCGCGGATACCGAAGTGCAGCACGCGGCCGTACTGGTCTCCGGACCAGGTGCTCGTCGAGTGGCTCGCGGGAACGAACGAGGGGACGCCGGGGATCGTGGTGTTGTTCGAGCCGGCGAGGTCGGCGGAACCGCCCCAGAGCTCGGGCATGATCGGGCCGAGCGCCGCGAGCACCTTGCCACTCGCCGAGCGGGTCGCGACGCTGTCACCGGGTTCGAACGTCGGGAGCGCCTCGAGTGCGCCCGCGGGCAGCTCCTGGGCCTCGATGCGGTCGAACAGCGCCTTGCGCTCGGGGTTCTGCGCGGCCCACGCGTCGAACGACTCCTGCCAGGCCTTCCGGCCAGCGGCGCCGCGGTCGACTGCCTTGCGCGAGTGCTCGATGACCTCCGGCGCGACGCTGAAGTGCTCCTCGGGGTTGAAGCCGAGGGCCGTCTTCAGGCCCGCGAGCTCCTCGGCGCCAAGCTTGGCGCCGTGGATGCCGCCAGTGTTCTGCTTGCCGGGGGAGGGCCAGCCGATGATGGTCTTGAGGATGATGAGCGACGGCTTCGTCGTCTCGGCCTTCGCCGCCTCGATGGCGTCATTCAGCTCGGCGACGTCCTCGACGTAGGTACCGGTCTTCTTCCAGTCGACCTCGATGACCTGCCAGCCGTAGGACTCGTAGCGCATCGCAACGTCCTCGGAGAACGAGATGTCCGTGTCGTCCTCGATCGAGATCTGGTTCGAGTCGTAGATCGCGATGAGGTTACCGAGCTCCTGGTGGCCCGCGAGCGAGGAGGCTTCGGCGGTGACGCCCTCCTGGAGGTCGCCGTCGCCGGCGATGACGTAGATGTTGTGGTCGAAGGGGCTCGTCCCGGGCGCGGCCTCGGGGTCGAACAGGCCGCGCTCGTAGCGGGCGGCGTAGGCGAAGCCGACAGCCGAGGCGAGGCCCTGGCCGAGCGGACCGGTCGTGATCTCGACGCCGTCGGTGTGACCGTACTCCGGGTGGCCGGGCGTCTTCGAGCCCCACGTGCGGAGCGCCTTGAGGTCGTCGAGCTCGAGGCCGTAGCCCCCGAGATAGAGCTGGACATACTGGGTGAGCGACGAGTGGCCGACCGAGAGGATGAACCTGTCGCGCCCGATCCACTTAGCATCGCTCGGGTCGTGCCGCATGACCTTCTGGTGCAGCAGGTACGCGACGGGGGCGAGGCTGATCGCCGTCCCCGGGTGGCCGTTCCCAACCTTCTCAACGGCGTCTGCCGCGAGCACCCGCGCAGTGTCTACCGCGCGATCGTCGAGCTCTGTCCACTCAAGTCCGTTAGCCAATGGCCTGCCTTTCCCGCAACCAATCCTGTGCGCCCGGTGGCGCCGCACATGCGCCCAGCGCGCACTCCCATCAATCCTACCGATAGCCCAGGTACTATGGCCCCGATGTCTACGAAGATTTCTCCGCCCGCCCAGGCTTCGGACGCGATCCAGAGGCGCTCGTTCTCCCGCACCGTCAAGGCATACGTGTCGTTGACCAAGCCGCGGGTGATGGAACTCCTCCTCGTCGTGACGGTTCCGGCGATGATCCTCGCCGAGCGTGGCCTTCCCAGTCTGTGGCTCGTCATCGCGACGCTGCTTGGCGGTGCGATGAGCGCTGGCTCCGCTGGCGCGTTCAACTGCTACATCGACCGCGACATGGATCGCAAGATGAAGCGCACCCAGGGACGCCCCCTCGTGACCGGCGAGATCTCAGACCGTGGGGCGCTCGTGTTCGCGTGGGTGCTCGGCGTGTTGTCGGTGGGCTGGCTGTACCTCACGACGAACTGGCTGGCGGCCGCGCTCTCGGTCGCGGCGATCTTCTTCTACGTGGTGATCTACACGCTCGTGCTCAAGCGGCACAGCGAGCAGAACATCATCTGGGGCGGCATCGCCGGGTGTTTCCCAGTGCTCATCGGCTGGGCCGCCGTCACGGGGTCGCTCGACTGGCCCGCGTGGGTCTTCTTCCTCATCATCTTCCTGTGGACGCCTGCCCACTACTGGCCGCTGTCGATGCGCTACCGCGACGACTACGCCGAGGCGGGTGTCCCGATGCTTGGGGTCGTCCGCGGCCGCACCACCGTCGGGTTGCAGGTCATTTTGTACGCGTGGGCGACCGTCGTGTCGAGCCTGCTGCTCATTCCCGCAGCCGATATGGGGTGGACCTACACGGTCGGCGCACTTGTCGTCGGTGGCTACTTCATCGTCGAAGCACACAGCCTGTATTCGAGCGCGATCCGCGGCCGCGAGGGAAAGCCCATGCGCGTGTTCCACGGTTCCATCGCGTATCTGTCGGTGCTGTCGATCCTGATCGCCGTGGATCCGCTGCTGCCGTTCTAGCTGTACTGACCCGGAGGGTTGTTGACATAGGAGAGACCTTCGTTGTCGAGTTGGAGCTGTCTAGTTCCCCTACTCGCTCAAACGAAGGTCTCTCATGTCTCACGCTAATGCCCGGCTCGCTCCTGCCGGTAGAATGATCCTGGTCCAACGCATTCAATCGGGTCGCCCTGTCGCTCATGTTGCCTCGGAGATGGGAATCTCGCGCACGACTGCGTGGCGGTGGTGGCGCAGGTTCCAGGAAGCCGGGGTTACGGGATTACGGGATCGGTCGAGCGCGGCCAGGTCGCATCCGCGGCGCACTCCCGGATGCATGGAGACCCGGGTGCGGATCGTGCGCGCGCTCACCAGACGTGGCCCGGTATTCATCGCGGGCAAGCTCGGCATGCACGCCTCGACAGTCGGGCGGGTGCTGCGTCGCCATCACACCCCGTTGTTACGTGAACTTGATCCCGTGACTGGGATCAGGATCCGTGCGGAACGACGGTCCGCGAACCGATACGAACACGAGTATCCGGGCTCGTTGATCCATATCGATGTGAAGAAGCTCGGCCGTATCCCTGACGGCGGTGGGTGGCGGCTCCATGGGCGCAGCGAACGTCCGAACCGGAAACGAGGACAAGGGTACGACTACGTCCACACCGTGATCGATGACCACTCTCGTGTCGCGTATGCCGAGATCCACGACGACGAGAAAGGCGTGACCGCGGCCGGTGTCCTTGAACGCGCGATCGGGTTCTACGCGTCGCTTGGGGTACGTGTTGAGCGTGTCATCAGCGATAACGCGTTCGCGTACCGGCACTCCGCCGCGTTCAGAGACGTCGTCACCCAGCACAGTATTCAGCACCGGTTCATTCGCCCGCACTGTCCCTGGACCAATGGGAAAGTCGAACGCCTCAACCGCACTCTCGCGACAGAGTGGGCGTACGCGAGACCCTGGACTTCTAACGACGAACGTCGAGCAGGATTGACGGCCTGGCTTGACTACTACAACCTAGACAGAGCTCACCTCGGCATCGACGGTCAAACTCCCATCGACCGAGTCAACAACGGTCGAGGTCAGTACATCTAGCGCCGCCCCTGCGGGCCCAGCCTGCGGGCCAAACACATCAACCTCTCGCGCACACATCTTCTTTGGTCATGTAAAGATGTGCGCTCGAGAGGTTGATGTGTTGTGAGCCGGGTCTGCCTCGCGCCTACTCAGCGACCGGGCGCTTGAGGCGCAGCACGGTCACCGTTGTCGTCGCAGCGGTGAGCGCCGCGAGCACCATGTGCACCCCGACGAGCACGGGCGGCAGCCCATTACGGGCCTGGTATACGCCAACCAAGATCTGGACGACAAGCACCGCGAGGAGCGTCATGGTCCAGGGGAGTGGGCGCAGCTTCCGCGAGTAGGCCCAGGCGACAAGCGTCACGACGAGGGCGAACGTCACATACCCGGGCCACGCATGCAGGTGGCTCAGGAAGGTCGCGTCGAAGCCGTCGCGCACCACGTTCTCGTCGCCCGAGTGCGGGCCGTTGGCCGTCGTGATGACACCCATGATGATGACGATCGCCATCGCGAGGGTAGTGACGTGCGTGAGGATCGCGAAGCCCTTCGGCACCGCCCGCTCCCTGGCGCCCCCGCGCTCGTACATCCGAGCAAGGTAGGCCGCCGCGATGCAGACGATGATGAGCGACACCGTGTAGTGGAAGCCGACGAGCACTGCCGCGAGTTCCTCCCAGACGATGAAGCCGCCAACGACGGCCTGCAGGAGCACCAGGCCGAGCACGAGCCACGACAGCACGGACAGATCCTTGCGCTCCGCGCGAATGCGCCAGGTGAGGATCACGACCGCAAGCGCCGCGAGCAGCAGCGGGCCGCTGATCGTCCGGTTCCCAAACTCGATGAGCGCGTGGTACGACAGCTCCTCGGTCGGCACGAGCGAACCCGGGGTGCACAGGGGCCACTCAGTGCACCCCAAGCCGGAGCCGGTGAGGCGCACGGCGCCGCCGGTCGCGATGATGAGCACGTTGAGCACAAACGAAGCCCAAGCGGCGAAGGGTAGGAAGCGTGGCAGCTGGGTTCGAGCGGGACGGGTAGCGGTCACGCTGGTTGCGCCTGACACGGGGTCTCCTTAACTTTTAAGCTCCCAGTGAAACACGCCAGTCTCGCCCGTTTTTATGCGAAAGCCTGTAGACTTAGAAGCTGTGGTTTAGTGCGGCTATTCGAAACGTCTGACGATTCGTCAGCTCGTCTCGTTTGTCCGACGCCCAGACTACTGCACCATCGCAGGGAACCATCCGAGAGCACTTGGGGACATGGTTCTCGGTAGCGCGAAATGAGAGAGGGAGAGATCATGCCTGAGGTACTGATCGACCGCCCCGAGCTCGAAGGCCTCGGCCAATACGAGTTCGGCTGGCACGACAGCGACGAGGCCGGCGAAACGGCGAAGCGTGGACTGAGTGAAGAGGTGGTTCGCAACATCTCGGCGCTGAAGAACGAGCCCGAGTGGATGCTCGAACGCCGTCTGAAAGCGCTGCAAATCTTTGATCGCAAGCCGATGCCCACCTGGGGTGCAGACCTCACTGAGATCGACTTCGACAACATCAAGTACTTCGTCCGCTCGACCGAGAAGCAGGCGACGACCTGGGAAGAGCTGCCCGACGAGATCAAGGAGACCTACGAGCGTCTCGGCATCCCCGAGGCTGAGCGCCAGCGCCTCGTCGCGGGCGTCGCAGCGCAGTACGAGTCGGAGGTCGTCTACCACCAGATCCGCGAGGATCTCGAGGAACAGGGCGTGCTCTTCCTCGACACTGACACCGCGCTCAAGGAGCACCCGGAGATCTTCAAGGAGTACTTCGGCACTGTCATTCCGTCGGGCGACAACAAGTTCGCCGCACTGAACACGGCCGTCTGGTCGGGCGGGTCGTTCGTTTACGTCCCGAAGGGCGTGCACGTCGAGATCCCGCTCCAGGCCTACTTCCGCATCAACACGGAGAACATGGGCCAGTTTGAGCGCACGCTCATCATCGCCGACGAGGACAGCTACGTCCACTACATCGAGGGCTGCACCGCCCCGATCTACAAGTCGGACTCGCTGCACTCGGCAGTTGTCGAAATCATCGTGAAGAAGAACGCCCGCGTTCGCTACACGACCATCCAGAACTGGTCAAGCAACGTGTACAACCTCGTCACGAAGCGCGCGATCGCCGAAGCCGGCGCGACGATGGAGTGGGTTGACGGCAACATCGGGTCGAAGTACACGATGAAGTACCCGTCGATCTTCCTCACCGGCGAGCACGCCAAGGGCGAGACGCTGTCCGTCGCGTTCGCCGGCCCCGGCCAGCACCAGGACACGGGCGCGAAGATGATTCACCTCGCACCGCACACCAAGTCGTCGATCCTCGCGAAGTCGATCGCCCGCGGCGGCGGCCGCTCGGGCTACCGCGGCGAGGTCCGCATCGAGGCGAACGCGCACCACGCCGCGAACTCGGTGGTGTGTGACGCGCTGCTCGTCGACACGATCTCGCGGTCCGACACCTACCCGGCGATCGACATCCGCACCGACGACGCAACCCTTGCCCACGAGGCGACAGTCACCCGCGTGAGCGAGGAGCAGCTGTTCTACCTCATGAGCCGTGGCCTGTCGGAGGAGGAGTCGATGGCGATGATCGTCCGCGGCTTCATTGAGCCCATCGCTCGCGAGCTCCCGATGGAGTACGCGCTCGAACTGAACAAACTCATCGAGATGAGCATGGAAGGATCCGTCGGTTAACGATGACTACGCTGCAAACTGAACAGCACGGTGCGAAGGCACACAGCGATGGTGACTGGGACAACCGCGCGCCGGTGCAGACCCGTTCGGACCGGCTGAAGTCCGCGAACCTCGCAGACTTCCCGGCGATCACCGGCCGCGAGGTCAACTGGAAGTTCACCCCGGTCGCCGAGATCGCGGCGCTCACCGGTGGCGAGCTCGCGAACTCGAACTCGGCGCTTGAGGTCTCCGAGGCGGAGGGCGTCGAGGTCTCGAGCATCGCGATGGACTCCGAGCTCGTTGGCCGCGCCGGCCTCCCGGAGGACCAGGCCGCGGCGAACGCGTGGGGCCAGGTCGGCACCGCGCAGCGGATCCTGCTCACCAGCCAGGAACGCCAGACCGTCACCGTGAAGCGCAGCGCGCTCACGAGCGAGCCTGCCGCCGCGCACACCATCATCGAGGCTGCCCCGCAGTCCGACACCGTGGTGATCCTCGAGAACTCGGGCGACGCGAACCTCACGGAGACCGTCGAGATCGTCGTCGGTGACGGCGCGACCCTCAAGGTCGTCTCGATCCACGAGTGGAATGACGATGCGATCCACGTCGCGACGCACAACGCGACCGTCGGCCGCGACGGCAACCTCCAGCACATCGTGGTCTCGCTCGGCGGGAAGATCGTGCGAGTGAACCCGTCAATCCACCTCGACGGCCAGGGCGCGAACGGCGAGGCCTACGGCGCGTACTTCGCTGACGCGGGCCAGCACCTCGAGCACCAGGTGTACATCGATCACAACGCCCCGCACACCCGCAGCCGCGTCGCCTACAAGGGCGCGCTGCAGGGCGAGGGCGCTCGCGCCGTCTGGATCGGCGACGTGCTGATCCGCCGCGTCGCGACCGGCACCGATAGCTACGAGGAGAACCGCAACCTCACCCTCACCGAAGGCACGCGCGCGGACTCGATCCCGAACCTCGAGATCGAGACTGGCGACATCGAGGGTGCCGGCCACGCGTCGACCACCGGCCGGTTCGACGAAGAGCACATCTTCTACCTCCAGAGCCGCGGCATCTCCGAGGACGAGGCTCGTAAGCTCGTCGTTCGCGGGTTCCTCATCGACGTCATTCAGCGCATCGGCAACGAGCAGATCGAGGAGCGCCTCCAGGCGGCGATCGAGTCCGAGCTCGAGCAGAGCGTGCTTGCGTAATGGCACGACAGAAGGCGATTGCGCTCTCGGACCTCGTCCAGGATCAGGCCACCAGGGTCGTCCTTGACGGGGTTCCGATGGCGGTCGTGCTCGACGGCGAAGGCAACGTGCACGCCATTGGCGACACCTGCACCCACGGAGAGATCAGCCTCTCCGAGGGCTTCGTTGACGGCGACACGCTTGAGTGCTGGGCGCACGGATCGGCGTTTTCGCTGTGCACCGGCAAGCCACTGAACCTTCCGGCTTACGAGCCGGTTCCCGTTTACGTCGTCGAGATCGAAGACGGCGACATCTTTATTGACCCCACTGTTACGAAAGAGATTGAACTATGAGCTCCGTTCTCGAGATCAAGGACCTGCACGTCAGCGTTGAGACTGACCAGGGCGCCAAGGAAATCCTCAAGGGCGTGAACCTCACCCTCAAGCAGGGCGAGACCCACGCAATCATGGGCCCCAACGGCTCGGGCAAGTCGACGCTCGCCTACGCGATCGCCGGCCACCCGCGCTACGAGGTCACCAGCGGCTCGATCCTGCTCGACGGCGTCGAGGTCACCGAGATGGAGGTCGACGAGCGCGCGCAGGCAGGTCTGTTCCTCGCGATGCAGTACCCCGTCGAGATCCCCGGCGTGACCAACGCGAACTTCCTCCGCACCGCGAAGACTGCGATCGACGGCGAGGCGCCGGCCATCCGCAGCTGGATGGGCGAGGTCCGCGACGCGATGAAGAACCTGCGCATGGACGAGTCCTTCGCGGCGCGTAACGTCAACGAGGGCTTCTCGGGTGGCGAGAAGAAGCGCAACGAGATCCTGCAGCTCGAGCTCCTGAAGCCGAAGTTCGCAGTCCTCGACGAGACCGACTCGGGCCTCGACGTTGACGCGCTGAAGATCGTCTCGGAGGGCGTGAACCGCGCCAAGGATGCCACCGGCCTCGGTGTCATGCTCATCACGCACTACACGCGTATCCTCCGCTACATCAAGCCCGACTACGTGCACGTGTTCGTCAACGGCCGCGTCGCAGAGCAGGGCGGCCCGGAGCTCGCAGATCGTCTCGAGGCTGAGGGTTACGACCGCTTCCTCGTTGACGCCTAAGTCAAAGGGCGTAGGCTACTCGTATGAGTGAAGAGACCACCACTGAGACGGGAGCGGAGGCGGCGACCGCCGTCGCCTCGGCCCCCGTGTCGATCGATCCTGATTTCCGGGAGCAGGCAGTCGAGGCGTTGAAGAACGTCTCCGACCCCGAGCTCGGTGTGAACATCGTCGACCTCGGCCTCATCTACGATCTCGCGTATGACGAGGAGAACGACGCGCTCGTCATTTCGATGACGCTCACGAGCGCGGGCTGCCCCCTCACCGACGTGATCGAGAACGACATCGCCGAGTCGCTTGACGGCCTCGTCGCCGCGTTCCGCATCAACTGGGTGTGGATGCCGCCGTGGACGCCAGCGCGGATCACGGACGATGGTCGCGAGATGATGCGGGCCCTGGGCTTCAACATCTGATCGTCGCGTTCGAGGACGGGTGCCGCCAGAACTTCACGGTTCTGGCGGCACCCGTTTTTCGCGTCTCGGGGGCGCGGTGCAGCGCAGTTCGCCCTCAGAGATGCGGTGACGCCGACTCGGGTAGACTGGATAGGTTGCCCTGCGAACGCCGGGCCGACCCAGTTCAGGAGCGTACCCGTGATTGTTGTAGAAGATCTCGCCATCGACGTTGGCGCGCGCCGCCTCATGGGCGAGGTCTCATTCCGTGTGCACCCGGGGGACAAGATCGGGCTCGTCGGTCGAAACGGTGCCGGCAAGACCACGCTCACGCGCACCCTGTCGGGGGAGCTGCAGCCCGCCGAGGGGTCGATCAAGGTCACCGGCGAGCTCGGATTCCTGCCACAGGATCCGCGCACCGGCGATCCCGAGCAGCTCGCGCGGCACCGGATCCTCGACGCGCGCGGTCTCGGGACCCTGAACAAGAACATCGCGAAGGCCTCCGAGGAGATGGGGTCGGACGACCCGAAGATCGCCGAGAAGGCGATGAAGCGGTTCGGGAACCTCACGGACAGGTTCCAGGCGCTCGGCGGGTACGCGGCCGAGGCAGAGGCCGCGTCAATCTCGCACAACCTCGGCCTGCCCGACCGGATCCTCGACCAGCCCCTGAAGACGCTCTCCGGCGGCCAGCGCCGCCGCATCGAGCTCGCGCGGATCCTGTTCTCGGACGCCGACACCATGATCCTCGATGAGCCGACGAACCACCTCGACGCCGACTCGATCGTGTGGCTCCGCGAGTTCCTGAAGAACTACAAGGGCGGCGTCATCATCATCTCGCACGACATCGACCTCGTGGGGGAGACGGTGAACCGCGTCTTCTACCTCGACGCGAACCGGCAGGTCATCGACGTCTACAACATGGGCTGGAAGCTGTACCAGCGACAGCGCGCCGCCGACGAGGAACGCCGCCGCAAGGAGCGCGCGAACGTCGAGAAGAAGGCGTCCGCCCTGAAGGATCAGGCCGCGCGCTTCGGCGCGAAGGCCTCCAAGGCTGCGGCTGCGCACCAGATGGTCGCGCGCGCCGACAAGATGCTCGCGGGCCTCGAGGAAGAGCGCCAGGTGGATCGGGTCGCGAAGCTCCGCTTCCCGGACCCCGCGCCGTGCGGCAAGACGCCGATCATGGCTGAGGGACTCTCGAAGTCGTTCGGATCGCTTGAGATCTTCGCGGGCGTCGACCTCGCGATCGACCGCGGCTCGAAGGTCGTCATCCTCGGGCTCAACGGCGCGGGCAAGACGACGCTGCTGCGCATCCTCGCGCAGGTTGACGAGCCAGACACGGGAACGATCGTCGCGGGCCACGGCCTGAAGGTCGGCTACTACGCGCAGGAGCACGAGACGCTCGACGTGAAGGCGAGCGTGCTGCAGAACATGGTCTCCGTGTCGCAGCACCTCACCGAGACGGAGGCGCGCAAGGTGCTCGGTTCCTTCCTGTTCACCGGCGACGACGTGCTGAAGCCGGCGGGGGTGCTCTCGGG
Source organism: Leucobacter aridicollis (assembly GCF_013409595.1). Taxonomy (NCBI): domain Bacteria; kingdom Bacillati; phylum Actinomycetota; class Actinomycetes; order Micrococcales; family Microbacteriaceae; genus Leucobacter; species Leucobacter aridicollis. The sequence continues at coordinate 1,641,381 of NZ_JACCBD010000001.1, read as the reverse complement.
CGGCGAGAAGACCCGACTGGCGCTCGCGAAGCTCGTCGTGTCGAGCGCGAACGTGCTGCTGCTTGACGAGCCGACGAATAACCTCGACCCTGCAAGCCGCCTCGAGATTCTCGACGCCCTCGCCCACTTCACCGGCGCGGTCGTGCTCGTATCGCACGACCCCGGAGCCGTCGAAGCGTTGAATCCCGAGCGCGTGCTCATCATGCCCGAGGGCACCGAGGATCACTGGTCGAAGGAGTACCTCGAGCTCATCGAGCTCGCCTAGGACTCGCCCTCGGCGGCCGCGCGCTCGCGCACGTCGGCGGGTGCATCGTCTCGCGTCTCGGATTCGTCGGCTCGTCGCTCGGCGTCGCCCCGCTTCTCGGCGGCGTCGGTCTTCGGTATCGGGCCGAGCCTGGTGATGACGTACGCGGCGCCGTCCGCCTGCATGCCGTTGTCGTAGTAGGCGACGTGGCCCGCCTCCTCGACCGACAGCGTCGACTGGCAGATGAAGTCGTCCGCGACACAGTAGTCCCGCATGCGCCCCTCGTACGGCGTAAAACTGCCTGGCGGGCGCGGGAGCAGCCCGTTCACGTCGGGGGAGAAGCTGCCGTAGCCCGTTGGGTCGGCGCCCACAAACCGCGGGTTGCCGTACAGCACGACGGCGAGCACCCGCTCGGCAGCGGCCTCGGTGACCTCACCCACGGCCGCGCCGACGAGGCGCGCGTCGGGGGCGGCGAGTGCGTCCCCGATCACGAGCGCTCCCTGCGAATAGCCGAGCAGGATCGTGCGCTGCTCCGGGCACGCCTCCGCCTGCACGTTGAGGGTGTCGATCAGCGTCCGGGCGCCGAGCGTCGCCCCAGCGTTGATCTCGGTATCCGCGGGGTAGTCGAGGTCGAGCCGCAGCGTCTCGTCGGGGCGTGCCTCCTCAATGGCCCGCGCCACGGGGCCGAGGAGCTGCTTGCGGCTCGGCTCGCCCGTGCCGCGGGCCGTGACGATGAGGTAGGGGGTGCAGTCGAGCGGCTCGACAATCGGGTCGGGGTGTTCGCTCGCACTGTACTCGTCGACGACGTCGGGGGCGACTGGCTCGGACGTGACCTCGGTGAGGGCGTTGCGTGTTGCCGCGGGATCGGGCTCGGGCGCGCAGCCGACAAGCACGCTGAGGGCCGCGAGCGCCGCGCCGACGGCGACCCCGGCGGGAACGCGGCGACGTTGCGAGCGCGCGACGCCGCCGCGCGGGGACGTGTGCTCGCTAGGCATCGAGCAGCGCATCCTCCACGTCCGCGTCGCTCGGGCCGCGCCGCCGCTTGCGCGCGTGCGACTTCTCCTCCATCTCGCGAACCTCGTCGCTGCCCGCGTTGAGGTTCTTGTACTCCTGCCGCGCGGCATAGGCGACACCGATGGCGGCGATGAGGATGAACACATACCACTGCAGCGCGTACGACAGATGCGGGCCCTCGTCGCGCTCGGGCTTCGGCGGGAGCACGCCGTGCTCGGCGGCAGGCGTCTCGGACACGAGCATGCCGTACGCCCCCGAGTACACCTCACCCTGCACGCCGGTGACCTCGGCGATCTCCGGGACGTTGATGCTTGCGACGGTCCGGCCGGCCGAGCTGCGGCCGTCAACCTCGGGTTCGCTCGCGCGGAGCCGGGTCACGACCTCGACCGTGCCGGCGGGAGGCTGCGGCAGCGTCGCGAACGCGTCCTCGATGTCGGTGCCGCTCGCGGCAACCCAGCCGCGGTCGACGAAGAAGACCTTGCCGTCGGTCGTGCGGAACGGCACGATGATGTCAGCGCCGACGCCGTCGGGCCCCGGGCGGTTGCGCGACAGCACGGCCGAGTCCTCGTAGCTGCCTTCGAGCGTGACTGTCAGCCACTTGTGCTCGTCGATATCGAAATCCGTCGGGTGTGGCAGCGCTTCGGCGATCGGGACGGGATCGGCGCCGTAGTTGCGGTCGATCCGCGAGATCTCGTCGCGGGCCTGCGCCCGACGATCAAACTGCCAGTTGCCGAGATACACGCACGCGATCGCGAACACAACGAGCAGCGCAAAGTACCCAATCCAACGCTTCGAATACAGGAACGACCAGCCAACGCGCGCCTCAGTCATCGAGCTCTCCTACGGTCAAGACCTGCAGCGGGAAGCTCCGGTCGGTGAGAAATGCGGCGAGAACCTCGCGGTGTTCGTCGCACGCGAGCCAGGTCTTCCGGCGATCCTGGGTGTGAATCTTTGGGTTGCGCCAGACGAGCGCCCACGCGGCCTCGTCGCGGCAGCCGGCCCGAGAACACGTGTGTTGGTGTTCGAGCGGCGCGCCGAGGCTCAAGCCTGAAAATGTCACGCGGTCTCCTCCTCGGAGGCTTGATGGGCGCTCGGCGGAGGCGTCGACGACCGTCGCACGGGGTCGACGTCGACAATGAGCAACTCGCTCGCCGCCTCCGGCTCGTGCGGCGTCTCCGGCTCGGCCGTGTCGCCGGGGGACAGCTCGAGCGGGTCTGGCGCCGCCACTGTCTCTTCGCCGCCGTAGGCGACGGCGTTGCCCACCATCACGGCGAACCAGGGGAGCACGATCGCCCCCACAATAGGAAAGACGAGCCACCAGCCCGTCACCCAGAAGAGCGACAGCACGCAGGCGAGCCGGAGCGTCATCGCGATGAAGTACATCTTCATGCGGTGAGCTCGATCCTCGGTCGGGTTCACCCCGGCCGAGGTCACCCTGTAGCTCGGCGTCTCGCCGCTCTTTCTTGGCATCGGCTCCCTCATTTACAACAGCCATCAGTTTACGTCGTTGGGGCGGGTGCTGCCTGAGGATCGCCGCAGTCTCGCGTTCAGGCGACATGCGCCATTCGCTAGGCTGATCGACATGAACGCAAGCATCACCCCACGCACCGTCCTCATCACCGGCGGCAACCGCGGCATCGGCTACGCCATCGCGGAGCGCATGATCGCGGACGGCCACCGCGTGGCAGTCACCTCCCGCTCCGGCGAGGGGCCGGAGGGCGCGCTCACCGTGCGCGCCGAGATGACCGATTCCGCGTCGATCGACCGCGCCTTCACCGAGGTCGAGGAGAAGCTCGGCTCCGTCGAGGTCCTCGTCGCGAACGCCGGCATCACGCGCGACACCCTGCTCCTGCGCATGTCGGAGGAGGACTTCACCGAGGTTATCGACACGAACCTCACGGGGACCTTCCGTGTCGTGAAGCGCGCGTCCAAGGGGTTGCTCAAGCAGCGCTTCGGCCGCGTGATCCTCATCTCCTCGGTTGTGGGCCTCTACGGCTCGGCGGGACAGATCAACTATTCCTCGTCGAAGGCGGCGCTCGTTGGTTTCGCCAGGTCGCTCACCCGCGAGCTCGGCGGTCGCGGCATCACCGCGAACGTCATCGCGCCGGGATTCATCGACACCGACATGACGGCGGTGCTTCCCGAGGCACAGCAGCAGCAGTACCTCGCGTCGATCCCCGCGGCCCGGTTCGGCCAGGTCGCAGAGATTGCCGGCGCGGCATCGTTCCTCGCCGGCGACGACGCGGCCTACATCTCTGGCGCCGTGATCCCCGTCGATGGCGGCCTCGGCATGGGGCACTAGCCCCGCGACGCCCGGGCCTAGGTCAGGCGATCCAGCAGCGGGATCGCCTGACCGAGGTCGCCCTCGATCGACACGTCGGCCTGTTCCCGGACGATCGGCTTCGCGTTGTAGCCGACACCGATCGCTGCGACAGCCATCATCTTGAGGTCGTTCGCGCCGTCGCCGATCGCGACGGTCGCCGAGAGCGGGATTCCGCTCGCCTCGGCCCACTCGGCGAGCGCCACAGCCTTCGCCTCCGCGTCGATCACCGGACCAACGGTGCGGCCGGTGAGCGCGCCATCGGCGACTTCGAGCCGATTCGCTCGCCAGAAGTCGAGACCGAGATCCTCAGCAATCGGGTCGAGCACCTCGTGGAATCCGCCAGACACGACCCCGACCTTGCCGCCACGCTCGTGCACCGCCGCAATGAGTTCACGGATACCGGGGGAGAGGCGCACCCGCGCGTACGCCTGCCCGAACACGGCCTCCGGCGTCCCGGTCAGGGTGGCCACCCGCTCGGCAAGACTCTCGGCGAAGTCGAGCTCGCCGCGCATCGCCCGCTCGGTCACCTCGGCGACGAGTTCGCGCGTGCCTGCCGCGTCGGCGAGGAGCTCAATGACCTCGTCTTGGATGGTCGTGGAATCGCAGTCGAGAACGACGAGTGGGGTAACGCTCATGGCACCAGTCTAGAGATAGGCTTAGGGTCATGACGACCGTGCTGAGCCTCACCGACGCGAGCTACATTCGCAATCGCCGACCGATTCTTGACAGCGTGAACTGGCAGGTCGACGACAGCGAACGGTGGGTTATTCTTGGCCCGAACGGTGCGGGCAAGACGACGATCCTGAAGCTCGTCACGGCGAACGATTTCCCGACGACGGGCACCGTCGACGTGCTCGGGCATCGCCTCGGCAAGGTCGACATCTTCGAGTTGCGCGCGCGCCTGGGCTTCGTGTCGAGCGCGACCGCGCGGCGCATCCCGCCGAACGAGCTTGTGCGCGACGTCGTCCTCACCGCGGCCTACTCTGTCGAGGGGCGCTGGAACGAGGAGTACGACGCGATCGACGTGCGCCAGGCGGATCGCGTACTCGCGGAGTGGGATCTGCTTGAGCTCGCCGATCAGCCGTTCGGGACGCTCTCTGATGGCGAGCGGAAGCGCACCCTCATCGCGCGCGCCGTGATGACCGATCCTGAACTGCTGCTGCTCGATGAGCCGAGCGCGAGCCTCGACCTCGGCGCCCGCGAGCGCCTGCTGCAGATGCTGTCAGGATTCGCGCAGTCGCCGTACTCGCCGGCAATGGTGATGGTCACCCATCACGTCGAGGAGATCCCGCCAGGGTTCACGCACGTGATGCTCGTCAACGGTGGCACCGTCCAGGCGGCGGGACCGATCGCCGAGACCCTGACCGCGGAGAACCTCGAAGCGACGTTCGGCATGCCGTTCGAGCTCACCGAGTCGGGCGGCCGGTACGCTGCGACGGCTCGCGCAGCCGCTCACTAGCCACTTTTTCATCCGACACGCGGTTCCCAACACGCCCCAAGGTCGGCACGAGCCGATTCGATCTGCTAATATTGATCCTTGGTGCGGTGACGCCGCAAGACTTCTGCGTTCGGCCATTCCGCCGAAACAGCGAGACGCAACATTATCGAAGGACAGTCATGAAGACCGAGATTCACCCCGAGTACAACGCCATCGTGTTCCGCGACCTTGCGTCGGGGGAGACCTTCCTCACGCGTTCGACTCTCACGAGCGACAAGACCATCGAGCTCGACGGCGCTACCTACCCGGTACTCGACGTTGAAATCTCGAGCGCTTCGCACCCGTTCTACACGGGCAAGCAGCGCATCATGGACTCGGCCGGCCGCGTCGAGAAGTTCAACCAGCGCTTCAAGGCATTCGGCGCGTAAGCAGCCTGAATCCGCGAACGGGCGGGCGATCCTCACTGGATCGCCCGCCCGTTCGCTATTCTGCGGCGGCGACGCGAGTGTCGCGCCGCCGCCCGTCACGCTAGCTCCGGATCGGCCACGCCCCGTCGGCAACGAAATTCGGATCGCGCACACGCCGCATGTAGTCCTGGAAGTTCTCGGCCTGGGCGCGTGCCCATTCCGCCTGCGCGGCGTGCAGCGCCTCGAGATCGTCGGGCAGCGTCGACGCGTACTTCCGCGCGAGCTGTTGCATGACCTTGCCCGAGGCGATCGCATCCTCGCCCGCGTCGTGGGCGTTGCCGAGTTCGACCCCGTAGTGCTCCGACACCGCAACGAGCGTGCGCTTGCCCTTGCGGAAGCGGTCGAGCTGCTTGTCGATGATGAGCGGGTCAAGCACCGGCGCGATCGCCGCGCCCGCAACGCCGTAGCGCCGCTGCTCGGCCGCAAGCAGCGACAGGTCGTACGGCGCGTTGTAGACGACCAGTGGGAGGCCGCGCTCGATGAGTTGCGCGATGCGTTCGGTGATCTGAGCGATGCCGACGGCGGCATCGATGCCGCTTGAGCGCGCAACCTCCGTCGTAATCCCGTGCACCCGCACCGCAGAATCGGGAATCTCGACGCCGGGGTTCAGCAGCCAGTCGTAGCGTTCGGTGATCTCGCCGTTCTCGCCGAGAATCGCGAGCGTCGCACTCACGATGCGCGAGGTGTCTGTCTCGACGCCTGTCGTCTCGGTGTCGAACACCGCAAGCTGGGCTGCCCAGAGGGGGAGTGAGTCGTTCACTGTGATCCTTTCGCCTGTATCGATAGTAGCGAGGCCGGGCCGCTGCGCGACAGCCGCGCAGGCCCCGGGAGGGGCGTCCGCGGCTTCCAGCGTGCCCCCGGCGCGTGTGCAGAGGAGTGCCAGCCTGCGCCAGGTAGCATCTACTCTGTGCCAGAACACCCGCCCCACCTCATCCCCACGCTCGGCGTAGATACCCGAGACTGGATCTTTGGCGACCCCGCAGGAGCCCCCGTGATCCTCGTCCACGGATTCCGGGGCGACCACCACGGCCTCCAGGGCATCGCCGCGGGGCTTGCCGCGACAGCACCGGGCTTCGCGTTCCACGTGCCCGACCTCCCTGGATTTGGTCAGACCCCGGCGCTCCCGGGGCGCACCCACGATCTCGCCGCGTTTGGCGAGTGGCTGGTGGCGTTCAGTCGCGAGGTCGCGCCGCAGGGCGCCATCATCCTCGGGCACTCCTTCGGCTCTCTCGTGGTCAGCTCGGCGCTCGCCCAGGGGGCCGACTCCACGCGCACGATCCTCATCAACCCGATTTCCGCGCCCGCGCTCGAGGGGCCGCAGGCCGTCCTCACCCAGCTCGCGATCGCGTATTACCGCATCGCCAACGCGCTGCCGGAGCGCGCCGCGAAGGGACTGCTCGGCAACACGCTCATCGTGCGCGGCATGAGCGAGGTGATGGCGAAGACCCGTGACCGAGAGCTGCGCGCCTGGATCCATGACCAGCACGACCGGTACTTCTCGTCGTTCTCGGACTCACGTTCGCTCCTCGAGGCCTTCCGCGCCTCCGTCTCGCACACCGTCGCCGAGCACGCGGCCGCCTACGACATGCCGACGCTCATCATCGCGGGGGAGCGGGACGATATCACCCCGCTCGCGAAGCAACTCGATCTGCAGCGGATGATCCCAAACGCGGAGCTTCTCATTCTTCCCGGCACTGGGCACCTCGTGCATTATGAGGCGGTCCGAGACACCGTCGAGCGCATCGCACAATTTCTGCAGGCTGTCCCTGCCACAGCCTCGGAGACAAGCGCGTGAGAATCATCCACATCGATGACATTGCTTCCCCCGAGCTCGCCGACTTCACGCAGCTCACCGACGTCGCGCTGCGGCGCGTGCGGGAACCGGCGGAGGGGCTCTACCTCGCCGAGTCGCCGAAGGTGATCGAACGCGCGTTGCGGGTCGGGCACCGGCCGCGGGCGCTGCTCATGGTCGCCGAGTGGCTCGAACGCGTCGGGCCGCTCCTCGAGGCGTACCCAGACGTGCCGGTCTACATCGGAGCGCCCGAGCAACTGGAGCAGCTCACCGGTTTCAACATGCACCGCGGGGCGATCGCCTCAATGCACCGCCCCGAGCCGCTCGACCCGGCAGACCTGCTGCGGGCCTCGTCTCGCGTCGTCGTGCTCGAAGACCTCGCCGACCACACGAACGTCGGCGCTGTGTTCCGGTCGGCCGCGGCGCTCGGCGCCGACGCCGTACTACTCACCCCAGGCTGCGCCGATCCGCTCTACCGCCGCGCGGTTCGCGTGAGCATGGGCGCTGTGCTGCAGGTGCCGTGGGCGCGCCTCCCAGACTGGCGCGAGGCGGGCCCGCTGTTTCGCGAGCTCGGGTACGACCTCACCGCCTTCGCGCTGCGGGACGACGCCGAGGACCTCGCGGACTTCGTCGAGGATCTGCCGGAGCGTCTCGCTCTCATGTTCGGCACGGAGGGGCCTGGGCTGTCTCGGCGTGCGCTCGCGTCTGCGGCCCGCACCGTGCTCATCCCGATGGAGCACGGCGTCGATTCGCTGAACGTCGCGACCGCGGCGGCGCTCGCGATGTGGGCGGTGCGCACGGGGGACCAGCGAGCGGGCGCCAAGCGTCCGGCGGGCGACTCCGCTCGCGCTCAGTCGCATCTCGTCGGTGAGGCTCCGGCGTGAGCATTCCCGTCGCGTCGACCGCTCACCGGCGGCTGCGGGTCCTCTGGATTCTGCTGTTCTGGCTCATCATCGGCGCGGGCGCGTACATTTTCGGCGTCCTGAGTTCCACTGGCCAGGCCGTGGAGGATCACGTGCTCGCGGGCTCCGAGTTCAACACCCATCCGCCGGCGCCCCTCAGCTTGGTCTCGCCCTTCGCTATCGGCGTCGCGCTGGTCGCGCTCGGGCTTGTCGCCCTGTGGGTGCATGGAATTGGGCGCGCGTTGACGGTGACACTGGTCCCGGCCATCGCGATCGTCGCCTCCCAGCTCCTGAAGTCTGAGGTGCTCGGGCGACCCGACTTCCTCACCCTCGCTGCGGAGAACACATTCCCCAGCGGGCACATGACAGTGTTTGCGACAGTCGTCGGGGCCGCGATCTTCGCGTTCCCGCGGCGCATCCAAGCGTTTGCAGCGGTCGGGGGAGCGGTGCTACTGAGCGTGGTGAGCTGGCAGCTTCTCGCGTACGGCTGGCACCGCCCAAGCGACGTTCTCGGGGCGCTTGCGCTCGCCGGCGCGGGCTTTGCGGCTGTCACGCTCCTGACCCCGCTGCAGCGCCCGTCCGGGGTGTGGCTGCTGCGCACGGCATCGATTGGTCTCGCGCTCGCCGGCTGGCTCGCCGCTGGCATCGCCATTGTGCTCACGCTGATCGCCTGGCAGTCTGGGAGCACCGACATGATGCTGAACGCCGGGCAGGCCGGCTGCATCGGCCTCTCGCTGCTTGCCGCGCACTCGTTGCTGCGGCTCGCAGTGCTTGCGCACTCACCCAAGGGAGGATAGCCAGCCGTGGAACCGTTCGAACTGCAGGGGAGTGGGCTCACTCTCAATCAGCTTCGGCCCGCCGATGCGCCTGACGTCGCGCGGTACTGTGCGGACCCGATCTTTGAAGAGTTCATGGCGACCCCGTGGCCCTACACACTCGCTGACGCCGAGTCGTTCATCTCGGAGTACGCGCCGCAGGCCTGGGCGAACGGCTCGGAGTGGACGTGGGCGATCCGACGCGAAGCCGATGGCCCCGTGCTTGGGGTCATCAGCATCCGGTTGCCGAGCGGCATGCTCGGATACTGGCTCGGGGAGCCCCACCGCGGGCAGAAGATTATGTCAGCTTGCGTCGATCTCGTGACCGAGGCAGCCTTCGCCAGAACGAACGTGGAGGCGGTGCTGTGGGAGGCGCGCGTTGGCAACATCGGGTCGCGGCGGACGATTGAGCGGAGCGGCTTCACCGACACCGGCGAGGCGATCGGCACGATTCTGGGCCGCGACGGCGGGCCCGTCCTGTCGTGGACCGCCCGGCTCGACAGGCCAACCGCAGGAGCCGTCCCAGCCTAGAGAGTTCCCGTCGATGCGTCTGGGATCAGCAGAAACAATGCACACCCGGCGCCTGCGGGACATACGTTGCGCCGATGACATACGTAGCGCCGATGACATACGTAGCGCCGATCGCGCCCCTCTCGGCCACACCGCCACAGTTCGTGATAATCTATATTATGTCAGCTCGCGTAGGGAAGGGTCTCCCCAACGCCCCTGACCTCACCCGTCAAGGCAGTTGACGTGGCCCGGCCCAGGAGGCGCTCTCGTCCAGCGGGACTCACTCCCAACCGGCCACGGCGGCAACCGTACCGACCGCGGCACCCAGGAGGACGACGAGCCACGGCGGCGCCTTCACCCACAGCATCCCGAACCCGAGCGCCGCGAGCAGCGCCGCCCAGACACTCGTGAGCCCGCCCGTGGCAATTGGGTGCACGAGCGCCGCGGCGAGGATCCCCACAACCGCCACGCCCGCACCCTTGACGGCGGCGGCGAAGCTCGACCGCTGCCGCAGCGCATCCCAGAACGGCAATACCCCGACAAGCAGCAGAAACCCTGGCGCGAAGATCGCGAGCACCGCAATGATCGCGCCTGCCATTCCCCCCGGGCCGGCATCCGCGAGCGCCCCCAGGTACGCCGCGAGGCTGAACATCGGACCGGGCACCGCCTGCGCCAGGCTGTATCCGGCGAGGAACTCTCCTGGCGACAACCACCCGGATTGCACGGTGCCCGCCTCGAGCAACGGCAGCACCGCGTGGCCGCCACCAAAGACGAGCGCGCCTGCCCGTGAGAACACGTCGACCAGGGCCCCCACGCCGCTCCCCTCCGCTGCGCGGAACGCCGGCGCTGCAACGAGCACCACGAGCAGCGTCACGAGGCAGGCGACACCAGCCCCAACGGGCACGGCGCCGCGCGCGCGACCCCCGACCGGCTGCACCGCCCGCGGCGCCGGGTGCTCCGACTGCTCCGGGCGCCCCGATTGCTCCGGGCGCTCCGATTGCTCCGACTGCTCCGAGCGCGCTGCCGCGTCGGACGTGCCTGACGTGTCGGTCCCGTCGGAACCAGCCCCACCCCCAGACACGCCGCGACCGAAGCCCACCCAGCCAACGACGGCACCGAGCGCGATGAACGCCGGCTGAATCAGTGTGCCGCCCCACCCCAACGCGCTCCCCCCGAGGAGAACGATCGCCACACCGGCAGCGAGCAGCCAGGCGATCCATCCGGCGAGGAGGGCGCGTGCCATACCAACGACCGCGTGCGCGACGACCGCGACGGCGACCGCCATGAGGCCGGCCACGACGCCGTTGAGGATTGGACTTTCGAGGACCTGTGCCCCGTAAGCGAAGGCGACCATGAGCGCGGCCGAGGGCAGCGTGAACCCGACGAAGGCGGCCATCGCCCCGAGCGCGCCCGCTCGGCGCAGACCGATCGCGAAGCCGAGCTGGCTCGAGGCCGGCCCGGGCAGCGTCTGGCACAACGCAACGAGCTCTCCGAATGCCTCTGCCGAGAGCCACGCCCGCCGCTCGACGAACTCGGTGTGAAAGTAGCCGATGTGCGCAGTCGGCCCACCAAACGAGACGAGCCCAAGCCGGAGAAACGTGCTGAATACTTCTCCGGCCACGGCGATAGGCGGTCGAGGGCTTTGCCCGGTCAGCTCCACCACGCGCCACTCCCCTCGTTTGCTCCTGCACACAGTGTCGCACCGGCCCGCGAGAGCGCCCCGTTCGACGCCCCGGCGACACCGCATGTTCACCCGCACCACGCATTGCCACACAGATGTAGCCGAAGCCCCGCTGCCGATTGGCTCTACCCAGCGAGGCGCGCGAACAGTAGTTTTAGGAGAGGAACCCCTCGGCCGCTGCCCAGGCGGAGCAAAGGAGACACTCAGCGCTATGCCACACTCAGAGCTTCCAGGCTCCCGCTCGCGCAAGATCGTCGAGCCGACACCTCCTCCCCTGCCACACCCCGGCCTGCTCCCCGGTATCGGAGTCGAGCAGACCGGCCTGAGCTTCCCGACGAACAAGGTCGTGCTCGGAACGGCCTTCACCCTCACCGTCGCCGTCATCGCATGGGCGTTCGCCGCGCCCGACACGCTCGCAGACGTTGGCGCGGCATCGCTCGCGTGGGTGACCGAGCACTTCAGCTGGATGTTTGGCGCCCTCGCAATCGCCGTCGCGCTCTTCATGCTTGTCGTGGGGTACGGTCGCACCGGCGGCATCCGCCTGGGCGCGGACGACGAGCAGCCGGAGTTCTCCACCGCCTCCTGGGTGTCGATGCTCTTCGCCGCGGGCCTCGGCATTGGCCTACTGTTCTACGGGCCGCTCGAGCCGCTCACCTATTTCCTGTCGCCCGCGCCCGGCGTGACGGCGGCGCCGGGCTCCGCCGATGCCGCGCTTCCCGCGCTCGCCCAAACCGTGCTCCACTGGGGGCCGATCGCCTGGGCGTTCTACGCGCTCGTCGGCGGGGCGATCGCATACAGCGCGTATCGTCGCGGCCGGGCGCCGCTCATCTCCGCGCTGTTTGAGCCGGTGTTCCCAGGCAGCAGCCATCGCGTGCTGGGCCGCATCATCGACATCTTCGCGATCATCGTGACGCTGTTCGGCACCGCGGTCTCGCTCGGGATCGGGGCGCTGCAGATCGAGAGCGGCTTCCAGATGGTCACGGGCCTCGGCCCGATGGGCAACACGTTCCTCGTCGGAGCGATCGCGATCCTCACCTCGCTCTTCATCGCGTCCGCAGTGTCCGGCGTGAAGAAGGGCATCCGGCGGCTCTCGAACCTGAACATGATCCTCACTGGCGCCCTCGGGCTCTTCGTGCTCATCGCGGGCCCGACGATCTTCATTCTCAACTTCCTGCCCGCGTCGCTCGTCGAATTCCTTGGCCAGCTGCCGACAATGCTCTCGCGCAACCCGAACCAGGGCCCGGAGACGGCCGAGTTCCTCGCGAGCTGGACCACCTACTACTGGGCGTGGTGGGTGTCGTGGACGCCCTTTGTCGGCATGTTCATCGCGAAGATCTCGCGCGGCCGCACGCTCCGAGAGTTCGTGACGACGGTCGTGCTCGTGCCGTCGGCGATCGTCATCGCCTGGTTCGTTGTCTACGGGGGTACGGCGATCTCGATGACCCTCGGCGGCGAGGACCTGCAGACCGGTGGCTCGGGCGAGGAGGTCCTGTTCCGGGTCCTCGAGCGGCTGCCGTTCGCGATGGTCACGTCGATCATCGCGATGGTCGCCGTCGTGGTGTTCTTCGTGACGGCCGCCGACTCCGCCTCGATCGTGATGGCGTCGATGTCGCAGGGAGGGCGACCCGAGCCGTCGAAATGGGTGACGATCCTCTGGGGACTGCTCCTCAGCCTCATCGCGATCTCGCTGCTGCTGGCGGGCGGGCGCAACGCCCTCTCCGGCTTGCAATCGCTCATGGTCGTGTCGGCGTTGCCGTTCGCGTTCATCGTGATGGGGATCATGGTCGCGTGGGCGCGCGACCTTCAGACGGACCCCTACATCATTCGCCGCAAGTACGCGCGCGCCGCGATTGCGCAGGGCGTGCGCCGCGGAATCGACGAGTACGGCGACGACTTCGTGTTCGGCACGAGCGAGGTCCCCGCGGACGAGGGCGCCGGGGCGGGCTTCGACAGCAGCGACCCGGCGCTCACCGACTGGTACGTCGACGCGACGACCGGCCCGATCGAACGGGTCACCCCCGACGACGTGCAGCGCACGCTCGAGCCAGGCCGCATCCAGCCCAAGGGGCCCGAGCGGCCGGGCAACACGGCGTCGGGCGATGCCTCGCTCGTCGTCGGCGAGAAGCCCTCGGAGCCGGCTCCCCCAGCGTCGTCGGGCCGCCACGGCGCGGCCACAGGCGACGAGCATCCGCAGACCCCAGACGACGACACCGGTACTGCCGCCCCGGACGGGGATCGCTAGCGCGGCGGGCAGACCGCGGCGGGCCGAGCACGGCGGGAACCGCGCGGAGCGCACCACGCGGCGCGCCGACGCGCGTCCCCGACCGCGCCCTACTTGTCTTCGAGATGCTCCGAGATCACCTCGAGGGAGTGGGCACGCGCGCTCCGCGCCGGATCCCCCGTCGCCCGGCTGACCGCGCGCACGAGCACCTCGGCAAACAGCATGAGCGAGACGCGCGACGCGTGCTCGAGCTCGTGGCGGAACGTCACTCCGGCCGGGGCGATCACGAGGGCGAGCGACGCGAGCTCCGTGAGCGCCGAGGCGGCAAACGAGGTGATCGCGATCACGTTCGCCCCGGCCGCGGCAGCCGCCGACGCTCCAGCCAGGCTGGCATCGTTTGCCCCGGATCCCGACACGACGATACACACGTCGCCGTTCGCGAGATTGCGCGCGGCGATCTGCTGCGCGAGCGAGTCGGCGATGAACTCGGCGTGCCTGCCGTGGGAGGTGAGGCGCATTGAGAGCGCCGACGCGACGACCGACGACAGGCCGTTCGCGACGACGAGCACGCGCCCGGCCGTCGAGATCGCGGCGACGGCGGCGGTGACGCTGCGCTCGTCGAGCATGCCGGTGCTCGAGCTCAGCGCCCTGGCCGACTCGGCGACATCCGCGGCAATCTCCGCGAGCACGCCTCCGTGCGGCGTTCCCGCCCCCAGCCGACCGGCCTGAGCCCGGGCGCCGGCGAGCTCGGCGGCGAGGGCGACCCGGAGTTGCGGATACCCGCGGTACCCGAGCGACTGGCAGGCGCGCAGCACGGTCGTGCGCCCGACCCCGGCGCGCTCGGCGACCTCCTGGGCGGTCCACTCGATCGCCGCCTCGGCGTGCGCGAGCAGCAGCTCGACCACCTGGCGTTCGCTGGGGTGCAGCGCGTGGGTCATCGCGGCTGCCCGCGCCGTTGGTTGTGCGCCGGGAGCGAATCCCCCGGCCTCGTCATGCAGCGACACTGATGGTTCCTCCCTCGGTGATCCGGCGACGGATCGCGCCAGACGCGGCGTCGACGAGCGCCGTCGCGGCGACGACGACAAGCAGCAGCACTCCCACGGTCGACCATTCGCGGTATTGCGTGTACGACGTCAGCATGTCGCCGATGCCGCCGACCCCGATGAGCCCCAGCACGGCCGACGAGCGGACGTTGATCTCGAACCGGTACAGCCAGAAGGACCAGAACGCGGGAGCCGCCTGCGGCCACACGCCCCAGCGAAGCACCTCGGATGTGGCGCCGCCAGCCGCACGGGCAGCCTCAATGGGGCCTGCCGGCACCGCCTCGACGGCCTCGTACCCCCATTTGCCGAGCGTGCCGACGCCATTGACCGCGAGCGCGAGCGCGCCCGTGAACGGCGTGAGGCCCGTCACCGACAGGATAACGATCGCGATGATGATCTCGGGGACCGCGCGGATGAGCGAGAACATGCCGCGCAGGAGCCACCGGAGCCACGCCGGACCGAAGCCGCGCGCGGCCACGAGGCTCAGAGGCGTTGCGATGAGGATCGACAGCACCGTGCCAACCCAGGCCATCTCGATGCTCCGCCACGTTTGCCAGAGCGCCTCAGGCAGCTTCTCCCAGTTCGGCGAGGAGAACATCAGCCAGAGGTACCGCAGGACCTCGGCCGGCAGGTCCGCGAGTCGCTGCCAGTTCACTTCGATCGACCAGAACGCGAGGACGACCGCTGCCGTCACGCACCCCCACGCGAGCGCACGGGCCGGGCGCCGCGGCCGGCGCGGGATCGGGCCCGTCATACGAGCCTCCTGCGGATGGCCGAGCTCAGGGCGTCAAGCGCAATCACGATGATGAGGATCTCCAGGATGATGAGCGAGAGCTGGTCGTAGCGATAGAACGTGCGCACGGCGTCGATGAGGAGGCCGAGGCCGCCAGCGCCGACGAGACCGAGCACCGTCGAAGCACGCACGTTGAGCTCGAACACGTAGAGCGTCTGGTTCGCGAACGCCGGCCAGGCGTCCGGCAGCGCGAGGGTTCGATTGATCTGGGTCGGCGTCGCGCCGACCGCCCGGCCAGCCTCCAGCGGGCCGACGTCGTTGGTGTCGATCGCTTCGGACACCAGCTTCACGAGAATGCCGACGTTAAAGAGCACGAGGGCGAGGATGCCCGGGAGGGCGCCAACGCCGACCATCGCGACGAGGATCGCGGCATACAGCAGGTCGGGCACCGCGCGCACGACGTTCAGGATCGCGCGCACCGCGATGCGGGTCGGCGCGTTCGGCGCCGTGTTGCGCGCGGCAAGGAAGCTCAGCGGCAGCGAGATGCCGGCGCCCACGGCGGTCGCGATCACGGCCATCTGGAGGGTCTCGGCGAAGGGCGCGATCGTCCGCGGGAAGAAGCTCCAGTCGGGCTGGAGCAGCTTGAAGATCTTGTCCGCGCCGTTCTGCCAGTTTCGTGCGATCGCGCCGAGGTCGGCCCCGATCCCGATCCCTGGCAGGCACATCACGACGGTCGCGAGGAGGATCGCGGCGGCGATTGCCGGCCCGCGCCACGCACCGCGGGGCTTCTCTGGGAGCGCGAGTGCGGTCACTGCACGCCCCGCTCGCGGGACGCGTCCCCGCCGAGGCTGTCTGCCGCGCCGATCGCGCGACCGTAGATGCGCTCAAAGTCGCGGTCGGTCGCGGTCGCAGCCGGGCCGTCGTAGACGACCTCGCCCGCCCGCATTCCGATCATGCGCACCCCATATTCGCGGGCGAGATCGAGCAGATGCAGGTTGACGAGGACCGTGAGGTCGCGCTCCGTGTTGATGCGGCGAAGATCCCGCATCACGCCGTGCGCGGTCGGCGGGTCGAGGCTCGCGACGGGCTCGTCGGCGAGCACAATCTTGGGCTGCTGCGCGAGCGCACGCGCAATGGCGACCCGCTGCTGCTGCCCGCCCGAGAGGTCGGACGCGCGCGCATACAGCTTGTGCAGGATCCCGACGCTGTCGAGGGCTTCGTAGGCGATCTCCCGGTCAGCGGGACGGTACGCACCGAGGAGGGTCCGCCACAGCGGGGTGTGCGCGAGTCTCCCCACGAGCACGTTCTGGAGCACCGAGGCCCGTCCGGCAAGGTTGAACCCCTGGAACACCATCCCAATTTCCCCGCGCAGCGCGCGAAGCGCCCCGGGCCGCGCCGCGCTCACCGTCGCACCGCCAACGCGCAGCACGCCCGAGCTGACAGGGACCAGCCCGTTGATCGTTCGAATCAGGGTGGACTTCCCCGACCCCGACAGGCCGACGATCGCCACCATCGAGCCCGGCGGAATGTCGAGCGAGACGTTGTTCAGCCCGACGGTGCCGTTCGGATAGCGCACCGTGACACCCTCGAGCGCGATCCCCCACGGGGTGGAGGCGTCTTCCGCCCCCACCCCGGCGGCAGCTCCCGGCCGCCTCACCTGCGTGCTCACTGGAGGCCGAGCGCCTCTGCTGCGCGGGCGACGACGTCGAGGGATTCGGGGTTGGCGGGGGCGAGCTTCGTGATCGAGTAGATGCTCTCGAGAATCTGCGAGCCCTCCGGCGTGTTCGAGAAGGCCTCGAGCGCGTCCGTGATCCGCTGCTGCAGCTCGGGTGAGAGATCCTTCGACAGCGCGACCCCGTCGTTCGGGATCTCCTCGGTCATTGCGAAGACGACAACCTTCTGGCCGACGTCAGTCGTGTCCTTCGCGACGATGTCACGCGCGTCCCAGAAGCTAAAGCCCACCTCGGCATCACCGTTGTAGACCGCAAGCACGGAGGCGTCGTTCGCGGTGACAGGCACCTGCTGAATGTCGGCGTCGATGTTGAACCCTGCCTCCTGCAGGGCCAGCATCGGGTAGATGTAGCCGGCAGGCGAGCCCGGGCCGAGCACCGCGACCTTCGCCCCCTTCATCTTCTCGATCGCGTCGAGTCCCGCTGGCCCCGTCAGCGCGTCCGCGCCGTTGCAGAACAGCTTGCCGTCACGCTCGACGGGGGTGTCTGCGCAGTACTTATCGGGGGTGTTCGTCATGAACTGCGCCGGGTAGGTGATGTTCCCGTTGCGCTCCGTCTGAAGCACGACCTCGGCGCCGTACATGTCGTTCGCCTGCCAGAGCTGAAGTGACGGCAAGAACCCGATCTGCGCCTGCCCCGCACCCATGGCCTCGACGGCGGCCTGGTAGTCCTTCGAGACCACACCGGTCACCTCGATGCCGAGCTCCTCGCTGAGGAAATCGGTGAGCGGCGCGGCGGTATCGACGAGCCCGTCTTGGTCCTGGGACGGCACGAGCGCGAGCACCAGCGACGTCGGATCGGCGGCGGGTGCTGCGGCCTCGGCGGACGCGTCGGCGTCTGCCTCGCCCGCCGCGGAGCAGCCCGCGAGGCCGACGGTGAGGAGTGCGCCGATCGAGGCGGCGCGCAGCGCTGTGGTGTGGAAACGTGACCTAGACATGGAAGTCCCTTTCAATGAGTGATCTGTGGGTGACACGGAGGATGGGCGATGGTGAGACACGGAGTGGGCGCGGAGCGAGCGCGGCGCGGTTTGGCCGGCGCGGCTAGCGCCCGTCAAGCCAGGCGCGGAGGGCGGGCAGCAGCTCGGTCACGGTGGGTCCCGCGTAGTCGGGGCGCGCATCGGGCTGCGCGTGGCTTCCGACAAGCGCCGTCGCATGCCCACGGGCATGCACCGGGGCGAGGTCGTTCTGCCAGACGTCCCCGACGCTGAGCACGCGGCGCTCGGGCCCGAGCCTGTCGAGCAGGTCGGAGATCCCTGCAGGCTTTCCCGCGCTCGTGATGACGGCGTCGAACGCGCCGCGGAGGCCGAGCGCGTCGAGCGCCGCCTCGATCCGGATCTCCGGCGCGTTCGTGAGCAGGATCCGCTCGGCAGGCGCGCGCTCCAGAAACTCGGCGAGCCCCGCGGGCGCCGCGACCGGCGCCGCCGGCGTCGCAAGCAGCTCCCGGCTAGCGAGATACGCCTGAGCGAGCGCTGACGCGGCGATGCCCCATTCGAGGGCGACCCCGCGAACGAGGTCGTAGCCGTCAATGTAGGCGCCGTCCGCCAGCGCCATGTGCTCGCGCACCGCGGGCAGGAACTCATCGCTGCCGCTGCCGTCGGCGACGGCCTGGGCGTACGCGAGCACGGGTCCGTCTCCAAGGGACACGGTGCCGTCGAAGTCAAAAATCATCGCGGGTGGTGCGCTCACTGGTGCCTTTCGGGGGTTCGCGGCCCACACTCCGTGGGCGCAGTGTCCATGGTTCTGCACCCACATGGACGGAATGACCCTGGCCCATGAACGGGCCATGAACGGTTCCTTGCGACTCCCCCGCACCTCACCGGCGGGTGCCAGCTACAATTGCCGGAATGTACGTGAAGATCTGCGGCCTGCGCATTCCCGAGCACGCGACTCTCGCCGCCGAGCGCGGCGCGGACGCCGTGGGCGTCGTCATGAGCGAGCCCAGCCCCCGCCACGCGACCCCCGAGCAGGCGACCGCGGTCATCGCAGCGGCACGCGCCGCGAACCCGGCGATCGACACCGTGCTCGTGGTCAGGGAGATGCCAGCGGTCGAGGCGGCCACAACGGCGCGCCGCCTCGGCTTCGACGTGCTGCAACTCCACGGGGGCTATTCGGCGGCCGAGTTCGCGGACGCTGCGGCGATCCACCCCCGCGTGTGGCGCGCGGCGAGCCTGGCGACGACCCCCGCGCTCCGCTTCGGCGACTACGGCGAGGAGCGGTTGCTCGTGGACAGCGCCGTCGCGGGTTCCGGCGAGCCCTGGGACCTTCGCCTCATCGCCGGCGCCGAGCTCGGCTCAGCGTGGCTGCTCGCCGGCGGCCTGGACCCCGACAACGTGGCCGACGCCATCCGGGCCGCGCTGCCTGGAGGGGTCGACGTGTCGAGCGGAATTGAAAGCGCTCCGGGCGTGAAAAGCCCGGAGCGCATTGAGCGGTTTATCGCCGCCGCACGAGCCGCGTAGCTCGACGGCGGTCGAGCCGGCTGGTTATGCCGTCGCTGCCGCGTTCTGCGTCGCGGTGACCCACGCCTGCAGCTTCGCCTCTGCCGCGCCGGAATCGATGACTGACTCTGCGAGGTCGAGCTTGTCGCGGAGGCGCTTGAGTAGCGGCACCTCCACAGATTCGGGCTGGGACGCAATATCGAACGCGACGAGCCCCGCCGCCGCGTTGAGCAGCACGATGTCGCGCACCGGGCCCCTCTCGCCACCCAGGACACGCCGAACAACATCCGCATTTTCTTCGGGAGTCCCGCCGATCAGCGAAGAAATGTCAGCTCGTGGAATGCCGAGGTCGCGCGGCTCGAGGTCATGCTCGGTCAGACCACCGCGGCTGACCTCCCAGATGCGGGAGTGGCCGGTCGTGGTCAGTTCATCAAGGCCATCGTCGCCGCGGAAGACGAGCGCCGAGGCCCCGCGCAGCCGGAACACACCAACAAACGTGGGCACGCGGTCGAGATCAGCGACGCCAAGCGCCGAGGCTTCGGGCCGCACCGGGTTACAGAGGGGACCGAGGAAGTTGAACACCGTCGGGATGCCGAGTTCGGCGCGCGGTGCGGCAACGTGCTTGAACCCCTGCAGGAACTGGGCGGCGTGGACGAACGCGATGCCTGAGTCGTCGAAGGCGCGGGTGAGCTGATCCGGCGTGAGCTGGAGATTCACGCCGAGGGACGTGAAGACGTCGGACGAGCCCGACAGGCTACTCGCGGCCTTGTTGCCGTGCTTCACCACGGGAGTGCCCGCTGCGGCCGCGACGATCGAGGCCATCGACGAAATATTGACGGTTCCGAAGCGATCTCCCCCGGTTCCCACAATGTCAAGGGACATAATGGGCAACTTTATGGGCAAAGCTTCCTCAAGAATGGCGTCGCGGAAGCCGATCACTTCCTCGACCGTGGCGCCCTTGGACTGCAGCGCGACGAGAAAACCGCCAACCTGGGCATCGGTCGCCTCTCCCCGCATAAACCGGGCCATCGCCCACTCTGCTTGGGAGACACTGAGGTCCTCTCCCGCAAGAAGCGTCGACAGGATTGCAGGCCAGGTCCGATCATCAGTCATGAGACAATCCTAGTGACGACACGCCGCGCCCCGGGCGAAGTGGTCCATCAACGTGAGCAAGCGGGGTAGGCTGTAACGGTATTTGCCACAGATTATTCGGCGCGCCGAGGATCAGTGAAAATCCACACCAAACTTTCAGCCATAATGGAAGGGTGACAACGACCACTATGAATACCAAGTCAGCCGTGCCCGCGGTGAAGCGACCGAACGGCGTCGCCGTAGGCACGATCGTGTGGCTCGGCAGCGAGGTCATGTTCTTCGCTGGCCTGTTCGCGATTTACTTCACACTCCGGGCAATGAATCCCGAGTTGTGGGCCGAACAGACCTCGAAGCACAACTTCACCTTTGCGCTTATCAACACGTCCATCCTGGTGCTTTCGTCCTTCACCGCTCAGGCAGGCGTGTTCGCCGCCGAGCGGATGCAGCCGCGACGCACCGGCTGGAGCCCGGCGAAGTGGGGAACCGTCGAATGGTTCTACCTCACGTTCTTCATGGGCGCCACCTTCGTTGCTGGCCAGTCCTACGAGTACGCGGTCTTCGTGTCCGAGGGAGTGACGCTCTCGAGCGATCCCTACGGCTCCGCGTTCTACCTCGCCACCGGCTTCCACGGCATTCACGTCGCCCTGGGTCTCTTTGCCTTCCTCCTCGTGATCGGCCGCATCTACGCGGTCAAGAACTTCACGCACAAGGAGGAGACGACCGCCGTCGTCGTGTCCTACTACTGGCACTTCGTCGACATCGTCTGGATCATCCTCTTCTACATCATCTACGTCATTAAGTAGAGTCAGGAGCAATTGACATCATGGCTCGCGCCAAGAAGAACCCAGCAAAGTCGGGTCGTCGTCACCCACTCGCGACCGCCGCACTGCTCGCAGTCGGCCTGGTTGTCACCGGTGCCGCATACGCAGGTATCAGCACCACGTCTGCGACCGCTGAGGTAGATCTCTCCTCCCCCGCCGTCATTAAGGAAGGCGAAAAGCTCTTCGCCGCAAACTGCGCGACCTGCCACGGCATGGGCGCTCAGGGCTCCGGCGAAGACGGCCCCTCGCTGATCGGCGTGGGCGCGGCTTCCGTGCACTTCCAGGTTGGCACCGGCCGCATGCCCCTCGCGTTCCAGGGCCCGCAGGGCATGGTCAAGCCGAAGCAGTTCACCGAGGAGCAGACGCTCCAGATGGCTGCGTATGTGGCTTCGCTCGCCCCGGGACCCGAGCTTCCCGACCCGAAGCTGCTCGCGGCTGACGGCGATGCGGCCCGCGGTGGCGAACTGTTCCGCATCAACTGCGCGATGTGCCACAACGTCGCCGGCGCAGGTGGCGCGCTGACCCAGGGCAAGTGGGCTCCCCCGCTGACCGGTGTCGAGCCGACGCACATCTACAACGCTATGGTGACCGGCCCGCAGAACATGCCCGTCTTCAGCGACGCGAACATCACGCCTGAGCAGAAGGCCGACATCATCACCTACCTCAAGTACATTGAGGACAAGCCTTCGATCGGCGGTTTCTCGCTCGGCTCGATCGGCCCGGTTGCTGAGGGTCTGTTCATCTGGATCATCGGGCTCGGCTCGATCGTCGCACTCACCGTTTGGGTCACCGCGAAGTCGAACTAGTCGACATCGCACAGCATCTCAATTTTTCAGGAATCAAGGAGCAAAATGGCAGAGGAAGCGAAGAGCAGCGGCGGCGATAGCGCCGTTGTTGCCGCCCAGAGCCACGGCGCGGAGGTGTCTTCGGCTGGTGCCGCGGTCATTTCGAGTGACGCCGTGCAGAACCCGGGCCTTCCCCCGCACCGCAAGCGTGTGACGGAGCTGGATCCTAAGAAGGAGAAGAGCGCAGAGCGCGCTGTTTACTCCCTCTTCTACCTCTCAATCGTTGGCAGCCTCGGTTCGGTGCTTGCCTACATGTTCTTCCCGATCGAGACCGGTGACCCGGCGGCTATCCGCCTGCACACCATCTTCGTCGGCTCGGGCATGGCACTCGCACTGCTTGCGCTCGGCATCGGCGCTGTCCACTGGGGCAAGTCGCTCATGTCGGACGTCGAGGCGATCGATCTGCGTCACCCGACGCCGAGCGACGAGGAGACCCGCGAGACCGCTGCAGAGGTATTCGCCGTCGCTGACGAGGAATCGGGCTTCTCGCGCCGTACCCTCGTGCGCAACAGCCTCCTCGGCGCGCTGATCGCGTTCCCGCTTCCCGGCATCACGCTGCTGCGCAGCCTCGCCCCGCAGGACATCGACCCCGTTGAGGTGCTTCGCCACACCATGTGGGACAAGGGCATCCGCCTGGCACGCGACAACGGCGGCCACAAGGTCGGCGAGGCTATCCGCGCCGCTGACGTCACCGTCGGCTCCGTGTTCCACGTCGTGCCCGAGAACCTCGGCACTGCGAAGGACGTCCTCAACGAGAAGGCGAAGGCCATCGTTCTCCTTATCCGTCTCGACGAGAAGGATCTCAAGGAGCGCCCCGAGCGCAAGGACTGGTCGTACAACGGCATCGTCGCGTACTCGAAGGTCTGCACGCACGTCGGTTGCCCCGTTGCCCTGAACGAGCAGCACACCCACCACCTGCTGTGCCCCTGCCACCAGTCGCAGTTCGACGTCGCGGACGAGGCGAAGGTCATCTTCGGCCCGGCGAAGCGCCCGCTGCCCCAGCTGCCGATCACGGTCGACGCTGATGGCTACCTCATCGCGCGCAGCGACTTCACTGAACCTGTTGGTCCGAGCTACTGGGAGCGCCTCAAGTGAGCACCGTAACTGAAAAGCCGACTCAGCAGAGCGGTTCAAGCACCTTCACCGCCAAGGCGGCGAACTACATCGACGAGCGCACGAAGGTTGGCGTTGCAGTCAAGGAGTTCGGTCGTAAGGTCTTCCCCGATCACTGGTCGTTCCTCCTCGGCGAGGTCGCCCTGTACAGCTTCGTCGTGATCCTGCTTTCGGGCACGTTCCTCACGCTGTTCTTCCAGGCGACGATGGCTGAGGTCGTCTACGACGGCCCGTTCGTCCCGATGAAGGGTCTCGAGATGTCGGCCGCGATGGCGTCGACTGTCGACCTGTCGTTCTCGGTTCGCGGCGGCCTCCTGATGCGTCAGGTCCACCACTGGGCGGCCCTGCTGTTCGTGGCATCGATCGGCCTGCACATGCTCCGCATCTTCTTCACCGGCGCATTCCGCAAGCCGCGCGAGCTCAACTGGGTCATCGGCTTCGTCCTCTTCATCCTGGCGATGGGCGAGGGCTTCACCGGCTACTCGCTCCCCGACGACGTTCTCTCGGGTAACGGCCTCCGCATCATCGACGGCCTCCTGAAGTCGTTCCCTGTTGTGGGTACCTGGCTCTCCTTCCTCTTCTTCGGTGGCGAGTTCCCCGGCGTCGACATTGTCGGCCGCCTGTACATGCTCCACATCATGGTGCTTCCGGCACTGGTGATCCTCTTCGTCGCACTGCACCTCATGTTCGTGGTCATCCACAAGCACACGCAGTACCCCGGCCCGGGCAAGACCCAGGGCAACGTTGTTGGCTACCCCGTGCTCCCCGCATACGCGGCGAAGGCCGGCGGCTTCTTCTTCATCGTGTTCGGTGTGATCGTGCTGATCGCGACGTTCTTCGGAATTAACGCGGTGTGGATGTACGGACCGTACGATCCCTCCCCCGTCTCCGCGGGTACCCAGCCTGACTGGTACATCGGCTTCGCCGACGGCATGCTGCGTCTGATCCCGCCGGGGCTCGAGACCGAGTGGTTCGGCTACACCTGGTCGTGGAACATGCTGATCCCCGTGATCATCATGGGCGGCTTCATCGTGCTCGTCGCGATCTACCCCTTCATTGAGGCGTGGGTCACCGGCGACAAGCGCGAGCACCACATCCTCGACCGCCCGCGCAACGCGCCGACCCGTACCGCTATCGGTGCAGCTGGCGTCACGTTCTACGCGGTCATGTGGGCAGCTGCGAGCTCCGACCTGATGGCGACGCACTTCCAGCTCTCCATTGAGGGCGTTATCCACGCGCTGCAGGCGCTGCTCATCGTCGGACCGATCGTTGCGTACATCGTCACGAAGCGCATCTGCCTCGCGCTCCAGAAGAAGGATCGCTCGATCGCGCTTCACGGCTACGAGTCGGGTCGCATCGTCCGCCTCCCCGGCGGCGAGTTCGTCGAGGTCCACAAGCCCGTCAGCGACTACGAGCGCTGGGAGCTTGTGAGCTACCACGACTACGCACCCGTCATGCTCCGTCCGAACGACGACGGCCGCATCCCCTTCGGGAAGCGTCTGCGTGCAGGCTTCACGCGCTGGTTCTTCGAGGACCGCATCGTGCCGCCGACGCAGGGCGAGATCGAGTCGAGCAAGGACCACGGCCACTAGGTCGAGTTCTCCTCGCTGAGAGAGACCCCCACCGAGCTTATGCTCGGTGGGGGTCTTCTCGTTTGCCGGGCTCATGCTGCGCCGGCCTTCAGGCGTTCCTGCATCGAGCGTGGTCCACACTCAACACCGGGGCGGGCCATGTGCGCGACGCCGCGCCGCTCTCTCTCACCTATTCCGCCTGCGCATCTCGCTCCCCTACCGGAAGGGTGCCTTGTAGCCCAGCGCCCCTCAGGCGCAATCTGTCGGGTGGTGCAGGGCTACGCCACTACCAGTGAGGCGTAGACGCTGCCTGTCGTCAGTGCGGCCAGATGAATGGGCCCAGCACCGTAGCCGGGCCCAGAAGGCGCACCCCGGTGTTCGAGTACACCCATATTGGATCCGAGGCTGGGCTGACGTCCCCAAGGTCCTTACGCGGCCATTCGTGCCCTCTCAGGTACCTGGAGCCCGTAGCGTGTTGCCGTGTCTCTCTGAGGGTGGGTCCCCGGGGCGGATCGCATCCTCTCGAGGCCTCGCCAACGCCCCACAGCTCACGCTCGGACGCGCAGAGGGGCCGCGGTCGCCGTTGTCAGCGTAACTCTGACCTCGGAGCCGCACACGGCCCAACGCGCATCATTCATCACTCGAGCGCCGCCGGCGGTGTAGTCGTCTGCGCCTCAAGCGCGTCCAAACCCCCTCAAATTTTCGCTTCATCCCCAAATAGCCGCGCCGTTTCAAGTGGAATGGAAAATTTGGACGTGAGAGGATCAGGTGAGGGCAGCGCGCCGCGTCACGGCAGAGCGCTGCCGAGCGCCTCGCTGCGCCGCGTCGTTGCAGAACGCGGCCAGAGCGCGGGGCGGGGCGCAGTGGGGCGCCCCACGCCAGTGGGGCCCGGCACTGCCGTCAGCGGAGCAGGATCGCGGCCGCCCCTGAGAGCGCATCAGAGAAGCGGGCGGCGCCAAGGCTGGAGCGAAGTTCGCGCAGGAGCTCGCCAAGCTCGGGCGACAGCGCAGGTTCGCGCACCGCGGCGACCGCCTGAAACAAGAGCAGCGCGTGCTGCTCCTCCAGCTGCCCGCCCGGGGCTAGTTCCTCGACCACCAGTGGGAGCTCGCCGATACAGGCAAGGAACAGCTCGCGCTTTGACGCGAAGTTTGCGTAGACGTTGGGTTGAGAAACGCCGGCGCGCACCGCGATTGCGGAAGTCTGCGCGCCGGCGTACCCGTGCAGCCCGAACTCAATGGTTCCGGCGATAATCAAGCCCGCTCGGTTCTCCCCCGGGCGTCGACGGGGTCGACGTGCACCGGTGGCAGCGCGAAGCGAGGCGCCACTCAAGGCCTATTCCAGCTCGAGAATCTTGCGGTAGTGCTCACCGACAGCCTCGAAGCCGCGGTGGTTGTAGAACGAGCCGATACGCGCCGTCGAAGCCGACAGCTGACGCACGCCTCGTCCCATGCAGTAGTGCTCGTTCGCGGACATCAGGCGATCGCCGATGCCGAGGCCTCGAGAGGCTTCGTCGACGACGATCTCCTGGAGGTGAGCGGTGAGTCCCGGAGCGTGGAGCAGCCGGGAGACGGTCATGAGGGAGTAGCCGGCGATGACGCCATCGGACTCGGCTACGAAGAGCACATTGGTCTCTTGGTCACGGCGGCGGAGCACGTTGTCGTAGGCGACCTGGAAGTCGTCACGGCCAATGGGCTCGCGGCCAGTGGTGAACTGACGGGCCAGGCCGAGGAGCGCTTCCGCGTCCTCGGCCTGGCCCCGGCGAATGGTGATTGCCACGATGTCTAGTTACCTCGCGAAGTGTCCGCGGTAGTACTCGTAGACCCAGCCCACGATGCTGACGATCACGAGCGGCAGCGACAGGAATGAGATCCAGAAGTTGAACCCGAGGCACATGCCGAGCACGACCAGCGAAATCGCGAGTGCCAGCACGAGCGGCCACCAGCTCCAGGGGCTGAACTCGCCGAGCTCAGGATCCCCATCGTCGATGTCCGAATCGTCGCGGTCCTCGATCAGCACGCCGCCCTGCTTGCGCTGGGTCAGCATGAGGTAGACGGCGATGAATCCGCCAAGGAACGCGGCGCCAATGATTGTCGCGCTCCCCGACCACTCAACGTAGCCGTGCTCGATCAGGTTCCAGATCGTGTAGACCGCACCGAGTACTGCGAAGTACGCGGTGAGCACCCAGAGGATGACGATGTTCGATTTCATAGCGAATAGCTCCTCTGGTTACTTCGTCGGCTCGACGAACTCGGGAACCGAGGCGGGCTTGGGCTGCTCGATGCCACTCACCTCGGGGTGATTGAGATCGAACGCCGGCGACTCGGTGCGAATACGCGGAATCGAGGTGAAGTTGTGGCGCGGCGGCGGGCAAGAGGTTGCCCACTCGAGCGAGCGGCCGTAGCCCCACGGGTCGTTGACGGTCACCTTCGGTGCGCGACGCGACGTGATGTACACGTTGAGCAGGAAGGGGATCATCGAGGCGCCAAGGATAACCGCGCCGATCGTCGACAGCTGGTTGCCCCAGGTGATGCCGTCCTCAGGCAGGTAGGTGTAGTAGCGGCGGGGCATTGCCATGACGCCGAGCCAGTGCTGCACGAGGAACGTCGTGTGGAAGCCGATGAACAGGACCCAGAAGTGAATCTTGCCGAGGCGCTCGTTGAGCATCTTGCCGGTCCACTTGGGCCACCAGAAGTAGAAGCCGGCGAACATCGCGAAGACGACCGTGCCGAACACGACGTAGTGGAAGTGTGCCACGACGAAGTAGGTGTCCGAGAGGTGGAAGTCGAGCGCGGGCGAGGCGAGGATGACGCCGGTGAGGCCGCCGAACACGAAGGTCACGAGGAAGCCGAGCGACCAGAGCATCGGGGTCTCGAACGTGATCGAGCCACGCCACATCGTACCCAGCCAGTTGAAGATCTTGACGCCGGTCGGGACCGCGATGAGCATCGTCATCAGGGCGAAGAACGGCAGCAGGACGGAACCGGTGACGTACATGTGGTGCGCCCACACGGTCATCGACAGCGCGGCGATCGCGATCGTCGCGTAGATCAGCGTCTTGTATCCGAAGATCGGCTTGCGGCTGAACACCGGGAAGATCTCGGAGACGATGCCGAAGAACGGCAGCGCGATGATGTACACCTCGGGGTGGCCGAAGAACCAGAAGAGGTGCTGCCAGAGGATTGCTCCGCCTTCGCCGCTGTAGATCTGAGCGCCGAAGATACGGTCGGCAGCGAGTCCGAAGAACGCGGCCGCGAGCACGGGGAAGACCAGGATCACGAGGAGCGAGGTGACGAGCGTGTTCCAGGTGAACACGGACATGCGCCACATGGTCATGCCAGGCGCACGCATCGTGATGATGGTGGTGATGAAGTTCACGCCACCCATGATGGTGCCGAAGCCGGCAATACCGAGGCCGAGCACCCAGAGGTTTCCACCGACGCCAGGCGAGTAGGTCACGTCAGACAGCGGCGCGTACGCGAACCAGCCGAACGATGCCGCGCCCTGCGGGGTGAGGAAGCCACCGACCGCGATGAGCGAGCCGAAGGTGTAGAGCCAGAACGCGAAGGCGTTGAGTCGCGGGAACGCGACGTCCGGGGCACCGATCTGCAGCGGCATCATGACGTTCGCGAAGCCGGCAAAGAGCGGCGTTGCAAACATGAGCAGCATGATGGTGCCGTGCATGGTGAACAGCTGGTTGTACTGTTCCTTGGTGGCGATGACCTCGAGGCCCGGTGCGAACAGCTGCGCGCGGATCAGCAGGGCCATGAGGCCGCCGACAAGGAACCACACGAAGGAGCTAATCAGGTACATGTACCCGATCACCTTGTGATCCGTGGATGTCATCCACGAAACGATGATGTTACCCTTCTTCATCTCTCTATCCCTCGTTACTTCTTCTCGTTCTGGGCCTGAGCCTCGTCGCCGTGGAACGACTCGATGTTCGCGTTCGCCTCTTCGCCGACGCGGCCCGTGTTGCCCTCAGCGCGGAGCGACTCGACGTATGCGTCGTACTCGTCCTGCTCGACAACCTGAAGCTCGAAGAGCATCATCGAGTGGTCCTGGCCACAGAGCTCGGCGCACTTACCCATGAACGTGCCGGTTTCAGTCGGCGTGAAGCTCATGTAGTTGGTCTGGCCGGGGATCATGTCCTTCTTGTACAGGTACTCAACGACCCAGAAGGAGTGGATGACATCGCGAGTCTCCAGGCGGATCTCCGTCGTCTTGTCGACGGGGAGCATGAGCACGGGCATCGTCTCGGGGAGAGCCGAACCCTTCTCATCGGTCTTCACCTGGACGCCCTGGAAGTGGACGTCGTCGCTGATGTAGTTGAAGTCCCATGCCCAGCGCTTGCCGAACACCTCAACGACGTTCTCGGGGTTGTCGTAGCGAGCCTCGATCTTTGCCTGCTCCTGCGCGGTGAACGCGAAGAAACCAAGCACGAGGATCACGGGGACAACCGTGAAGAACGTCTCAATGGGCATGTTGTAGCGCAGCTGCACGGGAAGGCCGGTCTGGCCCTTACGGCGACGGTACGCGATGGTTGCCCAGATAATGAGGCCCCAGGTGATGACACCAACACCCAGCAGCACGATCCACGAGTTCACCCAGAGAGCGGTGATGCCCTCCGTGTGGTTCGTGGCGTGAGTGGATCCCTCGGGGAGGAAGCCGCGCTGCTGCTCAGGAGTGCAGCCAGCGAGCAGGAGAGCCGCGCCGATGGCGACTGGGGCCGCAACCCATTTGTTTACACGATTGGAACGCACCGCATACCTTTCGAATTCTTACCGGTCATTGCCCACGCAGGCAGGCGAAACTGATGACTACCTGTTAGCTTAGCGCGAACCTGAGCGTTCCCCGAACGCAAACGGGGGTGTCGCGACCAAGTGGGCAGAACATTCTTGACTTATGCGAAGCTGTCGCCGCAGGCGCATGAGCCCTGCGCGTTGGGGTTGTCGATCGTGAAGCCCTGCTTCTGGATCGTGTCCTCGAAGTCGATGGTGGCGCCCGACAGGTACGGGATGCTCATCTGGTCAACGACCACCTCGACGCCCTCGAAGTCAACGACCGCGTCGTTCTCGAGCGAGCGTTCGTCGAAGTACAGCTGGTAGATCAGGCCGGAGCAACCGCCAGGCTGCACGGCGATGCGGAGCCGCAGGTCGTCGCGGCCCTCCTGATTAAGCAGGCTGCGAACCTTGTCCTGTGCTGCTGAGCTCAGCGCGACTCCGTGCTCGCGTACTGCAGTGTCGTTACTCATGCGTTCTCCTCCGCTTTCTCGGCCACTCTTCGGATGCTCCTTGGGCCACCGATCCGCCCCGCGTGTTGTTCGCGTCCCGCGGGCTGAGCGCGCGTTGGGCAAAACAAATAGCGGTAACGAGACCGGACGTCATCAGTCTACGCCCGTTTGAGGCGCTACGCTTGGGTGAGAGACAGACTGCCCCATTGGGCGGTCAGACGAGAGGAATGCACAAGCGATCATGAGCGCTGCCAAGCGAGACGACACCGCAGGTTCGAGCCACGAGGACGCGGCTGAGGAGCTGCAGGGCAAGGGCCGCCCCACCCCCTCGCGCAAGGTTGCCCAGGCTGCGAACGCGCGCCCCATCGTGGGCTCGCAGGATAAGGAGCTGCGCAAGCAACAGCGCCAGCAGCAGAACGAGGCGCGCGAGCGTGCCCGTGCCGGAATGATGGCCGGCGAGGAGCGCTACCTCACACAGCGCGATCGCGGACCGCAGCGCCGGTTCGTTCGCGACTACGTTGACGCGCGTTGGAGCGCGGGCGAGCTACTCATCCCGGTCATGGTGATCTTCCTGGTTGTCGCGATGTTCCCGGGCTGGGTGCAGGTGTACGGCGTCTTCTTCGTCTGGGCCTTCCTCCTCTTCGCTATCGTCGACGCGTTTGCGCTCACCTTTATCTTGAAGAAGAAGCTCACTGAGAAGTTTGGCGAGGGCAACGTGCAGCCCGGCTTCAAGTGGTACGGCGCGATGCGCGCGATGCAGTTCCGCATGCTGCGGATGCCGAAGCCCCAGGTCAAGCGCCGCGAGTTCCCGAAGTAGCACTCAGCAGCCCGCGAGGCGCGAAGCGTCACGGCGAACAGCAGTGGGGCCCGGACAGATGTCCGGGCCCCACTGCTGTATTCGGGACACATGGCCCGCCGGCCAGTGCGGCTATCGCGCGGTCGCGGCCTGACGCCAGCCCGCCTTGCGCAGTCCGCGGTTGATGTCGCGGGCCCAGAGCGGCCCCTCGTAGATGAAGGCGGTGAACCCTTGCACGAGCGTCGCGCCGGCCGCGAGCCGTTCGAGCACGTCGGCGGCGGTCGTCACTCCCCCGACGGAGATCACGCAGAAGTCGACTGGGGCAGTCTGCCTGATGCGTGCGAGTACCTCGAGCGAGCGTTCCCGCAGCGGAGCGCCCGACAGCCCGCCGGCACCCATCGCCTCGACGCGTTCCGGGGATTCGCTGAGGCCCGCGCGCGAGATCGTCGTGTTCGTCGCGATGATGCCGTCGAGGCCGAGCCGCACGGCGAGTGCGACGATGCCGTCGATCTGCTCCTCCCCCATGTCAGGGGCAATCTTCACGAGCAGCGGCGTTGTGCCCGCGGCGACCTTTACTGCGGCGAGCAGCGGTTCGAGCAGCTCGAGCTCTTGCAGCCCGCGGAGACCGGGCGTGTTCGGCGAGCTCACGTTGACCGCGAGGTAGTCCGAAATCGGGGCGAGGCGCTCCGCGCTCCACACGTAGTCGGCGGTCGCGTCCTCGACCTCGGTCACGCGGCTCTTGCCGATGTTCGCCCCGATGATCGGTCGATTCCGACGGAGCCGCGCCCGCTCGATGCGCGGCACCGCGGCAGCCGAACCTTCGTTGTTGAAGCCCATGCGGTTGATGAGCCCGCCGTCTTCGACGAGCCTGAACATTCGCGGCTTCGGGTTACCGTCCTGGGCGTGGCGCGTGACCGTGCCGACCTCGACGTGCCCATACCCCAGCTCGCCGAGCCCCGCGATGCCTGCCGCGTTCTTGTCAAAGCCCGCGGCGAGCCCGAAGGGGCTCGGGAACTCAAGGCCGAGCGCCCGCACTCGCAGCGAGTCGTGTGGCTTGCAGAACCGACGCGCGAGGCCGCCGAGCAGCGGCAACCCGCGGATGACGGCAAAGGCGAGGTGGTGTGCCTGCTCGGGATCCATCCGCTTGAGCACCGTGCGAAAGAGGAGCTTGTACGGCGTCACTGCGCGCCGATCCGGGGTCGCTGTCACGTTCGTTCTCACTCCCCCGCGGCGCTCGGAGCGGCCGCGTCCTGTGATGCCGTCGGGCCGCCCCGCTTCGCCCGCAGATCGCGCACGGCAGCCTCAAAGTCGTCGAGCGAGTCAAACGACTGGTACACGCTCGCGAAGCGAAGGTATGCGACCTCGTCGAGCTCACGGAGATGCGGCAGGATCGCCACGCCGATGTCGTTAGTTTCAAACTGGGCGACGCCCGTCAGCCGGAGCGACTCCTCGACTCGCTGCGCGAGCAGCGCGAGGTCGGCCTCGGTCACCGGGCGACCCTGGCAGGCCTTGCGCACGCCGACCATCACCTTCTCGCGGCTGAACGGCTCGACGACGCCCGATCGTTTGATCACCGTCAGGCTGGCAGTTTCGGTCGTCGTGAAGCGCTTGCCGCACTCGGGGCACTGGCGTCGCCGACGAATCGACATGCCGTCGTCGGCGGTGCGCGAGTCGATGACCCGGCTGTCAGAGTGGCGGCAGAAGGGGCAGTGCATCAGTTGCCTTCCTGTTCGAAACGTGTGCTGACGGCTTCGCCGTGGGCGGGCAGGCCCTCGGCGCCGGCAAGGGCGAGCAGCGGCCCCTCCGTCGCTGCGAGGGCATCGCGGCCGTACTGAATGATCTGCTGCGGACGGAGGAACGTATGCGCGCCGAGGCCCGCAGCGAACCTGGCGGTGCCGCCAGTCGGCAGCACGTGGTTGGAGCCGGCGAGGTAGTCGCCGAGGCTCACCGGCGTGTAGCTGCCGACAAAGATCGCGCCGGCGTCGGTGATGCCGGCGAGCACCGCGGCGTCGTCGCGCGTCTGGATCTCCAGGTGCTCCGGTCCGTACGCGTTCGAGACGCGCACCGCCATCGCGAGGTCGTCGACGAGGATCGCCGCAGACTGCGGGCCCTCGAGCGCGGTTCGCACGCGCGTCGCGTGCTGCGTGCGGGGGGCCCGGAGCGCGATCTCCGCGCTCACCTTCGCGGCGAACGCCTCAGAGTCCGTGACGAGCACCGATGCGGCGGCCTCGTCGTGCTCGGCCTGGCTGATGAGGTCGGCCGCGACAAATCGGGGGTCAGCGCTATCGTCGGCGATGACGAGGATCTCAGTCGTGCCGGCCTCGGAGTCGATCCCAACCTTGCCGCTCACGACGCGCTTCGCCGCAGCGACGAACACGTTGCCCGGCCCGGTGACGACGTCGACCGGCTCGAGCCCGATGGCGGGAACCCCGTGCGCGAACGCGGCGATCGCGCCGGCCCCGCCGATCGCGTACACCTCGTCGATGCCGCACAGCGCCGCCGCCCACAACACCGCCTGGTGTGGGAGACCCGAGTTATCGGCCTGCGCGGGTGACGCGAGGGCGAGGCTGGGCACCCCGGCCGTCTGCGCGGCGACGGCGTTCATGATTACCGAGGACGGATAGGCCGCCTTACCGCCCGGGGCGTAGAGGCCGACCCGGGAGACCGGCTGCCAGCGCTGCGTAATCTGGGCGCCTGCGCCGATCTCGGTGACGACCGTGGGCGGCACCTGGGCGGCCGACCCGAGCCGGAGGCGCGAGATGAGCTCAGAGAGAGCCTCGCGCACGTCGGCGGGGCACCCGTCGAGCGATGCCGCGACAGCCTCGGCGGGAACCCTGAGCGCGTGGCCCTCGACGCGGTCGAACTCGAGCGCCTGCTCGCGAAGGGCGGCCTCGCCGTTGCGGGCGACAGCCTCGACGAGGGGCCTGACGCGCTCAACCGCGTCGTCGGCGCCGAGTGCGGCGCGGGGAACGAGAGCAAGCAGTTCGCCACGGGAGAGCTCGCGGCCGCGGAGATCGGTGGTACGCATCACCCCACCATCTTACCGAGCCAGCCGGACGCAGCCGCGCCCCCGGGCCAACCGCGCGGGCCCAAGGCGGCGCGGGACCCCGACGCCGCGCGCGGACTCTGTGAGAATGATGAACATGTTCGCGCCGATTCGATTCCTCGAGACGACCGGGACCACGACTCCCGCCGCGACGACCGCCGGGCGCGTTCGATGACGCTCACGCTCGGGCTCCTCGTTGTGCTCGTGACAATCGTCGGGTCCGCCGCGCAACGCATGGCGGGCCTCGGGTTCGCGCTGCTCGTCTCTCCCATCATGACCCTCCTGCTCGGCGGGCACGCCGGTGTGCTGCTCGTGAATATCCTCGGCGTCGTGTCGAGCGCGCTGATCCTCCCCCGCGTGTGGCGCAAGGTCGACTGGTCGATGTTCCGGTGGCTCGCGGCATTCGCGATCATCGGCGCGGGTCTCGGCGCCGTGCTCGCCGGGAGGCTCTCCCCCGACGTCATGGGCGTCGCGGTCGGCGCGATCGTGCTGCTCGCGCTCACGCTCTCCATGCTGTTCACGAGCGAGCGCTTCTCGACGGAACCGCGGTCGCCCCGCGCCCTCGCTGGCTTCCTCTCCGGCCTGACGAACGCGCTCGCCGGGGTCGGCGGCCCCGCGGTCAGCGCCTATGCGGTGCTCACGCGCTGGCCGCAGGCCTCGTTCGCCGCGACGCTTCAGCCATACTTCGTCGTCACTGGCCTCGCGTCCGCTGGCGCGAAGCTCGCGCTCGATCCGGCCGGGCTGCCCGCCACCGAGTGGTGGTTCTGGCTGATCGTCCTTGGTGCGATCCTGATCGGCATCGGTGCTGGCGAGCGTCTGCTCCGGCTCGTGACACCAGCCCAGGTGCGGCGCGTGGTGATCGTGCTCGCATGCGCCGGCGCGGCGGCGACGCTCGTGCGCGGACTCGTCGGCCTGCTCTCCTAGCTCGCGACGCTGCTATCGCGCGGGGGCCGCGAGCATGCCGAGCCACGCGAGCTCGCGGGCGCCCGCGACGAGGGCTTCGCGCGCAGCGGCCTGGTCGACCTCGAGCAGCGTCGCGAGCGCGTCGGCGATCTGCTGGAGCGTGAGGTCGCCGTCACAGGCCCCAATCGCGGCCGCGAGCAGGGTGTCTGCCGCGACACGGCGCCCGATCGGGCTGTCGACAACGAGCGTGATGGCGCTCGGCGACTCTTCGCCGGGGGTGTGGATCCGTTCCTCGCGAACGTCGTCCGCACGCACCCAGCGGGTGGCGAGCACCTCGGCGTCGGACGCCCGCTCCGCCGCGATGCCCGCCGCGAAGGTGGCGCTAAGCGCCGGGCCGAGCCCCTGAGCAGCGAGCGCGCCGGTGGCCTGGTCGGCGTGGATCACCGACGCGAGTTGGGCGTCCGGGCCCGCCGCGAAGGTTGCGCGCCGGACGTGGATCGCGCCGAGCCCGACGCTCACCACGTGGCGCGAGCCGAAGTCGTCAAGCCACGCCGCAAGCATGCCGTCGAACTCGGGCTGCCCCGGCCTGGCGCCGCCGTCGCGCGCCCAGGTCTCGGCGTACTGCACGGTGTCGACCCTGTCGCGCTCGATGACCCACGCGTCGAGCGCGTATCCGCTCCGATCGGCCGCGTCGAGGATCCAGCCGCGCACGCGCTCCAGGCCGCGACCGCCCCACTCGGTCTCCCAGTTCGCGAGGCAGACGAGTGCGCCGGCCGGCGCGAGATGGCCCGGCGCGGTACGAACGACAGTCGCGGCGAGCTCGTCGCCGGTCATGCCGCCGTCGCGGTAGTCGTAGCGTGCCCCCTCGTCCTCCGAGCGAGGCGTGATGACGAACGGCGGGTTAGAGACCACGAGCGAGAACGCTTCACCGGCGACCGGCTCGAAGAGGTTCCCCAGGCGAAACTCGATCGATCCAGCAAACCCATTGAGTTCAGCGTTGGCCGCCGCGAGCATCAGCGCGCGCTCCGAGATATCCGTCGCGACGACGCGCTCGGCCCCGAGCTCGGCGAGATGCATCGCGACGATGCCACACCCGGTGCCGAGATCGAGCGCTGACCCGCCGGCAACGGGCGGAAGCTGCGCGATCAGGGTCCGCGTCGCGCCCCCGACGCCCATGACGTGGTCGGGGCGCGCCGGGCCGCCGCGCAACTCATCGTCGAGGTCGGAGAGGATCCACCACTCGGCCGAACCGCCGCGCTCGGCCGCCCGCTCCGCCGCCCGCTCTGCCGCCTCGCCAACGAGCGCCACCGGGTTGAGCGACAGCGCAGCGCGCAGCCGCGCGTCGCCGTCCGACGCGACGAGCCCGAGCTCGCTCGCACCCGCGGACCCGAGCGCTGGCAGGGCTGCGTCGAGCGCCTCGGTGCTCACCGCTTCGCCGAGCAGGAAGAGTCGACCGAGCGTGACAAGCGGGCTCTGATCCCGCCCCGCAAGGACCCTGCGCGCGGGCGCGAACACGCCTCGCCTGCGCGCGCCCTCGGCGGTGGCTCCCCACAGCGCGGCGAGGCCGTTCAGGGAGTACTGGGCACGCGCCAGGTCGTCTCGAAGCTGGGACAGGAGTGCAACATTCACCTGCCCAGCGTACCGGCCTGCCAGGAGCTCAGTAGGCCACGGTGAACCGCTGACGGTGGTGCGCTGGCTCCTCGATCTCGTCGACGATCGCGACCCCAAAGTCGGCGCCTCCGATCGCGGACACGCCGCTCTCGTCGGTCAAGACGACGTCGCCGCCAACCCGGTACTCGCCGCGGTACTCCCCCGCGGCCCAGGGGCCGAAATCCCCGGCCGGACTCACGAAGAACCAATCGAGCTCACCATCGCGTGCGAGCAGGTCGTCGAGCACGCCGCCCATCTCCAGCGCCTCCGGCCGGAACTCGTCCCCAAATTCGGGGAGCTCGGCGAGTCGTGGGCCGCCCGCTTCCCGCTGCATCGATCCGGCGCCGCCGATCACCCCGAGACGCACGCCGGCGGCCTCCGCCTCGATCGCCAGCTCGGCGATCGCCGGGCGCAGCTTGCCGGCCATGTCGCCGCGCGGCGCGACGGCGACCACGACCACGTCGGCGCCCGCAAGCGCCGCCGCGCGGTCTGCCGGTTCGAGCAGCGAGCCGACCTTATAGGTCACGCCCGCGATCTGCGTCGCGGATTCTCTCCTCGTGAAGCTCGTCACCGGCAGGCCCCGCACGGCGGCGGCCTCAACAATGTGCGAACCCGCATAGCCGGAGCCACCAAACACTACGGTCGAAGTCATCTGTGGATCCCTTCCTCACGAAACAGCGTTACTTCTTTCGAGGATATCGCCACCGGGAATGCGGCCGGCCGCCCCGGGCTTCCGCTCTAAGCAAACGCTCGGCTGGCGGCGGTCACCGGGCTCGGCAGCACGGTCGCCCCCATGAGATAGCTGTCGACGGCCGCGGCTGCGGCGCGACCCTCGGCGATCGCCCACACGATGAGCGACTGCCCCCGCCCCGCGTCTCCCGCGACGAACACCCCTGGCTGCGGAGTGGAAAAGTCGCTCGCCCTCGCGAACGCGCCGTTCGGGTCCGTCTCGAGTACGAGGCCGGGATCCGCGATCTCCTCTGGCCCCGTGAACCCCATGGCGATGAGGACGAGGTCCGCGGGAATGTCTCGCTCCGTTCCCGGGATCGGCCCGCGGCCGGAATCGGAGAAGCCGGTCTCAGCGACCCGGAGCCCGGTCACGCGCTCGCCGTCACCGAGGAACTCGACGGTCGACGCAAGATACGCGCGTTCGCCGCCCTCCTCGTGCGAGCTCGAGACCTCGAACACCGTGGGGTGCATCGGCCACGGCTGGCCGGTCGGCCGAAGCGCACCGGGCCGCTTCCCGATCGCGAGGCTCGTCACCGACAGTGCCCCCTGCCGGTGGGCGGTGCCGACGCAGTCGGCCCCGGTGTCGCCGCCGCCGATCACGACCACGTGCTTGCCCGCCGCGGTCTCGGCGCCGCTCGCGAGCGCCTCCGCAGCGTCAGCCCCCAGCGCCCGGTTCGCCGCCGCGAGGTAGTCCATCGCCGGCAGGATTCCGGCATGCTGCCTGCCCGGCAGCACGAGTTCGCGCGGCACGGTCGCCCCGGTCGCGACCACGACTGCGTCGAAGCGGCGGCGGAGCTCGGTCCAGGACATGTCTCGCCCGATCTCAATGCCGCAGCGGAACCGCGTGCCCTCCGCCTTGAGCTGCTCGACTCGGCGAGCGACAAGCGCCTTCTCGAGCTTGAAGTCGGGAATGCCGAACCGCAACAGGCCGCCCGGCTCCTCGTCGCGTTCGTAGACCGCGACGGTGTGCCCGGCCCGGGTGAGCTGCTGTGCGGCCGCGAGCCCTGCCGGGCCCGAGCCGACAACGGCGACGGTCTTGCCGGTGAGGCGCGATGGCGGCTGCGGCGTCACCCACCCTGCCGCGAACGCCTCGTCGATGATGTGGTTTTCGATCTGCTTGATCGTGACGGCAGGCTGGTTGATGCCGAGCACGCAGGCCGACTCGCACGGCGCCGGGCACGCACGGCCCGTGAACTCGGGGAAGTTGTTCGTCGCGTGCAGCCGTTCGATCGCCTCGCGCCCGCGGTCGCGGTGCACGAGGTCGTTCCACTCGGGAATGAGGTTGCCGAGCGGGCAGCCCTGATGGCAGAAGGCAACGCCGCAATCCATACAGCGCGAGGCCTGCCTGCCAACGACGGCCTTGTCCCCCAGCTCAACGACCTCGTTCCAGTCGAGCAGCCTGAGCGCGACCGGGCGTTTCGGGGCGAGCTCGCGCTCGCGCACCTGCAGAAATCCGCGTGAATCAGCCATGAGTCGCCTCCAGAATTTCGGTCCAGACGGCGCCGCCGTCGGGGTCAACGCCCGCCGCGGCGGCGCGCGATCGGATGTCCAAGACGCGCGAGTACCCGCGCGGGATGAGTCGGGTGAAGCGGGCGAGCGTGCCCTCGGGGTCGGCCTCGAACCCGGCGATCAGGTCGGCCGCGACCGGCGAGCCGGTTTGCTCGAAGTGACGCGCGAGGAGCGCGCGGATTCGGTCGGCGACTGCGTCTCCGGCCTCGCCCGCTAGCTCGGCCTCGCCGAAGCGCTGCAGCTGCAGGGCGCCCGCGGCGAGCTCGGCGGAGTTCACGGTGCTCGGATCGAGGTCGAGAATCACCGCTTCTCCCCCGGACATTCCGGCCCCAAGGTTTCGACCCGTCTCGCCCAGGATGAGGGCGAAGCCGCCCGTGAAGTACTCGAGCGCGTGATCGCCAACGCCCTCGACCACGGCCGTTGCCCCGGAGCCGCGCACGAGGAACCGTTCGCCGACGGAACCGGCGATCCAGATCGACCCGCTCGTCGCGCCGTACCCAATCACGTTGCCGGCGAGGACGCTCTCCCCCGGCGCGGTCTCCTGGCCGCCGGCGCGATGCGGACGGATCGTGACCTCTCCACCGGACAGCCCCTTCGCAACATAGTCGTTCGCCTCGCCGACGAGGCGGAGCGTGATGCCAGCCGGGAGGAACGCTCCGAGCGATTGCCCGGCGGACCCCGTGAGCGTCACGTCGATCGTCTCGGGAGCGAGTCCCTGCGAACCGAACCGGCGGGTCACCTCGTGACCGAGCATCGTGCCGACCGCGCGGTCGCCGTTGCCGATGGGGAGGTCGATGACCACGGGCTCGCTGCGCTCCAGCGCGTCGCCGGAGAGCCCAATGAGCTGGGTGTCGAAATGCGCGTCAAGCTCGTGATCCTGCGCGGTGCCATTTCGGCGCGGCTCGGATGCAGAAAACGCGGGCCCGCGGAGCACGCCGGACAGGTCGAGGCCCTCCGCCTTCCAGTGTCGCACCGCCTCGTCGACGTCGAGCGCCGCGGTGTCGCCCACCGCCTCGTCGAGCGTGCGGTACCCGAGGCTCGCGAGGATCTCCCGGACCTCCTCCGCGATGAACGTGAAGAAGTTCACGATGTGCTCGGCCTGCCCGGTGAACCGCTCGCGCAGCTCGGGGTTCTGTGTTGCGACGCCGACCGGGCAGGTGTCGAGGTGGCACACCCGCATCATGATGCAGCCGGAGACGACGAGCGGCGCGGTCGCGAAGCCGAACTCCTCGGCGCCGAGGAGTGCGGCGATGACGACGTCGCGCCCGGTCTTCAGCTGCCCATCCGCCTGCACGACGACCCGCTCGCGGAGTCCGTTGAGCATGAGCGTCTGCTGGACCTCGGCGAGGCCGAGCTCCCACGGGGAACCGGCATGCTTGAGCGAGTTCATGGGGCTCGCGCCGGTGCCGCCGTCGTGCCCCGAGACGAGGATCACGTCCGAGAGCGCCTTCGCGACGCCCGCGGCGACGGGCCCGATCCCGCTCTGCGCGACGAGCTTCGTCGAGATCCGCGCGGCCGGGTTCGCGCGCTTGAGGTCGAAGATGAGCTGCTTCAAGTCCTCGATCGAGTAGATGTCGTGGTGGGGCGGCGGCGAGATGAGGCCGACGCCCGGCGTCGCGTGCCTGGTGCGCGCGATCCACGGGTACATTTTCCCGGGCGGGAGCTGCCCGCCCTCGCCCGGCTTCGCGCCCTGCGCGAGCTTGATCTGGATCTCGTCCGCGTGCGTCAGGTACATGCTCGTCACGCCGAACCGCCCAGAGGCGACCTGTTTGATCGCCGAGCGCCGCTCGGGGTCGAGCAGCCGCTCCTCAGCCTCGCCGCCCTCGCCCGTGTTCGAGCGGCCGCCGAGCCGGTTCATCGCGATCGCGAGGGTCTCGTGCGCCTCGGGCGAGATCGAGCCGTAGCTCATCGCGCCCGTCGCAAACCGCTTCACGATCTCGGACACTGGCTCAACGCTCTCGAGGGGAACCGCCGCACGCTGCGGCGAGAACGTGAAGAGCCCGCGGAGCGTCATCAGCCGTTCCTGCTGTTCGTTCACGCGCGACGTGTACTCCGCGAAGATCTCGCGCTTGCCGGTGCGCGTCGCGTGCTGCAGCTTGAAGATCGTCTCCGGGTCGAAGAGGTGGGGCTCCTCGCCGCGGCGCCACCGGTACTCGCCGCCCGTGTTGAGGCGTTCGTGCGCGAGCGGGGCGGCGTCGTCGGGGTACGCCGCGCGATGGCGTGCGGCGACCTCCGCGGCCAGCACGTCGAGCCCGACCCCGCCGAGCTTCGACGTCGTCCCGGTGAAGTAGCGCTCGACAACGTCGGGAGCGAGCCCAATCGCCTCGAACGTCTGCGCGCCGCAGTACGACGACACCGTCGAGATGCCCATCTTGCTCATGACTTTCAGGAGCCCCTTGCCGAGCGCGAGGATGAGCTTCGAGGTGGCTTCTTCCTCGGTCACACCCGAGATCGTCCCGTCGCGAACGAGCAGGCTCACGCTCTCCATCGCGAGGTAGGGGTTCACCGCGGCCGCTCCGTAGCCGACGAGTGTCGCGACGTGGTGCACCTCGCGGACGTCGCCAGCCTCAGCGATGAGGGCGACCCGCATGCGCTCCCCCTCGCGGATGAGGTGGTGGTGCACGGCAGACACTGCGAGCAGTGTGGGAACCGGGGCGAGATCCTTGTTCGAGTCGCGGTCCGAGAGGATGAGGAACTCGGCGCCCGCGGCGATCGCGGCGCTCGCCTCGCGGCACATCGCGTCGAGCCTGTCCGCGAGCCCGCGCGCCCCGTAGTCGACGGGATACAGCCCGCGGATCGTGACGGACCGCTCACGCTCGGGGTCCGTGCCGAAGTGCTGGATCCGCGCGAGCGCGTCGTTGTTGATGACCGGGAAGTCGAGGATCACCTGGCGCGCGTGCTCCGCGGACTCCGCGAGCAGGTTCTGCTGCGGGCCGATACCGGTGCGCAGGCTCGTGACGAGCTCCTCGCGAAGCGCATCGAGCGGCGGGTTCGTCACCTGCGCGAATTGCTGCACAAAGTAGTCGTGTACGTGGCGCGGGCGCTCCGCGAGCACGGCGATCGGCGTGTCCGAGCCCATCGCGGAGAGCGGCTCGCCGCCGGTGAGCGCCATCGGGGTGAGGATCAGCCGCAGCTCCTCCTCGGTGTAGCCGAACGTGCGCTGGCGCCTCGCAACCGAGGCTGGCGGGTGCACGAGCGGCTCGCGCTCGGGCTCGTCCGCGAGCCGGATGCGGCCGGCGTCGAGCCACTCGCCCCAGGGTGCCAGTTCGGCGAGCTCGCGCTTCACCTCGGCGTCGCCGCGCACGTCGCCGGTCTCCACGTTCACGGCAAGCATCCGGCCCGGCCGAAGCCTGCCCCGCCTGGCGACGCGCTCGGGATCGAAGTCGAGCACGCCCGCCTCGCTGGCGATGACGAGCAGGCCGTCGGTCGTGACGAGGTACCTGCCCGGGCGGAGCCCGTTCCGGTCGAGCAGCGCGACGATCTCGGTGCCGTCGGTGGCGATCATCGCGGCGGGCCCGTCCCACGGCTCCATGACGAGCGAGTGATACTCGAGGAAATTCTCGAGCTGCGGGTCGAGCGCGGTGTTCGATTCCCAGGCCTCCGGCACCATCATCGCGAGGGCGTGCGGCAATGATCGTCCGCCCATCACGAGCAGTTCGAGGACCTCGTCGAAGCTTGCCGAGTCGCTTCCGCCAGGCGAGCAGATCGGCAGCAGGGGTTCGACGTCGCCGAGCACGTCGGCTTCGAGCTGGGCCTCGCGTGCGCGCATCCAGTTCCGGTTTCCACGCACCGTGTTGATCTCGCCGTTGTGCGCCACGAGCCGCAGCGGCTGCGCAAGATGCCAGGACGGGAACGTGTTCGTCGAGTAGCGCGAGTGCACGATCGCGTACCGGGTCTCGAAGCGCGGGTCACTGAGATCGTCGTAGAACCCGGGCAGCTGGAGCGTCGTCACCATGCCCTTGTAGACGATGGTGCGCGCCGACAGCGACGGCAGGTAGCAGCCTGTCTCGTGCTGGATGCGCTTCCTGGCCCTGAATGCTCGCCGCTCGAGCAGCTGCGTGTCCATCGGGCCTGCGGCCGATTCGAGCACGAGCTGCTCGATCTCGGGCGCCGCGTCGAGCGCGCTCTGGCCGAGCACGTCCGCGGTGACCGGAACGGGGAGCCAGGCGACGACGCCGAGCCCCTCGTCAGCGGCGATGCTCGCGATCCGGTACTTCGCGGCGCGGGGTTCGGTCGAGGACTGTGGCAGGAACACGAGCCCCGCCGCGTAGGCCCCCGGTTCGGGTTCGGGCACGCCGGCGGCGACGCAACGCTCGCGGATGAGCCGGTGCGGGAGCTCGCTGAGGATGCCGGCGCCGTCACCGGTACCAGCATCAGAGCCGACCGCGCCACGGTGCTCGAGATTCTCGAGCGCCGAGAGCGCCAGCGTGACGATCTCGTGGGACGGGCCGCCCGTCAGCGAGATAACCGATGCGAGGCCGCAGGCGTCATGCTCTTCCGCCGGATCGTAGAGTCCGATCGCGGGCGGAAGCTGATGGCTAGTGATGCGTGCGGGGTCCATCGATGTGCGCATCGACGTCCTCTCTCTCGGCGGGACGTCGGCGACCCGGTCGGAGCAGTTCGCCGGTCTGCCGGCCCGACGCTGCGAGCCCGCGTCTCAGGAACTGCGGGGGTACGAATCTAGCACTCGTTTATTCGGCGAAACGAATCGAACGATGCGCTTTCTACAGACATCACAGATTCGAGCACGCATTTCCCGCAGATTCTGCGCCTGTTGGGGCTCATTGCCGCACATCACGCCGTGGAGCTGGCCACCCCGCCTGCCCCGCAGCCCGGCCTCCCTGCGGCCCGGCCTCCCCAGGGCACCACCAATAGCAATGCGATCTGCCGCAGATATGCCCCAGACTCAAGTTTTGGGGATACCTACGGCAGATCGCAGGGATTCGGGCTCACAGCCCGGCTGGCACAGCCCGCAGAGATTCGGGCTCACAGCCTGACTGTCGCAGCCCGCAGCGTTGCGGCCTGTCGGGCCTGGACCCGCGGCCGCCGGCAGAACTAGCCGCCGAAGCTCGACACGTCACCAACCAGGCGAGTGTTGTCCTCGGGAACCTCGTCGACTGCCGCGCGCGCGACCTCCGCAGCGAACTCGGCAACGTTGTAGAGCTTGCCTGCCTGCTCGCGGCGCTCCTCGATGGCTCCCGGGTTCATGCGGTTGAGCAGTGTCGCGGTCACGGTGCCCTCGATCATGTCGCCTGACACGACGACAAAGCCGATACCGCGCTCGGCGAGCTCCGGGATCCGCTCGCGGAGCGCGTCCTCGCCGGCACGCTTCGACAGCGCGACAGCCTCGTACTCGGGCATCGTCGGGGTCGTGCGGATGAAGTGCGCCTGGTGGCTCGTCACAAAGACAACGCGCGATCCCTCACCCATGAGCGGCAGCGCCGCATCGAGCACGCGCAGCTGCGCGTCGCGGTTGAGCTGCAGGGCGTAGTCCTCAGCCATGCCGCCTTCCATTCCGCCCGAGGCGTTCAGCACGAGGATGTCGAGCCCACCGAACTCGCTCCGGATCGCCTCCATCATGTCGGCGACCGACTGCTCATCGGTGAGGTCCGCGCCCTGCACCAGCGCACGCACACCGAGTTCGCGAAGCTGCGTGCCGAGCTTCTCCGCGCGCGGCGCCTTGTTCCGGAAGTTCAC
Organism: Leucobacter aridicollis; assembly: GCF_013409595.1. NCBI lineage: Bacteria > Bacillati > Actinomycetota > Actinomycetes > Micrococcales > Microbacteriaceae > Leucobacter > Leucobacter aridicollis. The sequence goes on along the minus strand of NZ_JACCBD010000001.1, from coordinate 1,597,032 downwards.
GACGACGTCGGCCCCGGCCTCAGCGAAGTAGCGAACGGTGTCTGCACCCACGCCACGCGAGGACCCGGTGACGAGAGCCCGGCGGCCTTCCAGGCTCTTGGCTTCAAGCGGCGGGGTGGCTACGGTCTCAGTCACAGTATGAATTCCTCAGCGTGCAAATAGGTTGACGATTGATCGTGTCCAAGCGTAGTCCACAACCCTGCCCCGGCGAGTATGCCCCGCGCGCGACCGGGCCAGGCCCGCCGCGGCCCGATCCGGATGACGCTGGCGGCGAAAAGGGGGTGTACTCGGCGCTCAAATCGCGATACGCTGCCAAGAACTCGGCGGCAGAGCCCTACCCCCGCGGCTCACCCCATCGCCGCCGATGGCGAGGGAGGCTTCATGGCCGATCGAACACTCAAAGGCTCACGAATCGGTTCGACCAGCTTGCAGGGCGAGACTGGAGTTGAACTCTCGCCGCGCCGCAAGGTCGAGTACGTCACCGACAAGGGCGTGGTGTTCTCCGTTGTGTTTGATGCAGACGCCGAGCCGCCGCCGGAATGGATCGACCAGCGCAGCGGCGAGATCGGCTTTCTCGACGACGAAGCCGGGCGCACCGCCCGCGCCGAACTCGAGGCCAAGGAGAACTCGCAGCGCACGCCATGGGACATGCTCATCGAACGGCGCACTCGTGAGGAGCTCGAGGAGCTGCTCGCCGAGCGGCTGAAACTCCTCCGAGCGCGCCGCGGCACGACCGAGCAGTAGCGCCCCGAACCGGAGCCGCCCGTGCGCGAAGCGTGCGAGCGGCGCCCGGCCGAGGCTACATGCGGCGGACCCGCACGTACACCGCGATCCCGATCCCTGCGAGGCCCGCGGCCATCCACATCGCCGAGACGAGCGCCCCGTATGCGAGCGCGGGGGTCTCCCCCGCCACGAGCGGCACGGTCGCGGTCATCGCGCCCCGGGTGAACGGCTCAAGCCCGTCGATGTCCTGACCGTCGGGGCCGATGATGCGACTCGTTCCGACCGTCGAGATGTTCACCAGCGCTCTGCCGGTCTCGATCGCGCGCAAGCGCGCAATCTGCAGCTGCTGGACGCTCTCGTCAGTGCGCCCGAAGTCGGCGTTGTTTGTCGGCGCGAAGATCACCTCTGCGCCGTTGCCGACCATCTGCTCCGCCTGATCGTCAAAGATGATGTCGAAGCAGATCGCCACGCCAGCGACGACCTCCCGGCCCAGGGCGTCGAACCCGTGCACCGGCGCGAACTCCCCGGCCTCGTACTCGAGCTGCACGAGGTCAACGAGGTCCGGCGCGAGCGCGCGGAAGAAGCTCCGGTTCGGCATGTACTCGGCGAATGGCACGGGGAATCGCTTGTCATAGCGGGTCCCCGCGTCAGACTCGGCCTGGCCCTCCGGCCCCCACACGACCGAACTGTTCGTGTAGGTGCCGTCCTCGTTCGCGAGCACGGAGCCGACGATGATCGGCGCGTCGGCCCGCCTCGAGAGCAGCGCGACCTCTCTCCCCCGGAGCGGGTTGTCGGTGAGGCCGAACTCGGCGGAGTTCTCCGGCCACAGAATCACGTCGACGCGGTCGCCGGTTGCCTCGAGCTCATCGAGCAACTCCTCGGTGCCGCGCACGTGATCGGCGTACACGTCCCCGGATTCTCGGTCGTCGAAGATGCCCGACTTCGAGTTGCCCTGCACGGCAGCGACGCGGAGGCTGCCTGTCTGCTCGAGCGCAGCGGGCGGCACGAGCGCGAGCACCCCGAGCGCGACGACGACACCGCCGACGAGCAGCGCGCCGCGACGGGCCCCGAAACACGCGCCAACACAGAGCGCGACGGCGAACGCCATCACGCCGCTGAGTCCGGCGAACCCCACCCACGACACGAGCGCCCCGAACGGACTGTCGGCGAAGACGTGTGCGACGCGCCCCCACGGGAACCCGCCGTAGGGCCAGCTCCCCTGGATACCCTCCCGGAGCACCCAGATGCCCGCCGCAGCGACCGCCTGCACGACGACCAGGCCGAGCCGCACGGTGCGCTGCGCTCCCGATGCCGTGCGTCGCCGCAGCCAGAGCCTCGATATCGCCCGCGTCGCGGCGCCCGTCGCTAACCCCTGGAGCACGAACCAGGCGGTCATCACGACTCCGAGCCCGAGCCACGGCACGGGCCCGAGGTACAGCGTCAACCACTGCAGGTGGGTGAGCCAAAAGGTCGCACCGGCGACGAGCCCGGCGAGCGCGGCGACGCCCGCTCGTTGTTGCCACCAGGATGCGAGGATCAGCGCGACGGCAGGAAAGACGAGCGGCCAGAGCGCGGCGCCCGGGTTCGCGAGGTCGAACAGCAGGCCGCCCGCTGCGGACGCTGGCAGCGCAAGCCACCAGGGCAACCGGGCGGGCTGCGGACGCGTGGAGCCATCGATCATGACGAGCTCGAGGTCTCCACGATCCCGCGCCGGATCGAACGCTTGGCGTCGCGGGCGAGCGCCGCGAGCAGCCCAAACCGGGTCGACTCGTGCTCGAGCGCATCGAGCGACAACGCGACCTCGCACGCCTGGGCGACCTGATCGAGCATGTCGATGGTCTGCTTGGTCCAGCGCACGAAGTCGCCAGCCCCCACGCCACTGGACTCAAGCACCCGCTCGAGCGTCGCGCCCTTCGACCAGTCGTACATGGCGGCGGCGAGACCTGCATGGGGCATGTCCGCCCGCGGCAACCGGTAGCGGTCGGCGAGGTCGTCGAGCTCGACCCAGCGGTTGATCACCCTGTCGAACGCCTGCGCGAACTTGCCGCCGGGGCCGCGTTCGCCGCCCTCGTCGTCGCGTCGCGGCTCGTAACTCAGCGCACAGCACATCGCGGCGAGTCCGCTCGCGTCGAGCCCACGCCAGAGATCGTCGCGGATGCACTCGGCGACGAGCAGGTCGCGGTCGCCGTAGATCCGCCGAAGCAGTTCGCCGTACGGGGCGACGGTGAGCTCACCCGTCCGCGTCTCGCCATCGAGATAGCCGAGTTCGAGCAGCTCCTCGACGACGCGCTCAAATGTTCGGGCAATCGTGCCAGTGCGGTTCGCGACCTGGCGCCTGCCGCGCTCGAGCTGCCTGCGGAGCTTGCGGGCGCGATCCTCCCAGCGCTTCTTGTCGGACCCGTGGGCGCGCGCTGCGGCCGCCTCATAGCCCTTGAGCGAGGACTGGGCGGCCTGGAGCTCCCGCGCCTGGTCGACGACCGCTCGGTCTGCCTGGAACTGCGCAAACGACAGTTCGAGCGTGTCTCGGGCCTGAACGTAGCTCAGGCGCTGCAGCAGATTCACGGCCATGTTGGCGGTCGGGCGGAACGTCGACTTCACGGGGAACGAGCGCGTTCCCGCGAGCTGGCTCAGCTCCTCGACGTCGACCGCGTCGCTCCAGACGACCACCGAGTGCCCCTCGACGTCGATGCCGCGCCTGCCGGCGCGTCCGGTCAGCTGCGTGAACTCCCCCGAGGTGAGCGGCACGCGCTGCTCACCGTTGAACTTGTCGAGCCGCTCGATCACGACGGCCCGGGCCGGCATGTTGATGCCGAGCGCGAGCGTCTCGGTCGCGAACACCAGCTTCACGAGGCGACGCTGAAAGAGCTGCTCGACGACGGCCTTGAAGGCTGGCAGCAGCCCGGCGTGGTGCGCGGCGACGCCACGTTCGAGCCCGGCAAGCCACTCGCGCGTCTCCAGCACGCGGCGATCCTCATCGCTGAGCGTGTCGATGAGCTGCTGGGCGACCCGCCGAATCTCGGCGCGCTCCTCGCGGTTCGTGAGGGCGATGCCGTCGTACAGGCACTGCCGCACGGCCTGGTCGCAACCGTTGCGGCTGAAGATGAAGACGATCGCAGGAAGGAGCTTCGTCTCGTCCAGCGCGCGGGCGATGTCGGCGCGCGAGATGCGACGGGTTCGGCGCTGCGGCGGGCCGCCCCGCGACCGGCGCCTGTCGCCGCCGCGGCCACCCCGGCCGCGATTGCCGAGCATCCGCAGTTCGGGGTTGACTTTCCCACCACGCGCGAGCTCGCCCTGCTTGTCGACAAACAGCGGCAGGAGCTCCTTGCTCGTGAGCACGTGCTGATAGAGCGGCACCGGGCGCACCTCGGAGAGCACCACGTCGGTCTCGCCGCGCACCGCGTGCATCCAGTCACCGAATTCCTCGGCGTTCGAGACCGTCGCCGACAGCGACACGAGCCGAACGCGCTTGGGCAGGTGCAGGATGATCTCCTCCCACACCGCCCCGCGGAAGCGGTCGCCGAGGTAGTGCACCTCGTCGAGCACGACGAAGGCGAGGTCGGCGAGCGTGTCTGAGTCCGCGTAGATCATGTTGCGGAGCACCTCGGTCGTCATCACCACGATCGGCGCATCGCCGCGGATGTTCACGTCGCCGGTGAGGAGCCCGACCTCGTCCTCGCCGTACTCCTCGCACAGCTCGTGGAACTTCTGGTTCGACAGCGCCTTGATCGGCGCCGTGTAGAAGATCTTGGCGTCGCGTTCGCGCCGGGCGAGGTAGACGGCGAACTCGGCGACGGTGGTCTTGCCCGAGCCGGTCGGGGCCGCCACGAGCACGCTGCGCCCGGCCTCGAGCCGCTCGCAGGCGTTGCGCTGGAACGGGTCGAGCGGGTACTCAAGGCGCGACTCGAAGTGCGCGAGCGCGGAGTCAGTTGGGGCGTGCGCGGCCGGGTCAACCGGCGCTACTGGCTGAGCTGGCGTGTCATTCACGTGTCTGTGTTTGCCTCTCGGGGCTGAGTGGGCCGGGCAGTCGGGGTGTCGTCGTCATCGAGTTCCCTGAGATCGGGGGCGCTGAGGTCGACGCCGTACTCGGCGAACTCCGCAGCGCGCCGCTTGTCGACGCGGCGGTCGTGCAGCATCGCGATGCCGACCGCGATGAAGTAGAGCAGCACCATGGGCACGGCGAGGAGGAACATGCTCCAGAGGTCTGCCGCCGGCGTGGTGAGGGCGGCGAAGAGCACGATGATGAGGATCGCGACGCGCCAGCCCTTGAGAATCGTCTTGCCGCGAATGATCCCGACGAAGTTCAGCATCACGAGGACGACGGGCATCACGAAGCCGACACCGACTGCCAGCATGAGTTTCACCGAGAAGTCGATGTAGAGCCTGGCGCTCAAGAAGAACGCGTCCTCTGACGGCTGGAACGTCGACATCAGCCGGACGATGTTCGGCAGCACCGACCAGGCCGCGTAGACCCCGGCGAGGAACAGCGGAACGGCGGCCGCGAGGAACCCGACGCCGTACAGCTTTTCCTTGCGGTTGAGTCCTGGCGCGAGGAACGCCCACACCTGGTACAGCCAGATCGGAGCGGAGATCACGACCGCGATAAACAGCGCGATCTGGATCCGCAGGTCGAACGCCTCGGTGATCGCACCGTACGTGAGGGTCGCGTTGCGCCCCTGCAGTTGGAGCGCGTTGATCGGCTCCCGCAGCATGTCCCACACCCAGTCGACGGCGAGGAAGCCGCCGACGAGGCCGATAGCGAGCCCAATCGCGACGTAGATCAGGCGCTTTCGGAGTTCGACGAGGTGCTCGCCAAGGCTCATTCGCCCTTCCCGGTTGCGCGGCTCGCGTCCCTCTTTCGCCATGGCGTCAGTGTATCGTTTTCTGGCTGGCGGCCGCCGCGCTACTCGCCGTACGCGCGGAGGGCGGACTCGGCCCACTCGCTCACGGCGGCGCGGGCCGCGAGCGGGGCGACAATCTCGATCTCCCCAGGCCCGTGCTGCGCGAGCCGGACCGCTGCGCCGGGATGCCAGGCGTCGACGCGCACCAGGCAGGTCCCCTCGGGCAGCGCACGCTCGTGCTTCGCGACGACCTCGGGGGCGAAGCCGCGGATCGCGCCAAGCAGACGCGTCGGAACGACGGCGAGGATCTCGGTTCCCGAGCGCTCGGCGAGTGCGCCGGAGGGAGCCGGGGACGCGGCCTCGCCACCGGCGACGCTCAGGTCGCTGATCTGGGCGACGCTCAGGTCGCTGATCTGGGCGACGCTGAACGTGCGGTCGGCGTCGCGTTCGACGTTGTAGCCGTGCAGGTACCAGGTGCCCTCGCGGTCGGTGAGCGACGCGGGATCGACCGTTCGCGCGCTCTCGGCGCCGGCGGCGTCGCGGTAGGAGAACCGCAGGCGGTCGCCGCGCTCGATGGCACCGACGATGAGCGAAAGGTTGCTGTCGGCGTCGCCCTGAGACACCGCGACCGAGGGCACCGGGGTCGACCCCATGGCGGCGCCGAGGCGCGCACCGAGGTCCGCCGCCACCTGGGCATCAGCCGGGGCAAGGAGCGGCTTGAGGGCGGCGAGCCCGGCGAGCAGCGCTGCGGTCTCGACGCCCGTAAATCGGGGTGTGTCGTCGATCGCGACGGTCTGCGTGAGCGAGACGGTGTCGCGCTCCTCGAACTCGTCCCAATCAATGTCGAATAGGTCGTTGTGCTGGTAGGACAGCGTCTCTCCGGGAATGCCAGCGGTGCCGAGGAACCCGATGAGGCTCCGAAGCATCCGCGGTTCGACCTCGAAGGTGCGCGCAAGCTCGGGAATGGGCGTCGGGCCGTGCTCCCGGAGGTAGGGCACAAGCGACAGCAGCAGCAGCACCTTGTCGCTTGCGAGCAGTGGTCTCGCCATCAGCGGCTCCCCCCGTCAGGCTCGGTGACGGGCGAGCTCGCTCCCCCGCCGTGCGTCGCGTCGACCGCGCGCAGCAGGTCGATCGCGCGGGCGCGCAGCTCCGGCGGTTCGAGGGCGACGGCGTCCGAGCCGTAGCTCGCGATGATCGCGGCGAGCTCGTGCAGGTCGACCGTGCCGAACTCGAGCACGCGCGATCCGGCGTCCTCCGAGCGCACCTGAGCGCCGCGTGCCAAGCGAGCGTCTGCGCGCGAGTGCGTCCGCACGCGGACCGTCACGCGGGTGGCGAGCTGGAGCTCGTGCATGTCGCTCACCGCGCGCTCGATGAGCGCCGCGGGCGCGCTCGGCCGATCGGGGTCGTCGTCCGCGGGCAGGCACACACTGACGGGCCCCGAGATCCGGGCAAGCAAGAAGACGCGCGTCGCGGCCCGGTGCGCGTCGAACGCGATGAGGTGCCACCGCCCCTCGAACCGGTGGAGCTGCAGCGGGTAGACGCGCCGCGTGAGGGGCGTGTCGCGGTCTGGAAGCTGATAGTCGAACTCGACGAGCTGCCCCGCCTCCACGGCGGCGAGCAGCGCGGGCGCCGAGGGCTCAGCCGTGCCGAAGCCCGCGTTCACGCCGATGCTCAGCGCGTCGCGGCCGCCGCCAAGCGACTCGAGCTTCATCGCGGCGCGTCTGGCGTCGTCCGTGAGGCTCCCCTCGCGCCAGGCGAGCACCGCCATGCGGAGCATCATGAGCTCCCTGTCGGTGAATGTCAGACCCGCGGGGACCTGGAGCGCCGCCTTCGAGATCCGGTAGCGCGTGTGCTGGTTGTTGCCCGGCTCACCCGGGGAGTCGACAGCCTCGACGGGGATGCCGAGCTCGCGCAGCTGCTCCTTGTCGCGCTCGAACTGGCGCTCGAGCGATGCCCGCTGCGCGTCCTCGCGATACCTGTCGGAGTAGCCGTACACCGACGAGAGCAGCTCGTGCTTCGTCAGACCGCTCGTGCTCGCAACGAGTGCGAGCACGAGACTGAAGACGCGTTCTTCGCTCGGAACCTTCGACCGGGCCACTGGTGACCCCGCGTTATCCCACCGCGAGAATGTCGAGCACCATCACGCGGGCGTTGTCCCCGCCCTCGGTGACGACGACCTGCGAGCCGACCTTCTTACCCGTGAGCTCCTCGCGGAAGGCGAGACCCTGCGCCTCGGATTCGGTCTCGCCTGGGAGCAGCTGCGGCCCGCCGGCGGTCCAGGTGTTCGAGAGCACCGAGCCGTCCCAGCTCACGGCGAGCATCTGCACGAGCAGCCGCCCCTCCGCCGGAACAGTTTCACCCTTGCCTGCGATGCGCACGCCGGACTCGATCCCGACAGGCGCATCCCGCGGGGGAAGCACGACGCCGGGCACACCGTTCTCGTCGGTGACGACCGCGGGGAAGCCGTTCGGCAGCCCCTTCGAGCGGCCCGAAGCCTGGAGGTCGGACACACCCTCGACATCCATCACGGCGATGAGCGCCGCCTCCGGGGTGCCACCGATCTGCTGACGCAGCGGCAGCGCATCCTCCGGGCTCAGCGCGAGCACGACGCGCTCACCGGGGACCGCGCACTCGACGGCCGCGGTGAGCGGGTTCATCGACTCGTCCGAAACCATGAAGAACTCGTTCGTCGAGTTCTGCCCGCCGAACCCGGCGCTTTCGAACAGCTTCTCGCCGGTGCCCTGATCGTAGAACGCGAAGTTCACCGAGGCGATCGTGTTGTTGCCTGCCGGCTGTGCGCCAGCCTTCACGGCGGCGCTGTCGACGATCGACCGCTGCGACACCGACGCGTCGGTATCTGCGGGGATCGAGACCTCAGGCACGGTGCCAAACCCGCCGAGCACGACGACGCTGTCGCTCAGCGCGCCAGCGCCAAGCGTCGGGGTGCAGTCGGCGCGATCGACAACGACTGTGTCAGCCGAGCTGCAGCCGGTGAGGACTGCAGCGGAAACAGCAACGGTGAGGACCGCTGGGGCAATGCGACGAAGCATGGAACACCTCTCGAGTGCGTCGAATGCGAACCTGGCCATCCTACCGGGTGCGCGCTGGGGGTCTGGTCTTACTGGCTGCGCTCGTCGGGCGCGGTCTCGGCGGCTTCCGCCGCGTCCGCCGTGTCCGTCACGCCCTCGCTGGTGCCGACGCGGTGATCCGCGATCCGCTTGGCCTCGCGCGCCTTCTTGCGGAGGATCTTGTCGCTCTTCACGAGCTGGCCGACGTTCTCCTCGCTCCACGCGCCGGGGTCGCCGTCGGCGCCCATGTCGGGCAGCCAGCTCGCCATGTCGGCGTCGGTGAAGTCACTCTTCGACGCGCGGCGCTTCAGGCTCGGCAGGTTCGTCCCGGGAGCGAGCTTGCGCGCGGTGACGAGGAAGCCGGTGTGTCCGACCATCCGGTGATCGGGACGCACCGCGAGGCCCTCGACGTGCCAACCGCGGACCATCGTCTCCGACGCCTGCGGGTGCGTGAACAGCCCCGAGCGCCGGAACTCCTCGACGGTGCGCGAGAGCTGCGTGACGGTCGCGACGTAGCAGATCACGACGCCGCCGGGCGCGAGCGCCTCGGCGGTCACGCCGACGCACTCCCACGGCGCGAGCATGTCGAGCACCACGCGGTCGACGGAACCCGACTCGAGCGCGCTCGGCAGGGCCTCCTGGAGGTCGCCGACGCGCACCGTCCAGTTCGCGGGATCCTCACCGGCGTAGGCGCGGGCGTTCGCGCGCGCGATGTCGGCGAACTCTTCGCGCCGCTCGAACGAGTGCACCTCACCCTCGGGCCCGACCGCGCGCAGCAGGTGGAGCGAGAGCGCGCCGGAGCCGACGCCTGCCTCAACGACCCGCGCGCCAGGGAAGATGTCGGCGAGCGAGATGATCTGCGCCGCGTCCTTCGGGTAGACGATCGCCGCGCCGCGCGGCATCGACATCACGAAGTCGGAGAGCAGCGGTCGCAGGGCGAGGTACTCCTCGCCGTTGCTGTTCGCGATGACCGACGCGTCGGGGACGCCGACGATGTCGTCGTGCCGGATCATGCCCTTGTGGCTGTGGAACTCTCCGCCGGCCTCGAGCGTGATCGTGTTCATCCGCCCCTTCGGGCCCGTGAGCTGCACGCGGTCGCCGAGCTGGAATGGCCCGCGAAGTGCGGGGGTTGCCACGGCAGCGGCGGCCGGAGCCGCGGTGTCCGGCGCCTCGGCGGCGGGGTGCTCGTGAGTGGTCACAGTGTTCTCCTCGGTTGAGTGGGTGCGGTGGCGCGCCCACAGGGCGCTCGCTCCGGCTGCGTCGAGCCCCTGAAGCGTGGTGCGGGTGTCGTGCGCGAGACCCGCTTCGAGCGGCACGATGCCTGGCGTCGCGACGACGACTGCGCCAGCCGCGATTGCCGACGTGACGCCTGGCCGGGAGTCTTCGAACGCGATGCAGTCTGGGGCCGCGGCGCCGACGGCGGCCGCGCCGCGCCGGTAGGGGTCAGGGTGCGGTTTCTCGTGCGCCACCTCGTCGCCAGCGACGACGGCGGCGAACGTGCCCTCGGGCAGGAGCGCGACGACCGCATCCGCGATCGGCCGCACCGACATCGTGACGAGCACGTTCGGCACCCCGAGCTCCCGGAACTCCGCGAGCAGCTCGAGCGCCCCCGGCATCCAGCGGGGCGCGTCAGTCGCGAGGCCGGCGACGAGCGCACGCGACCACTCGGCGATGATCTCGTCGACGCTCAGAGGCACGCCAATCTGCTGGAAGCGCTCTGCGGCGGCGGTGAGCCCGAGCCCAACGAGCTGCGTCTCCGTTCCCGGGGGGAACGCGAGCCCGTAGCGCTCAAGCATCGCCATCTCGGCGGCGATCCACAGCGGCTCGGAGTCGATGATGGTGCCGTCCATGTCCCAGAGGGCGGCAGCCGGCCGGCCGGATGTCGTCGCAGTCGTCATTCTCACAATCCTATCGCCAGCGCAGCCCGGCTCGCCTGGCACGCCGCGGCCCGCCGCCACGCGCAGCCGCCGCGCGACCTGGGGATAGTCTGGTGAGGTGAATGATTCGACAGCCCCAGACCTCGCACCGCGCGTGCTCATCGCTGCGTTCCAGGGATGGAGCGACGCGGGCGACGCGACGTCTGAGGCGGTGCAGCACCTCATCAAGCTGCAGAAGGCCGAGCTGCTGCACGTCATCGGGGGCGAGAGCTTCGTCGATCTGCAGCTCCAGCGTCCGCGCATGTACCGCGACGAGAGCGGTCGACGCACGATCGACTGGCCGGACACGCGGCTGTACGGGACGGTGCACCGGCCGGGTCAGGAGGGTGCGGCCGCGCCAGCGGCCGACGCCGACGCGATCACTCGGATCGACGGCTCCCCCGTACTCGACCTGTTCTTCCTGCCGGGGTACGAGCCCGGCCGTGACTGGGAGAACTTCGCCGACGAGGTGGTCGAGCTCGCCGAGGTGTGGGGCGTCGACCTCGTCGTACTACTCGGATCCATGTACTCGGACGCGCCGCACTCACGCCCGATCATCACCAGCGTGACGGCCGAGGACCCGGAGGTGCGCGAGCGCTACGGCGCAGAGCGGAGCGACTACGAGGGCCCGGTCGGCATCGTGACGGCGATCGAGATGGCGCTCGAGGCCGCGACGATTGGGAGCCTCGCCCTCTGGGTGCAGGTGCCCCACTACGTGCATTCGGCGCCGTCGCCCAAGGCAACGCTCGCGATCCTCGACAAGCTCGAGGAACTGCTCGACATCGTGATCCCGCGCGGCGAACTGTTCGCGCAGGCGACCGACTGGGAGTCGAACATCAATCGGATCGCGGAAAACGACGACGACATGACGCGCTACATTCGCAGCCTCGAGGAGGCCCGGGACGACGCGCTCGCGGCAGAGACGACGGGCGACGCGCTCGCCGCCGAGTTCGAGAAGTTCCTCGAACAGGATGCGCGCGGCGAGGCCAGCGCGCCGGGCGAATCGGCAGTTCAGGATCAGGCCCTCGGCCAGGATCAGGGCCAGGATCAGGGCCAGGATCCCGATCCTGATCAGCAGCAGGGCCAGGATCCCGAGGCGCCCCAGCGCTAACGCTGGGCCGCCTCCGGACGGCGGAAATCCACGCGGACCGGCGGCGCCGGCCCGCTACTCCTCTGGCTGCAACCTGACGCCGAGCAGCGCCTGAACGGCGTTCGCGACCAGGCACGGGTCGTCAACTCCGGCGCCGAGCGCCGCGTCGAGGGTGGCGAGCATGACCGGGGTGTCGAGGTCGTTGGCGAGGGCTGCGCGCAGCTGCTGCAGCACGGCGGCCGACGACGCCGGTTCCGCGCTCACGCGCTCGAGCCCTTCACGCCAGGCGGTGAGCCTGCGCTCGGCGCGCTCGAGGTCGCTGTCGAACCACTCCCACTCGGTGCGGTAGTGATTCGCGAGCAGCGCGAGCCTGATCGCCGACGGGTCGACAGCGTGGCCGGCGTGCGTGCCGTCGAGCAGCTTCGACACGAAAACGAGGTTGCCGCGCGACTTCGACATCTTGTGCCCGTCGTACGACACGAGCGCCGCGTGACAGTAGGCGTGCGCGAGCGGCTTGCCCGAGAGCGCCGTCGCGTGCGCCGCAGTGAACTCGTGGTGCGGGAAGACGAGGTCGTGGCCGCCGCCCTGCACGGTAAACAGGTCACCGAGCGCGCGCTGGGCAATGATCGTGCATTCGATGTGCCAGCCGGGCCTGCCCTCGCCGACGACGGAACCCCAGCTCGGCTCCCCCTCGCGCGCCGCGCGCCACAGCAGCGGATCGAGGACGTCTCGCTTGCCCTCGCGCTCCGGATCGCCCCCGCGCTCGGCGCTCAGCGTCTCGAGCAGCGCGCGCTCGTAGGGTGCGACGTCGCCGAGCCGCCACTGCGACTGCTGCTGGGCGCCGCGGACGTCAAAGTAGATGTCGTCGCCGGCCTCGGACTCCGGGGTCGGCACGCGGTAGGCGTAACCGAGTTCCATGAGCCTGTCGACACCGTCCGCGATCTCATCGATCGCCTCGGTCACGGCGACGAAGTGCGTCGGCGGGATCATCCCGATCCGGTGCATATCCGAGCGGTAGAGCCCGATCTGCTCGTCGGCGAGGGCCCGCCAGTCGACGTTCGTCGCGTTCGCGCGTTCGAGGAGCGGGTCGTCGATGTCGGTGATGTTCTGGGCGTAGACGGTCTCGATGCCGGCGTCGCGCCAAGCACGCTGCATGATGTCAAACGTCAGGTAGGTGAAGGCGTGCCCGATGTGCGTCGCGTCGTACGGGGTGAGCCCACAGACGTAGAGTGTGGCGCGATCGTCCTGGATCGCGGGGTGCTCGAGCCTGCCCTTCGCCGTATTAAACAGCTTGGGCGCTTCGCCGGCACCGGGAAGCTCCGGGATCACCGGAGGGGTCCATGTTCTCACTGCACACCGTCCTGGAACGCGACCGCGGGGACCTCGCCGCCCGGGGTGAGCACGCCGGTGACGAGCAGCACAATGATGACGACGCCGATGAGCACGCGATAGATCACGAACGGCATGAAGCTGCGCTTGGAGATGTAGCGCATGAAGAAGCCGATCACGACGAGGGCGATCGCGAACGCGACCACCGTCGCGATGATGGTCATGCTCCACGGTGTCTGCGCCTCGGGCGCCTTGATCACCTTGAAGACCTGGTAGAAGCCGGAGCCGAGCACCGCGGGGATCGCGAGCAGGAACGAGTAGCGCGCCGCGGCCTCACGCTTGTACCCCATGAAGAGGCCGGCGGTGATCGTGCCGCCCGAGCGGGACACGCCGGGGATGAGCGATGCGGCCTGCGCAAAGCCGTAGATCAGGCCGTGCTTCCAGGTGAGCTTCTCGATGGGGCGCACCTTCTGGCCGACCCTGTCGGCGACGCCGAGCAGCAGCCCGAAGACGATGAGCGAGATCGCGGTGAACCAGAGCGACCGCAGCGTCGTCTCGATCGCGTCCTGGAACAGCAGCCCGAGCACCACGATCGGGACGGTGCCGAGGATGATCCACCAGCCCATCTTCGCGTCGGGGTCGTTGCGCGGCACGGTCTTGCCCGAGAGGGACTTGAACCACCTGCCAATGATGCGCACGATGTCGCGCCAGAAGAACACGATCACCGCCGCCTCGGTGCCGATCTGGGTGATCGCGGTGAACGCTGCACCCGCATCGCCGATCCCGAGCAGTTCGCTTGTCACCCGAAGGTGTGCGCTCGATGAAACCGGCAGAAACTCTGTGAGCCCCTGCACGATGCCGAGGATGATCGCCTCGAAAATACCCATGCGGTAGTGGCCTTCCGTCTCGTGGCACGCGCTGCGGGCCGTCGTCCAGACTAGCCCAAGCTGGGCTGAACGATCAGTAGGAGCGGAGCAGGTCCGCGAGCACACCGTGCCCGAAGTCAAGCGCGTCAAGGGGAACACGCTCGTCGACGCCGTGGAACATCCCGGGGAAGTCGAGGTCGGCCGGCAGCCTGAGCGGTGCGAAGCCGTATCCCGTGATTCCGAGCCGCGCAAGCGCCTTATTGTCGGTACCGCCCGAGAGCAGGTACGGCAGCACCCGGGCGCCCGGATCGTGCGCCTCGATCGCCGTCTTCATCGCCTCGACGAGCTCGCCCGCGAACGGCACCTCGAGCCCGATGTCCGAGTGCACGGTCTCGATCTCGATGTCGGGGCCGACGAGCTCGCGAATCTTCGCGAGGACGTCGTCGCGCTCGGCCGGCAGCGTACGGACGTCGACGAGCGCCTCCGCGGTGTCCGGGATGACGTTGTGCTTGTAGCCGGCGGTGAGCACCGTCGGGTTCGAGGTGTTGCGCAGGCTCGCCTGGATCAGGCCGGCGCCCTTGCCCAGGCTCAGCACCATCTCCTCAGGGTTGATCTGGGTGGGGTCCTCGCCCACGAGCGCGGCGATCTCGTCAATGAGCTCGCGCGTCGTGTCGCAGAGCGCGATCGGCCACTCGTGGTTGCCAAGCGCGGCGACGGCGGTCGCGAGCTTCGTGACCGCGTTGTCGTGCCAGACGCGTGACCCGTGCGCGGCGGCGCCGCGGGCGCGCAGCCGGATCCAGTCGAGGGCCTTTTCGCCGGTCTGCACGAGGTAGGCGCGCTGGCCGGCGATCTCGATCGAGTATCCACCAACCTCGCTGATCGCAGAGCCCGCACCAGCGAACAGGTCAGGGTGGTGCTCGACGAGGTAGTGCGAACCGTACACGCCGCCGTTCTCCTCATCGGCGAAGAACGCGAGAATCACGTCGCGGCGGGGCCGCTCCCCCGAGCGCAGCAGCTCGGCGATCGCGGTGAGGATCATCGCGTCCATGTCCTTCATGTCGACGGCGCCACGCCCCCAGAGCAGGCCGTCCTTCACGACGCCAGCGAACGGGTCGACGGTCCAGTTCTCCGGATCCGCGGGAACGACGTCGAGGTGGCCGTGCAGCACGAGCGCGGGCAGTTCCGGCTCGCGGCCCGCGACGCGCGCGACGACGCTCGCCCGGCCCGGCGCGGACTCAATGGTGACGGGATCGAGGCCCAGCTCGCGCAGGTACGCACTGACGTAGTCCGCCGCCGGCCGTTCGGGGTTCGCATCGCCCTCTCCACGGTTCGACGTATCGATCCGAATGAGGTCGCGGGCGATCCGCGCGGTTTCCGACAGTTCCACGTTGAGCTCTGTTGCCATACCTCCACCATAGCCCGACCGGGGCGCGCGAGGAACGCGATACGCTCTCACTACGCCGCCACCGTCGCTCCGGTGCGCGGAGAACGTCCGAGAGGCCCTGATGCACACGTCCGCCCCCAGCACCGCGGTGACTGGTTTCCTGCTCGCCATCGGTTCGGCGGCCTCGTTCGCACTCTCGGGGGTGTTCGCGAGTTCGTTGATGGCCGCGGGGTGGTCGGCGGGAGCCGCAACGACGGCCCGGATCACGCTGTCCGCGCTCGTGCTGCTCGGGCCGACACTCGTCCTCATGCGCGGAAAGTGGGATCTCGTCAGGCGGGCGTGGGCGCAGCTCCTCGTCTTCGGCGTGCTCGCCGTCGCGGGCTGCCAGCTCGCCTTCTTCCTCGCGGTCCAATTCATTCCACCGAGCCTGGCGCTCCTCATCGAGTTCACCGGGCCCGTGATGCTCGTGTTTTGGATGTGGGCGCGCAGCCGCGTCGCGCCGTCGGGGGTAACGCTTGCGGGCGCCGGCATTGCGGTGCTCGGCGTCGTCGCGATCTCGGGCGTGCTCGCCGGGGTCTCGCTGCACCCGCTCGGCATCGCGTTCGCGCTCGTCGCCGCCGCTGGCAACGCCGCGTACTACGCGACCGGTGCCGCGGGCGGCCACGGCATCCCCACAATCCCCTTCGTCGGGCTCGGCCTGCTCGTGGCCGCGGTGCCGCTCATCATCGCCGGCGCCCTCGGCGTGCTGCCGTTCCATCTCTCGAACTCGCCCGCGGAGATCGCAGGATCGACAGTGTCCCCATGGCTCGTCGTCGCCGGGATGGTGCTCATCTCAACGGTGCTGTCCTACCTGCTCGGCGTCGCAGCATCTCGTCGCCTCGGCGCGACCATGGCGAGCTTCACGGGGTACGCGGAACCACTCTTCGGCATCGTCTGGACCATTGTGCTGCTCGCGGTGATCCCGACCCCGCTGCAGTGGCTGGGCGCCACGCTCATCGTCGCGGGGGTCGTGACAGTCAAGGTTGGCGAGTTGCGCCAGTCACGTGCCCGGCGGACCGCGCGCGCCGCGCGCCCGTAGAGGAGCCACGGTGCCCATCTCCCACGTCTCCACGCATCTTCGAATCGACGGCGTCTCACACGCATACGGCGCGCGACGCGTGCTCACAGACATCAGCGTCGCAGTGCCGGCTGGCGCGCGCGTCGGCCTCATCGGCGAGAACGGATCAGGGAAGTCAACCCTGCTCCGCATTGCCGCGGGCACGCTCGCCCCCTCCGCGGGGTCAGTGTCGGCAACGACGCAGGGAGGCGGCCAGCCACGGATCGGGCTGCTCCACCAGGAACCGCCGTTCGCAGACAGCGACACGATCGCGGCCGCGCTCGCCACCGCGACCCAGCCCGTCCGCGACGCGGCCGCGCGGCTCGACGCCGCTGGCGCGGCCCTCGCTGCGCCGGGAGACCCGGCCGAGGTTCGGGGCCGCGAGGCGGCCTACGCCGACGCCCTCGATGAGGCCGAACGCCTCGGGGCCTGGGAGCTCGAGACCAGGGTCGAGCAGACGCTCACCGGCCTCGGCATCGCCGCGATCCCGCGCGACCGGCGGAGCTCGGAACTGTCCGGCGGGCAGCGCGCACGGCTCTCGCTCGCGTGGACGATCCTGAACTCCCCCGACGTGCTCCTCCTTGACGAGCCCACAAACCACCTCGACGACCAGGCGACGGCGTACGTCGTGCACACGCTCGGCCGCTGGCCCGGTCCGGTGCTCTTCGCGAGCCACGACCGCGCGTTCCTCGAGGAGGTGGCGACGTCGCTCGTCGACCTCGACCCTGCCCCGCAACAGCACGCCCTCACGGAGCGGCTTGTGCAGGACGGCACGGGCAGCGGGATCGGCGTGACTCGGTTCACGGGCAGCTATACGCAGTACCTCGCAGCCCGCGCGAGCGCCCGCTTGAGGTGGGAGCAGCAGTACGCGGCCGAGCAGGCCGAGCTTCGCAGGCTGCGGGCCGCCGTTGGCACGAACCAGATCGTCGGGCACGAGGAGTGGAAACCGCGGAGCGAGACGCGCGCGGCGCAGAAGTTCTATGCCGACCGAAACGCGCGCGTCGTCGCCCGCAGGGTCAACGACGCTCGATCCCGGTTGGAATCGCTCACAGCGTCGCAGATCGCGGCGCCGCCACCTGAACTCGCGTTCGCCGGAATCGGCGACCCCTCCGCGGAGCGGCCCGCTCCGAGCGGCGCCAGCGACGCAGCGTCCGTCGGCGGCGCGAGCCGTGTCACCGGGGGCCCGACCGCGGGCGGTGGTGCCCAGTGCGCCGATCCTGTTCCCGTGCTCGCGGCGACGGACCTCGCCGTCGCCGGCAGGCTCGCCCCGACCGCGCTCACGCTCCACAGCGGGGAGCGGCTGCTGGTCACCGGGCCGAACGGCGCGGGCAAGTCCACGCTCCTCGCGATCCTCGCCGGGCTCCGCGAGCCGGAGACCGGAAGCCTCCAGATCGCGCCGGACACCAGGATCGGCATGCTGCGGCAAGAGTCAACGTTCGCGGACCCGAACGGGCTCGGCGACAGCCGGAGCGTCGCCGAGGTCTACGAAGACGGGGTCGGCGCGGACCTCGCAGAGGCGGCGCCGCTCAGCACGTTGGGCCTCCTGCATCCGCGCGACGAAGGCGTCCCACTCAGTACCCTCAGCGTCGGCCAGCGGCGCAGGCTTGCGCTCGCGATCCTCATCGCCGCGCCTCCCGACTTGCTGCTGCTCGACGAGCCAACCAATCACCTCTCGCTCGCGCTCGCCGATGCGCTGGAGCGTGCTGTCACGAAGTTCTCAGGAACCGTGGTCGTCGCGTCTCACGACCGGTGGCTGCGCGAGCGATGGGGCGCCGCCGAGCTCACGCTCGATCCGGCGGTCGACGCCAAAACCCCTGTTTCTCGCATGAATCGCGGCTGAACAGCGCCTGAATCTTGGGAAAAGTCGGACGAATCGTTGCGCAATCGTTGCGCAGGGAGCGAAAACCGCGGAGCGCGGCGAGGCTCGCGCGGCTGATGCGGAGCCCTACCCGGGCGCGGTAGGCTCTGCTATGGTTACACAATTCCAGCTGCGAGGGACCGGGTGAAGCGGTCGGGCCCCCTCGTGACAACAAGTTACCGCTGAGCACTACTACATGTCTTATCCCCCGCAAGAGCCGACAGCGTACCCCAGTCGACGCTCCCTACGGGAGGCGCGTGAGCGCGACGAGCAGGTGTCATCCGACACCGCATCGCCCGCCCCCACAGCCCCACACGCTCAGCCCGTCATCTCGCAGCCAGCGGCTGCTACCGAACCGGCCCAGCTCGCTCAGCCCGTTCCGCTGGCACCGTCCCCGCTCGAGGGCCTCTTTCTCACCCCGCTTCCCGAGTTCGAACTCGGAGGCTCCGCGAAGCAGGAGCAGCGCACGACCCCCGATCCCGAACCAGCACGTCGCCCGCGAGCAAAGCGGCTCGTCGCAGCGACCTTCTCGCTCGCCTGCGTCGGATCGCTTGCCGTGACCACCACGCTTCCCGCCTTCTCACACGCGTTCGGTAGTCCCGCAACCGCCGCGGCCCGCGCGGACCAGCAGCTCCAGAGCTCCGAGGTCACCGTCACCCAGGACGCGCTCGACGCGATCGGCTCAGTTGAGCTCGGCGTCGACCCGGGCTCCTACAAGCAGATCACCGCGGAGGCTGGCCTCGTCGATCCGGCGTCGCTCGAGTCGACCGATATCAGGTTCGCCTTCGACCGCGAGTTCCCGCTCACCGACGGCTTCGCCTACCGCACCGCGCCCGTCGAACAGTTCCACGACGCGCAGGACATCGCGGCACCGGGCGGCACACCGGTGTTGGCCATCGGTTCGGGAGAGGTCATCGAGGCAGGGTATGCCACGGACGGCTGCGGCTTCTCCATCAAGCTGCAGCACAACGTCAGCGGCGAGACCCTCACGAGCCGCTACTGCCACATGCAGGTCGACTCCCACGACCACCAGGTCGGCGACAAGATCGAGATCGGCGACTTCATTGGCAAGGTCGGTAACACCGGCATGTCGTTCGGCGATCACCTGCACCTCGCGCTCCGGCGCAGCGGCGTACCCATCGATCCGCTTCCCTACATTCAGGAGCAGGTCGACAAGGCTGCGAAGCGCGCAGCCGCCAAGCGCGACTAGGTCACCCATGGGGTATCGGGCGCTCATCACCGGCGCATCAGCGGGACTCGGCACCGAGTTCGCGCGGCAGCTCGCAGCGCGCGGGATCGACCTCGTGCTCGTCGCGCGTGACGCCGCACGGCTCGAGCGCCTCGCTCACGTGCTCCGCAGCCGCTACGGTGTCGACGTCGAGGTGCTGCCAGCCGACCTGACGGAGAAGGCGGCGCTCGACGCGGTCGCCGCCCGCCTCGCGGATCCCGAACGGCACATCGACATTCTCATCAACAACGCCGGTTTCGGCGTCTACGAAGGCTTTGAGGCGAGCAGCCTTGCCGACGAGCGGCGACTCCACGAGCTGCTCTCCTGGGCGCCCCTCCGGCTCGCGCACGCGGCCGTGCCAGGCATGCTCGCTCGCGGTGAGGGCTGGATCCTGAACGTCGCGAGCGCCGCCGCGCTCATGCCAAGCGGCACTTACGGCGCGGCGAAGAGCGCGATCGTCTCCCTCTCGCGCTCGCTCAACGCGCGGTATCGCGCGCGCGGCGTCCGCGTGACCGCTCTCTGCCCGGGCCTCGTCGCCACCGAGTTTCATGAGCGCATGGGCGAGGACCACCTGCCCGACCTGCCGCGCATCGCATGGGCAGACGCCGGACGCGTCGTCAGCGACGGCCTGCGCGCCGTGTACGCCGGAAAGCCGATGCGCGTCGCCGACTGGCGGTACAGGCTTGCGCGGCCGCTCATCTCGGTATTGCCCGACCGGCTCCTCGAGCGGCTGGGAAGCACCGGGGCCGGTCGCTGACGCATCGCGCAGAACCAGCGCGGGCGCGCCAGCTACGCCTCGAGGAAGTCTCCCGACCTCGGCATGCCTGCCTGAGGCGCAGGCTCAGCCGCCGCGTCACCGTCGCGCTCGGCATCTGACGCGGCGACCAGCGGGGCCGGTTCGATCGTGATTCCCGTAAACGCCATTGGCACGCCCTGGGCCACGCGGAACGAGCGCCGATCCATGAGCTGAGCGTGCACGTGCGGCTCCGTCGAATTCCCCGAGTTGCCGCACTCGGCAATCACCTGTCCGGCCACCACCCTGTCCCCCGGCCGCACCCGGAGCGAGCCGCGCCGCAGGTGCGCAACGGCCCCGTAAACACCGTCGCTGCCGCGGATCACGACGTGATTGCCGACGACGAAGCCCGGGCCGCCGATGGACCGCACCACCCCCTCGAGCGCGATGTACAGCATCGCGGCCATCGTCGAGCGTGAGCGGTGATCACGCCGCCAGTCGCTCGCGCGTTCGACGACGCCGTCGAACATCGCGAGCACCGGCTCCCCGAAGGCGGGAAAGTCGGTCGCCGGGAGCATGCTCGGCCCAGCGCCAAACTCTGGGCGGGAGACGCCTGCCGGGGCATAGACGAGATCGACGGCGTGCGACTGACCGTAGCCGCGAACGCCGTGACTCGGTACCTGCGTCGCGGGGCTATTGAGCGCGAGCCAGCGCCCCCGGACGGGCGGCTGCACCCACACTTCCGCGCGCGTGTCCTCGTACTCGGCGGCGCGCGAACGGCCCGCCCAGGAGACGGCGACCGCGGCGACGTACCCGACGAGCGCGACGAGCGCGACGACTCCAGCGACGTTCGCGATGGGGCCCGCAGGCAGCACCAACCGGAGCAGCACCCCGCCGATGAGGAGCGCCGTCGCCCAGCCGAGCACCACCCCTCGTAGGCGATAGGCGGCACCGAACACGCCGCTCATCGCGCACCACGCGTTCGTTCGACGCGCGTCTCGGTCCAGACGGGTGTCGCCGACTCGCGAACGTCGCCGTCACTACCGAAGACGAGGAAGCGGCCAAAGTCGCGCGCGAACCACCTATCGTGGGTCACCACCATCACGGTTCCCTCGAAGAGACCGAGGGCGTGCTGCAGCGCCTCCGCCGAGACGAGGTCGAGGTTATCGGTCGGCTCGTCGAGGAGCAGCAGCGTCGCGCCACCGAGTTCCAGCAGCAGAATCTGAAACCGAGCTTGCTGACCGCCAGAGAGCGAGTCGAACTGCTGTTCGGAGGCGCGCGCGAGCTCGTAGCGAGCAAGCGCCCGCGCCGCCTCCTCGCGCGGCATGCCTGTCCGGTGCTCGTCGCCACGATGCAGGATTTCGAGCAGCGTGCGCCCGCGCAGATCTGGGCGGCCCCGGTTCTGTGCGAACCACCCCGGGCGCACGCGCGCGCCGAGCCGTGCGACTCCGGTGTGGGCGACGGCGGGGATCTCGACGTCGCTCACGGGCTCATGCTCGGGGTTCGGGTCGCTTCCGCCCGCAGCGAGCAGCCGCAGGAAGTGGGACTTCCCGGAACCGTTCGAACCGAGCACCGCGATGCGGTCGCCGTACCAGGCCTCGAAATCGAACGGCAGCATGAGCCCGGTGAGTTCGAGCTGTTCGCACGAGATGACGCGCTTGCCGGTGCGGCCGCCACCGAGCCGCATCTCGAGATGCTGATCGTGCGGCTGCTCCTCGGGCGGGCCCGCCTCCTCGAACCGGGCGAGCCGAGTCTGCGCGGCACGGTAGCGGGAGGCCATGTCCGAGTTGTAGGCAGCCTTCTGCTTGTACATGAGCATGAGCTCGCAAAGCTTCGCGTGTTCCTCGTCCCATCGTTTGCGCAGCTCCTCGAGGCGCTCGAAGCGGCGCTTGCGGGCATCGTGGTACGTCGCGAAGCTGCCTGGATGCGTCCAGGAAGTGCTGCCAGCTGCTCCGAGTTCGAGCGTCACGATGGAGCTTGCGGTGCGCGCGAGCAGCTCGCGGTCGTGGCTGACGAACAGCACGCCCTTGTCTGTCGCCCTGAGCTGCTCCTCGAGCCAGCGCTTGCCGGGGACGTCGAGCGAGTTGTCTGGCTCGTCGAGGATCAACAGCCCATCGGGGCCTCGGAGGAGTGCTTCGAGGGCCAGACGCTTCTGCTCCCCGCCCGAGAGCGTGTCGAGCTCGCGGTCCCGGCAGTCGTCGTACGACATACCGAGGGCCGCGACCGTGCAGGTATCCCAGAGCACTTCTGCATCGTATCCGCCGACGTCGCCCCACGCGGTCACCGCATTTGCAAAGGTCATCTGCGACTTCGTCGAACCACTCTCGTACATCTTCGCCTCGGCTCGCGCGAGGTGCTCCGCCGCCTCCCGCAGCTTCGGTGGCGACACCGACAGCAACAGGTCGTGCACGGTGCCGCCGGCAATGAACTGCCGCATCACACCGACCGACCCTGTCTTTGCGACCGAGCCCGACTCCGCGGGCAGCTCGCCCATGACGATCTTCAGGAGCGTACTCTTGCCCGCGCCGTTCGCTCCGATGAGTGCGACGCGTTCCCCGGCACCGACCGACAATGAGACCTCCGATAGGAGGGGGCGTCCGTCTGAGAGCGTGTAGCTCACCGCCGCGATATCAAGATGAGCCATGCAACGAACGTAGCACCCTGGGGCCAAACGACGGTTGTGGATTTGCCAAGACGGCACGCGGTCGGCTGCAAGGCCACGCGCTCCCGGCCTGACCCAGCGCGCTCCCCGCCCGCGCGCGCCGCTGACGCTGCGGTTGAGGCTACCGGTAGCGCTGGTCTGTCCGCGGGGGTCGCACGAGGACGCGCTGCACGGCCCCGACGACAACGGCGATGACGAAGGCGACGAGCGGGAGACCAGTGACGAGCAGCATGGCGAACGCGACCCAGAACGAGCCTCCGAGCAGTTCAGCCGCGGTCGCCTCGTGCGCCTGAGCGGTGAGCATCACGCCCGCAGCCAGACCGAACATATACAGTAGCGTCGCCGCGAGCGCCGAGAGCATGATGGAGCGGAGTCGCCCCGGGCTGCGGCGCGTGCCGACGGCGACCGCGAGGAGCGTCAGCAGCGACACCGGCACGATGAGCCATCGGGTCCCGGTCGTGGGCAGCATCCAGCCACCCAACCACAGGGTTGCAGCGGCGAGCAGTGCGGCCCCGGCGAGATACAGACCGAGGAGGCGTCCGATGTCCGCGGTACGCCGATCTCCCGCGCTGTCGTCGTGGGTGGCCGCGTCCGAGGCTTCCGTCATTCCTCAAGTATGCCCGACCCCGGGTGCTCCCCCGCCCCCTTGCCGCTCGCACCCCGCCGCCGGCCGCCCCGTCACCTGAACGTACGTCCGCACGGCCACACGGCCACCCGGCCACCCGGCCACCGGGCCACACGGCCACCCGACGACACGGCCACCGGACCGCACGGCCACCCGGCCCACCGCCTTCAAGCCAAGCCGCCCAGTCACCCCACCCGGCCACCCGGCCACCCGGCCACCCGGCCACCCGGCCACGCGGCCCACAGCCGCCCATTCCCCCGGCCCACAGCCTTCAAGCCAAGCCGCCCAGTCACCCCACCCCCGCCGACTCGCCTCGGAGCCACCCGCCCGATGTACACGGTTTCCGCCAGCGCACACGAAATAGTCGCGTCGATACCGTGTGCATTCGCAGGGACCGTGTACATCGGGCCCGGTGGGACTGGGTCTGTTCCGGGCTGGGCCGGGTGGGGCCGGGCCGGGTGGGGCCGGGCCGGGTGGGGCCGGGCCGGGTGGGGCTGGGCCGCAGGCAGGCCAACAATGCAAGAAGACCCCTGCCGAAGCAGGGGCCTTAATGCAAGAAGGCCCCTGCCGAAGCAGGGGCCTTACTCGATTCACGTGCGCGAAGGGGGACTTGAACCCCCACGCCCTAATACGGGCACTAGCACCTCAAGCTAGCGCGTCTACCAATTCCGCCATCCGCGCGAATCTGTCTGGCTGGTTTCTCACCGGCCGAACAGAGAATAATTTAGCATGGAATGTTGGCGCAATGCGAATCACCCCGCGCAGCCGGGCGCGGCGCGGACCGCGCAGAGGCCGCGCACGGACCGAGAGCCCAATGACCGGGCCGATCTTCACCCGTTTTGCGCTTTTGCGATCGCCGCGAAGCTTCCGCCCGTCGCCCGGGCGAGATCGTCGGCAGAAAGCTCGATATCGAGCCCCCTGCGCCCTCCAGAGACGAGAATGGTCGGAAACCCGGGCGCGGATATGTCTATGACTGTAGCCAATCGCGTCTTCTGGCCGAGCGGGCTGATCCCACCGACGACGTAGCCGGTCTTGCGCTCGGCGATCGCCGGGTCGGCCATGTGTGCGCGCTTACCGCCCAGCGCGGCCGCAAGCGCTTTCAGGTCGAGCATTCCCGCGACGGGAACGACTGCGACGGCGAGCACACCGTCAACGTCGGCGAGCAGCGTCTTGAACACCCGGGTCGCGTCCATCCCGAGTTCGCGCGCGGCCTCTCCCCCGAAGTCGGTTTCCGCTGGGTCGTGCGTGTAGCTTCGCACGACGAAGTCGATTCCCGCGTTAGCCAGCGCCACCATTGCAGGCGTTGCCCCGGGCGCTTTCTTTCCCATGTGTTCCACCCTACGTGGACCACGGCCGCCGACGGGCGCCGGGCTCGCGCGAGAGCAACGGGAAGCAGGCTAGGACTACGTGCAGCAGGCGGGGGCTACGTGCGGCAGGCGAGAGCAACGGGCAGCGGGCGGCAGGCGAGCCTTACGGCCGCAGTCGTCGCCGGAGCAGGTCGATGCGCTTCTGCAGCTGGGTGACGGACGCCTGCGCGACGGCGGGCCCGCCGCAGGACCGCCGAAGCTCGTTGTGGATGTCCTTGTGGGGCTCCCCACTCACCCGCGAGTACATGCCCACGAGGCTGGACAGCAGCTTGCGCTGCTCCTTCAGCGTGCGGTGCAGGGCGCCGGGGGCCTCCGCTTTGTCCGGCGCGTGTTCGAGGATGCCCTGGTTCTGCGCGCTGCGCCTGGCCTGTTTGGACTGCCGCTGCTGCAGCAGGGCGCGCACCTCTTGCGGTTCGAGGATGCCGGGGAACCCGAGGAAGTCGAGTTCTTCCTCGGTTTCGACCTCGGCGTAGCCGCCGAACTCGGCGCCGTCGAACACTGCCCTGTCGAAGTGTGCGTCTGATTCAAGCGCCTGGTATTTGAACTCGTCCTCGATGAGATCATCGGAGGCTTTGTCCTCACGCTCGGCCTCGGCCATGAGCGCGGCCTCGGCATCCCACATCTCTTCGGCCGATTTCGGCCCCTCGAGGACGTGGTTGCGCTCCTTCTCGAGCTGGGCGGCGAGCTCCATGAGCGGCGGCACGTTCGGGATGAAGACCGACGCCACCTCGCCGCGGCGCCGCGAGCGCACGAAGCGCCCGATCGCCTGGGCGAAGAACAGCGGCGTCGACGAGCTGGTCGCGTACACGCCGACCGCGAGCCGCGGCACGTCGACGCCCTCGGACACCATGCGCACCGCCACCATCCAGCGCGACGTACCCGCAGAGTAGCTGTCGATTCGCTCGGAGGCGCCTGCGTCGTCGGACAGGATCAGCGCGACCTCCTCGCCGGAGATCTCCTGCAGCATCTGCGCGTATGCCTTCGCCGACGCGTGATCGGTCGCGATGACGAGGCCGCCGGCATCGGGGATGTGCCCGCGCACCTCGGTGAGCCTCCGGTCGGCGGCCCGGAGCACCTTCCCCATCCAGTCGCCAGCGGGGTCGAGCGCGGTGCGCCACGCCTGGCTGGTGACGTCCTTAGTGTTGCCCTCGCCGAGCCGGGCTTCCATCTCTTCGCCCGCGGAGGTCTGCCAGCGCATCTTGCCCGCGTAGACCATGAAGATCACCGGGCGGACGATGCCGTCAGCGAGCGCGCGGCCATAGCCGTAGTCGTAGTCGGTGAGCGAGACCCGGGATCCGTCGCCCTGCGGCGCGTACTGCACGAACGGGATCGGCGCCTCGTCTGAGCGGAACGGCGTTCCCGTCAGCGAGAGCCTGCGCTTCGCCGTGCCGTATGCCTCGCGGATGGCGTCGCCCCAGCTCAGCGCGTCGCCGCCGTGGTGCACCTCGTCCATGATGACGAGGGTGTCGGTGAACTCGGTGAGCAGCCGGTGCTGCACGGGCTTCATCGCGACTTGCGCGTAGGTGACGACGACGCCGTCGTAGTGGCGACCGTAGCCGAGGCCGTCGTTGTTCGAGTACCTGGGGTTCAACCTGATGCCCGCCCTCGCGGCGGCGTCGGCCCACTGGACCTTCAGGTGTTCGGTCGGCGCGACGACGATGATCTGCGACACAGTCTGGTTGCCGCGCAGCGTCGCGGCGAGGCGGAGCGCGAACGTCGTTTTCCCAGCGCCGGGGGTCGCGGACGCGAGGAAGTCGCGCGGGTTTCGCTCCAGGTAGAGGTTGATCGCCTCTTGCTGCCAGGCTCTAAGATTCCCCGCGGTTCCGCGCGCGGCCCGCTCAGGATAGGCGGGCGGGAGGTGCTCGGCGGCAAACGTTCCGGGGAGGAGAGTCCCATCTTCTGCCGATTCAATCACAACGTCTTAGACTACCCATGAACGCTTATTCGTGCCTTGGAGCGCGACAGCCCGAGCGCGTCGTCACCGTCGCGCGGCCGAGCTGCCGCTCGAAGTGGGCAAAGCTGCGCCAGTGCAGCGTAGCGCACACCATATACGACACGGGTTATAGCACCAGCACGACGAACAAGGAGCCGAGACTGTGGTTGACGATTCACGCCTGAGCGGCGGGCCGCACGATGCTGCTGACGAGAACACGGAGCTGCCGTGGTCGCGTTTCATCGCCATCGGCGATTCCTTCACCGAGGGGCTCGGCGATCCGGATCCTGACAGCCCCGGCGGGCTGCGCGGCTGGGCCGACCGGTTCGCGGAGGTGCTTGCGCGGCAGAACGATGAGTTCGCGTACGCGAACCTCGCCGTGCGGGGCAAGCTCATCCAGCAGATCATCGACGAGCAGCTCGACACCGCGATGGAGCTGCGGCCCGACCTCGTGAGCGTCTGCGCGGGCGGCAACGACGTGATCCGCCCGGGTACCGACCCGGACGAGGTCGCGGCGAAGCTTGACTACATCGTGTCGCGCTTGAAGGAGACCGGCGCGACGATCCTGATCTTCACCGGCGTCGACGTCGCTTTCCAGCCGGTGTTCCGCTCGATCCGGGGCAAGGTTGCGATCTTCAACGAGAACGTCCGCAAGGTCGCCCAGCGGCACGACTGCTACGTCGTCGATCAGTGGGCGATCGAGGAGCTGCAGGACAGCCGGTACTGGGCTGGCGACCGACTCCACATGAACGCGCTCGGTCACCACACGATCGCTCGGGCCGCGCTCGACGCGCTGAACGTGCAGCACGATCTCGGCCCGCTCGATCCGCCGGCGGTGCCTGACCGTACCTGGCGGCAGGCGCGCAAGGACGACGTCGTGTGGGCCCGCGAGCACCTGGTGCCGTGGGTGGTCCGTCGCATTAAGCACGTCTCGTCTGGCGACGATATCGTGGCCAAGCGCCCCGAGCCCCAGGCGCTGCGGCCCCGCCACGGCACCGCAGACTAGGTCCGCGCCCAGATTTCACTTCGCGCCTCCAGCACCGCAAAGTATGGTGGAGGCATGCCCAACATTACGAAGCAAATCGCAGACACCGTCACCCAGACCGGCGTGACCACCGCCTACGGCGAGGTCGTCGAGGTTGACGGCACCGCAATCCTGCCGGTCGCCGTCGGCAGCTACATTTTTGGCGCCGGCGAGGGCGGTGCTGGCACCGAGGAGGCGCTCTCGGGCGAGGGCTCTGGCGGCGGAGGCGGCGGAATGTCGCTCCCGATCGGCGCCTACGTGACCCGTGACGGCCACACGAAGTTCGAGCCGAACCTCATCGCGCTGCTCACGGTGGGCGTGCCGTTCGTGTGGGTCGCTGGCCGCGCGCTCGCTCGCGTGATCCGCGCGCTCAAGCGCTAGCGGGCCGCCAGACCCACGGCTCGCGAGGCATCGTCGCAGGGTCAAACCGGGCGACGAGCTGGGCGGCGGTGACGCGCTCCCCCGGGCTCGCGAGCCCCAGCGACTCGGCGAGCATCCCGAGCACGGCTGACGCGGAGAGTCCCGCTGACCCGAGATCGGTGAGGGTCACCGCCCCGTCACGTTTCGCGAGCCGAGCGCCCGTGGGGCCGAGCACGAGCGGCACGTGCGCGTAGCTCACCGCGGGCGGCGTCGGGAGGCCGAGCAGCCGCTGCAGCAGGATCTGGCGCGGCGTGGACGAGGCGAGGTCGTCGCCGCGCACGATCTGGTCGATGCCCATCGCCGCGTCGTCCACGACGACCGCGAGGTTGTAGGCGACGGTGCCGTCGCCGCGCCGGAGCACGAGGTCGTCGATGTCGCCCTCGACGTGCCCGAGCAGCAGGTCGTCGAACCCGAGTCGGGTCTCCCCCGCCGGCGCACGCAGCCTGAGCGCCGGGAGCCGCGGGGCGATCCGCGCGCGGGCCGAGTCGCGCTCCGCTTCGGTCAGGTCCCGGCACGTTCCGGGGTACGCCCCTGGGGGCGCGTGCGGGGCGGTCGGCGCCGCGAGGATGTCCTTGCGGGTGCACGTGCACTCGTAGACGAGGCCCGCCTGCGAGAGCTGTGCGATCGCCGCCTCGTGCGCGTCCCCGCGGCCAGTCTGGAGCACAGGCTCGGAATCCCAGTCGATGCCGAGCGCCCGCAGGTCGGCGAGCTGGGCGTCGGCGGTTCCGGCGTCGCGCGCCCGATCCAGATCCTCGATCCGCACGAGAAACCGGCGGCCGCTCGACCGTGCGAACAGCCAGGCCACGAGCGCGGTGCGGAGGTTGCCGAGGTGCAGCTCGCCGGACGGGCTCGGCGCGTAGCGGCCGGCCCCCTGCGGGGTCGCCGCCGACGGTACTGAGGCTCGTTGGGTGCTCACCGCTCTATGTTCCCACGGCTCCGGCCTGACGCCGCGCGCGAGCGGCGCGCTACGCTGGGGCGAGGAGGAACGAGGAGGAACCGGTGAACGCGAGCGAGGGCGAGGAGCCGACCGTGCAGGATCAGGATCAGGATCTCGCCGAGCTACGCCACGCGCTCGGCCCGAAGTTCGTCACCGACCGGGCGCGGGTTGTGACCTACGAGAACGACTCCTCGCGCGCGGTCTTTGCCGGGGCGGCGCTCGGAGTCGTCCTCGCTGAGGCTGCCGAGGACGTGTCCGCGGCGCTCGCGTGGGCGCACGCCAACGGGGTCCCCGTGAGCGTCCGAGGCGCCGGCACTGGGCTGGTCGGCGGCGCGACGGCCTACGATAGGGGCCTCATCGTCTCACTCGAGCGCATGAATCGGATCCTCGAGTTCGCCCCACAGGATCGACTTGCGACCGTGCAGCCCGGGGTCATCACCGCCGACCTTGACGACGCCGCGCACGAGCACGGCCTGTTCTTCCCGCCCGATCCCGCGAGCGTGCGCACCTGCACCGTCGGCGGCAACATCGCGACGAACGCGGGGGGCCTGCGCTGTGTGGCGCACGGGGTCACGTCGGATTGGGTCGCGGCCCTCACTGTCGTGCTCGCCGACGGCCGCATCATGCGCACTGGCGCCCGGACGCGCAAGAACGTCGTCGGGTACGACCTCACGCGGCTGTTCATCGGCTCCGAGGGCACGCTCGGGGTGATCGTCGAGGCCGTCGTTCGACTCGAGTCGCTTCCCGTCGGCCCTCCCGTCACGTTCTGGGCAGAGTTCGACGGACTCCCGGAGGCAGGCGCAGCGGTCACCGAGATCGTCGGGTCCGCGTCTCGGCCGGAAGTGCTCGAGCTCATGGACGCGCTCACCGTGCGGACCATCGAGGAGGTCTTCCCGTCGGGCATCCGCATTCCGCGCGGCGCGTTGCTCGTCGGCCAGGCCGTTGGACCGGATGCCGCGGCGCACGCGGAGGCGATCCTTGCGATCTGCCGCCGGCACGGCGCCAGCGCCGCTGCGGTCGCGGCGAACGACAACCTCGTCGAGGCACGCAGGAAGTCGAACCCGGCACTGAGCGCGCGCGGGCTAAAGATTGCCTGCGATGTGGGTGTGCCGGTCTCCCGGCTCGCGGACATGTTCGCTGGCGTCGCAGAAGTCTCGCGGCGGCACGGGATCGAGGTCGCGAGCGTCGCGCACGCCGGCGACGGCAATCTGCACTGCAAGGTCGCCGCGCCGGATACGCCCTCGGGAATCGCCGCGGCAGACGCCCTCATCGACGACATCACGCGTCTCGCGCTCTCCTTTGACGGCACGATCACCGGCGAGCACGGGATCGGGCTCGTGAAGCAGCACGAGCTCGCGTGGCAGCTCGACGACGTCGCCCTCGACGTGCAACGCGCCATCAAGCACACACTCGATCCGATGGGCATTCTGACGCCGGGCCGCGCCATCTAGCGGGGCAACTCCAGGCAAGTGGTCCAGTCGCAACGATGCGAAGTGGATCACCCGGTGGTCCAGTGAAAGGATCGGAGGATGCGCATTCTGTCGATCCAGTCATCTGTCTCATACGGTCACGTCGGCAACTCGGCCGCGGTGTTCCCGCTACAGCGGATCGGCGTCGAGGTCATGCCGGTCTACACGGTCGCGTTCTCCAACCACACCGGCTACGGCGCGTGGCGCGGCCCGATGCTCACGGGCACCGACGTGCGCGAGATCGTCACAGGGATCGAGGAGCGCGGCGGCCTTGCAGGCGTCGACGCTGTGCTCTCCGGGTACCAGGGTGGTGACGATATCGGCGACGCGATCCTCGACGCGGTCGATCGCGTGAAGCAGCACAGCCCGAACGCGATCTACGCGTGCGACCCCGTGCTCGGCAACGCCGTCTCGGGCTGCCATGTCGCCCCCGAGGTCCAGAACCTCATCCGCGACAGGGTCGTGCCCCGCGCAGACCTCATCACGCCGAACCAGTTCGAGCTGGGCTTCATCACGGGCACGACTCCGACTACCCTCGAGTTGACGCTCGAATCGGTCGACCGCGCCCGCGAGATCGGCCCGAAGACCGTGCTCGTGACGAGCGTCGAGCGCCCGGAGCGCGCGTCGGACGGGGTGATCGAAATGCTCGCCGTCCACGGCGACGAGGCCTGGCTCATCGAGACGCCGCGGCTGCCGCTCAAGGCGAACGGCTCCGGCGACGTCACCGCTGCGCTCTTCACGGCGCACCTCACGGCAACGGGTGACGCGGGCGACGCGCTCGCCCGCACCGCGTCGAGCGTGTTCACGCTGCTCGAGAACACGCTCGCTTCCGGTGAGCGCGAACTCAAGCTCGTCGAGTCGCAGGAGGCCTACGCCCACCCGAGCATGCAGTTCGAGGCGACGCGGGTTCGCTAGCCCCGCGCTATCGGCCCCCCGGATAGCGGACCGCAGCTCGCCGGGACCGTAGCCCCGGCGAGCAGG
The DNA here is from genome assembly GCF_013409595.1 of Leucobacter aridicollis. Lineage (NCBI taxonomy): Bacteria > Bacillati > Actinomycetota > Actinomycetes > Micrococcales > Microbacteriaceae > Leucobacter > Leucobacter aridicollis. The sequence continues at coordinate 1,565,485 of NZ_JACCBD010000001.1, read as the reverse complement.
CCCCGGGCTACGGGACCTCCGACAGCCCCACCTTCGGCTTCGCCCACGACCGGCCGCTCGTGTCCTTGAGGATGTCGTACTCGACGTCGACGTGCGGCTCGATCGCGCTGTACTTATCGTTCGGCGCGCCAATGACGAGCTGGAACCCCAGCCCGCGCCAGGCGCCGATCGCGCGCTTCGTGAAGTGGGCGTCGGCCTTGATCAGCGCCTCGTCGAGGAACACCGGCGCGTAGCGCGGCCGCTCCGCGTCGGCGTCGCCGAGCTGGTACCGCAGCGCCGCCCCAACGATGAACGCGATGAGCTCCTGCGACTCGCCGCCCGACTTCTCGCCGATGTGGTCGTACAACGCCGCGTGCTGCTTCGTCACCGCATGCACCTTCTCGGCGCTCACACGAACATGGTTGCGCACGTCGACGAGCTCCGCGAAGTCGGGGGCCGTGCGCCTGATCCTGCCGATGAACTTCTTCATCCGCTCGTACGCTTGTTCCCGCTCCGCGTCGGTCGCCGCGGCCGCGATGAGCGCGCGCACCTCGCGCAGCTCGGCGCGGAACCTGCGCCTCGCCTCGGACTGGTTCTCTCGCGGCGTGATCTGTAGCCGGTGTTCGTCGTCGTAGAACGGCAGGTCCTGCATGATGCGGTTGATGGGCTCGATCCGCTCCCTGATCTCGCGGAGGGCTCGACTGAGCATGGAATCCAGGTTTGTGAGGTCGTTGCCCGACAGCTTGAGCAGGCTGTGCTTCCACTCGGTCTCGAGCTCGTGCAGTCCGCTCGTTTCAAGTTCGGCGAGGATCCGCTCGAAGTCCGCGAGCGACGAATCCGGGTCGGCGCGCAGGTTCGGGTTCGGCCAACTCTCGAGGAACCCCTCGAGCGCGCGCTTCAGGTGCAGGCGCTGCTCCTCGAGGGTGAGCTGCGCGGCGGCCTGATCCTCACGCAACAGGCGCGAGGCGCTGTCGAGCGCGGCGTCGAACCTTGCGAGCGCCTCAAGCTTGCTGCGCGCGGGCGTACCCGCCGGGCTGTCGAAGCGCTCATCAAGGTAGGCGAGCTGATCAGGATCGAGGAGGCGCTCGGCGTCCTCCGCGTCGTCGACTGCGCGCTGCGCCTCGTCGACCTCGTCGGTGATGTGCGCCCAATCCGCGGCGACCCTCTCCTGGCGTGCCTCGGCCCGGCCGAGCGCCTTCTGCAGCTCGGCGAGCTTCTGCTTGAGCTGCCCGATCTGGGCTTTCAGCGGCTCGAGCTTCGGGTTGCCCGAGACGAGCTCGGCCACGAGCGCCAGCCACTTGTCGCGCTGCGCCTCGAGCGTCGCCACGTCGACCTGGTCCCAGGTGAGGTCGCTGATCTTCGCGTAGGCGGCATGTCGCGCGTCAAGCGCGTCGAGGGCCGCCGCGGCCTCCTTCTCCGTTTTCGTCGCCGCGGTCAGTCGCGCCGAGAGGTCCCCCGCCTGATCCGCGAGGTCGTCGAGCCTGCGCTGGTTGGAGAAGCCGAGCACGTTTGCGCGCCCGTGGCCGCCGTGGGCCCCGCGGGAGCCCTGCGACATCTGGCCGCTGATGCTCAACGCCATCCGGTGCTCGGAGAGGCCGGCCGCGGTGTCAACGCAGACGAACCCGAACTGTTCCTCGAGCCTGTCCATGAGCCACCCGGTGAACGGCGTGTCACGGAACTCGAGGCGGCCCGGCAGCTTCGCCGAGTCGAGCCGCGCGTGCCAGCCGCGATCGGTGTGTGCGCCCTCGTAGCGCAGCCGCATCGGCAGCCGCACCTCGTTGATGGCCTGCCTGAACTTGCCGAGGTTCGCGGTGTCGATGAGCAGCGTCGTCGCGAAGCCGCCGAGCGCGAGGTTGAACGCCTGGCGCCAGGGCTCGAACTCGGTGCGGACCTCAATGAGCTCGCCGACAAAGGGCAGCTCCTCGATCGGGATCCCCGCCGCGCTCGCGAGCAGCTCACGCGCCTCGTGCAGATGTCCGGGAATGTTGCCGCGGAGCGACTCCGCCCGCCCGCTCTCCTTCGCGAGGTCGGAGACCTGCTCGCGCAGGGCGTTCGTCTTGCCTCGGGCGTCGGCATAGGCGTCGCGGACCGCGGCCTTTGCCTGCGGGTCCGCAAGCGCGGCCTGGGCGCGGGCGATGAGCTGCCGGAACGCCTTCTCGGTGCTCGCGTCCTCGCCGATCGGCGCGATGGCCTCGTCGAACCTGCGGCGCGATGCGGTCACGGTCTCGAGCTGCTTCTCGATGATCGAGAGATCTCGCTCGGCGCGCTCGATCTGGTCGCCGCCGGAGTTCCGCAGGACCTCGACGAGCCCCTCGCGCTCGGCCTCGGCCGCCGCGGCGAGGGCCTGCTGCGTGCGCACCTCGGTGTCAGCCGCGGCCTTGTCCTGCTGCAGTTCGGCTTCGACGTCGCGCAGCAGCTCGAGCCTGCGCCCGGTGCGCCAGAGCGCCGAGAGCGAGTCTGGGTCGTCGAAGCGGCCGATGTCGTCGATGAGCCTCAGCTGGTCGGCGGCCGCGAGGATCCGGCCCCGCATGTCGCGGATCGGCCGCAGGGCGCGCACCTGCCGCTGCGCGGTGACCATCCGCATGCGCGTGCTCTCAAGCTCGTCGAAGTGTTCGACGACGGCGTCGGCCGTCGCGAGCGTCTCGGGCTCCTCGAGCACCATCCGCTTGTACAACTCGTCGACGGTCGTGATCTGCTGGCCCGCCTGGATGCGCGCGAGCAGGCTCATCGCCTTCGCCCCGGCGCCGGACGCTCCGATGCCAAGCACCGAGTGGATCTTCGCCGCGAACTCACGGTCGGTCGAATAGGTGTCGAGACCCGCCGCGCGCACCGCGGCGTCGCCCAGCCGCTGCGCGGCGGCGGTCTCGAGGTCGCCGAGGTCGAACGTTCCGTCGACCGTCGCACGCACCCGCACGGTGTCCTCGATGATGCGCGCGGTCGCCGGGATGTACCAGGCCCGCAGCGCGGTGAACCGCGATCCATCGTGATCGAGCCAGGTTGCGGCGATCGCGGTCCACGTGTCCTCGCCGTCCCCACGGAGCACGCGCACCTGCGTCCCCTCGTCCGTGCGCGACTCGTCGAGCTTGCCGCGGCCGTACGAGAGAATGTTGCGCTGCTCCTCGCCGCGGGAACGCCCGGCGACGCCGCCGTTCGAGGCGCCGTTGAACGGCGTGGTGTGCGGCATCATGAGCGCGATGTACGCGTCCATGAGCGTGGATTTTCCCGATCCTGATCCGCCGCACAGCAGCGTCGCCCGCGGCGAGAAGCGCACCCGGTGCGCGCCATCGTAGCCGCCCCAGTTCACGAGCTGGAGCTCGTCCGCAACCCACTGCTGCCCGCGCGACTCGGCGGGAATGAGGCCAAAGAGCGTGTCGAGCATTGTCATGATGCGGTGTCCTCAATCTTTTCGGCGGTGTCGGCAACCTGCTCCTTGAGCCACCGCTGCAGCTCGCGGAGCCGGTCCGCGCTCAGCACGACCTCGACGAGCGGTGTGACGCGAAAGCGCCCCTCGGATTCCTCGTCGATGATGCCCTCGTTCCGCAGGCGGTTCAGCGCCTTTTCGACGGTCTTCTGGCGCGCCGCGGTGTTCCCGTCGCTGTCGGTGAAGTAGCTGAGCACCGTCTGCTCGATCTCCTCGACGTCGATCCGCACCGCGGGTTCGCCCGCGGTCGACTCGCGCTGGTACACCGTGCGAAGGTAGACGAGCACGAGCGTCTCGGCGCGGTTGTAGGCCTCGTCACGCAGCAGCACCGGCACCTCGAGCTCCTCGGAGCGGACCTGCTGCTTGTAGGCGACGCCGCGCTCGGGATCGACGATGAGCCGAATAAACAGGTCGTGCAGGCGCGACTCGATCACCTGATGGTTTTCGAGCAGCACCGCCCAGTCGTCCTTGTGCCGGTCGGCGAACAGCACGCGGCGCTGCAGCAGCCGCACCAGCACGCGGCGCACGACGGGGTCGAGGACGCCGCGATCCCCCGCGAAGTACTCCTCCCGATCCCGCTCCATCGGCGCTGGCGCGACGAAGCCGTCGCCGGCGCCGACGTCCGCGACGGCTTCGGCGTCGGCGGTCTCGCCGACCGGCGCGCCAGCGTCCGGCGTCACGTCAAGATTGGGCGTCTCGTCTGGCTCTGGCATCTCACTCATTCGGTTCTACTCTCGGGGTGGCCGCGTCTCGCGCGGCCGAAACTGGTGCGTCCGCGGGAACGGCGGCGTCGCGCGGGGTGCGCGCCGTGACCGCGGCGAAGGCGAACGTGCGCGCCGTGCCGTCCGGGCGGATCGCCTCAACGGTCGACACGGTCTCCCCCTCCGTCATGCCGGCGCGGTGCGCGAGCTCGAGCATTCCAAGCAGATCGGCCGGCCGACGCGTCGCGGTGTCGTCGATGCTGTCGAACGCCTCGGCGAGGTCGAAGTCGTCGCCTGGCAGGCCGGCGACGTAGGCCTCGAGCGCGACGTAGTTCGGTCCGCCCCACGCGCGCGTGTCCGCGTCGACGAACTCGGCGGTGCTGCGAGCATCGGCGGCCTCGCTGAGCGGCGCCGGCACGTTCGGTGGCCGCGGGTCGCTGACGGTCTGTCGGAGGTGGTGAATGGCCGCGCTGGGTAGGGCGCGCAGCGGCTCGACCCGGTCTCTAGCGTTCGACTCGGGAACCCAAGCCTGCAAGCCCGCCATGACGCTGCGCAGCAGGCTGTCGACCTCGCGGTCGCGGATCGGGTCGTGCGTGCGCACCTGCGTCGTAATGATGTGGGATGCCCGCCGCTGTGCGGTGAGCACCTCCTCGACGCCCTGTTCAACGCGCTTCGCGATGGCGCGGAGGTCGGCACGCTGTTCGGCGCTCATGAGCCGCGCGAACGGTCTGCCCAGGATCGACTGCAGTTGCTCGGTGAGTTCCTCAATGTGCACGGGGTCACCAATAAGTTTCAGGGCGCCAGCAAAGGCGCGCCCCTCGGGGGTCGCGTCCATCACGTGTTCGCCGCGCCGCAGGTATTCCCGCAGCACGTCACCGGTCGGCCGCTCGTCGCGCCGCAGCTCGGCGATGACGTCACGCTGCATCGCGTTGATCGACTCTGCGACGCGAACAAAGTCGGCCGGCAGCTCGCGCGAGAGGTGCAGCACGTTCTCCGTGTCCTCAAGCAGCTGCTCGTCGTCGACGGGGTCGAACGCGTCGTCGTCGTCCTCAAGCCTCGCGAGCTCAGCATCGATCTCGGCGCGCTCGGCGCGAAGCCGTTCGATGCGCTTCACCGGATCCGTCTCGGCGCTCTGGGTGAGCTGCTCAACGGACTCGAGCAGGGTGCGCACGCGCGAGCGGGATACCTTCGCCCTGCCCCCACCCGCGCGCCCCGCAATCTCGAGGGCACCGACGGCCTGGGCCGACAGGCGATACAGCTCGACGCCGTCCTGGATCTGCGGCACGAGCCACCCTACGCGCGCCCAGTACCTGCAGATGTCGCGACCGGAGCCGCTCGGGAGCCGGCGCTCCTCGTCGTCGTAGCCCGCTGCCCGGAGTTCGTCGGCGAAGTTGCCGACCTCGACATGGGCGTCCGAGATCGGGACCGACTGCCGCTCGGCTGTGAACATACCCGAGAGCACCGACACGACGAACGGCGCGTACCTTCCGTGAAGCAGATCGAGCGTCGGGTTCTTGAAGGCCGCCAGCGCACGCTGGAAGGCGATTTCTGAACGAGAGCTTGTCACTTACCAAGGATACCGCTGGGCGCGTGACCCGATTGACAGCCGCGGCCGCGCGGTGGCATCAGGCGGGGACGCCAGCGTCCTCGAGCACGGCCCGGGCGTGTACGCGGACGACCTCCCACCGCGATGCGAGGGCGGCGCGCGCCGCCGGGGTTTCGTCAGGGGCGAGCGCGCAGTAGCCGCTGCCGGGCCGAAGCTCCTCGGCAAACGCCGGTTCGAGTTCGGGCCTGGCGGCGAGGGCGTGCTCGAGCGGCTCGTAGTCGAGCGCACGGTGGGCACCGCGATCGCGGAACGAGCTGAAGGGGTCGGCGATACCCCGCACGACGACGTCGCTGGGAAGTTCGGCGATGCGGGTGAGGATCAGGTCCGAGCGGCCGAGCCGAGCGAGCGCACCCGCCGCCCATGCGCGCGAGTTCAGCTGTGCCTTCTTCGCCCGCATGAGTCCATCGAGCGCGTCAACGACGTCTGGAGTATCAATGTTGATCTCAGCGAGCAGCCGCGCGGCGACGACGTCACCGCGCGCGAGGGTCTCGTGTCGCACGACGCTCACGAGCGCGGGCACTGCCGCGGCCCCACAGCCGACAAGCAGGCTCTCGTGTTCACCGATCAGCGGCCCCTGATAGCGCGGGGCGACGGCCTCCGGGAGGAGCTCGGCAACACGATCCTCAACGGGGAGCGCCGCGAGCCGACGCCGCTCCCGCTCGGCCTCGTCGTACTGGGGAAAGTGTGCGACGAGCTGCGCCTTCGTCAGGCTCAGCGGGATGAGTTCGCCGGCTTCATCCGCGGCAATCGCGACAAACGACTTTGACACGATGCCCTCGGCGACGAGCTGCTTCATCGCCAGCTTCGCGGCTTTGGGGAAGCAGCGCAGCCAGCGGTCGTACTGGCGCTCCCACTGTGCGCTCCCGGCGCCAGCCGACGCCTGCACCGTGTCGGCGAGCTCCTGGAGGGCCGAGGACGGCTCGAACCCGTGCGTGAGGTCGGGGCCTGACCAGCGCAGCGAGTCAGCAAGCCCCTCCTCGGGACCAGACCGAGCGGTGTAATCGGCAACGATCGCGGCAAGCGTCTCCTCGGTACCCACCGTCACCATTGGCCAGTAGATCACCGTTCCGTCGCCGTAGAACTCGTGAAACATGGCGCCGTAGATCGTCTCGCTCAAGTGCCGCTCGTGGACGGAGCGCACCGCCTCGACCAGTTGCTCGGTGGCCGCCGCGACGACCGCTTTCGTGTCAAACGCCATGTCGATCTCCTCCGGAGCGGTCGAAGCGGGTCAGGTGGTTCATCCTATCGACCCCGCCAACGCCGGCCGGAGCGGGCTCATCAGCCGCGTCGGGCGGCTCACTCCGAGCTACCGACCAGCCGCGTATCCTTGCGCTCCGCGCGCGTTCGCTGCGGCGGAGAGCGCGCCCGTCTGCGGATCCCGACCAACGCTCGAGAGACGACCGAGAGCCCAGTCCCCCGCCCGCGTCACTCGGTGGCCCCGGGCCTCGAGCGCTTCGATAACGTCGTCGCCCAGTCGATCCTCAACAACCACGCCTGCCGGGGTCCACGTCCGTGGCCAGAACGATTCGGGTACAGCGGTCGTGTGCAGTGCCGGGGCGTCGATTGCCTCTTGCTGGGTGTAGCCGCCGACGAGCACGCGCAACAGGAACAGCAGCTGCCACTGATCCTGCTGGTCTCCGCCGGGCGAGCCGAGCGCGAGCACGGGCTCGCCGTCGCGCAACACGAGCGTCGGGGTGAGCGTCGTTCGGGGGCGTTTGCCCGGCGTCAGCGTCGACGGCCCGCCCGGCTCCAGCCACGTCATTTGCAGGCGGGACCCGAGGCAGAAGCCGAGCTCCGGGATAGCGGGAGACGACTGCAACCATCCGCCAGAGGGCGTCGCTGCCACCATGTTCCCCCAACGGTCGACGACGTCGATGTGGCAGGTGTCGCCTTTGGTGACTCCCGCTTTCGTCACGGTGGGCTCGCCGACGCCAACAGCGACATCGCCCGCAGCGAGCGCCGGGGGCCGGTACTCCGTGCGGAGGGGCGGCACGAATGGCGTGTGACCCGGTATCGTGCCCGGCCGAAACTCTGTCGATGCGCGTTCGCCGATCAGGGAGCGGCGCTCTGCGGCGTATTCCTCCGACAGCAGCACGTCGAGGGGAACCTCGTGGTCGCCGTAGTACGCCTCGCGGTCGGCATAGGCGAGCTTCTGGGCTTCGATGATGCGGTGTGCCCCGTCGGCGGTCGAGGGGTCGATCTCGTGATCGGCAAACCCCGACAGGATCTGCAGCGTCTGGAGCAGCGCTGGCCCCTGTCCCCAGGCCCCGGTCTTCGCGATCGTGACGCCGCGGAACTCGAGCGTAACGGCCTCCTCAGTGCTCGCCCGGAAGCCCGCGAAGTCCTCGCGGGCAATCACGCCGGCGTGGTCGGTGCCCGAAGAGTGGCGATGCGGACCGCGGACAAAGTCGGCAGCGGCCTCGGCGACGAATCCGTCGGACCACGCGTGGCGAGCTGCTTCAATTCGGGCAACCCTGTCACCGCTGCCGGGCAAGTCGGCGCCAGCAGCAACGAGCCTGTCGAGCGTCCGCGCGTAGGCCTCGTTCGTGAGGATCGCACCGGGCGCAGGTGTCTTTCCGTCCACGAGCCAAAGCTCCGCGGAGGTCGGCCAGTGCTCAAGGAACAGCTCCCGCACGCTCTCAATAGTTGCGCTCACGCGTGGCAGCGCCTGGTGCCCGCCCCTGGCATATCCAATCGCAAACTCGAGGACGTCCGCCAGCTCCCACGTGCCGTGTTCTGCGAGCAGCAGCAGCCACGCGTCGACCGCGGCTGGCACCGCGGTGGCTAGCGCGCCGGATCCTGGAACGAGATCAAGGCCGGCCTCGAGGTAGTGCTCGGCAGTGGCCCCGGCCGGGGCGCTCCCCTGCCCCATGAGCACTCGCGGACCGCTTGAACCGGCGGCATGGAAGATGCCGGTCATATCGCCACCGGGACCGTTGAGATGCGGCTCAACGACGTGCAGCACAAAGGCTCCGGCGACGGCCGCATCGAACGCATTTCCGCCACGCTCGAGCACTGCCTGGGCGCTCGCGGTCGCGAGCCAGTGCGTGGACGCACTCATCCCGAAGGTGCCTTGAAGCGTCGGCCGTGTTGTGAATGCGGGTGGCGGGGTGAATGGCATGGGTCTCACTTTCTCAACCGCAACGGGCGGTGTCATCGGGTCCGTCCCGCCGCCGGCACGCTCAGCGCCCACTCCGCCATCGCGTCGAGCACGGTGCGCAGCTGCTGACCCAGCGGCGTGAGCTCGTACTCGACGCGCGGCGGAACCTCGGCGTACACGGTGCGCGTGACGAGCCCGTGCGTCTCGAACTGCCGCAGCCGGCTCGTCAGCGTGTGGGGGCTGATGCCAGGCAGCGACTCGCGGAGTTCGCCGAAGCGGAGCGGGCCGCGAAGCAGCTCGCGAACGATGAGGGTCGCCCACGGTCCCTCGAGCAGCACAAGGAATCGCGCGACGCCGCACTCAGGGAGTTCCGTTTCCATGCGCTTCACCCTACTCCCATTAGTGCAGTTGATGTAACTGATGCATTGACTGCACTATTGAATCATGACAACAGTGATTCATGGCGCAACAGGCGCCCAAGGCTCCCCCATCGTCGCCGCCCTCGCCGCTCTCGGCGAGCAGCCCATCGCGCTCAGCCGCGGCGGCCAGCAGGTCGACGGCGCACGCGCGCTCGCGGTCGACGCCGCCTCGGCGACAGACCTCGCCGCGGCCTACGCGGGCGCGGAGGCGGTGTTCGTGCACCTGCCGATGGCCCCCGAGGGCGAGCGGCTCAGGATCGCGCACGCCACAATCGCCGCGCTCGAATCGGCGCAGCCCGGGCGGGTCGTCATCTCGACGAGCGGCACCATCGTGAGCGCGCCGGGCACCCCGCTGCAGGCCCCCGACGACTCGTCGCTAGCGGTGCTCATCGCTGGCGCGACGGCGACCGGGATCCCCACAGCGGTCGTCGAGCCCCGCCTCTTCCTCGAGAACCTCCTGCTCCCCCATGTGCAGGCCGGCGTGCGCGAGGACGGCGTACTCCGCTACCCGGTCCGCCCGGACTTCGCGGTGTCGTGGGCGTCGCACATGGACGTCGCAGCCGCCGTCGCCGCGCTGCTGCGCGACCCGTCGGTGACCGGGGTCGTGCGCGTCGGCCACGTCCCCGCGGTGACCGGCCCAGAACTCGCCGCCGCGTTCGGGGCGGCGCTCGGCAGCGAGGTGCGGTTCGAGTCGGTCACGCCAGCAGCATTCGGCGCGAGCATCGCTCCGCTCCTCGGCGAGGGCGCAGCCGCGGGCGTCGCCGGGCTGTACACCGCGCTCGGGGCCGAGACCGACTTCGCATTCGATCCGGCGACGGGGGCCGAGGCGCGCATCGGCGTCGCGCCGATGCCGCTTGCGACGTGGGCACAGGTCGTGACCGCTAGCTGATCGCCTGCCCGATCAGGATCCCGGCGGCCGCGAGCAGCGCGGCGGCACCAAGCGTGCCAAGCGCGTTGCCCGCGGCCGCCGTGATCCGCCCGGATTGCGCGAGGCGGACCGTGTCGAGGCTCGCGGTGCTCATCGTCGTGTACCCGCCGAGGAGGCCGACGCCGAGCGTGAGCCACAGCAGGGTAGCCGGGCTCCCGGGGTGCGCTGCGGCCGAGTCCGCGAGGCCGCGTCCGAGCCACCCGACGAGCACGCCAAGCGCGAGGGAGCCGGAGAGGTTGACGGCGGTGATCCCCCACGGAAAACGCTGGCCGGGTTGACCGGTCCCGCTTCGGCTCGCCCGGCGGCCCGCCGACCGGGTCACCCAGGTGTCGAGCAGGAACCGCAGGATCGCCCCAACCCCACCACCGGCAGCGACCACGAGCGCGCCGATCATGCGGCTCCTCCGGCCGAGAGCCGCCGCCCGATCCAGACTCCCACGAGCGTGGCCGCCCCCGCGCAGGCGACGGTGCCGAGCGCGAGGATGAGCGCCGAGGCGATGCTTCCCGCGCCCGCGAGCTCGGCAACCCCGACCGCGAGCGCACTGTACGTGGTGAAGCCGCCGCAGAATCCGGTGCCGACCGCGAGCTGAAGCCGCGGGCGTCGACCCGCGAGGCCCGCGACGATGAGCCCGAGCAGACACGAACCCGCGACGTTGATCGCAAAGGTCGCGGCGTTCGCGTCCAGGGGCAGCGCCAGGCCGGCGAGGTAGCGCGCGACCGACCCCAGCGCGCCCCCGAGGCCAACGAGCCCGGCGTCGCGCAGCATCACCGCGGGCCCGCTGCCGGGTGGCACCTGCTGGACGGGGTGGGAATCGCTCACCCACCTGATCCTACGCGCCGAGCGCTACCGTCTGTTACGCACCGCGCCCCACGCGCGGTGCACACCCCATAGTGTGGTGGGTATGGACTCACGGTGGAGAAATGTGGCGGCAGCGGCGGGACTCGCGGGCGAGGACGGATCAACAAAGCCGACGATCTTCGCCGAGATGAGCGCCCTCGCCGCCGCGACCGGCGCCGCGAACCTCGGGCAGGGGTTCCCCGACGAGGACGGGCCGGAGTGGATCCGGGAGGCCGCCATCGCGGCGCTGCGCTCGGGCGAGAACCAGTACCCGCCGGGACGCGGAGCGCTGGCCCTGCGTGAGGCGATCGCCGCCCACCAACTCCGCCACTACGGAATCGCGCTCGATCCAGAGTCCGAAGTGCTCGTGACTGTCGGCGCGACCGAGGCGCTCACCGCGGCGATCCTTGCGCTCGCTGGCCCCGGCGACGAGGTCGTCACGCTCGAACCGTTCTACGACTCGCACGCCGCCGCGATCGCGATGGCTGGCGCGACGCACGTCACCGTTCCGCTCGCGCCAACCGATGACGGTTTCGCGCTCGACCGCGCCGCACTCGATGCGGCGGTGGGCCAGGCGACCAGACTGATCCTCGTGAATACCCCGCACAACCCCACCGGTGCGGTGCTCACGCGCGCGGAACTCGCGGCAATCGCCGAGGCGGCGGCGCGGGCGGACGCGGTCGTTGTCACCGATGAGGTGTACGAACACCTGACGTTTGACGGCGCCGAGCACGTGCCGTTCGCCACGCTGCCAGGCATGCGCGAGCGCACGATCACCGTTTCATCGTCGGGCAAGACCTTCTCACTCACGGGGTGGAAGATCGGCTGGGCGACGGGGCCCGCGCAGCTCATCGAAGCGGTCACCGCGATCAAGCAGTTCCTCACGTACTCGGGCGGCGCCCCATTCCAGTCGGCGATCGCCCGGGCGCTGGCCGAGGGCGACGGCGACATCGCGGCGCTCCGGGAGACGCTTGACCGCCGCAGGCAGGTGCTGCTCGACAGCCTCGCCGCGGTCGGGTTCGGCACCGTCCGCCCCCAGGGCACGTACTTTGTCTGCGCCGACGCGACCCCGTTTCTCAACGCTGACGTGCCCGACGGCGCGGCGTTCGCAAGGTGGCTCCCCGCCGAGATCGGGGTCGCGTGCGTGCCGCTCGCCGCGTTCTGCCGCGCGGGGTCGGCAACGGCAGACAGGCTCCGCAACTGGGTGCGCTTCACCTTCGTGAAGGACGACGCAACGCTTGCGACCGCGATCGAACGCCTCGCGGCGCTCCGCCCTACGAGCGCCGTCGACGGGGGCTAACCCCGCGCCAGAGGATCGGCCACTGGTCAGCGCCAACGCTGCGAGGCAGCGCGCGTGACGCGACCCCAGCCTCCTGCAGCGCTCGGGTGGCCGCCCCCTGGTCTCCCCCGCACGCCGCGCGCACGGCGGCACCGAGTGAGCCACCCCGTGCGGTGAAGGAGCGCCGCACGAACGCGTCGTATGCGCGGCGCTCGGACTCGGGCACCCGCGGTCTGGGGCGCCGCCGGATTGCCAGTATCCCGCCGTCGATGCTCGGCATCGGCGAAAACGCGCGCGCTGGCACGCGACCGTGCAGCTCAAATTCGAACCAAGGGGCGGCCTGCGCGCTCATCATCGTACCGCCGCCAACGCCCGCGCGCTTGCGCGCGACCTCCCACTGTACGAGGAGGATCGCGTCGTACCACCCGGGCTCGGCGAGCAGGCGCCGTAGGATCGGTGTCGTGAGGTGAAACGGCAGGTTCCCGACGATGACGGGATCCGCGAACGGCACGCTGAGTGCGTCCCCGTCGCTCACCCGCGCTCCCGGCACGGTGCGCGCAAGTCGCGCGACGCCGTGTTCGTCAATGTCAATCGCGGTGAGCGGCCGTCGGAGCCGCGCGAGCGGCACGGTGAGAGCACCGTCACCAGCGCCGAGCTCGAGTATCGGGCCGCACGTCGAGGCGGTGAGCCCGGCAATGCGGTCGATCGTCGGGCGGTGGATAAGGAAGTTTTGGCCGAGCTCGTGTCGGCCACCGTGTTGTGAACGAGGCATGGGTGCACTCCAGAAGAAACGTCGTGGAGCGCCACCGGGGCGGGTGCGGCTTGTACGCCAATTCGACCCCGAGGCGCTGAGGGCTCTCGGAGGACGACGCGCGGAGCGAAGCTGCGGCGCGCCGTTAGGCGCGGCGCCGCCGCGTGCTACGTGCGTACGCCACTGCGCACGCACGAATCAATGTACCCATGCGGGCTACCCTACCGCGGCCGGGCGGGCCAGGCTAGAACAGCATCGGCTGCGCGTCTGGTGGAGCCGCCTTCGAGGCGCCCACTGCGGGCCCCGCCACCGGCCCGGCCGCGACGAGCGCCGCGGACAGCTCCTCCGAGGCACGGACCGCCCGCTCCACGAGCGACGCGTCGCCTTGCCTGGCCGGGTCGAGCCACTCGTCGTGCAGCGTTTCAGGAAGCACGAGGGGCATCCGGTTGTGCACCCGAGCGGCATCGGCGACTGCCTCCCGCGTCACGATCGAATAGCTCGTGAGCGCCTTCTCGGCGGTGGGGGCCGTGATCGCAGCGATCCCGAACGGCTCACCCCCGGGCAGTTCGAACCGCACACCCTTCTCGACGTACCAGCTCGCGGGTGCGAGCGCCCGGTGCTGGAACGGCTCGCGCCAGCTCTGCAGCAGCCTGTCCGAGCGTGAGTTGAACGCGGTGAACTTCGCGGGCTGGCCGCCCACGTGCAGCCACCACCACGCGAGCTCTGCCACGGGGCCTGTCTCCCCGCGCCGAATGATCGGGTTGAGATTCCGCGCGTTCCGGCCGGTGATCTTCGCCTCGCCATGCTGCTCGTCGAGCCAGCGGCGCACGAGCTCGAGCTGATCGTCGTCGCGGCCCGGCACGAACGCGAGCACGCCGACTCGCTCCCCCGTGGTCGAGGTCGGTCCGCGCAGCTCAAGTCCGTATCCGGCGCACATGGGGCAATGCTACCCCTGGGCGGGGCCGACGCGCCGGACGAGGGTCGTGAGCCTGGCGTCGTCGCTCGCGAACCTGTCCGCGGTCTCCCGGATGAGCGCGTGCATTGCCGCCCCTGCGTGTGTCGGCGTCATGTCGTGCCGCCGGGCGATGCTCACCGTGCGGGAGATGCCGGGGCCAGCGAGCGGGGCGACCCGCAACGTCGGCCGCTCGACGGCCACCATCGCGGGCACGACCACCACGCCGAGACCGCGTTCGGCGAAGCGCAGCGCGGCGTCCATCTCGACGCCCTCGACCGCGACGGCTGGGGTGAGGCCGCGCGCGCGGAATTCGGCGTCGAGGGCGGCGCGCAGGTCGTAGTTCTCGGGGAACATGATCTGCGGAACGGCGGCGAGATCCGCGAGGTCGACGGGGGTCGCGAGTGCGGCAGGCCAGGGGGCGTCGGCGCCGGCCGCGACGACGAGCTGCTCGGACAGGATCGGCTCGCGCTCGAGCACCGCCCTACCTGACTCAGACGACACGCTCGTCACGATGAGCGCGAGATCGAGCTGCCCCTCGACGAGTGCCGCGATGAGGCTCCGCGAGCCGCGCTCAAGGATCTCGATGTCGATCCCCGGGTAGCGGCTGCTGTACTGGGCGACAACCTCAACGACGAGGCTCGTGCAGAGCGTCGGGGTGGCGCCCAGCCTGATCCTGCCGCCCTGGAGCCCCGCGAGCTCGGCCATCGCGGCGGCCGCGGTCTCAGCGTCGGCAAGCATGCGCTTCGCGATCGGCAGCAGCCGCTCGCCCGCAGCGGTGAGCGAGACGTTGCCGCGCGCACGGTGGAACAGTTCGACGCCGAGCTCGGCCTCGAGTGTGGCGATCTGCCGGGACAGCGACGGCTGCGTCACGTGCAGCCCCTCGGCGGCGCGGGTGAAGTGGCTCGTGCGCGCGACCTCGGTAAAGCCTCGCAGTTGCTCAAGATTCATGGTCATAGCCTACGCGCATCGTCACGATGATAACTATTCATTGGATGTATCGAACGACAGTCCCTAACGTTGCTCTCATGACTGCACCAGGCACACACGAACGACTCATCTCCACGTCCGCGCTCGTCATCGGCACGGGCGGCGCGGGCCTCCGCGCGTCCATCGAACTCGCGGAGCGCGGGGTCCAGGTGCTCGCGGTCGGCAAACGCCGCAAGCACGACGCCCACACCACGCTCGCCGCGGGCGGGATCAACGCCGCCCTCGGCACGATGGACCCCGAGGACAGCTGGCAGCAGCACGCCGCCGACACGCTGCGCGAGTCGTACTTCCTCGCCGATCCGCACATCGTCGAGATCGTTGCGAAGAACGCCGCGCAGGGCATCGAGGACCTCGAGCGCTGGGGCATGCCGTTCGCGCGCGAGGCCGACGGGCGGATCAGCCAGCGCTTCTTCGGGGCGCACCTCTACCGACGCACCTGCTACGCGGGCGACTACACCGGCCTCGAGATCCAGCGCACCCTGCTCCGCCGCGCCCAGGAACTCCAGGTGCCAATCATCGACTCGATCTACATCACTCGGCTGCTCGTCGGCGACGGTCGCGTGTTCGGCGCATACGGCTTCGACATCGTCGACGGCACGCCCGTCGTCATCCACGCTGACGCCGTGATCCTCGCGGCCGGCGGCCACACGCGCATCTGGCGCAACACATCCTCGCGGCGCGACGAGAACACTGGCGACTCGTTCAGGCTCGCCGCCCTCGCCGGCGCGAAGATCCGCGACGCCGAGCTCGTCCAGTTCCACCCCTCCGGCATCCTCGAGCCCGCGGACGCCGCCGGCCTGCTCGTGTCCGAGGCCGCCCGCGGCGAGGGCGGGATCCTGCGCAACGCGCTCGGGGAGCGATTCATGGAGAAGTACGACCCGGAGCGGATGGAGCTCTCGACCCGCGACAGGGTCGCGCTCGCGAGCTACACCGAGATCATCGAGGGGCGCGGCACCACGAACGGCGGCGTCTTCCTCGACGTCTCGCACCTGCCACGCGAGCAGATCCTCGAGAAGCTCCCCCGCGTGTACCGCAACCTCATCGACCTGCAGATGCTCGACATCACGCAGAGCCCCATCGAGATTGCGCCGACCGCGCACTACTCGATGGGCGGAGTGTGGGTGAGCGCCGAGGAGCACGCGACGGGCGTCGACGGACTGTACGCAATTGGCGAGGCCGCGAGCGGGCTGCACGGGGCGAACCGCCTCGGCGGCAACTCGCTCATCGAGCTGCTCGTCTACGGCCGGCTCACCGGCGGCGACGCGGCGAGCTACATTTCGGGGCTCACGAGCATCACCCGCGACCCCGCCGCGGTCGCCGAGGCCCGCCAGGAGATGCAGCAGCTGCTCACCGGCGCCGGCGAGGAGAGCCCGCGCCTGCTCCAGCGCCAGCTGCGCAACCTCATGACCGAGCACGCTGGCGTCGTGCGCAGCGAGGAGGGCCTCACCGCAGGTCTCGAGAAGCTCGACGCACTCGGTGAGCGGGTCGCGAACCTCACGGCGCACCCCGACATCGCAGGCTTCGACGATCTCGCGCACGCGTTCGACCTGTACGGCTCCATGCTCGCCGCCCGGGCGACGCTCGAGAGCGCGCGCGAGCGCCGCGAGACGCGCGGGGCCCACAACCGGTCGGACTTCCCCGAACAGCGCGCGGCGCTGCGGGGCAACATGGTGTGGACCCCCGACGCGGGCGTCACGTTCGAGCCCGCAGCCGAGGCCCCGGACTCGTTCCGCGCGCTCGCGGAGCAGGGCATCGACGACTCTCCCGCAGGCAAGCTCGCCGAGTAGCGGGGTCTGCCGGAGCCGCTCGGAGCCATCCGAGCGGCTCCGGCACGCCGGCGCTCCTAGAAGTGGGTGCCGCCGTCGATCCGCACCTCAGTGCCCGTGATGAACTTCCCGTCGGCGCTCGCGAGCATCGCAACAACACTCGCGACGGACTCGGGGCCCGCGTATCCGGTTCCGAGGACTGGGCTCAGCTTCATGAACAGCGACATGTCTGCGTCCTCGGGCAGTCCCGGCCCGCGGTTCTGGCCGCTCGCGCCGGACCCGTCGGTCATGCCGGAGGAGATGGAGCCGGGCTGCACCGAGGTGAACCGGATGCCGTCTTTCGCGTACTCCGACGCGAGCGCATGGGTCATCGACTGGACGCCACCCTTCGACGCCGCGTACGCCGCCATGTACGGGTGGGCGAAGTCAGCCGAGGTTGAGCTGAAGTTCACGACCGCGGCGTCGGTTCCCTGCGTGAGCGCAGGGATTGACTCGCGGATCACAGTGAACGCGCCGACGAGGTTCACGCGCAGTACCTGTTCGAACTCCGCGACGCTCGTCTCGTGCGTGTGCGAGGAGCGGAGGATGCCCGCGGCGTTCACGAGCACATCGAGCCCGCCCAGCCGCTCGACGGCGGCCGCAACGCCGGCCCGCACCGACTCCTCCTCGGCGACGTTCAGCACCACCGTCGAGAGCCTGTCAGCGCTCGCGCCTGCCTTCGCGGTCGTGTCAGCGAGACCCGCCTCACTCATGTCTGCGGCGACGACTCGGCCGCCCTCCGCGAGCATGCGCAGCACGGTCGCCTGGCCGATCCCTGATCCGCCGCCGGTCACGAGCGCGCGGCGATTCTCGTAGCGATTCATGGGGTTCCTCTCATTCAGTCAGCCACCTCCGAACAACGGGTGGCACGTCATGCCACTATGGCACATCGTGCCGTATACTTGCCTCATGCACCCCTCGGACGCACGCACGCCCGCCGCCAGCGAGACCCCCGCCCAGACCCTCGCTGAACGCCGCCGCGATGCGACCAGGCTCGAGGTCGCCCGGGCGGCGGCCGGCCTGTTCGCCGAGCACGGCCCGCAACACGTCACTGCGGAGGCGATCGCCCAGGCCGCGGGCATCTCGCTCCGCACGTTCTACAGGCACTTCTCGGCGAAGGAAGACGCGATCACCCCGCTCCTGACGTCGGGAGCAGACAACTGGGTGCGGCTGCTCGCCGACGCCCCCGAACGCGACCCGCTCACGCTGTTTCCGCGCCTCATCGACGAGGTCCTCCTCCCCCAGACAGCGGCCGATCGTGAGGAGCTTCGCGTCACCCGCGGCGTGCTCCGCAGTATCGCCGAGACGCCGCTCCTGCGCGCCGTCTGGCATCGGGTGAATGCCGATTCCGAGGCGCGCCTCCGCCCGATCCTGAGCGAGTTGTGCGGCCCCGGCGTCGACCCGCTCGACGTGAGAATCCTCGCAACGGTCGCGTCAGACGCGATCAGGCTCGGGCTCGAGCACTGGGCGGCCGGCGACGCCGATCCTGATGGCGCGGAAGGCGTCCCCGCGGCGATCGCGCAGCAGGTCTTCGCGCGCCTCTCCCGCGGCCTCGCCGCATAGCGCCACGCCCGGCGTGCTATTCTGGCCCGCATGGAGATGATTGAGGTGGATGGCATCTAGCCCCCGCGCTACCGCCGCCGTCAGCACGAGTGGGCCCTGCCCCGTGCGTTGACCGCCCCGGAGCGATTCGCTGCGAACCTCCATCCGTGCTCCGCGCCGCGCCCCATCGGGGCCTCACACTGGCGCGCCAGGATGCTTCGGTTCGTTTGCCCCACGACGGGCACGCAATTCGAACACGATTCCGGCGACCCCACGGTCCGCCGAGGAAAGAGGGCACCCCTCACCATGTTGCATTCCGCATCACACGCGCAGGCTCAGAAGTCTGCAATCACACTCCGCGATGTCACCCTGGAGTGGCCCGACGGCTCCGTCGCACTCGATCGCGTGAGCGGCTCGTTCCTGCCCGGCCGGACCGGGCTCGTCGGCAAGAACGGCGCCGGCAAGTCGACGCTGCTCCGCCTCATCGCGGGCGAGCTCGCACCGACCTCGGGCCACATCGACACCGCCGGCGACGTCGGCTACCTCGCGCAAACGCTCACGCTCGCAGGCGACGCGACGATCGCGGACCTGCTCGGCATTCACGGCATCCTCGACGCGATCCGCGCCATCGAGTCCGGCGACGTGGCCGAGGCGCACTTCGATACGATCGGTGACGACTGGGATATCGAGTCGCGCGCGGACGAGGCGCTCGGCCGCATCGGGTTTGCGGCGAGCGATCTGGATCGCCGCGTCTCCGAAGTCTCGGGCGGTGAGGCGATGCTCATCGCGATCACCGGGCTCCGGATCCGCCGCACCGCGATCACGCTCCTCGACGAGCCGACGAACAACCTCGACCGGCCGACGCGCGCCCGGCTCGCCGAACTCATCGACGAATGGCCGGGCACCCTCGTCGTCGTGAGCCATGACCTCGAGCTGCTCGAGCGCATGGAACACACGACCGAGCTCCACGCCGGGACGCTGACGACCTTCGGCGGGCCCTACTCCGAGTGGCAGGCGCACCTCGAGCAGGAGCAGGCCGCCGCGCTGCAGGCCGCTCGCTCCGCGCAGCAGACGCTGAAATCGGAGAAGCGCCAGCGCGTCGAGGCCGAGACGAAGCTCGCCAGGCGTGAGCGCACCGCGAAGAAGACCCAGAAGGACGGCGGCATCCCGAAGATCATCCAGGGCAGGCGCGCAAGCAGCGCCCAGGAGGCGGCCGGATCGCTTCGAAACACGCTCGACGACAAGGTACGGGCCGCCCAGTCGGCGCTCGACGCCGCCGACGCGCGCGTGCGGGAAGACGAGCACATTCACCTCACACTTCCCGACCCCGGGGTGCCGCGCGGCAGGCGGATCGCCGAGTTCGAGGACGGCGGACGCACCGTCGTCGTGCAGGGGCCCGAGCGTGTCGCCATCGTCGGGGCGAACGGCAGCGGCAAATCGACGCTCATCGCCCAGCTGCTCGGGCAGCGGGAGGGCGACCCGGATCGTCCGGCCGCGCGGCTCGTGACCGACACCGTCGGCTACCTGCCGCAGCGGCTCGACGGCCTCGTGGACGACGAGAGCGCGATCCAGAACGTGCAGCGCGTCGCGCCAGGCACCGAGCAGGGAGCGATCCGCAACCAGCTCGCCCGGCTGCTGCTCCGCGGCGATGCGGTCGACAGGCCCGTGCGGACGCTCTCCGGCGGCGAACGCTTCCGCGTCTCGCTCGCGACCCTACTGCTCGCTGACCCGCCCGCGCAGCTGCTCGTGCTCGACGAGCCGACCAACAACCTCGACATCGCAAGCGTCCAGCAGCTCGCCGAGGCGCTTGACGCCTACCGCGGCGCGCTACTCGTGGTGAGCCACGACTTCGGGTTCCTGAAGCGCATCGGCATCGATACGGTGCTCGCGCTCGACGAGGAGGGGCGCATGTCGCAGCTCCCCGAGCTGCCGGAGTAGCTGATGGTCGCGGCGTAGCTGGGCGCGGACTTTACCCGCGCGCGAGACCGCCGCGCTCGACCGTTCGCAGGAACGTGAGCGCGGCGGGCGACGGGTTGAACTCGCTCCAGGCGAGGTACTCGACCCTGCCTGGCCCGTCGGCCAGCTCGACGGTCGCAACGCCGGGCACTCCGGCGACGAGGGCAGGCGCGAGCAGCGCGACGACGAGCCCGTGCCGCACGAGTTCGATGACGATCCCCATGTCCATCACCTCGAACGAGACCTCGCGGTGCACGCCAGCCGCGGCGAACGCGAGATCGGACTGCGCGCGCCCCGGCGTGCTCACGGGGAAGTCGACGAATGTCTCGCCGGCGATCTCGGCGAGGCGCACCCGCCGCTTGCCCGCGAGCGGATGCTGCTCCCCCACGACCGCGACGAACCGCTCGCGGACGAGCTCGCGATGGGCGACACCGCTCGGCGGTTCCCCCTCGGGAAGCCCGAGTACGGCGACGTCCATCCGCCCGGCGGCAATCGCCGCGACGAACTCGTTGCTTCCGCCGCCACGTAGCGCGATCTGCACGGCAGGATGCGCGCGGTGAAACGCGGCAAGCGCAGCCGGCGCGTCAACGGCCGTCACGGTCGGGATCAGCCCGATCGTCAGCGTGCCCCGCACCTCGCCGGCTGCCGACGCGGCGTCCGCGTGCGCGCGCTCGGCAGACTCGAGGCTCGCGCGGGCGTGTGGCAGAAAGGCCTCGCCGGCGGCGGTGAGCTCCACGCGGCGGCTCGTGCGCGCGAACAGCCGCACCCCGAGCTCGCGCTCGAGCGCCTTCACCTGATGACTCAGGGCCGATTGGACGACGCGACAGCGTTCGGCCGCGCGGGTGAAGTTCCGCTCCTCGGCGACCGCGACGACGTATCGCATCTGCTGCAGCTCCATGAGATCAATGATCTCAGTTCATGAATACAATCACAATTATGCGTTGGACTGATTGACGGGGCGCGAGCACGATGGAACCGTGAACACCCCATCAGTACCAACAGCCCCGCTGACAGCCGCCGCCCCGCGATCCCGCGCCTCGCTCATCGCGCTCACCGCGCTCGCCCCAGCAATCTGGGGCACGACCTACCTCGTGACGACGCACCTGCTCCCCGACGGCCACCCGCTCTTCGCCGCCCTCATGCGGTCGCTCCCCGCTGGCCTGATCGCGCTCCTCATCACCCGGTCCCTCCCGCGCGGCTCCTGGTGGCGGAAGAGCCTCGTGCTCGGCACGCTGAACATGGCCGCCTTCTTCCCGCTGCTCTTCGTCTCGGCGCAGCACCTCCCGGGCGGCGTCGCTGCGACGCTCGGCGCGGGCCAGCCGATCATCGTCGCGTTCCTCGCGGTCGCGATCCTCGGTGAGCGGCTCTCCGGCTGGCGTCTGGGCTGGGGCATCGTCGGCGTCGTCGGCGTCGGGCTCGTCGTACTCGGCCCGGGCGCCGGGTTCTCCCCCGTCGGCATCCTCGCGGGGCTCGCCGGAACCATGTCGATGGGCGTTGGCGTCGTCCTCACGAAGCGCTGGGGCAGGCCCGAGGGCGTCTCTGCGATGGCGCTCGCCGGCTGGCAGCTCACCGCGGCCGGCCTCGTCCTCGCAGGCCCCGCGCTGCTCATCGACGGTGTCCCGCCCGTGATCGACGCGGGCGCGGTGTGGGGGTACGCCTGGCTTGCAGTATTCGGGGCGCTGGCGAGCTACACCATCTGGTTCTCCGGGATCAGGCAGCTGCCCGTGACCTCGACCGCCCTGCTCGGGCTGCTGTCGCCGCTCGTCGCCGCCGCGCTGGGCGTGCTCGTCGCGGGCGAGTCGCTCGCGCCCGTGCAGATCCTCGGCTTCGGCGTCGCCCTCGCCGCGATGCTCGCGGGGCAGCTCGCGCCGCCGGCGCTCGGCCAGCCGCGCACGGCCCCCAGCCCCGGCAGCGGCCTCAGCCTGCGACGCCCCGCAGCACCTCGGCCCGCAGCACGCGAACGATCCGATCGAGCGTCTCGCTCGGAAGCGGGCCTGCAAGGCTGAACCGAACGGCGGTCTGCGCGAGCTCGTCGGAGACGCCCAGTGCGAGCAGCACCGGCGACGGCTCGGACTTGCCAGCCGCGCACGCCGAGCCCGACGAGACCGCAAGCCCGGCAGCGTCGAGCGCGACAAGCAGCGACTCACCGCTCACCCCGCGCACGGTGAACGACGCGTGACCGGGCAGCCGCTCCGTCGGATGCCCGGTGAGCCGGGCGCCGGGCACCTCAGCGAGGATCCTGTCGGTGAGCGCGTCCCGGCTCTCCATGAGCGCGAGCGCGGCCGACCCGATCTGCGCCGTCGCCGCGCTGACCGCCGCGGCGAACCCCGCGATCCCCGCGACGTTCTCGGTCCCGGAGCGCGCCCCGCGCTCCTGCCCGCCGCCGTGGATGATGGGTTCGATCCGCAGCCCGCTTCGGGCGACGAGGGCGCCCACCCCCTGGGGACCGCCAAACTTGTGCGAGGCGACGGTCAGCGCGTCGACTGCCCCACCCGGCCACGCGCCCGCCGCGCCCACCGAGACGGGGAGCGAGGCCGCCGCCTGCACCGCGTCAGTGTGCACGATCGCCCCGATCTCACGCGCGAGGGCAGCGAGCGCTGGCACGTCCTGCACCGTGCCGACCTCGCCGTTCGCGAGCCCGACCGAGACGAGCGTCGTGTCGGTCCGCAGCGCCGCGCGAAGATCGGCGGGGCCCACCCGGCCCTCGCCGTCGACGGGCAGCACGGTGAGCTCGAAGCCGAACACCCGCTCGAGGTAGCGGCACGATTCGAGCACCGAGGAGTGCTCGATCGCCGTCGTGACAAGGTGCCGGCCGCGGGGGCTGGCGAGCGAGAGGCCGACGATTGCGAGCGAGTTCGCTTCCGTCCCGCCCGAGGTGAAGATCACATCTCCCGGGCGGGCGCCGAGCGCCGCGGCGACGCGCGCGCGTGCCGCCTCGATTTCCTCGCGCGCGCGAAACCCCGGCGAGTGCACGCTCGACGCGTTCGCCTGCCCGGCGGTAAAGACCCGCAGCATCGCGTCGAGTGCCTCGGGCCGCAGCGGCGCCGTGGCGGCGGCGTCGAGGTAGCTGCCGGATCCGGATCCGCGGTCGGGCTCGGTCATTCCGCGTCGAGCCCGAGGTCGAGCGCCCGGGCACCGTGCGTGAGCAATCCGACAGAGATCACGTCGACGCCGGTCTCGGCGATCCCGGCGACGGTGTCGAGGTTCACGCCGCCGCTCGCCTCCGCGAGCGCGCGGTCGCCGATGAGTTCGACGCCGGCCCGCAGGTCAGCGAGGGAGAAGTTGTCGAGCAGCACCCCGGTCGGGTTCCCGGCGAGCACGGCCTCAATCTGGTCGAGTCGATCCACCTCGACGACGATGGAGGTCGTGTGCCCGGCCTTGGCGCGGAGGGTGGCGAGCGCGGCCGTGGTCGTGGCCGCGTCGACCGCCCCGAGCGCCGCGAGGTGGTTGTCTTTCACCATGATCGCGTCGGAGAGACCGAAGCGGTGGTTCGATCCCCCACCGGCGGCCACGGCGTGCTTCTCGAGCGCGCGGAGGCCCGGCGTCGTCTTGCGCGTGTCGGCGATCCGCGCGCCCGTGTGCGCGACCAGGGCGACGAACGTCGACGTGAGCGTCGCGATGCCGCTCATGCGCTGGCTGAAGTTCAGGGCGACCCGCTCACCCGTGAGCACCGCGCGGGCCGGGCCGGCGATGCGCGCGAGCACGTCGCCGGCGATGAAGGCAGTGCCCTCCGGCGCGAGACCCGTGACCGTGACGCGGTCGTCGACCTGCCTGAAGGTCTCGGCGATGAGCGGCCCGCCAGCGAACACGCCCGACTCGCGCGCGACGACGCGCGTGGCGAGTGTCGCGTCCTCGGGGATTGCGAGCGCGACAGTGAGGTCGCCCCACGGGGCGTCCTCCGCCAGTGCGCGCTGGACGACGTCTGAGATGATCTGCGGGGTAAGCACGTGACGGCTCCTCGGGCTGGTGGTGGAAGTCGGATGGGCTGGGGCGTCGGCGAGGGCGGGGCGCGCTAGCCGACGGCGACGGGTTCTCGCGCGGCCTCCAGGACGAGCGCGCGGCGCCCGCCCCAGTCGGGGTCGGTCGCCGGGTAGTCGGCCCGTTGATGTGCGCCGCGAGATTCGGTGCGGGCGCGCGCGGCCGCGCACACGAGGCCAGCGAACTCTGCGAGATCGGAGCCGCGCGACGCCTCCCGGTGGAAGACGCGCGCGGCGGCGGCGAGCCCTGCGGCGTCGCGTTCGATCCCGAGGGCGGCGGCGATCGCGTCCGTGACGCCGCTCACGTCCGTGGCCCCGCCGACCGCCCCCTCGGCGGCGCCCTCGGCGGTTCCATCAGCGATCCTCTCGGCGGCGCCAGCCCCACCCCTGGCAGGGTCACCCGGGCGTCGCACGGGCTCGGCGGCGAGGCGGACACCGAGGTCTGCCGCGGTGACGCCCCAGTCCTGGTGGCCAGACGCCGCGAAGGCCGCGGCCGCGGCGCCCGCCCGCTCGCCGAACACGAGCCCCTCAAGCAGCGAGTTTGAGGCGAGTCGGTTTGCGCCGTGCACGCCGGTCGACGCGGCCTCGCCAGCAACGAACAGGCCCGGGAGCGTGCTGCGGCCGAGCGTGTCGCTCGCGACGCCGCCCATCGTGTAGTGGGCGGCGGGCGTCACCGGAACGGGCTCGCGCGTCCAGTCGTGCCCGTGGGCCGCGAGTGCGGCAGAGATGCCGGGGAACATCCTCGCGAGGGATCCGGCACCGCGCTCACGCTCGATCGGGGTCGCATCGAGAAACACGGCGCCCAGCGCGTTCGCGCCCAGGCCCGGTCCTGCCGCGCCGCCAGCGCGCGCGACGCGGTGGATCTCGCGTGCGACGACATCGCGCGGGGCTAGCTCGGCGAGCGGGTGGCGGTCCTGCATGAATCGCCGCCCGGCCGCGTCGCGCAGCACCGCGCCGGCGCCGCGCACGGCCTCCGAGACGAGCTCGCCGGTCTCGAGCGCCGTCGGGTGGAACTGCACGAACTCGAGGTCCGCGACGAGCGCGCCCGCGCGCGCAGCGATCAGGATCCCCTCTCCCCTCGCTCCCGCGTGGTTCGTCGTGCGCGGGAACATGGCAGCGTAGCCGCCCGTCGCGAGCACGACCGCGTCCGCGCGCTGCTCGGTGGCGTCGGCGGGTGCGGTAGCCGCCGCAGCGGTGAACGGGGCCGAGGGGCCGGACTGAGCTAGCGGGCCTGACGGAGCCGGCAGCCCAGACTGTGCAGTGGCTGGCCGCAGTCGTGCACCGACGACCTGGCCGGCCTCGACGATGAGCGAAGCGACCGCGACCTCCTCGCGGAGCTGGAGCCTGCCGGCTGCTTCCTCGGCGAGCGCGCAGTCCGCAAGGAACGCGTGCAGGGCCGCCCCGGTGCGGTCACCGCCCGAGTGGAGGATACGCGGCAGACCATGCGCGCCCTCAAGCCCGAGGCTGACGGACCCGTCGCTGGCTCGGTCGACCGGCAGCCCGGCGTCGAGCAGCTCGCGCACGATCCGCGCCCCCTCGGTGGTGAGTACGCGCGCGGCCGCCGTATTCACGATCCCCGCGCCCGCCGAGAGGGTATCTGCGAGGTGCGCCTCGGCGGTGTCCCCCGGCCCGACCGCCGCGGCGATGCCGCCCTGCGCGAGGGCGGTGTTGCCGCCGTCGCGCAGGCGACCCGGCGTCGCGAGCACCACGTCGGCGCCCCGGGCCACCGCCGCGAGCGCGCACGACAGCCCGGCGACGCCTGCGCCGACGACGAGGATCATGGCTTGGCCGCGAGCATCCGCTCGAGCGCGATCCGCGAGTCGCCGGCGACGCTCTCGGACACGCTGATCTGGTTGGGGACCTGACCCGCGAGCAGCGATTCGAGCGTCCACGCGAGGTAGGCGGGGTGGATCCGGTACATCGTCGAGCACGGGCAGACCACGGGATCGAGGCAGAAGATCGTGAGATCGGGCCGCTGCTGCTGGAGCCGGTTCACGAGGTTGATCTCGGTGCCAATCGCGAGCACCGTGCCAGGCTCCGCGGCCTCGACCTCCTTGCGGATGTACTCTGTCGATCCCGCACCGTCCGCCGCCTCCACGACGGGTGCCGGGCATTCGGGGTGCACGATGACCCGCACGCCGGGGTAGTCGGCGCGCGCCTGCTCGATCTGCGCGACGGTGAAGCGCTTGTGCACCGAGCAGAAGCCGTTCCACAGGATGACCTTCGAGTCCCTGAGCTGCTCCGCCGTGTTTCCGCCGAGCGCGAGGTGCGGGCGCCAGAGCGGCATAAGCTCCTCGGGGATCCCCATCGCCTTCGCGGTGTTGCGGCCGAGGTGCTGGTCGGGGAAGAACACGACGCGCTGACCGCGCTCGAACGCCCACTCGAGCACGGTGCGCGCGTTCGAGGAGGTGCAGACGATGCCGCCGTTGCGCCCGCAGAACGCCTTGATCGCTGCGGACGAGTTCATGTAGGTGACCGGGATGACAGGCTGCAGGTCGCCCTCGGCAGCTGGCCCGAGCGCCGCGGTCAGCTCGTTCCAGCACGCCTCGACCTGCTCGATCGTCGCCATGTCGGCCATCGAGCAGCCCGCGGCGAGGTTCGGCAGGATCACCGACTGTTCGGGCCCGGAGAGAATGTCCGCGGTTTCGGCCATGAAGTGCACACCGCAGAACACGAACGACTCCGCCTCCGGGTGCTGCTTCGCGGCCTGCGCGAGCATGAACGAGTCGCCGACGAAGTCCGCGTACTTCACGATCTCGTCGCGCTGGTAGAAGTGCCCGAGGATCCGAACGCGATCGCCGAGTGCGGTCTTTGCCGCCGTGA
Source organism: Leucobacter aridicollis (assembly GCF_013409595.1). Classification (NCBI taxonomy): domain Bacteria; kingdom Bacillati; phylum Actinomycetota; class Actinomycetes; order Micrococcales; family Microbacteriaceae; genus Leucobacter; species Leucobacter aridicollis. The sequence goes on along the minus strand of NZ_JACCBD010000001.1, from coordinate 1,538,419 downwards.
TCCACTCGTCGAGCTGCTCGTCGCTCGCGCGCGTGTAGCGCTCAGGGAGCGGCCCCTGACGCGGCGCGGTCCCGGGGATCACATCTTCGACGGAGGCTCCCGGCCCGTACCCGGGCTTCGTGTCGATCGCCCACGGGTCACTCGCGAGTTCGGTGTCGCACGACGACACCTTGCCCGTCGCCCGGAGCGCGATCGGCTTCCGGTGCGGGGCAGACGCCGGCCGGCCGGGTCGCTCGGATCCAGCCGCTTCGCGGGCTGCCGCACCGCGGATGAGTTCGTGCACGCTGCTCATGAGTTGGTCCTCACGTTTCGTTGGGTGGTGTCTGGGTTGGGGTGCGGGGCGCTCACGGCCGGTCTGGCTCGCTGAACCGGTACAGCCTCGCGGGCCGGTGCGCGCCGCCCGAATCGAGCTCGCCGGTGTCGATGAGCCCGCCGCGGGCGAGGGATTGTCGCCGAAAGTTTGCCGGGTCGACGGCCTGGCCGAGAATCGCTTCGGTGACCGCGCGGAGCTGACCCAGCGTGAACGATTCCCCGAGGAACCGGTGCGCAACGGCCGCATACTCGGTCTTCGCGCGGAGCCGCGCAACCGCGTGGTCGATAATCTCGGCGTGGTCGAAGGCGAGCTGCGGCAGCGCATCGATCGAGAACCAGGCGACGTTCTCACCCGCGGGCTGCTCGAGCGCTTCCGCGGTCTCCGCCGCGCCGGCGTCGCCGCTGTCGCGCGAGGAGAGCGGCGGCAGCGGGTCGTCCCAGCGACGGGGCCGGGGAGCCGGGGGCTGCTCGCGATCCTGATCCTGATCCTGATCCTGATCCTGATCTCGTTCCTCATCCCGGGCGGCCTCCCGCCCCCGCGGTCGCTCCCCCTCCCGCGCCGGTTCGGCGTCGAGCTCGCGTTCGCCGTACTGCGCCCAGTACGCGATGGTCACGAGGCGCTGCGCGTCCGCCGAACGCTCGATGCCGCCGAAGGAATACAGCTGCTCAAGGTGGCGCGGGTCCCGACGGGCGGCGGCGCGGAGCGTGCGCAACGCGGTGTCGGCGAGCGTCTCATCCCATTCGGTCGGCCCGCCAGGAAGGGCCCACTCGCCGAGGAAGGGCGCGCGGGTCCGGCGCACCAGCGGGAGCCACATGGTGGGCGGGGCGGCGATGGCTGTGCTGCTGCCGTGTGCCGCGTCCGAGGCGGCGCCGCGCTCGGCGTCGACCGGCGGGCGGAGAGCGAACGCGACGACCGAGACCGCCACCGCGGGCGGCAGGTAGCGACGTTCGGCGACGCTGGCGCGCTGGTAGTGCATCCCCGCTCCGTCCATTCGGTACTTAAAGTCACTCTGACCATAAGGCAGCCTACGCTCATTTCCGCGCCTGTCAAACCGACGCTAGCGGCGAAACATGCGCTGCAACCCACGGACCGCACGGTCGGCCCGCGTTCCGAGCGGGTTATCGACGAGCATGTAGGTCCACGTCGCTGAGGGCCGGCGCACCGCTGCCGCGACCCCCGCGAGCAGGTGATCTGGGTCGAGGCCTCGCAGCACTTCGACGACGTTGTCGTGCAGCGTGTCGAAGAAGCCGTCGAACTCCCGCAGCGCCTCAAGGTGGAATGCTGCGGTCGGCGATTCGTCTGCGAGCGCGCGCAGGTGGATGCCGTCGCGCAGCTCGCCCAGGATGTCGAGGTGCTCGGTCCACAGCTCGTCGAGCTGCCAGAGCCCGACGTCGCGGCACGCACGCTCAACTGCTGGCAGGCCTGCGCGGGCCACAAGCTCAGCGAACAGCGCCGGCGCGCGCAGCCGGACACCCGCGGCCGCTGATCCTTCGCCGACCAGCCACGCCTCTCGCGTGCCGAGCACCGTGCGCCGCTGCTGTGAGACCGCGAGCGAGTACGCCCACGCGTTCCGGTGCGCGTCCAGGCGCAGCGCGGTGGCGACCTGTTGGGCCGCGAGCGCCGCCTCGCGGACGGCGCGTTCTGCGACCGCGCCCGAGCGCGCCTCTGCGCGCCGCCGGAGAAACTCCGGCGCGTGCTCGGCGAGCAGTTCGTCGTCGAGCGAGACGTAGGCGACGGCCGATCCAGGATCGCCCTGCCTGCCCGCCCTCCCCCGCAGTTGGGCATCGAGCCGGCCTGTGGGGTGCAGGCCGTCGGCGATGACCCGTAGCCCACCGGCGGCGAGCACTCGATCACGGAGCGACTCACCGGCGCCGCCGAGGCGAATATCGGTGCCCCGCCCCGACATCTGTGTGGAGATCGTGACCGCGCCGGGTGATCCGGCCTCAGCGACGAGCGCCGCCTCCGCAGCATCGTTGCGGGCGTTGAGCACGCTCGCGGCGATACCACGATCCGCGAACGCTGCGGCGAGCGCCTCCGACTCGCGCACGGACTGCGTCCCGATGAGCACCGGCCGATCGACCGCAACGCACGCAGCGACGTCGCGCCCCATCGCGTCGAGCTTCTCGGCCCGCGTGAGCGTCGCAACCATGGGCTCGTCCACCCGGCGGCTGGGGCGAGTGCGCTCGACCCGGCCCGTGGCGAGCCCGTAGAACTCGAGCAGCTCCTCGGCGACGTCGACGAGGGTACCGCTCATCCCGGCGAGCGACGCATAGCGGGTGAGAAGCTCCTGTATTGTCAGCGAGTCGAGGATCACCCCGGGACGGGTAGCCGCGATCCCTTCAGCGGCCTCGACCGCGGCGTGCAGGCCGTCCGGCCAGCGCTGCAAGGTGGCGATCCGCCCTCGCCCCTCGTTGACGAGCTGCACCGCTCCGTCGCGCACCACGTAGTCGACGTCCTTCCTCGCAACCGCCACCGCCATGAGCGCGACGTTCACCTTCGAGAGCGAGTCGCCGCTCCCCGCCGCGTAGAGATCCACTCCAAGCTCCCGTTCAAGCTCGATCGCGCCCTCGTCGGTGAGGAACGCGGTCGACCGCTCGGTGTCGAGCTCGTAGTGCGCGCCCTCAGTGAGCCGCTGCACGGCTGCGACCTCTCGGGTGAAGTCCTGCGGCGCTGACGCTCGCTCACCGGCGAGGACGAGCGGAGCGACAGCCTCATCGATCATCACCGCGTCCGCCTCGTCGACGATCGCTGCGTCAAGGACCGGGCGCACCCGCTCCCCCTCGTCGAGCGCAATCCCGTCGCGGAGCACGTCGTAGCCGATCTCGGCGACCGCGGCGTAGAGGATGTCTGCGCGGTACGCCTCCCGGCGGGCGTCAGCCGTGCTGTGCTGCCCGATCGCCGCGACGGTCAGGCCGAGCGAACGGTAGAGGGGCGCCATCCATGCGGCGTCCCTGTCAGCGAGGTAGTCGTTCGCCGACAGCACGTGCACTTGGCGCCCGCTGCGTGCGAGACTCGCGGCGGCTAGCGCACCGGCGAGGGTCTTCCCCTCTCCGGTGTCCATCTCAACCCCGTAGCCGGCCATGAGCGCGGCAGCAGCCTGCAGTTGCCGCCGCGTCGGCTCCATTCCGAGCGCCTCATGGCTCGCCGCGGCCACCGCGGCGAGCTCTGGGGTGATCGAGGGGTCGAGCTCCGAGGTGGTCGAGGGGTCGAGTCGGGCGAACGAGACTGCGCCCGGCGCCCCGGTCGCCCGGCGCAGGAACGAACGCACGGCCTCTTGGACCATCGTGGACCAGAGCACGATGCTGCGCGCCTCGCTATCGCGCGACCTCGCGTGGGCGGCGAACCAGCAGGACGATCCCAACCACGACGAGCACGATGCCTGCCACGGTCGCGACGACCCCTCCGATTGTCCACCAGAAGAACGGCGTGAAGAAGCTCACGAAGTTGAACGCGGGCGCGGCGACGATGGACCCGCCCTCGTTCACACACTGGATCTGGATGTCTCCCGGCCCGTCGGCCCTCACGATCGCGATGGAGACGTAGTCATTTCCGCGATACTCCGAGCTGAATGCGCCGGAATTCACACCTTGTATGTGCAGGCGCTCACCCGACGGGCCCGTCGCCGAGCACTCGGCCGGAAACGCATCATCAGACGCGTCATCCTGTGCGAGCAGGTAGAACGCGTCGCCGGATCGTGCTGCAGTAACCGTGCCGCTCGGCGTCACCTCCGTGATGGAGTCGAGCATGCGGAACGCTTGCGGCACGCTCGCGATGCCCCCGACGGCAAGGCCGAACGGCAGCCCTCCGAGGAGCAGGATCGCTCCCAACGTCACTGCGATGATCGCTCCAACGTGGGAGCGTGGCTGCGGCCGCTGGCCCGAAGGTGGGGGTTGGTGGGGTGGCGGCGAGCCGAAGTGTTGCGGCTGCTGTTGCGGTTGTTGTTGCCAGGCCGGCCACGACTGCTGCGCTGCCTGTGGCGGCGCACCATCGTTAGGAGCCCCGCCGGGCGTCCAACTGTCGGTCCCGGGTTGCCCCCATTGGCCATTCGGCGGGTTCGCTGCCATGCCGACTCCCTTCTCACAGGGAGCGAGCCAGCGGCCTGCACCCTTCCGTGGTTGCTCTTTCAGCGTAGGCTTCCACACGAAGAGTGACAAGTGATGATTCTTTTGCTGCTGGGTGGCGTCGTGTGCGGTATCGGTGAGTGGCAAGAAGGTCTCCCGTTTTGAGAGCCGCTTGCTCACGCGACTCCCCGCCTGCGTAGTCCACAGATGAGACGAGCGGACGTTGGCGAGACAAATCACCGGAGAGCCTGTGGAGAACCTCTGCCGCATCGTCATCGGTGTTTGACTCGCACTATGTTTACTTCAGCACGGGGAGAACCCCCACCCGACGATCCTGACATCCCTGACATCCCTGACATCCCTGACATCCCTGACACCCCTGACACCCCTGACGGGGCGGACCGCCTAGGCAGCCCAGACCACTCAGCCCACTCAGGTGCGCCAGTCAGCCCAGGCGCGCCAGGCAGCCCAGGCAGCGCTATCCAGCTCGACGCAGACGACCGCGCCGACTTGGCTGACCTCGAAGCAATGGAGGACGCAGCCTCGACTGCGCGGCGCGCAGAGGCCAACCAGCTGCGAGCCCTTGGCCGTGTAATGCACCGCACGTTCGGGCACGCGACACTCGATGCGACGCTCGAGGCGACACTCCCCCGGCCACCGGCCAACGCCCAGGGCCCGGCAGATCAGCCAACGAACCCCGCCGACGCGAAGGCGAAGCGTGTCGGGGAGAATTCACCCGGCATATCGAGCGCGACCGGACGTCGCCGAAACGCGGAGCTGGAGCACCGCTCCCTGCGACTTGAGGTTGCAGCCAGGCTCCGCCTCAGCGAGTACGGCGCGGAGAAGCTGATGCATACGGCGCATCACGCCCACGATGCATACCCGGCGACTCTCGACGAACTCGCGTCCGGGCGAGTTGGCCTGCAATCCGTTCACGTCGCTATCGACGAAGGCCTTATCTTCCAGTCGCTGCCCCCGGCAGACGCGTCCGAACTCCGCGCCGCATACGAACGGGAGCTCATCCCGCACGCCCGCACCGAAACCCCGAACAGGTTACGGCCCATCGCGCATCGCATCGCTTTGGAACTCGCAGACTTGCCGCTGAACGAACAGCACGACGCCGCGGCCAAGCGCCGCTGCGTGCAGGTGCGCGACCTGCCGGATGGGATGGCGGAGTTTGCCGCATATCTTCCGGCGACTGCGGCCTACGCGATCCGGGACCGCGTCGCCCAGATCGCGAAGCACGCCGACGCGGGCACTGTGCCGCCCCAAGGCTCGCCGACCGCTCCCGACAGCACCCGCACTCGTTCGCAGATCGAGGCCGATGTCTTCGCGGACCTCCTCCTCACCGGCGAGATTCCGCTCGGGAGCGAAGGCTCCGCACCGGTGGGTCGCGGCATATCCGCACATGTCCACGTCATCGTCCCGGGGCATCAGTTACCCGAACCGCTTTTCACGAACGAACCCAGCCCTGGAACCACACACACGGCCACAACCAGAGTCACAGACAGATCCACACCCATACTCACCCCCACGCAGACGTCGCCGGGCCAAGGCTCACGCCCGGCGCCTGCCGACACACGTGTTGGCGGCGTGGCCGAGCTCGTCGGCTACGGCCCCATCAGCGGAGCGGCGGCAACGGAAGCTGCCGAGCGGGCGGCCGCAGACGGAGAAGCCTGGGACATCGTGAAGGTGACTATGGGCGGCACTGTCATCAGTGTCAAACGCTATCGACCAACGCCGACGATGCGACGCTTCATCACCGCCCGCGACCTGCACTGCCGGGCGCCTGGTTGCCGGAGGGCGGCCGCGCGTTGCGACATCGACCACACGGTTGCCGCGGCCCACGGCGGGCCGACGAGCACCGACAACCTCGCAGTGCTCTGCCGCGGTCACCACGTGCTCAAGCACAACACGGGGTGGCGTCTCGCGCAACACGACGCTGGGGTGCTCGTCTGGACAAGCCCGACGGGCGCCGAGCACGCCTCGCGCCCGCCAAGCAGCGTGAGATTCCGGGCGCGCACTGCAAACGAGCCAAGCCAGTGACACCCCGGCACAGCCCAGCCCAGCCTAGCCCGGCTCAGCCCGGCTCAGCCCAGCTCAGGTCAGCTCAGGCAAGGAGATCCCGCATGTCGTCCTCGGTTAGCGACTTCGAGAACAGCTCTTCATCGTCAATGACGGCATCGAACAGGGCCCGCTTGCGGCGCTGCAGCTCCAGCACCTTCTCCTCGATCGTGCCGAGCGCGATCATGCGCACCACGTTCACCGGCTTGTCCTGACCGATCCGGTGCGTGCGGTCGATTGCCTGAGCCTCGCTCGCCGGATTCCACCACGGGTCCAACAGGAACACGGTATCGGCCTCGGTCAGGTTCAGCCCGACACCGCCAGCCTTCAGACTGATAAGGAATACGTCGGCCGCGCCGTCTCGGAAGCGGTCGATGACGGCGTCCCGGTTCCTCGTGCCCCCGTCGAGCGTGACCGTGCGAATCCCCTCGCCCGCAAGATGCACGGCCGCACGTTCGAGAAACGAGGTGAACTGGCTGAAGACGAGCGTGCGCCGCCCCTCCGCCGCGAGCGCGCGCACGTGTTCCCCGAGCGCCTCAAGCTTTGCGGAGGGGATCTCGGCGTACTGCTCGTCGATGAGCGTCGCATCGAGCGCGAGCATGCGCAGCAGGGTGAGCGACCGGAAGAACGTGAACCGGCTACGGTCGAGATCTTCCATCAGCCCAAACAGTTTTTGCCGCTCGCGCTGCAAGAACGCGTCGTACAGCGCCCGGTGGCGGGCATCGAGCTCGATCTCGAGGATTTGCTCTTGCTTCTCGGGGAGTTCGGCGGCGACGCTCGCCTTCGTACGCCGGAGGATGAACGGTCGAATCCGGCGCCGTAGTTCCTTCGTGCGCCGCTCACGGAGCTCACGTTGCAGCTTCGGGCCACTCCCGGCGCCTGTTCCGACGGAGTTTCCCGGGGCCGGCTGCTCGATCGCACGCACGTAGTCCTCCTCGAACCGGCGCGCGGACGGGAACAGCCCGGGCGCGACGATCTTCGTCAGCGCGTGGAGTTCCCGGAGCGAATTCTCGATGGGGGTGCCCGTCACTGCGAGCTTCCACCGCACCGGCAGAGACTCGGCGAGCTCGTTGCCTTGGGCCGCCGCGTTCTTCACGAACTGTGCCTCATCGAGAATGAGGCCCGCGATCCCGAGTTCCGGGTCCTCGGCGACGGCCCGGTAGCTCGCATTGTCGAGCCGGAACAGGGCATAGCTCGTCACGATGAGGTCAGCCTCCGCGGCATCGTCTCGGACCGTGCGGCCGCTCGCGGCCTCCGTCGCAGCGCGCACGCGAACACGCAGGCCAGGCGCAAACCGCGCCGCCTCGGCCGCCCAATTACTCATCACTGACGTGGGCGCGACCACGAGGAACGGCCGCCGTTCGGGCCTCAGCTCAGATCGCTGCCCCTCTTCCACGGCTTCCACGGCCTCCACGGCCTCCACGGCCTCCACGGTCTCCATGGCCTCGCTGGCCTCGCCGGCCTCGCCGGCCTCGCTGGCCTCGCCCGAACCGCCGTGTTCGCCGCCCTTGGCGTGCACGATCAGCGCGAGGCACTGAAGCGTCTTTCCGAGCCCCATGTCGTCGGCCAGGATTCCGCCCAGCCTGTTGCGCCAAAGGAACGCAAGCCAGTCAAACCCCTCCCGCTGGTACGACCGCAGCTCGGCCGTGATGCCAGCAGGGAGCGGCACCGGCGTTGGTCGAGCGGCCCCGATCTCGCGCACGAGCGACCGCCATTCCACCGCGGCCTCCGACTCGTCGGCGAGGTCCTCAAAGTCCGCCCACATCGGCACCTGATGCTTCGGTATCCGCGGACCTGTCTCCCACTCGTCCAGGTCTTGCCCCTCCGCGATGAGGGCAGCGAGCGGCGCGAAGGCGGGATGGTTGAGATGCAGATACGTGTTGTCGACGAGCTTGAGCTTCGTTCGCCCGGTCGCGAGCGCTCGAAAGAGCGGCCCAAACGGCACGGTCCGCCCTTCGATGGTGACGAGCACGCCGAGGTCGAACCAGTCCTCTCGCTCGCTCGGGATCATCGTCACCTTGAGATGCGGGACGCCCGTGAGTTCTCGGTACTCAGGGATCGCCCCTGACGTTCGCACCGTGATCCCCGGCGCGCGTTCGAGCATCGGAACGACCTTCGTGAGGAACTCGGCCGCCGCCACGCCCCTGAGCTCCAGCGGCCCGGGCAGGCCGCGCTGGACCTCGGCGTCGACGCCATCGGGCGCCTCCCCGCGCCAGGCTGCGGGGAACAGCTCGTCCGCGAGAATCTCGTCGGGCAGCGCCTGCTCGAGCGTGACCTGCCGCGCGTCGCCGCGCCGCCGACCGGCGCCCTCGTCGCTCCAGGTGAGCCGCAGTCGGTGCCCTTCGCGCCACGCGGCGGTGAGGAGGAGCCGCACTCGATCAGGATCGGGTAGCGCCACCGACCCGTCACTACTCGCCACGGCGAACTCGGCCTGCAGTTCGGGCACGCCTTCGGCGAGGAACTGGGCGCGCTCGGTCGCGGGAATCGTGAGCCCGCCCGGCTCAAGCGTTCCGGCGAGGAGCGCCGCCTCGGCGGCCGTCATCTCGGTCTCGAGTGGCGCAAGGTGGATCGACCGGTCGCGCCCGCGGCCGGCGATGTACACGCCGTGGTCGCCCACGGCTCCGGTGTTGACGAACGGCACCTCCGCACCGTCGAGTTCGAGACGTGGCGTGAGCGCGACGCCGCCATCACCGGCCTGCACGGTGTCGAGCCACAACGCCGCCCGCTCGTGGCGCCGCACCGCCGCGTGTTTTCCGGCGACGACGAGCGCGATCCCGAGCGTCTCGGCCTGGCGCAGCAGGGTCCACAGCGCCGGGCTCAGGTACTCCTCGAGGAACACCCAATCAGGATCCTTCCCCACCGCGACTGTCTCCCCGGCCCGGTGCAGCGCGTGCAGCTGGCGGAACCAGCGCTGCTGGGCGGGGTCGAGGTTCAGGCGACTCCCGTGATGACCGATATTCGCCCAGGTGAGCGTGCCCCGCGCCCATCCGCGCTCGGTGCGGATCGCCGGGCGAACCCCGAGCTGGAACACGCCGCTTCCCGCATCCTGCCCCGGCTTCACGGAGCGAGAGAGTGGCCCGTTCCAGTTGTCGGCGGAGCGCGGGATCATCTCACGGACCTCGAACTGGAGCCCGAGCTGCGCATACGGTCCGTCAGCCGCGACACCGGAGCCGCGCCCGAGGAGCCCGCCGACCTGCAGACGCCAGACAGCGTCCGGGCCGCGCTGCGCGGGCCGGGGCTCCCCTGCTGCTGGATCTTCCATACCTCCCTCAATGCTATGCTGCCCCGCCGACAATTCCCGGCGGGGCGAGGCGATCGACGGCCGGGTACGCGCCCGTTGACCTTGCGCTCATCGAAGACACGATATATTTGAAGGGTGAAGTCTGCGGCCTATCGGCTACGGCGTCTGGCACCGCCAGCGCTGCAGACACGCCGCACAGCAGGCGGCAAGCCGGAGCCAAATGGCGCACGGGCTTGAGAAAGGCCAGATTCGTATGCCCGCAAGTGGGATCCCTGAGGACGACCAGCAGGTCCCGAGTAGTCACGAGACGCCGAAGGGGCATCGCGAGACGGCAGCACGCGAGAGCGAGATCGCTCCCGAGTTCGCCGAGCTTGCTGATGCGGCCGTGTTCTCCGAGCGCAGCCGGGGCACGGACGCGAAGATCGCGTCGCGCGCCGACGGCGATACCCTGCGTGCCACCTTCACCCGCTACTACTCGCTGACGAAGCCGGGCGTGCTCTACGGCAACGTGCTCACGGCAGCGGCAGGCTTCCTGCTCGCCGCCGGTGTCGCCGGCGCGTTCGACGTGTTCCTCTTCCTCGCGACGATCGTCGGCACGACCTTCGTGATCGCCGCAGCCTGCGTGCTGAACAACGTGCTCGACCGCGATATCGATGACCGCATGGAACGCACGAAGAAGCGTGCGACGGTGTCTGGCAGCATCAGCGTGCGCAACGCCGTGATCTTCTCGGTCGTGCTGTTCGTGCTCGGCAACGCGATCCTCATCGCCTGGACGAATTGGCTCGTCGTCGTCACCGGCCTCGCCGGGTTCTTCACGTACGTGGTGCTCTACGGCATGCTCTCGAAGCGGATGAGCGTGCACGGCACGCTCGTCGGGAGCATCTCGGGCGCCGCACCGATCTTCGCCGGCTACGTCGCCGTCACCGGGGCGGTCGACGCCGCAGCCATTCTGACGTTCCTCGCGATCTTCTTCTGGCAGATGCCCGAGTTCTACTCCATCGCCGTCTACCGCCGCGACGAGTACGCGCGCGCCGGCGTGCCAGTCATCACCGTGGTGCACGGCATCCCGGCGGCGAAGATCCAGATCCTGCTCTACACGATCGCGTACGTGGTCGCCTCAGTCGCCCTCACCCCGCTCGGCTACACCGGCTGGGTGTACGCGGCCGTCATGGGCGTGCTCGGCCTCTGGTGGATCGTCATTGGCATCCAGGGGTTCAGCGCGAAGGACGACAACGCCTGGGCGCGCCGCATGTTCAGGTTCTCGCTGATCATCATCATGGCGTACAGCCTGATGATCTCGATCGGGGCGCTGCTGCCCTAACGGCGGGGGCGCCTGCCGAGTGCCTCTGCCGTTGGGATCACACCCACTTCGCGAGCGTCACCGAGCGGTCTCGCGCCTGAAACCCGAGTCGCTCGTACATTCCGAGAGCACCACTCGGGTTCGCCGAGTCGACGTCGAGCAGCGCGTTCACGAACCCGGCTTTTCGATACGCTTCGAGCGCCGCGGAGATCACCGCGGAGGATAGCCCCTTGCCGCGCCACTCCCGTACGACGCCGATCGTCGACATGTACCCGAAGGGGCCGCCATTTAGCGCCCACTCGTCCTCGTTCACTTCGGTGAGCACGGCCGCAACGACGCGTACCTGGCCATCACTCTCGCCGGAATCAGTGACGAGCACGCGCGAGAGCTCGGGTGAGAACTCGTCAAGCTCGAGTTCGTCGGTCCACTCACGCTCGGTCATGGGGCGGGACCCCCAGTGATCGCGAAAGGCGTCGTTCACTGCGAGGCGCGTGGACTCGGAGAGTTCCGGAGCGAAGGTCCGCAATTCAACTCCCGCCGGAAGGTCCCTGACGGCGATCTCGTCGGCGAGCGGCCTGCCCAACTCCATCCACCATCGCACCGGGAGGTATCCGGCGTCCGCCGCGAGCGCCAGAATGTCGGTGTTCGCCTCACGCGCGCCGAAGCTCAGCATCCCGGGAAGCCCGGCCTCGACGCCGCCGAGGAGCTGCCTGCCTCGCGCCTCCTGCCACGCCAGCATCGCGCTCCCGATGCCGAGACCACGCCATTCAGGGTGCACAACGCCATCGATGAACACGTCAACCTGATCACGCCAGTCGTCGTCGAGCTTCGCCTCTCCGAACGCGACAAGGGCGCCCGCCTGAGAGAACGCCAGCACCGTATCCGTGGCGAACGTGAAGCGGTCCCCCGTGAGCCAGAGCTTCACGAGATCTAGCCCGTACAGTTCGTGCGGATGGTCGACGTTGCCAGCCACGCGAAACAGCTCCCAGATCGCCTCAGCGTCGGCGTCGGTCGCGGGGCGCCAGTTGAGCGGTTCACCGCCAGCCGTCCTCGGCAATTCCGGAAGCGTGGTCGGGGCGAGCGCACGATCTCCAAGCGGGACTCCGGCCGCAGCGAACGCTCGCGCATAAATCTCACGGACTGTCGCGTGTTTCCTGCGGTTGTAGGCCATCGCGGTCTGCGGTGCGCCCTCAGCGGCAGCGGTCTTGGCTTCCGCGTACCGCTTCGCGTCGTCCGGGTTGGCACGAAGCCAGTCGCGAAAGAGGATGTGGCGTGCGGGCTCCGCAGTCCCCGGCGCAAACACGTGCAGGTTCACGCGGGGATCGTCGAGCCGGAGCATGCGGTGCCCATCGAGTGCTGGCTCGCGCACCGTGTGCCGGTAGCCAAGTGCGGTGAGCGCGGGGACGTAGCCCGCTTCATCGTCCGGGTCGAGGACGATGAGGTCGAGATCGATGACGTCCTTCGCCGGCAGTCCGGGCACCGCAGTGGACCCGACGTGCTCGAGCGATACCGCCGCATCTCCGACGGCCGCGAGGATCGCATCACCCAGGAGGCGAGCCCGCTCGGGCCAGTCCGGGTTCGCCGGCACGACGGCCAGCGCTTCCGGGAGCGGCTCCCCCGCCACCCACGGGTCGGTCGGCTCGGTGCCGTCACGAAAGTCAGCGATTCCCGCCGGGAGTGAACCTGTCATTGCCCATCCTTACTCCTCGTCACCGGCACACTATCGCTCGGCAGGGTGAATTCGCTAGCCGTTTCCCGCAGCCTGCACGTGCGCCACGCCGACGGGAATGGTCAGGGCCTGCACCCGCGGCCTACCCCCAGCGCGGGTCGTCTGGGTCTGGCGAATCGCTGCCATCGGCATCGGTCATGATGCGAGCGCCGGCCACCCACGACTCGAGCGTGCCGCCGTGCAACAGGTTGGGGCGGGGCACGCCGAGCAGGTCCGGCCTCGCCACGATGTCGAGCGGCGTATTGCTCGCGAAGACGAGCACGTTGCCGAGCGGCCCCTCGGCGTCGAAGGGGTCCGCGTCGAGCACGACCGCGACGTGCGCGAACACGGCGGCCAGCGTGGCGGCTTGGCGGCGCGCGTACGTGAACGGGTGTCCGTCGAGCAGGTTCACGACGGTGACGCCGTCACCCGACGACCGCTCGGCGACACGCTCGAAGAACTCCCTGCTCGCGACGCGCTGGTGAATCACGGCCGCATCCCACAGGTCGACGATCGTGAACTCGGCCCCCACCCAGTCGCCGCCGGTCGCGGCCCGCTCGGCCCCGCCCGGAGCTGCGCCCAGGGGCGGGCGTTCGCCCGCCCGCGTGGCCGGGACCGGCAGTGGCCCGTCGGCGACCTGTCGCGCGTCGCCGAAAACTGCACGCACGTCGCTCCCCTCGGGCAGCGGAAGCGCCTGCAGCATCGCGCGGTACAGGTCGGGTTCGAACTCGACGACGAGCTGCGGCGAGCCGGCCCGGGTCGCCTGCACGTACCGCGCCAGCGTCAGCGCACCGGCCCCGAGGTGCACGGTGAAGAGCGGCGAGCCGGCGGGGGCCGCAGCGTCGATCGCCCGCGCGATGTGCCTGGTGTACGGGTACGCGAGCCGGGTCGGGTCTGTCAGCGAGACGACGGACTGCGCGACCCCGTCGACGCTGAGCTCGAAGCGGCCCGGCTGCAGCCTCGAGCTCGTGAGCGTGGCCTCCCGTCCGGAGCGCGTGGACGACAGCTTCCGGCGTTTCTTCAGCACCAGCCAAGTCTACGCCCCGTCGTTGCTACGCCGGGAGCGTGATCGCCGCCGACACCGGGTTGGGCAGCGAGCGCCCGTCGCCCCGATCCCGCTGGAGCCAGAGCAGCCCCATGATCGCGAGGCTGATGAGCGTGCCGCCCCAGACGAAGACCGCCGGGTCGAGCGCGTTCCCGATCCAGCCCGACCATTCGGGGGCGATGAGCACGAAGGCCGCGGCGAACCCCAGCGCGACGCGCCAGTACCAGCGCACCCGCGAGAGCATGTAGCCCTCGAGCCCGACCGACGCCGCGAAGAGCGCGACCATGCCCGTGATCGTCGCTATCGCGACTTCTATCCAGCTTCCCTGCAGCATGAGGGCGCTGTACGCCATCAGCAGCGGGATGAGGTAGAGCCCCTTCGCGAACTTCCATGCTGAGAGCGCCGATCTCATCGGTGGCGCCGCCGCGATCCCCGCACCGACGAACGCCGCGAGCGCGACCGGCGGTGTGACGTTCGAGTCCTGGCTGAGCCAGTACACGATGAGGTGCGTGACGATGAGCGCGAGCCCGAGCCCCTCGAGCGCAGGGCCGGCGAGGATGATGATGACGACGTAGGAGGCCGTCACCGGGAGCCCAACGCCGAGCACCAGCGATGCGAGCGCGACCATGATGAGGGTGAGCAGCAGGTTCCCGGCGAACGCCGTGATGAGCAGCTCGGAGATGACGAGCCCCAGCCCGGTCATGCCGACGACGCCAACGATGACGCCGGCGATCGCGCACGCGGCGCTCACCGGGATCGTGTTCTTCGCGGCGATCACGAACACCTCACCGAGGTCCGTGAGCGACATCCGACTGCCGACGCGCAGCATCGAGACGACAAACAGGGCGAGGAGCGCGTACATCCCGGCGCGGGCCGGCGGCACGTAGTTGAGCAGCAGTGTCACGAGCAGCACGAGCGGCGCGAGGAAGTGCCAGCCGGATCGCATGACGTCGCGCACCTTGGGGAGCTGGTCCGCCTTCATCCCGCCAATGTTGTGTTTGCGGGCCAGCAGGCTCACGAAGATGTAGACCGATGCGAAGTACATGAGCGCCGGAATGATCGACACCTTCACGATGTCGGCGTACGGAATCCCGGTGCGCTCGGCAATGAGGAACGCGCCGGCTCCCATGATCGGCGGGAGCACCTGCCCGCCAGTCGAGGCGGCCGCCTCGATCCCGGCCGCGTCGTGCGAGTTGTAGCCGACCTTCTTCATCATGGGGATCGTGAACGGCCCAGTCGTCGCGACGTTACCGATCGCGCTGCCAGACACCGACCCCATGAGCGCGCTGCCGAGCACGGCGCCCTTGGCAGGGCCGCCACGCGACTTCCCGGTGAGGGCGAACGCGAGGCCGATGAAGAAGTTCCCGCCGCCCGACTTCTGGAGCATGGCCCCGAACAGGATGAAGATGAACACGAACGTGACGACGACGCCGAGGGTGAACCCGAGGATCCCGTCGGTGCCGAGATAGACGTGGGTGGAGAGCCGCTCGATCGTTGCGCCCCGGTGCCTGAACACCCCAGGGAACCAGGGGCCCGCCCACGCGTAGAACATGAACAGCAGCACGAGCACCGACATGAACCAGCCGACGGTGCGCCGCGTGACCTCCAGCAGCACCGCGCACAGCACGAGCCCCATCACCCAGTCGAGCGTCTCGTAGGCTCCGGCCCGGCGGGCAAGCTGCGCCTGAAACAGGATCGGGTACAGGCAGACGGCGATGCTCGCGAGGATGAACGCGCAGTCGACGACGACCATCGCCGCGCTCCTCCCCCACGGCTTCTTCGACGCGGGCACAATGATGAACCCGAGCGCGAGCACGAGCACGAGGTGTGCGAGCCGCTGCTGGCGGGCGTCCATCGCGTACGAGACGGTGATGTAGATCTGGAACGCGCCGAGCGCGACGGCGAGGGTGAGAATCACCCAGCCGAGCACGCGCCGGTGCGGGCCCTCGCCGAGGCGCAGCCCGGCGAGTCGTTGCCAAAGCGGTCCGTCGCCGGGGACGCCATCGTCCTCGTCGAACGCCTGCGGATCTGCGCGATCCTGCGCGGGTGTCTCCGCGACGGTCGTGCGGTCAGTCATGATTCCTCCTCCGCAGCGCACTCCTCCGTGCGCGGGTCGTGTGGCGCGCGGAGTTCACCCCACGCGGCTTGCAGCAGCGAGATCTGCCGGATCTCGAGCGTGATCGCCTGCCGCGGCCAGCAGCGCGAGAGCAGCAGCTCACGGTCGCCGGCCCACAGGCGGTGGTCGATGCGCGGTTCCCCGGCCCGGATCGTGAGCGCCCCACCGATCGGGCGGTCGAGACCTTCCAGTACCCACCACGGGCCCTCGGCGTGGCCCGATCCTTCGCCGGCTTGCTGCCCCATCCCCGCGCCGAACTGCCGGAGCCGTGTCCGCTCGACGACGAACTCGTCGTCGCGGACAACGAGTTCCTCCTCGATGGGGAGCCCGTCGATCGAGTGCACGTAGCTCACCGTGATGGGCGCGGTCGCCGGGAGGCGCGCGATGCGCTCGGTGCCACCGGCATCGCCCCGCGCGGTCACGTCGACGATCGCCTGCGTCGGGGCGAGGAGCGGCGTGAGCGCGAGGCCGATGAGGATCGCGATGGCGATGAGGATCGCCGCCCCCGGAGCGCCGCGCAACCTCGCACGGAGGCTGCGGCGCCCGCGATAGTCCACGCCTGGGCGAGGCTCCCGGGATCCTCCGCCTGGCTGAGGCGCTCCGCCGGGGCGGGACTGGAGCACGGCTCAGCCGCGCAGCTCGGCGGGGACGTCGATCCCGACTTCGTCGTAGTACTTCAACGCGCCGGGGTGCACCGGCACCGGGGCGTTCTCGATGTTCTCGGGAACGATGAACTCGACCGCCGGCGCATAGACCCCCTCGATCACGTCAACGTTTTCGAAGACGGCCTTCGTAATGTCGTAGGCCTGTTCCTCGTTGAAGTTCTCGGGTACCACGAGCGCGTTCCAGGTTGCGATGGTCGGCGTATCGACGTCGACGCCCGGATACGTTCCTGCTGGGATCACATGGTCGACGTATCCGCCGTACCCGTCGAGGATCTTCTTCCGCTCGTCGTCACACATCGGGATGAGGACGACGTCGTCGGTGGTCGCGAGCTCCGTGATGCCTGCATGCCCCTGACCCACGACCCAGGTGCCAGCGTCGACGCCGCCGCTCGTCAGCCCCGTGGAGGTCTCGGCGTAGCCGAGCTGCCTGCGATCGATGTCGGTCTCCGGGTCCATGCCGAGTGACTCGAACACCTGGTTCGCCGTTGCCTCGTTCCCGCTCCCGATGTCGCCGACCGAGAAGCGCGTGCCCGCGACGTCCTTGAAGCATTCGAGACCGAGCTTGGACTGCGTGGCCGCGAGCGACACCGTGTGGTACACGTTCGGGTAGAGGACAGCGAGCGTGCTCGTTCGCACTTCGCGCCCCTCAAAGTCGGCGAGCCCGTTGAAAGCCTGGTTCGCCGCGTCGCCCTGCGCGATCGCGAGCTCCGCCTGGCCCGACCCGATGAGCTGGATGTTCTCGACCGATGCCCCGGTCGACTCGACGGACGCCGTCGTTCCCTCCACCTCGTCGCTCACGATCTGGCGCAGGGCCCCGCCGATCGGATAGAACAGCCCCGCGGTCCCGCCGGTCACGATGGTGACTGCAGGGAGGCGGTCCAGCTCGCCGTCGGCCGCATCACCGCCATCGGCGCCAGGCTGGGAACAGCCGGCGAGCGCGAGCGCCGCGGCCCCGACGAGCGCAAGCGGGACGAGAGTGCGTCGTTGCATGGTGTCCTCCTCAGATCACAGATGCCTCGTTGCATCTGGAGCCAGGTTAGGCTTCGCGTGCACCCCCGCTGGTGGCTCGCGGCGCAGTTTTGAGCCTGCGTTGAGGAAGTGGCGATTGGGTAACGGTTCGGCGGACCGCGACGCTCCAGGCGCCGACCGCGCGTATCGTGCGACGGGAGATGGGACGCCGAGGAAAGATCTGGATCGCGGCCGCGGGTATCGCGGCGCTCGCCGCAGGCGCCCTCTGGTGGCGGGGCGGGGCGGGGCCACCTCCGGTGCTCGTGAGCGTCGGGACGGGCCTGCCCGGCGGGGTCTACGACGCGGTCGGCCGGAGCCTCGCCGAACTCACGGTTGACGGCCCGGTGCGCGTGCGCGCGGTCGCGACGGCAGCCTCCGTCGAGAACGTTGCCAGGGTGCGCGCCGGAGAGCTGGACGCGGGCTTCGCGCTCGCGGACGTCGCGGCGCTCAGCGTGCAGGATACCTCCCCGGCGGCGCCGACCGCGGGCTCGGAGGGAGTGCAGGACCTGCAGGCCGTGGCGCGGCTGTACGACAACCACGTCCACCTCGTCGTGCGTGCCGGCTCCCCCTACGCGAGCATCGGGGACCTCGCCGGAGCGCGGGTCTCGCTCGGCGCGGAGAGCTCGGGCACCGAGGTGATCGCTGAGCGCCTGCTCGAGATCGCGGGGATTGCCGTGGGCGCCGACGCGGGCGCCCACGGCCTCGGAGAGACCGCACGGCTCGGCCTTGGGCGATTCGGTGGCGGCGCTCGAGCGCGGCGAGATCGACGCGTTCTTCTGGTCGGGCGGGCTGCCAACCGATGCCATCACCGGTCTCGCGGGACGGATGCCGATCCGGCTCCTCGACGTGTCCGCAGCGCTGCCCGAGCTCACCGCCAGGTACGGCCCGTTCTACGCCGAGGCGCCGATCCTCGCCGACACCTACGCGGGGGTCGACCCGGTGCGCACCGTGAGCGTGCCGAGTCTGCTCGTCGTCGGCTCTGAGATGCCCAACGACGTGGCGGCTGCGCTCGCGCGCGCTGTGCTCGACTCGCGGGAGGAGCTCGCGCGGCTGCATCCAGCGACGTACCAGCTATCGCCGCGCACCGCCGTGGCGACCTCGCCCGTGCCGCTGCATCCGGGCGCCGCGCGCTACTATCGCGACGCCAAGCCGTTCTCCTGACCGGCCGGCAGCCTGAGCACGGCCTCCGTGCCGCGCGGAGCGACCGGGCTGAGCGCGAGCCTGCCGCCCTGCATCCCGAGGAGGGTGACGACCACGGAGAGGCCGAGCCCCGAGCCGCTGGCGGCGGGACGCGCCGGCTCCTCGCTGCGTTCCGGTGAGCGCCAGAACGGCTCGACCGCCCGCGCCAGATCCTCTGCGCTGAGCCCGGGCCCGTTGTCGCGCACGCGCAACTCGACCTCGATCCCTGCGGGACGCGCTCCCTCGCGGTCCCCCGCCCCGGCGACCTCGCTAGCGGCGCCACGGGAGCGCTCGCTGGCGGCGTCACGGGAGCGCTCGCTGGCGGCGTCACGGGAGCGCTCGCTGGCGCCAACCGTCACACGCGTCGCGCCGAACTTCAGGGCGTTGTCGATCAGGGCGTCGAGGGCCTGATCGACGGTGCCATCAAAGGCGCGCACGGTGAGGTGCTGGGGCACCGCACCGATCTCGAGGGAGGCGCCGGCGCGCGCTGCGATGGGCAGCCACCCCGCCACCCGGCGCGCGACGACCTCCCGCACGTTGCACTCGACCAGCGGCGGCTGGCGAGAGTCCGCGCGCGCGAGCGTGATCAGCCCGTCGCAGGTTCTCGTGAGGCGGTCGACCTCCTCGAGCGCGAGCGAAAGCTCCTCGGCCGCCGACGGGTCAAGCGCGACGCCCATGCCCTCGATTCGCATCCGCAACGCGGCCAGCGGGTTGCGCACCTGATGCCCGGCGAACGCCACGAACGTGCGCTGTCTGCTCACCAGCCGGTGAATCCGGGCGGCCATCCGGTTGAACGAGCGCCCGAGGTGGACGAGTTCCGGCGGCCCCGCGCCGGTCGGCACGCGGGCATGGAGGTCACCCGCCCCGAGCTCCGCCGTCGCCTCCTCGAGCGTTTCGATGGGGCGGAGCACCCACCGCGCGAGGGGTGCCGCGACGGCGACACCGACCCCGAGCAGGGCAACGATCACGAGCAGCACCACGAGCCACTGCACCGCAATCGCCGCCCGAAGCGCCCCGGTCGGCGACGCGGTGACGACCGCACCAACGACCTCGCCGCCGCTCACGACGGGCTCGGCGACGTACTGGGGTTCCGACGTCCACGGCCACACCGCATCGATGCTCACCGTCCGCGTGCCCGCGAGCGCGTAGGCGACGAACGGGGGCAGCGCTCCCCCGTCGGCCGCCCCGGGACCGCCCAGGTCTGCGGCGGTGAGCTCCGCCCGGCTCGCGGCGACGGTTTCGCCGTCCCGGTCAATGACGAGCCCCTCGATCCCGAACAGCTCCTTGTAGCGGGCGAGTTCGGCACCGATCGTGCCAGGTTCACCTGCGACAATGCTCGGCTCGGCGATCCCAGCGAATCTGACGGCGTCGCCGGTCCGGTCGGCAACCATCGTGGCGGTCGCACGCTCCGCGATCGCAGCCGCGAGTGGCACCGCAAGCCCCGACACCGCGAGCACGACGAGCCCCACGATGATCGCAATGACGCGCCGGCGCACGCTAGCCCGTCCCCGCTCCCGGCCGCGGCGCGACTCGATACCCGGCCCCGCGCACGGTCTCAATCAGGTCCGGATCCCGAAGCTTCGCCCGCAGCGAGCTCACGTGCACCTCGAGCGTCCGGTGCGCACCAGGCCAGACCGTGTGCCAGACCTGCAGCAGCAGGTGGTCCCGGCTGCGCACCGTCCCGGGCTCGCGCATGAGCGCCGCGAGCAGGTCGAACTCGCGGGGCCGCAGCTCGACGACGGCGCCGCCGCTCATCACCGTGCGGGTCGCAAGATCCAGCGTCACCGCTCCGACAGTCAGCACCGGCGCTGGCGCGTGCTGCCGCCGCCGGAGCACCGCCTCAATGCGCGCGCTGAGCTCGTCGAGCCCGACGGGCTTCACCACGTAGTCGTCGGCGCCGCTCCGCAGGCCGAGCACGCGTTCCCGCTCCTGGCTCCGCGCGGTGATCATGATGATGCCGACCTCCGCCGCCGCCACCGATTCCCGGATCTCCCGACAGAGCTCGACACCGTCCGCGTCCGGCAGCCCGAGGTCGAGCAGCACGACGTCAGGCAGCACAGTGGCCAGCGCATCCCGCGCGGCGGCGCCCGTGGTGACCCGGCTCACCCCGAACCCGCGGCTGGTGAGCCCTGAGGCCAGCGCGTCAGCGAGCCTGAGATCGTCCTCGACGACGAGCACCCTGATCCCGTGCGACTGCCCTGTCATGCTGGTTCAGCTCCTCGCGTTCTGCCCCCGCATGCGATGCTTCCCTCCACCGACACTAACGTGGGCGACTGGGAAATCGGCACCGGGGTGGCCGGTGTTGCGGGCTGCGGGCCGCGGCCCGAGGGCAGAAACAAGAGAAGCCGCTCTCGGACAGCTTCAACGCTTCGCACTTCTCGACGTGCAGCGTTCACAGGACCCGCGAGAATCCCCGAAACGGGAAAAGGCCCGGCGCGAGCCGGACCTTTTAGGAGTGGATCTGAGGGGATTCGAACCCCTGACCCCCTGCATGCCATGCAGGTGCGCTACCAACTGCGCCACAGACCCTCATGGAAGTCGGGCGAATGCTCGCCCGACAACTCTTCTATTCTACACCAGCCCGGATCGCGCGAAGCAAATCGACGCGCCCGGGGCTGGCTCGAAACTTACTGCGGGGCGACCTCGAGCATCTCGGAGACGTCGATCACCGGGCAGTCATGCCAGAGACGCTCGAGCTGGTAGAAGTCGCGCTCCTCCTGGTGGAAGACGTGCACCATGATGTCGCCGAAGTCGAGCAGCACCCAGCGCCCGCCTTCGCGGCCCTCGCGCCGGATCGTCCGAACGCCTGCCTCGTTGAGGTCGCGCTCGATCTCGTCCGAGATCGCCTGGACGTTGCGCTCGACGCTGCCAGACACGATCAGAAACGCGTCTGCGAATCCGAACAGCTCCCCCACTTCGAGCGCGACGGGAGCCGTTGCCCCCTTCGCGTCGGCCGCGCGAACGGCGATCTGCAGGTCGGCGAGCATGTTTCGAGCGTCTGCCACGTGTGTACCCCTCAAGGTGTTAGTTAAAGAATCCCTGGGTCGCGGCGAACACCACGACACCAATAACGACGACGATCAGCCCGCCTCCGGAGAGCGCGAGAATGAGCGGCATCTTGCTGCGGTCCTTGGTGGGCTCCGCAACGACGGGCACCTCGGGGCGGCGGCGTGCGCTCACCGCGCTGCGCGCTGAGACTGGCATGGGGCCGGACTCCGACGTCGAGGTGATCGCGTCGGGGGTCTCGCCCGTCAGGAACGGGTCGAAGTCGATCGAATCGTGGATCCCGGAGTGTCCCCCGGTCTCCCCCATCGACTTCGGCAGTTCGATCGAGCCGGTCACGAAGAGCTCGCCGGTCGCGCCGAGCGGCCCGGTGAGGCCGCCGGTCTCGCCCGGATGCGAGGGCAGGATCAGCGCCGATGCGCCGGTCCCCCCGGTGCTCCCCTCCTGCGCGACCGCGCGCGAGATGAGATCGTCAAAGTCGCCGGACTCGCCGGGGGCGGTGATGTTCGCGGCCCGAGCGGGGTCGTCGAACACGGAGCGCCATTCCTCGGGCGGCTGGATGTCTGGGAACGAGTAGCCTGCGGTGTCCGTGCCGGTATTGCGCGCCGCTTCAGGCTCGTCGGCATCGACCGCGGGCTCAGCAGCGGCGTCGCTCGCGTCAACGGCGCTCGCACCGAGGTCCTCGGCGGCGAGATCAGGATCGACGACGTCAATCGGGTCAACATCGACGACGACCTCATCGACCACGACCTCGTCGGCGATGACGTCGTGAGCGACAGTCTCGGCCTCAACGACGACCTCGTCGGTCTCGTCTGCGCCGTCTGCCGATGCCTCAGTCTCTGCGTCGACGATCTCGACGATGTCGTTCGAGTCCGTCGCGAACAGGTTCGCGACGGCGTCGGCGTCGCCCGTCGGCGACGTGGGCTCGGCGGCGTCGAGGATGTCCTCAAGCGAGAACGCCTCGGTAGGCGCGTCGACGTCTGCGGCGGTGTGATCAGTCGCACCACCGTTCACGGGCAGGTCTTCGAAGCTCAGCGCCTCCGTCGGGGCGCCGAACGAGTCGAAGTCGTCCTCGGCGTGAGCCTCGGGCTCCTCGGCGGCAACCTCGGGCTCCTCTGCGGGAGCCTCGGGCTCCGGCTCGGCGGCGGGCATTGACTCGGCATCCGCGGCAGCCTGTGCCGCGTCGGCGGCTTCCTGCTCGGCGACGAGTTCGGCCACGGCCGCTTCGCGCAACTCGCGGAGCTCACGCCTCGTGCGGGGTGTTCCGTCGGGATTCAGCGGATCGATCTCGATGCTCGCGAGGTCGATGCTCACCGACTCAGTTGCGGTCTCCCCGTCCGCCGCGGCTGCCTCGCCGGCGGGGACCTCTTCGATCGACTCGGCGCCCTCGCGTTCGGCCTGCTCGCGCAGGCGCATCTCGCGCCGCGTCAAGGGCCGTTCGTGGTCTTGCTCACTCATTCGTCTGTCGCTTCCTCGGAATACAAGCCGTGCTTGGCGATGTACTGCACTACCCCATCGGGCACTAGGTACCACACAGGGTAACCTCTCGACACCCGCTCCCTACAGTCTGTAGAGGAGATTGATAGCGCCGGGATCTCCAGCAAGCTTACGTTATCGTGTGAAAGGCCTGAGAGAGACAGCTCGTGGCCGGGCCGCGACACCGCAATAAAGTGCGCGAGCTCCCACAGCTTTTCAACGTCTTTCCAGCTGACGATCTGCTGAACCGCGTCTGCTCCAGAGATGAAGAAGAGCTCCGCGTCAGGCATGAGCCGCTTCAGATCGCGGAGCGTGTCGACCGTGTAGGTCGGCCCGTCGCGGTCCACGTCCACGCGACTCACGGTGAACTGCGGGTTCGACGCCGTGGCGATGACAGTCATCAGGTAGCGGTGTTCGCTCTCCGAGACGTTGCTCTTCTGCCAGGGCTGACCGGTGGGCACGAAGACGACCTCGTCAAGGTCGAAGCTCTTCGCAACCTCGCTGGCGGCGACGAGGTGGCCGTGATGAATCGGGTCGAAGGTGCCGCCCATCACCCCCACGCGTCGCCGAGTAGCCACGATTAGTGCTGCTGCGCCTCACCGTGTTCGCGGGCGTACGCCGCTGCCTTCTCTGCGTGGCGGTTTGCAACGTCACGGAAGGAGAACGTCACCAGTGCGGCGACAACGAAGATGGAGAAGACAATGACGCCGTACACGGGCGCAGGCATCGGAAGCTCCGTGACGACGTGGCTTGCGCCCTCGGCTGCTGCAATCGTGGCTGCAAATGACATGAAGAGCCCTGACCTTTCGTATGGCAGAAATACTTACTACAACCCTACAGGGTTTGGCTAGCGAATCTGCCCAGTGCCACGCACAACCCACTTCGTACTCGTGAGTTCGGGCAGGCCCATCGGGCCGCGCGCGTGCATCTTCTGGGTCGAAATTCCGACCTCGGCGCCGAACCCGAACTCGCCGCCGTCGGTGAACCGGGTTGAGGCGTTCACCATCACGACGGCCGAGTCGACCTCGGCGAGGAAGCGCTCGGCGTTCCCGAAGTCGTTCGTCACGATCGACTCGGTGTGCTTCGTCGAGTACTCGTCGATGTGCGCGATCGCCTCGTCCATGGAGTCCACGACACGCACCCCCATCACGAGGTCGAGGTGCTCCGTGGCCCACGTCTCGGGAGTGGCGGGCTCGCGCACGCCCGCGGTCTGGGCGCGCTCGTCGCCATAGAGCACGACGCCGCGTTCAGCGAGCGCGTCGACGAGGCGCGGCAGCAGCGTGTCCGCGTGCGCCGCGTGCACGAGCAGCGTCTCGGCCGAGTTGCACACGCTCGGCCGGTGCGTCTTCGCGTTCACGACGATTGCGTGCGCCATGTCGGGATCGGCGCTCGCGTCGACGTACACGTGGACGATGCCAGCCCCGGTCTCGATCACGGGCACGGTGGACTCGTTCACGACCGTCGCGATCAGGCCGGCGCTCCCCCGCGGGATCAGCACGTCGACGAAGCCGCGGGCGCGCATGAGCCGTCCTGCGCCCTCGCGGCCGAACGGGTCGATTGTCTGGAACGCATTGCCGTCGATACCGCTGCCGCTGACGGCCTCCTGGATGAGGCGTACGAGCACCCGGTTCGAGTCCTCCGCGGCCGAGCCGCCGCGCAGCACCGCGCCGTTGCCGCTCTTCAGTGCGAGCGCAACGATGTCGACGGTGACGTTCGGGCGCGCCTCGTAGATCGCGCCGATGACGCCAAACGGGACCCGCTGCTGCGCGATCGCGATGCCGTTCGCGAGCGTGCTGCCGCGCACCACCTCGCCGACCGGGTCGGGAAGGGAGACAATCTCGCGCACCGCGGCCGCGAGGCCGCGGATGCGCGCCTCGTCAAGCTTCAGCCTGTCGAGCAGCCCGTCGCCGATCGCGTTTTCGACGCCGCGCGCGAGGTCGAGCTCGTTCGCGGCGATGATCTCTGGGATTGCGCCCTCGAGTGCGACCGCGATCGCCTCGAGCGCCGCGTTCTTCTGTGCCGTTGTGGCGGTGGCAAGGGCGCGCGAGGCACCCTTCGCCAGGGTCAACAGGTCGACGAACGCATCAGTGCTAGACATGACGCCATTCTAGCCCGCCGGAGCTACCGCGCTGCCGCCCCAAAGAGGGTGCCGTGATCCTCACCGTCGAGCACCGCGGCGAGCAGCCGCGCCTCCGTGAGCAGCACCGTCGTACCGGCGTCTGCGGCGAGCCTCGCGGCCTGCACCTTCGTCGCCGCGCCGCCGGTACCCCAGCCCGACTGGCTCTCCCCGATCTTCACGCCGTCGAGCGGATCGCCGTAGGCGACGTGCGCGATGCGCTCCGCGCCCACCACCTCCGGCGGCGCCGTGTAGAGCGCGTCGATGTCCGACAGCAGCACGAGCTGGTCGGCCTCAACGAGCCGCGCGACGAGCGCCGCGAGGCGGTCGTTGTCGCCAAACCGGATCTCGTGCGTCGCGACGGTGTCGTTCTCGTTGATGATCGGCACCGTCCCGAGCGCGAGCAGCCGCTCGAGGGCGCGCCTGGCGTTCCCGCGGTGCGTCGGGTTCTCCATGTCGTGCGCGGTGAGCAGCACCTGCCCAGCGACGAGATCGTGGCTGCTGAGCGCGCGCTGGTATCGATTCACCAGGATGTTCTGCCCGACGGCCGCAGCCGCCTGCTGGGTGGCGAGATCGTCGGGCCGCGCGTCGATATTCAGGAACGGCACCCCGGTCGCGATCGCGCCGCTGGAGACGAGGATCACCTCGGCCCCGGCGGCTCGCAGCCGCGCAAGCGAATCCACGAGCGTCGGAATCTGCCCGGCGTTGTCACCGCTCACCGAGGACGAGCCGACCTTCACGACGACGCGGCGTGCCGCGAGCAGCGTCGCGCCGCGCGAGCCCGCGTCGATCACGCCTCAGACTCCCACATGCCCGACTTCCGCTCCTCCTCAAGCTGCTCGCGCGCTGCGGCCTTTGCGTCCATGAGGTCGTGGTAGTCCGATCGACGCTCCTTGTTGGTACGGCGCTGCGGTCCGTCCAGCCTGTCGTCGCTCCCGCGAACGCCAACCTGCACCTCGGCGGCGCTCGTGAGCGACGGCTCCCAGTCGAACACGACGCCCTGGCCGGGACCGATGACAACGGTCGAGCCCGCGACGGCGCCGGCCTTCACCAGCGCGTCCTCAATGCCGAGCTTCTGCAGGCGGTCAGCGAGGTAGCCGACGGCCTCGTCGTTCTGGAAGTCGGTCTGCTGCACCCACCGCTCGGGCTTCTGCCCGAGCACGCGGAAGAGCGTCCCGTACGAGCCGCCCTCGGTCACGACACGGAAGCCGGCCTGGCGGTCGACGGCCTTCGGCGTGAGCACGATGCGCTCGAGTCGCTCGGTCTCGGCCTCAGCCTTCGCGCGCGCCTCATCGACGATCTCGGCGAGGGCGAACCCCAGCTCGCGGAGCCCCTCGCGCGATGCCGTCGAGATCTCGAAGACGCGGTAGCCCATCGCCTCGAGGTCGGGGCGCACGAACTGAGCGAGCTCGCGGGCCTCGGGCACGTCGATCTTGTTCAGGGCGACGAGCTGCGGCCGGTCGAGCAGGGGCACCTGGCCCTCCGGGACCTCGTAGGCGGCGAGCTCGGTCTTGATGATCTCAAGATCGGAGATCGGGTCGCGGCCGGGTTCGAGCGTCGCGCAGTCGAGCACGTGCAGCAGGGCGCTGCAGCGCTCAACGTGGCGGAGGAAGTCGAGGCCGAGCCCCTTACCCTCGCTCGCGCCCTCGATGAGCCCGGGCACGTCGGCGACGGTAAAGCGGGTCTCCCCCGCCTCGACGACGCCAAGGTTCGGGTGCAGCGTGGTGAAGGGGTAGTCCGCGATCTTCGGCCGCGCGGCGCTCATCGCCGCGATGAGGCTCGACTTCCCCGCCGACGGGAGCCCGACGAGCGCGACATCAGCGATCGTCTTCAGCTCGAGCGTGACGTCGCCAGCCCACCCCTCGGTGCCGAGCAGGGCAAATCCAGGCGCCTTGCGCTTCTGGCTCGCGAGCGCGTGGTTACCCAGCCCACCGAGGCCGCCCTCGGCGACGACGAAGCGCGTGCCCGCCTCCGTCAGGTCAGCGAGCACCTCGCCGTCGGAATCCTTGACCACGGTGCCGACGGGAACCGGCAGCACGAGCTCGGCGCCGTGTGCGCCGGCGCGGTAGTCGCCCGCCCCGTAGGCGCCGTTCTCGGCCGAGCGGTGCGGCCGGCGGTGGTATTCGAGCAGTGTCGTGACCTGCGGGTCGGCGAGCAGCACGATCGTGCCGCCGTTGCCGCCTGCGCCGCCGTCTGGGCCAGCGAGTGGCTTGAACTTCTCGCGCCGAACAGAGACACAGCCGTTCCCACCGCGGCCCGCCTGCAGGTGTAGTTGGACCTGGTCAACGAACGTCACCATGAGAGTTTTCCCTTCCGACCCGAAGACGCGATCGAGTAACTACATTCTGCCCGACGGGAACCGCCAGGGCGACGCCGGATCACGTCGTGCGCGGGCGCAAGCCCGCACGATCCGGCCAGATACGACAAAAGGCGAGCCGAAGCTCGCCTAGTGTCGGTACCGAACTACTTACGCAGCGGCGACGATGTTGACGACCTTGCGGCCACCCTTCGCACCGAACTCAACTGCGCCCGCTGCGAGAGCGAACAGCGTGTCATCTCCGCCACGGCCAACGTTGACGCCGGGGTGGAAGTGGGTTCCGCGCTGACGCACGATGATCTCGCCGGCGTTCACCTGCTGACCGCCGAAGCGCTTCACGCCGAGGCGCTGTGCGTTCGAGTCGCGGCCGTTCTTGCTGGAGCCGACGCCCTTCTTGGATGCCATTGGTCTGTCTCCTTAGAGTCTAAAAAGTGTTACTTGATGCCGGTGACCTTGAGGCGGGTCAGATCCTGACGGTGCCCCTGGCGGCTCTTGTAACCGGTCTTGTTCTTGTAACGCTGGATGACAATCTTCGGCCCGCGAAGGTCGTCGAGGACCTCAGCGGTAACCTTGACCTTTGCGAGAGCCGAAGCGTCGCTCGTCACCTTGTCGCCGTCAACGAGGAGCACTGCCGGGAGTTCAATATTTCCCTTAGCGTCTCCCGCTACACGGTTTACAGTGATGATCGAGCCAACCTCGACCTTCTCCTGCCGTCCGCTTGTGCGCACTACTGCGTAAACCACTTGGTCACCCATCTCTCGAGGATCGTCTTAAATCGTGTCGAATCGCGAACCCGTCACGATCGAAGTCATACGTGCACTTCCCGCCTCAAAAGCGAGTACGCACAACGGTCAATAATAACGCGAATTACCGCGTTCGGTCAAATGTGGGTCGGCGTGTCAGCCTGAGCCTCGCCGCGACCCTGAGTGCGAGCGTCGAGCGCGTCGAGGAGCATGCGCTCCGGATCGAGCGCGCCGCCGTCCGCGGAGTGGCCGGTTGCCTCGTTCGCGGCGTTCGCCGCGGACTGCCCACCGGCCTGCGACTGAGCGCGCGTCGACCGCGAACGCGATCCCCGCGAGCGTGCAGGCGCCTGCTGGTCGCCGTCCAACGCCGCAGCCAGCTGCGCCATCGGATCGACGCCACGTCCCTCGCCGCGCTCCTCCGACCGCTCCCGGTCGGAGGCTGCGGGAGCGGCAGCGCCGCGATCGCTCTCGTCGCGGGTCGCGCCGCCGGCAGCTGCCGGCTCCTGCGCCTTGGGGGCGCTCGCTGGAGCGCCGGCGCGGGAGCTCACCCGGCGGTTGCGGGACTTCGACGCGCCAGCGGGAGGGGCGTCGGGGAGCGCGTCGAGCACGCTCTCCAGCACCGCGGTTGGCGCAGCGTCGTCGGAGGTCTTCGCGGTGGGGATCGTCGAGGCAGCCACCTGCGCGAGCATGTTCTTCGCGCCGTCGCTGATAGCGTGCGTCTGCGCCTTCGGCTCGGCCTGCGCCTTCCCGTTCGCGGATCCGTTCCCGTTCGAGCCCGAGTTGTTGCCGCCGCGCTTCTGGCGCCCGGAGGACTCGTTGCGGTGGCGGTGCACGGGCTCGTGATGCACGATCACGCCGCGGCCAGCGCACACCTCGCACGGCTCGCTGAACGACTCAAGCAGCCCGAGGCCGAGCTTCTTGCGGGTCATCTGCACGAGGCCAAGCGAGGTCACCTCGGCGACCTGGTGCTTCGTGCGGTCGCGTCCGAGGCACTCGATGAGGCGACGCAGCACGAGGTCGCGGTTCGACTCGAGCACCATGTCGATGAAGTCGATCACGATGATGCCGCCGATGTCGCGGAGCCGCAGCTGCCGCACGATCTCTTCAGCGGACTCGAGGTTGTTCTTGGTGACGGTCTCTTCGAGGTTGCCGCCGGCGCCCACGAACTTGCCGGTGTTGACGTCGACAACGGTCATCGCCTCGGTCCGGTCGATGACGAGCGAGCCGCCCGAGGGCAGCCAGACCTTGCGGTCGAGCGCCTTCGCGATCTGCTCCGTCACACGGAACTCGTCGAAGATGTCGCGCTCGCCCTCGTAGCGCTCGACGCGCTGCATGAGGTCCGGGGCAACCGCCGAGAGATAGTTCTCGATGACCTCGTGGGTCTCCGCCCCCTCGATACGCATCTTCAAGAAGTCCTCGTTGAAGACGTCGCGCACGATCTTGATGAGCATGTCGGGCTCGGAATGCAGCATCGCCGGCCCGCCACCCTTCTTCACGCGGGCCTGGATCGACTCCCACTGGCGAGTGAGGCGCTGCACGTCGTGCGTGAGCTGATCCTCGGTCGCGCCCTCGGCGGCGGTGCGCACGATCACGCCTGCGCCGCTCGGGAGCACCTCCTTGAGGATCTTCTTCAGCCGGGCACGCTCGGTGTCAGGGAGCTTGCGTGAGATGCCGTTCATCGCGCCGCCGGGCACGTACACGAGGAAGCGGCCGGGCAGCGAGATCTGGCTCGTCAGGCGGGCACCCTTGTGGCCGACAGGATCCTTCGTGACCTGCACGAGCACCTGATCGCCGGGCTTGAGCGCGTTCTCGATCTTTCGAGCGGTGTTGCCACCCTCGAACTCAGACCAGTCGACCTCACCCGAGTAGAGCACCGCGTTGCGGCCGCGGCCGATGTCGACGAAGGCAGCCTCCATGCTCGGCAGCACGTTCTGCACGCGGCCCAGGTAGACGTTGCCGATCAGCGAGGACTCGCTCGAGCGCGCGACGTAGTGCTCGACGAGCACCTTGTCCTCGAGCACGCCGATCTGGATCCGGTCGGGAGTCGTCCGCACGATCATCTCGC
This sequence comes from Leucobacter aridicollis, assembly GCF_013409595.1. Lineage (NCBI taxonomy): Bacteria > Bacillati > Actinomycetota > Actinomycetes > Micrococcales > Microbacteriaceae > Leucobacter > Leucobacter aridicollis. The sequence continues at coordinate 1,507,999 of NZ_JACCBD010000001.1, read as the reverse complement.
GGTCAACCGACTCGCGGCGCGCGAGGAACTCCGACTCGGTAATCACCATGCGCTTGCGGCCGGCGTCGCGGCCGTCCCGGCGCCGCTGCTTCTTCGCCTCAAGGCGGGTCGACCCGCGAAGCTTCTGGGGCTCGGTGATGACCGGCGCCTGACGCTGCTGGCGGCGTCCCTCGTCTTCGTCGTGCTCGGCGCCACCCTGGCGGCGGCGCGAGTTGCCGCGGGTGTTGCCCGAGTCGCGCCCGCCACGGTCGGAGTCGCGCTCCTGCCGATCCTGATCGCGATCCCGCTCACCGCGGTCGCGCTGGTTCCGGTCGCGGGAGTCATTCCCGGGGAACCTCGAGTCGAGGATGTCGTCGAGCTTGCGCAGCTCGTTGCGCCGCGGCATCGGCTGCACCGGCGGGACGTCTGGGGCGAGGAAGATCAGGCGCGTCGTTGCGCGGAAGCGATCCTCGGGCGACATCTCGGCGAGCGGCAGGACGAGCGGGAGCCCATCGGCGAACGTCTTCTCCGCCGGCTCGGCTGCGGGCTGCTCGGCCGGGGCCTGCTCCGCCGTGCCCGGTTCGACGTCCGTGGGCGTCGCGTCGGCGTCGGTGGCTTCCGCGGCGGGCTCCGTCTCACCGTTCGCGGGCGCAGCTCCTGCGTCTGCCTGCCCGGCGTCTGCCTGATCGGCGGTCTCGGCGCTGGTCGCCTCGGGTGCGGCTACCGCTCCGTTGGGTGTCTCGGCGGCTGCGGCCTCAACTGTTGTGGCTTCGTGTGCTTCGGATGCTGCTGTCTCAACGACGGCGCCAGCCGCATCCTCTGTGTTCTCTTGTGTATTCACCATTTCTGGTGTGCTCCTTTAACCGCGGCCGTGAAGCTCCGCGGAAACCAATATTGAGTGCGGCGATTGACCGCAAATTCTTGTGTTCACTCACGAGTCGCGAGCGTTCGGCTGATGCCGGCGACCACCCTGAGGCGGTCAAAGACTGTACGTGGACGGTGCCGTCGTGGCGTTATCCAACGGTAACCATTATGTCACGGAGATACTGAACATTGCTGGAACACCGCGCGCGGCGCGTTGTCACAGGATCGGCGGGTTACTATCAACACATGAGTGCTATCGAAGTACAGGCCCCGAAGAATCGCGGCTTTGCCATCGTCACCATCATTCTCGGCGCGATCGGGCTGTTTGCGTCGTGGGAGCTCGCCACCGAGTACATCAAGACCTTGCAGGTCGAGGACTACGTCCCGAACTGTGAGCTCTCAGTACTCGTCACCTGCGGCCCCAATATGGATTCGTGGCAGGGCTCGATTCTCGGGTTCAGTAACACGATCATCGGCCTGATGGCATTCGTCGCCCCAATCGCCGTCGGCGTCGCGATGCTCGCCGGCGCGCGCTTCGCCGCCTGGTTCTGGTGGCTGTACCGCGCGGGCCTCGCGGCAGGGGTCGTCTTCGTGTTCTGGCTCTTCTACCAGAGCGTCTTCAGCCTCAGCACGCTCTGCCCCTGGTGCATGGTCGTCTGGTCGGTCACGATCCCGCTGTTCTTCTTCACGGCGTTCCGGCCGGAGGCGGAGGGCTACTACGCCGCGAAGCCGAGCACCCAGAAGGCGTTCGCCGCGATCAACTCGTGGGCCTGGGTACTGGTGCTCATCTCGTACCTCGTCATCGCCGCGGTCGCGCAGTTCCAGCTCAACTGGTTCGCTGAGTTCGCTCGCTAGGTCGCCGAGGACGGCTAGGGCGCCGAGGACGCTGGAGCGATCCGACGCCAGAGCGCGTCAACCTGCTCCAGCGTCTCCTGCTCGGTGCCTGAGGTGTCGATGAGCACGTCCGCGATCGCACGCCGATCCTCATCGCTCGCCTGGTTCGCAATCCGGCTGCGCGCGTCCGCTTCGGTCATCCCGCGCAGCTCGACCATCCGGGCGACGCGCGTCTCGACGGGCGCGTCCGCGACGACGACCGTGTCCCAGTCGAGTCCGGCCTCTCCTGGCTTCGCGCCGCTCTCCACGAGGAGCGGAATCTCGTAGACGACCACCGCGTCGGGAGCGATGCGGATCGCGGCCTGGATCGCCTCGTCCGCGAGCCGGCGCACCTCGGGGTGCACGATCGCGTTGAGCGCCGCCAGCTCGTCCGGGTTCGCGAAGACGCGCTCCCCCAGCGCGGCGCGGTTCAACGATCCGTCGGCGGCGAGGAGTCCGTCGCCGAATCGCGCGACGACCTGAGCGAGCCCCGGCGAACCGGGAGCGACGGCGTCGCGAGCGAGCTGGTCAGCGTCGATCCTGAGGGCTCCAAGCTCCGCAAGCCGCCTGCCAACGGTGCTTTTTCCTGCCGCGATTCCACCCGTGAGCGCGATAAGTTGCATACGCCAACACTAGCGCGCCCGTAGGCTGGGGGCAGGAGGTCTCCATGCTCGAAGCAATCACCGGTCTCGCACTCGCCTCGGCTGCGGGACTCAACGCCTATATTCCGCTCCTCGGACTCGGGCTGCTGTCAAAGTTCACGGACCTGCTGACACTCCCCGAAGGGTGGGCCTGGCTCGAGAGCTGGTGGGCGCTCGGGGCGCTCGCGGTGCTGCTCCTCATCGAGACCATCGTCGATAAGGTGCCAGCGCTCGACACCGCCAACGACATCCTGCAGACCGTCGTGCGCCCAGCGTCTGGCGGGCTCGTGTTCAGCGCAGGCTCGGCGAGCTCCACCGTCGCGGTCACCGACCCTGAGGCGTTCGTCAACTCCTCCGCGTTCTGGCCGTTCGTCATCGGGGTGCTCATCGCGCTCGTGCCGCACATTCTGAAGCTCGTCGCCAGGCCTGTCGTGAACCTCGCCTCCGCCGGCCTCGGCGCGTCAGTCATGAGCACGATCGAGGACATCGCGGCGGTCGTCGTCACCGTGCTCGCGGTGCTGCTCCCCCTGCTCGCGCTCGCGCTCATCGTGCTCCTCGTCGTGCTCGGCGTCCGCTGGTTCCGGAGGTTCCGCGCACGCCGCCAGGGCGCGGCGCCAGCGGCGCCCGCCGCGGGCTAGGTTGGCGCGACCTCGCACACGCTTCGCGCGACGGCGCGACGGCGCGACGGCGCGCGGCGCGGTGCGGTGCCCGCCGCGGCGCGCGGCGCGGTGCGGTGCCCGCCGCGGCGCGCGGGTAAGGTCGGCGCCGCGGCACACTGAGGACGGCCCGCTGCACTACGCCCCACAGCCCACGTGCGTCCTTCCACCGCCAAACTTTCCTTCGGGCCGCAAATTCCCCGGGAGTTTGGGGCGGAAAGGAAAAATTGGCGGTGGGAGGATGCTGAGCCGGCGACTCGATTGCCGGGTGCACGCCGCAGCAACGCAAAAGCCCGGCCACCGCAGTGCGGGGCCGGGCTTTTGGCTGGCAGCTAGCGCGAGCTAGCTAGGGCTTAGTTGCCCTCGAGCTGAGCCTTGAGTGCAGCGAGTGCCTCATCGTCAGCGAGCGCGCCGGTCGAAGCCGAATCGCTCGAGAAGTTCGAGGACGAAGGCGCGTCAATAGCGGGGGCAGCAGCCTGCTCTGCGAGCATAGCGGCGACCTGCTTCTTGTGTGCCTCCCAGCGCTCCTGGGCAGCAGCGTACTCCTGCTCCCACTTCTCGCGCTGGCTCTCGAAGCCTTCCTTCCACTCCTGGGTCTCAGGATCGAAGCCCTCGGGGTACTTGTACTCGCCGTTCTCGTCGTACTCGGTGGTCATACCGTACAGAGCCGGATCGAACTCGGTGCCCTCGGGGTCGAGGCCCTCGTTCGCCTGCTTGAGGCTGAGCGAGATGCGGCGACGCTCGAGATCGATGTCGATGATCTTGACGAAGACTTCCTGGCCGGCCGAAACGACCTGCTCAGCAAGCTCAACGTGCTGACCCGAGAGCTCGGAGATGTGCACGAGGCCCTCGATGCCGTCTGCAACGCGAACGAACGCGCCGAACGGAACGAGCTTGGTAACAGCGCCCGGTGCAATCTGGCCGATTGCGTGGGTGCGTGCGAATACCTGCCACGGATCTTCCTGCGTCGCCTTCAGCGACAGCGAGACGCGCTCGCGATCGAGCTCGACCGAAAGCACCTCGACGGTGACTTCCTGGCCAACCTCGACGACGTCCGAAGCGTGCTCGATGTGCTTCCACGAGAGCTCCGAGACGTGCACGAGGCCGTCGACGCCACCGAGATCAACGAACGCACCGAAGTTGACGATCGAGGAGATGACACCCTTGCGAACCTGGCCGGGCTTGAGGTCGGCGAGGAACGAGGAGCGGGTAGCGGACTGAGTCTCTTCGAGGAGTGCGCGACGCGAAAGCACAACGTTGTTGCGGTTCTTGTCGAGCTCGAGGATCTTCGCCTCGATCTCCTGGCCGAGGTACGGGGTGAGGTCGCGCACGCGGCGGAGCTCGATGAGCGATGCGGGGAGGAAGCCGCGGAGCCCGATGTCAACGATGAGGCCGCCCTTGACAACCTCGATGACGGTGCCGGTGACGACACCCTCGGTCTCCTTGACCTTCTCCACGTCGCCCCAAGCACGCTCGTACTGAGCACGCTTCTTGGACAGGATCAGGCGACCTTCCTTGTCCTCCTTCTGGAGCACGAGTGCCTCAACGGAATCGCCGACCTGAACAACCTCATCAGGGTTGACGTCGTGCTTGATGGACAGCTCGCGCGAGGGGATGACGCCCTCGGTCTTGAACCCGACGTCGAGGAGGACCTCGTCGCGGTCAATCTTCACAACGGTGCCCTCAATGAGGTCCCCGTCGTTGAAGGACTTAATGGTCAGTTCGACCGCTGCAAGGAAGTCTTCGGCTGAGCCGATGTCGTTTACTGCGACCTGCTTGCTCGTGGTCGTTGCGTTCGTCATGTAATTGGTCTCCAGAATGGACAGGATATTCAGGTGGGTGCGTGCCAAAGTGGCCGGAACTGAATTGCTTCGGTTCCGCGAGACGTCCCACACGTGGACATGGTTTAGTCGCCACAAATGTGACAGTTCAGTCTAACGCGCTCGCGACGCGCTCGGCAAGTAGCCGTTCACGGCGCGTCGCCTGTCGGCGGGCGGCGTGTCGGACCGGCTAGTGCGCGGCCGCGTTCCAGTTCGGTCCGTGTCCGAACTGGACCTCGAGCGGCACGAGCAGCTTCGCAGCGCCCGACATGTCGGCGTGCACGATCTCCTGCAGCTGATCCTGCTCGCCCTCGGCGACCTCGAACATCAATTCGTCGTGGATCTGCAACAGCATGCGCGACTTCAACCCGGCCTCGCGCATGTGATCCTCGACGGCGATCATCGCGATCTTGATGATGTCCGCCGCGGATCCCTGAATCGGCGCGTTCAGCGCGGCGCGCTCGGCGTTCTCGCGCAGGATCCGGTTTGGGCTGGCAAGGTCGGGGAACGGCCGCCGGCGCCCGAAGATCGTCTCGGTGTACATGTCGCGCTTCGCCTGCTCGACGACGGACCGCAGGTAATCGCGGACGCCGCCGAAGCGCTCGAAGTAGTCCTCCATGAGCTGCTTCGCCTCGCCAGCGGAGATGTTGAGCTGCTTCGACAGGCCGAACGCCGACAGTCCGTACGCGAGGCCGTACGACATCGCCTTCACCTTCGAGCGCATCTCGTTCGTGACCTCGGCGGGCTCGACGCCGAAGATCCGAGCGCCGACGAACCGGTGGAGGTCCTCCCCCTCATTGAAGGCCTGAATGAGCCCCTCGTCGCCCGAGAGGTGCGCCATGATCCGCATCTCGATCTGCGAGTAGTCGGCGGTGAGCAGCGTCGTGTACTCGGGGGCGTGGATGAAGCCCTCGCGGATCCGCCTGCCTTCCTCCGAGCGCACCGGGATGTTCTGCAGGTTCGGGTCCGTGGAGGCGAGGCGGCCCGTGCTTGCGCCGACCTGCACGAGCGTTGTGTGGATTCGCTGGTCGTCGGCGCCGACCGCCTTGATCAGCGTCTCAACGATCTGGCGCAGCTTGTTCGCGTCGCGGTGCGCGAGTAGCGAGTCGAGGAACGGGTGCGGGTGCTTCTGCTGCAGGTCCGCGAGCGCCGCCGCGTCGGTCGTGTAGCCGCTCTTCGTCTTGCGGGTCTTCGGCATGTCGAGCTCTTCGAAGAGCACCTGCTGCAGCTGCTTCGGCGACGACAGGTTCACCTCGTGTCCGATCGCGTCGAAGGCCCGCTGTTCGAGCGCGCCGACACGTTCGGTGAGCTCGGCGTGGTGCGCCTCGAGCAGGGGCAGGTCGATCGCGACGCCGCGCGCCTCAAGCAGCGCGAGCACCGGCAGCAGCGGAAGCTCGATGTTCTCGTACACCTCAGCGGTGCGGCCCTCGAAGCGGCCAACGATCGCGGTGTGCACGCGCACGATGTACCAGGCGAGCTGCTCGGGGGTGGCAACGCTCCCCTCCTCCGGCACGAGCTGATTCGGATCCCCGACGGGAACCTCCTCGCCGAGGTAGCGGAACACCGCCTCGGCGATCGTCTTCTCGGGCGCGATGGGGCGCAACACCCACGCCGCCAAGAGCGCGTCACCGGCGATGCCGCCGACGGTCGCCCCGGCCGCGCTCGCGACGCGGAGCTGCTGCTTCGCATCGAAGAACACCTTGGGCGCGTCAGACGCGAGCCACTCCTCGAACTGGGCGTAGTCGCGGCCGCCGGGCTGCCACACGAGCTTCACGGTCGACTCCGGCGTGGCGAGGCCAACGTCGATGCCCCCAGCGGTCTCCGAGAGGTAGACCGCTGGCGTGTTCGCCTTTGCGAGCCAGTCGCCCAGCTCTTCGTCGATGAGCAGCCGCGCCTCAGGCAGCGTCGCCCCGATCGCTGCCGGCTTGCCCGAGCCGGTCGGCACCTCGGCACCCACAAGCTTCGCGACGCGCTGCAGCAGGGTGCGGAACTCGAGCTCCGCGAACTTCTGCTGCACGGCGTCCATGTCGACCTCGCCGCGCTTGAGCTCGTCAAGCGTGACGTCGAGTTCGACGTCGCGCACGAGGCGGTTCAGGCGCCGGTTTCGCTCGGCGAGGTGCGCGTTCTCGCGCAGGCTCTCGCCGACCTTGCCGCCGATCTCGTCCTGCCGGCGAATGATCTCCTCGAGCGACCCGAACTGGTTGATCCACTTCACGGCCGTCTTCTCGCCAACGCGCGGCACGCCGGGAAGGTTGTCGCTCGTCTCGCCGACGAGGGCCGCGATCTCCGGGTACTGCTCGGGGCGCACGCCGTAGCGCTCCATCACCTTGTCCGCGTCGTAGCGGGTGAGCTCGCTCACGCCCTGCTTCGACGGGTACAGCAGCGTCACGTTGTCGTCGACGAGCTGGATCGTGTCGCGGTCGCCGGAGACCACGAGCACGCGATACCCGGCGTTCGCCCCTTCGAGCGACAGCGTCGCGAGGATGTCGTCGGCCTCGTAGCCCTCCTTCTCGATCGTGCGGATCCCCATCGCGTGGAGGGCCTCCTGCAGGAGCGGGATCTGGCCCTTGAACTCGACCGGGGTCTCGCCGCGGGTGCCCTTGTACTCGGGGTATTCCTCCGTGCGGAACGAGTGCCGCGAGATGTCGAACGCGATCGCGAGCGAGTCTGGGTTCTCGTTCGCGAGCAGGTTGATCAACATCGAGATGAACCCGTGGATCGCGTTCGTATGCTGGCCCGTCTGCGTCTGGAAACTATCGACGGGGAGCGCGTAAAAGGCACGGAAAGCGAGGGAGTGACCGTCGATGACCATGAGGGTAGGCTGCTGAGTGTTATTCGACACGTACCCAGCCTACAAGGCTGAACCGACATTGAAAGAGTGGCAATGCCAGAGCAGGAAGCAGCAGCCCCCAACCGCTTCGGGGTCCGCCCGGGAACCGACAGCGCCGACATCGATCTTGTCAACGCGCAGGGCCTGGGCGCACTCGCCACTCGCATGGGAATCGTGCTCACCGAGTTCAATCGTGAGCGCGTCGTCGCGACGATGCCCGTCGAGGGCAACACTCAGCCGTACGGGCTCGTGAACGGCGGGGCATACGCGGTGCTCGGCGAGACGCTCGGTTCAATGCACGCCGGCTTCCTCGCGCCCGAGGGCAAGCTGCCAGTCGGCGTCGACATCAACGCGACGCACACGGGCTCCGCGACGGAGGGCTTCATCACCGCGGTCTGCACCCCGATCCACGCCGGCCGATCCATGACCGTGCACGAGATCGTCTGCACCGACGACAACGGCCGCCGCTGCTCGACCCTCAGGATCACGAACTTCTACAAGAACGTTCCCGCCGCGTAGCACTCGCGCAGCGCGCCACCGACGAAAAAGACCCCGCCGAGAGCGGGGTCTTTTTCGTCACGTCGCCCAGTGGGCGTGGCGCGGGCGCGGAGGCTAGTCCTTCTTCGGCCCGAGCTGGTCGATGATCGTCTTCGCGACGTCCTGCATCGTCAGGCGGCGGTCCATCGACGCCTTCTGAATCCAGCGGAACGCCTCGGGCTCAGACAGGCCCATCTTGTCGTTGAGAATGCCCTTCGCGCGGTCGACGAGCTTCCGGGTTTCGAAGCGCTCGGCGAGGTCGGCGACCTCGCTCTCGAGGGCGACGATCTGCTGGAAGCGCGAGAGCGCGATCTCGATCGCCGGGATGAGGTCTGCGGGGGTGAACGGCTTCACGACGTAGGCGAGCGCGCCGGCCTCGGTCGCGCGCTCGACGAGCTCGCGCTGGCTGAACGCGGTGAGCAGCACGACGGGTGCGATGTGCTCCTCGTTGATCTGCTCGGCCGCCGAGATGCCGTCAAGCTTCGGCATCTTCACGTCCATCACGACGAGGTCGGGGCGGAGCTCCTTCACGAGGGCAACAGCGGTCTCGCCGTCGCCTGCCTCACCGACAACGTCGAATCCGTTGTCGCGCAGCGTCTCGACGATGTCGAGGCGGATGAGGGATTCGTCTTCTGCTACGACTACGCGCCGCGGCGCGGTCGGTGCAACACTCTGGTCATTCACAACTCCAGCTTACGTTATCTCGTTTAGATAACTCCGAGATTTCTGCGCGTGGGAGAAAACGGTGAACAAATCGCGTCGAACACACAGCTTCACAACAGATGAGGCCCGCGTGTCGCGGGCCTCAGGGTCGTTACTCGCACGAGCAACGGTTTGTACCGGATGCGGGACTCGAACCCGCACGCCTCTCGGCAGCGCATTTTGAGTGCGCCGTGTCTACCATTCCACCAATCCGGCAAGAGACTCCAGCTTACTGCACTGGAGTCCCGTGTTCGTTATCCCTCCGCGAGCGTGTGCTTGCGCGGGCCGGCCGCGTCGAGGTTTCCGCTCATCTCACCCACACGGTGGATGCGGAGCGTGTTCGTCGTGCCGACGACCCCGGGAGGCGAGCCGGCAACGATGACGACGCGCTCGCCGAGTTCGATGTTGTCGCGCGGCTCGAGCGTCGCGTCAACCTGCGCGAACATCTCGTCGGTGCTGCCGACCCGTTCCATCTCGATCGAGCGTGCGCCCCAGGTGAGCTCCATGCGGCGGCGCGTCGCGACCGACGGCGTGAACCCGATGATCGGGATCGGGGTGCGCAGGCGCGACATCCGGCGGACGGTGTCGCCAGACTCGGTGAAGACGCAGATGTAGCGGGCACCGATGAACTCGGCGACCTCCGCGGCAGCGCGGGTGAGCACGCCACCCTGGCTGCGCGGCGCAGTCTTCATGGGCTCGATGCGATCGAGCGCGTGGTCCTCGGTCGCCTCGATGATCCGGGCCATCGTCTGGACGGCCTCGACAGGGTACGCGCCAACGCTCGTCTCGCCAGAGAGCATGACCGCGTCGGCGCCGTCGAGCACCGCGTTCGCGCAGTCGGACGCCTCGGCGCGCGTCGGGCGCGGGTTCTCGATCATCGACTCGAGCACCTGCGTCGCCACGATGACGGGCTTCGCGTTGCGGCGCGCGATGGCAATCGCCTCGGCCTGCACGAGCGGCACGCGCTCGAGTGGCATCTCGACGCCGAGGTCACCACGGGCGACCATGATCCCGTCGAACGCGTCGACGATCTCCTCGAGGTTTTCGACAGCCTGCGGCTTCTCGATCTTCGCGATGACGGGAAGGCGGATGCCCTCCTCGTCCATGATCTCGTGCACGCGCACGATGTCCGCCGCGTCGCGGACGAACGACAGGGCGATGTAGTCGACGCCGAGCTTCAGCGCCCAGCGGAGATCTTCCTCGTCCTTGTCCGAGAGCGCCGGCACGTTCACCGCGACGCCTGGCAGGTTGATGCCCTTGTTGTTGGACACGCGGCCGGGCACCTCGACGACGGTGTGCACCGTGTCCTCGGTCACCTTGGTCGCACGCAGCGCAACCTTGCCGTCGTCGACGAGCAGCGGGTCGCCGACGCTCACGTCTCCGGGGAGCCCCTTGTGGGTGGTGCCGCAGATGGTGCGGTCGCCGGGGACGTCGAGGATCGTGATCGCGAACTCGTCGCCAACCTCGAGGTCGTGCGGGCCGTCCGCAAACGTGGCGAGGCGGATCTTCGGGCCCTGCAGGTCGGCGAGCACCGCGATCGGGCGCTTCACCTCAACCTCGGCGCGCCGAATGTTCCGGTAGATGCCCTCGTGGACGTTGTAGGTGCCGTGCGACATGTTCAGTCGAGCGACGTTGACGCCAGCACTGATGAGATCCAGTGTGTGGTCGTAACTCGAGACCGCAGGGCCCCAGGTCGCGACAATCTTGGCGTGGCGCATGGCTACTCCTTCTATTCCGCGTTGCCGCGGTTGATCACGTGGTGAAATTCTTCGGGATCCGCAGTGTCCCTGAGGATCGAATCAGCCGGGTTTGACCGGCCGGGCAGGTAGACGCTGGTCTCGATACCAACGTGCCTGCGGCGCTGCACGAGGTAGATGATGACGCCGAGCACAATCGCGAGCAGGGCGGCCAGCACGTTGGTGCGCAGGCCGAGGAACAGCAGGCTCGGATCGACGCGCATCGACTCGATGATCGCTCGGCCGATCCCGTACCAGATGAGGTACAGCGCGAAGAACTTGCCCCAGCGGAGGCGAGTCTTGCGCTCGATCGCGAGCAGCAGGACGATCCCGACGAGGTTCCAGAGAATCTCGTAGAGGAACGTCGGGTGGAACAGAGTCCCCTCGGGCAGACCGATCGGGAATGCCGGGTTCGAGGAATCGATCTCGAGACCCCACGGCGCCGTTGTGGGGCCGCCGAAGAGCTCGTGGTTGAAGTAGTTACCGAGGCGGCCGAACGCCTGCGCGAGCAGGAGGCCGGGCACGAGCGCGTCAGCGAACGAGAGGAACCGGACGCCGGTGAGGCGCGACGCGATGAGCACGCCGATCGCGCCACCGAGGAGCGCACCGAAGATGGCGATGCCGCCATCCCAGATGTTCCAGATCGCGTCCTTCTCAAACGGGTTCCACCACTGGCGGCCCTCCTGGAAGTAGAAGCCCCAGTGGGTGACGACGTGGTACAGGCGGGCGCCAATGATGCCCATGAGCACCGACCACACCGTGAAGTCGAGCACGACGCCACGCTCGGCGCCGCGCGCGGTGAGCCGTCGCCCGGTCCAGATCGCCGCGAGAACGATCCCGAGGATGATCCACAGCGCGTACAGGTGGATGGTCAGCGGTCCGATCTGAAAGAACTGGAAGCTGGGGCTCGGGATACTGAGCGGGAGAATCATTGGCTCCTCTTTCGCGGGCGAATCTAAACACTAGCGGCTTCGAACCGCCGGGCGCGGGCCCGACGCTTGCGCCGCTGAACTCTTGTCTCTAGCCGCGGTCTCCCCCGGCACCGAGATCAATCCTAGCTGGTGGTGCCCTGGGCGATCTCGCGAACCACGGAGGCGAGGCCGTCGACCCCGCCGTCACGCAGCGCGCGCACGAAGACCGTGCCAACGATCGCGCCGTCGGCGTAGTCGAGCGTTGACGCGACCTGCTCGGCGTTCGAGATGCCGATGCCGACGCAGGCGAGCTTGTCCCCCGCCTCCCGCAGCCGCCCGGTGAGCACGCGCGCGGCGGCGTCGAGTTCCGAGCGCTCGCCGGTGATGCCCATCGTGGAGACCGTGTAGACGAAGCCGGTGCTCTGCTCCGAGATCATCCGCAGGCGCTCGTCGGTCGACGTCGGCGCGGCGAGGAAGACCCTGTCGAGACCGACGCGCTCGCTCACCTCGATCCATTCGGCGGCGGCGTCGGGTGTGATGTCGGGCGTGATGAGGCCCGCGCCACCGGCAGCCTTGAGATCCTGCGCGAACCGCTCGACGCCGTACTGCACGACCGGGTTCCAATAGGTCATCACGAGCACGGGCGCGTCGACCGCAGCGGTGACGCGGCTGATCGCTTCGAACAGCTGCGGCAGCCGGAAGCCGGCCTTGAGCGCCGTCTGCGTCGCCTCCTGGATGACGAGACCGTCCATCACCGGATCGGAGTAGGGCACGCCGAACTCGATGACATCGACGCCGGAGCGCGCCATCGCGATCGCGGCCTCAACACTCGTGTCGAGATCCGGGAACGCGACGGGCAGGTAGCCGATCAGGGCGCCCTTACGCTCGCGCTTGGCGGTAAGGATCGCGGCCTCGACGCGTGACGTGCTCATTCGGCGGCCTCCTCGGCAGCATCAAGTTCGGTGCCGTCGAACAGCCCGAAGTAGCGGCCAGCGGTCGCCATGTCTTTGTCCCCGCGGCCGGAGAGGCTCACCGCGATGGTCGCATCCGGTCCGAGTTCCTTGCCGATCCGGATCGCGCCTGCGAGGGCGTGCGCCGACTCGATCGCGGGAATGATGCCCTCGGTCTGGCTGAGCAGCCGGAGCGCCTGCATCGCCTCGTCGTCGGTCGCCGGAATGTAGGTCGCGCGCCCGATGTCGGCAAGCCACGAATGCTCAGGACCGACGCCCGGGTAGTCGAGACCGGCAGAGATCGAGTGCGACTCGATCGTCTGGCCGTCCTCGTCCTGGAGCACGTAGGTGCGCGCGCCGTGCAGCACGCCGGGGCGGCCGCGCTCGATCGAGGCGGCGTGGCGCTCCGTGTCGACGCCGTCGCCCGCGGCCTCGACGCCGTAGAGCGCGACGCCCTCGTCGTCGAGGAACGCGTCGAACATGCCGATCGCGTTCGATCCGCCGCCCACGCACGCGATCACCGCGTCGGGGAGGCTGCCGTTGCGCTCGAGCAGCTGCGCGCGCGCCTCCTCAGAGATGACCTTCTGGAAGTCGCGCACCATCGCCGGGAACGGGTGCGGGCCCGCCGCGGTGCCGAAGATGTAGTTGGTGCGCTCGACGGTCGCAACCCAGTCGCGGTACGCCTCGTTGATCGCGTCTTTCAGCGTCCGGGAGCCGGTCGTGACAGGCACCACCTCGGCGCCGAGCAGCCGCATGCGGGCGACGTTCAGCGCCTGGCGCTTCGTGTCGACCTCGCCCATGTAGACGACGCATTCAAGCCCGAGCAGCGCCGCCGCGGTTGCGGTCGCGACGCCGTGCTGGCCCGCGCCGGTCTCGGCGATGACGCGCGTCTTTCCGAGGCGCTTCGTGAGCAGCGCCTGGCCGAGCACGTTGTTGATCTTGTGCGATCCCGTGTGGTTCAGGTCCTCACGCTTCAGGAAGATGCGGGCGCCGCCCGCGTGCTCCGCGAACCGCGGCACCTCGGTGATCGGCGAGGGCCGGCCAGCGTAGTCGCGGAGCAGGTCGATGAGCTCGGCCTGGAACGCGGGGTCAGCCTTCGCCTCGGCGTATGCGTCAGAGAGCTCGTCGATCGCGGCGATCAGCGACTCCGGCATGAACCGGCCGCCGAAGGCACCGAAGAACGGCCCCTGCTGATCCCTGAGACTCGTCACTGAGGTCTGGTCTGACATTCTCGCCTTTCGGAAGTGGGACGAACGGCGTCGCACTCGGCGCCGAACAGGGTGTTAGACGCTCAAGAACGACGCGAGCGTCGCGATCGGGTCGCTCGTCACGAGCGCTTCCCCGACAAGGATCGCATCGGCGCCGGCCTCGCGGTACCGCACGACGTCGTCAACTCCGAGCACGGCGGATTCGGCGACGCGGATCACGCCGGCGGGGATCTGGTCTGCGACGCGGCCGAACAGGTCACGGTCGAGTTCGAACGTCGAAAGATCGCGGGCGTTCACGCCGATGAGCTGCGCGCCCAGGTCGACCGAGCGCGCGACCTCGTCAGCCGAGTGCGCTTCGACGAGCGGCGTCATGCCGAGCTCGAGCGTGAACGCGTACAGGCGCTCGAGCGTCTCCTGCGGCAGCGCCGCGACGATGAGCAGCACGAGATCGGCGCCAGCGGCGCGCGCCTCGAGGATCTGGTACTCCTCGCCGATGAACTCCTTGCGGAGCACGGGGATGCTGACGGCCTTGCGGACGGCCTCAAGGTCGTCGAGCGAGCCCTTGAACTTGCGTTCCTCGGTGAGCACGCTGACGACGCTCGCCCCGCCAGCCTCATACTGGCTGGCGAGCGCGTGCGGCTCGGCGATCTCCGCGAGGTCCCCCCGCGACGGGCTCGCGCGCTTCACCTCGGCGATGACCCGAATGTGGTCAGCCGGGGCGAGATGCGCGAGCGCGTCGAGGGCGGTGGGGCGCGCGAGCGCCTCCGCCTCTACAGCGGCATACGGCCTGATCTGCCTGCGGGATTTCGCGTCCTCGAGCGAACCCTGGAGGAGCTGATCAAGCACTGTTAGTCGTGTGACTTCGGAGTGTACCGGGGGCCGTTCACGCCGTAGCCGGCCTTCGCCAGGACGAATCCGAGGATCAGGCCGAGCGCGACGACGCCGACGCATACCCAAACGAGGGTGGGCATGTGCAGGAAGAAGAAGACAGTTCCGGCCGCAATGCCAATGAGCATCACCACCACTGCTGTCCATGCCGCGGGCGAATCGCCGTGACCGGGGTCTCCGTGCTGGTTACTCATGTATCTCCTCTGGCAGGTGTGCACATTCGGACGTGTCAATCTTACCGGGAACTCCCAGCTTTCAGCGAATGCGGCGCGCGTGGCGCACGCGTGTCACTGGCGCGGACCGGAGCCCAGCCCCTGGTCGCCGCTGCCGTCGATAGCGTCATCGCCATCGACGAAGTCGTCGTCGCCGTCCGTCGGGTCGTCGCCGTCAGAGAGAGCCTCCCAATCGGAGATCCGGTCCCCCGTCGCTGTGCCAGCCGCACGTGCCCGCTTCGACTCCGTGCTCGACTCGTACTTCCTGCCGCCCTGCTTCCACGCCGATCCGAAGAGCAGCACGAGCACGCCGGCGAGGGCGAGGACGACGCCGACGGCGACCGTGACCGCCGGCCAGGCGGACACGGTGAGCGAGCTCACCAGCGAGGCCTGCGCGTCACCGGCGATGCCGCTGACGCCCTCGAGCGCGCCGCTTGCTCCGTCGAGCGGATTCACGATCGCCTGTACGCCGGAGTACGCGAGTCCGCCACCGAGGGCGACGATCAGCACCGCAATGACCCGACGAAATCCCTTACCAGCGATCGTCAGTACGAGCGCGGCCGCCAGGGCGGCGAGGGCGATGAGCGTGAGTGCCGGGGTGATCTGCTGGCCGGTGACGGTGAGCTCCTCGACCGTGGCGACGCCGGGCAGTAGTGCGATGCTGAGCCAGGCCTGCACCGACGCGAGCAGCGCGGCCGCGCCTGCGAGCACGACGAGCCCGATGAGGCTCCCCTTGCCGGTGAGCTTGCTTCGCTTGATGTCAGACATGCGCTTCCGTTCTCGTCAGGGAGTTGGCGATCGCGATCGCCCTGAGCGGTGCCGCCGCCTTGCTCTGGCACTCCGCATCCTCGGTCTCGGGTACGGAGTCGGCGACGATCCCCGCGCCCGCCTGCACCATCGCGACGCCGTCGCGGATCGTCGCGGTCCGGATCGCGATCGCAAGGTCAGCCGCACCCCCGAGCCCGAAGTATCCGACAACGCCGCCGTAGACGCCACGCTGCACTGGCTCGAGCTCGTCGATGATCTCGAGCGCACGCGGCTTCGGGGCGCCGCTGAGGGTGCCAGCCGGGAACGTCGCGCGGAACACGTCGACAGGGTTCTGGTCGGGGCGAACCTGGCCCTCGACTGACGACACGATGTGCATGATGTGGCTGAAGCGCTCGATGCGCATGAACTCGGTCACCTCGACGCTGCCCGGCTCGCACACGCGGGCAAGGTCGTTGCGCGCGAGGTCGACAAGCATGAGGTGCTCCGCGCGCTCCTTCTCGTCGGCGAGGAGATCCTTCGCGTACTGGTTGTCCTGCTCAACGCTCTCGCCGCGCGGACGCGATCCCGCGATGGGATGCGTCATCACGTGGCCATGCTCCTGGACGGTCACGAGCGCCTCGGGGCTCGACCCGACGACCGAGAACGGCACGCCATCGTTGTCCTCAAGCTGCACGAGGTACAGGAACGGGCTCGGGTTCAGGTGCCTAAGCACCCGATACACGTCGAGCGGGTCGGCGGTGCACTCCTGGTCGAAGCGCTGCGAGGGCACCACCTGGAAGATGTCTCCGTCGACGATGTACCGCTTCGCCGCGTCGACCGTCGCCATGTACTCGGGCGTCGTCGTGAGCCGCTGCGGCTCCGGCAGCGCGGCGCGGTCCAACACGCCAAGCGGTGAAGACTCGGGCGCGGCAAGCGCGGCCTGCAGCGCGTCGAGGCGCCGCTGCGCGTCGGCCCACTGCGCGTCAGCGTCCGCGCCGGCCGCTGGCTCGGTGCCGTCAGATGCCAGCGCGCCGTCGTTCAGCACGTTCGCGATCAGGATCACCGATCCCTCGCGGTGGTCAATCACGACGAGCTCCGACACAAAACTCAGCCCCTGCGTTGGCAGGCCGCTCGGCACGGGCGGCGGCGAATCCAGGCGCTCGAACTGCCGCACGGTCTCCCAGCCGAGATACCCGACGAACCCGCTCGCGAGCGGCGGCAACCCTGGCACCTGCGGCGCCTTCCAGCGCTCGTAGGCGGCGCGCAGGGCCTCAACCGGCTGCAGGTGCGTCACTCCGCCGGGCAGCAGGCGATCCTCATCGAGCGCGCTGGCGGTACCCGCCGGGCCCGCCGCACCGACCACGTGCGTGCTCGGCGTCCACTGCGCGAACCCGTCCCGCTCCCCCAAGACGCCGAAGCTGCCGGCGCCGACGAAGCTGAAGCGGGTCCACACGCCGCCCTGCTCCGCGGACTCGAGCAGGAACGTACCGACGCGCGATCCCGCGACCTTCCGGTAGATGCTCACCGGGGTGTCAGCGTCGGCGAAGATCTCGCGACGGACAGGGATGACGGCGTGCTCGGAGCGTTCGACTTCGAACTCCGCGCGGGTGGTGGTGTTGCTCACGGACTCAGCTTATCTCTCGGGGTATCCAGGTCGTCTGTGCGGGCCGCCGAGCTCCGGCAGGCCGCCGAGCTACTCGGCGTTCGGGCTGCCAACGACGGCAGGCAGCTCACGGCCGTCGAAGCACGTGCGGGTGCCCGTGTGGCAGGCCGCTCCGACCTGCACGACGCGCACGAGCAGTGTGTCGCCGTCGCAGTCGGCCGCGACCGAGCGCACGTACTGCCGGTGCCCCGACGTGTCGCCCTTGCGCCAGTACTCGCCGCGCGAGCGCGACCAGTACGTGACGCGGCCCGTGGTGAGGGTGCGGCGGACCGCTTCGGCGTCCATCCACGCGAGCATGAGCACGTCGCCGGAGTCGTCGTCTTGCACCATCGCGGGCATGAGGTCGTTCGCGCCGAACGACAGCCCGGCGATCGCGGTTTCGACGGCCGCTGATGCTTCGGCCGAAGTCTCGGTCTGCGCGGTCTCCGTGTGCGCGTTCTGCGCGGCGTCCGCGCTCATGCCGCACCGCCAGCCGCGCTCATCCGCACCGTGTGGCCAGCATCCGCGAGCGCGCCCTTCACATCGCCGATCGTGAACTTGCCGTAGTGGAACACGGACGCCGCGAGCACGGCGTCGGCACCGGCGTCAACCGCCGGCGCGAAGTGGTCGAGCTCCCCCGCACCGCCAGACGCGATGACCGGAACGCTCGCCAGCTCCCGGACGCGGCGCACGAGCTCGAGGTCGAAACCGTCCTGGGTGCCGTCGGCGTCCATCGAGTTCACCAGCAGCTCGCCGGCGCCGCGCTCCACGGCCTCAACACACCATTCAAGGGCGTCGAGGTCTGTCTCGCGCTTGCCGCCGTGCGTCGTCACGACGAAACCGCTCGGCGTCCGATCGCTGCGCCGCACGTCGAGCGACAGCACGAGCACCTGCGCGCCGAAGCGGTCGGCGATCTCGCCGATCACCGCCGGGCGGGCGATCGCGCCCGAGTTGATGCCGACCTTGTCAGCGCCGACCTCGAGCAGACGCGCGACGTCGTCGACCTCGCGCACGCCGCCGCCGACGGTGAGCGGGATAAAGACCTGCTCGGCGGTGCGACGCACCACGTCATAGGTTGTCGCGCGGCCGTCAACGGTCGCGGTCACATCGAGGAACGTGAGCTCGTCGGCGCCCTGCTCGGCGTACTTCGCGGCAAGTTCGACGGGGTCGCCAGCGTCCTGGAGATTCAGAAAGTTCACGCCCTTCACGACGCGGCCACCGGCGACGTCGAGACAGGGAATCACGCGTACTGCAACAGACATCTGCGTCCCTCCCTTTACAGGCGTGCGGCGTGGATCGCGGTCACGAGAATCGCACGGGCGCCGAGATCGTAGAGCCTGTCCATGATCGTGTTTGCGTCATCGGACGGAACCATGACGCGTACCGCGACCCATTCCTCGTCGCGCAGCGGCGACACGGTTGGCGACTCAATGCCGCCTGCGACGGCGATCGCGTCGTCGAGGTGCGCGACCGGCAGGTCGTAGTCCATGATGACGAACTTCCGGGCGACGAGCACGCCGCGCAGCCGACGCATGAGGCGCTCCATGCCGGGGTGCTGGCTCGGGCCCCCAATGAGCACGGCCGTCGAATCCAGAATGACGGGGCCGAAGATCTCGAGGCCAGCCGCGCGCAGGGTCGCGCCCGTTGAGACGACGTCGGCGACGGCATCGGCAACGCCGAGCTGCACCGCCGACTCGACGGCGCCGTCAAGCTTCACGAGCGTCGACTCGACGCCGTGCTTGCGCAGGAACGTGTCGACGAGCAGCGGGTAGCTCGTCGCGACGCGCTTGCCCTGCAGGTCTGTGAGTTCCTTGATGTCGCCCTCGGCGGGCGAGGCGAACCGGAACGTCGAGTCCGCGAAGTCGAGCTCCGCGATCTCGTGCGCCTCGGAACCGGAATCGAGCAGCAGGTCGCGGCCGGTGATGCCGACATCGAGCGCACCCGAGCCGACGTACGTAGCGATGTCGCGGGGTCGGAGGTAGAAGAACTCGACGTCGTTCTTCGGGTCCGCGTGAACAAGCTTGCGGGAATCCTTGCGGCCGGAGTAGCCGGCCTCCGCGAGCATCTCCGCGGCAATCTCTGACAGCGAGCCCTTGTTCGGAACTGCGATGCGCAGCATGTGGAATGTCCTTCCATCGTGGCCGGCGCACGAGTGTGTTTCGGCCGAGTGAGTTTTAAAGGTCAGCGAAACGCGCCGACGCATGGCTCAAGCCGAGCGTCGACGCTACAGATGCGTGTACACGTCTTCGAGGGTCATGCCCTTTGCGAGCATGAGCACCTGAAGGTGGTACAGCAGCTGGCTGATCTCCTCGGCGCAGGCCTCTTGCGACTCGTACTCGGCCGCCATCCAGACCTCTGCCGCCTCTTCGACGATCTTCTTCCCGATCGAATGCACGCCAGCGTCCAGCCGGGCGACAGTGTCGCTGCCTTCGGGCCGCGATGCGGCCTTCTCGGCGAGCTCGGCGAAGAGCGTGTCGAAGGTTTTCACTCGATAACCCTATCAGGGCTGGCGGGCGGCCCGCGCCACGGTGCCCTTGCTGCGGGCTCGTCCGCCCTGCCACAGCCGCACCCATACCCACAGCCAGCACCAGTCACAGCCACAGCCACAGCCGCAGCCAGCACCCGCACCCGCAGCCAGCACCAGTCACAGCCACACCAAGCACCCGCACCCACTGCAATCTGCAGTTCGAATGCCCGACACGCCAGCGGCTGGGCATATCTACTGCAGATCACATAGACAGCGGCAGAGGGAGATCTCTGGGAGGCGGTGGATTCCCCGCTCTTCGGTCAGTGGACACAGAGTTCAGCTCAGTCGGAGCTTCTCCCAGGTGCTTGCAGGGGAAGGCGTTGCCGCAATAAGTCCGTGGATCTGCAGGTGGAATGCCCGACACGCCTCGGGCGGGGCCTAACTATTGCAGATCACATTGGAAGTGGGCGTGGCAGCAGGGCTCAAGCACGGGCTCAAGCTCAGGCTCAAGCACGGGCTCAGGCAGGGGCTCGCAGCACCACAAGCAGAGGCGCCCCGAGGGCCGCACCCTGCGCGCCCCACCCCAGAACGGCTAGCTGTGGCGGCCGCGGGCCCGGGCGTCGGGCACGCCGCCCTCGATCGCCTGCTCGAGGCGCTCAAGCTTGCCGTCGAGTTCGCCAGTGAACCCGGGCCTGATGTCGGCCTTCATAACGAGCGATATCCGCGAGCCGAACGGCATGACGGCCTCGGTCGCGCGCTTCACGACGTCGAAGACCTCATCCCACTCGCCTTCGATCTCGGTGAACATGCTGCTCGTTCGGTGCGGCAACCCAGACTCGCGCACGATTGCAACGGCCTGCGCGACCGCATCCGAAACTGAACCGTCTGAGCTCGTTTCGCCCCCACTCGGAGCGACAGAGAACGCGAGAATCACAACCAGGTCCTTTCCACGTGGCGGCGCACCACAGCTGGCGCCCTTCCAGCAGAGTATCGGTTGGCTCCCTGCAGATCCGCAGGGAGCCAACCGACGGAGGTTATTCCACCGGGAGGATATAGAGCTTTCGGAGATCCTCGCGGATGACCCACTCGGTGCGCATGCCTGCGGCGAGGCGGCCGAGCGAGCCGGGGCGAAGTTCGATCACCGAATCAGGATCGCCGTCGTCGCCGAAGATCGTCACCGTCGCGCTGCCGCGGAGCACGATAAAGCACTCGTCGGCCTCAACGTCGACCGCGGTCCCGGCCGTCATCTCCCAGACGCCGAGCGACAGCCCGGGCCCGGCGTCGATGTCGGTCGCACCGGCCAGCGGGGCGCCCGCCCGAACCTCCGCGGCGGGCAGGTCCTCGAGAGGCAGCCCAAGCGCGAGCGTGTCAATCACGGAACCAGCGGCCAGGGGCGCGTCGCCCGCCTCCGGCGCGTCAGTCTCGTCGTGTGCCATCGTGTGTGTCTCCTTCGACTGTGCCGCATACCGCAGCAGGTGTTCAGTGAGCGGTGAGCTCGTCGCGCTCTCCACTTGGGTCGTCTTCCGCCTCCGCGGCGGGCACTGGCGGCGTGTCGCCGACGCCCCACCCGTAGGCGAGCTTGTAGGCCTCGAGCACGAAGAACGTCTCGGCGCCGATGATTCCGTCTTGCTTGGGCAGCCGGTCGTGCAGGAACTCCGTGTAGTGGGCGACGTCGCGGCACACGACCTCGACCATCACGTCGAACGGCCCGGTCGTGAGCACCACGTAGCTCGTCTCCGGGAGCTTCGAGAGCTCCTCACAGACGAGCCGCGCCTTGCCCATCTCGCACTTCAAGCCGACGAGGGCGAGCCTGTCGAACCCGATCCTGAGCGGGTCGGCGACCCCGACGATCTGCAGCGTCCCCGACTCCTCGAGCCGCTGCACGCGATAGCGCACGGACGACGCGGGGATGCCGGTCTCCTCGGAAATCTCCTTGAACGAGCGCCGCCCGTCCGACTGCAGAATCGCGATGAGTCGCCGGTCGATGTCGTCGAGGTCGGTTTTCATGGGGGCTCCTTCAAGACGGTCGGGGGTCGCGCTCGTCACAATCTATCAACGCGCCGATCGGCCACGGGGAACCACGCCCCGTGGCCGATCACGCGGGTGCGCGTTACGCGCCGATGTGGATCACACCGGTGCGCAGGTACGTCATGTCGTGCAGCGTGTACATGCCGCCGATGCGCCCCCAGCCGGTCCCCTTGCCGCCGGCGCCGCCGAACGGCATGTTTACGTCCCACCAGCCGTTGGAGTCGTTGACGACGACCTGGCCGGTCTCCATCTCCTCCATGAAGCGGAATGCCTTCGAGAGGTTCTCGGTGAAGACGGCGCCCTGCAGGCCCAGCGGGTCGTCGTTCGCGATACGCAGTGCGTCGTCGTCGTCTTCCGCGACGATGATCGGGAGCACGGGCCCGAAGGACTCCTCACGCGACAGCAGGCTGTCGGTGGTGACGTTGTCAACGACGGTGAACTCGTAGTACAGGTCGGTCGGCTGGCCCTCGCGGCGGCCGCCACCGAGCAGGATATCGAGGCCGCGCTCGCGCGCATCCTCCATGTGACGGTCCATCTTCGCTGCGACGCCCTCGTTGTTCAGCGGGCCGAGGTTCGTGTTCGGATCGAACGGGTCGCCGAGCACAACGGTCTTCGAGTATTCGAGTACCGCTGCGACGAACTCCTCGTGGACGTCCTTGTGGACGATCACGCGCTCGGTCGCGCAGCACACCTGGCCTGCGCAGTAGAAGGCACCGTCGACGGCGGCCTTCGCCGCGCGCTCGATGTTCGCGTCCGCGAGCACGACGACGGGGCCGTTGCCCGACGCCTCGATGAGCAGCGGCTTCAGGCCGGCGGTCGCCTGGATCTTGGTCGCGGTCGCGGAGGATCCGATGAAGCCGACCGCGTCGATGCCGGGGTGCGACACGAGGGCAGCACCGAACTCACCCTCGCCGGGCAGGACCGACACGAGCCCGTCGGGCACGCCCGCCTCGAGCAGGGCGTCCATCGCGGCGAGCACGGTAAGGGGCGTGTTCGTCGGCGGCTTCACGACGTGCGCGTTGCCCGTCGCGAGTCCCGGTGCAACGAACTCGGCGAACATGAGCAGCGGGAAGTTCCACGGCGTAATGATGCCGAACACGCCGATCGGGGCGCGCTGGGTGATCTGTCGCTTCTGAATGTCGTTCGAGGGCAGCGTCTCACCGTACAGGCGCACGGCGTCCTCCGCGTGGAGGTGGAACAGCTGCGCCGCCTCCTTCACGTCGGAGAGCGACTCCTCGTAGGGCTTGCCCTGCTCGAGGGACTGCAGGCGGGCGAGCTCCTCGACGCGGGACTCGAGCGCGGTGCCGACCTTGTGGCAGATCTCGGCGCGCGCGAACACACCGAGCTTGCGCCACGCGGTCTTCGCCTCGTGGGCCTTCGCGACGGCGAGGTCGAGGTCGGCGGTCGTCGGTACCGGGATCGACGCGATCTTCTCGCCCGTCGAGGGGCTGAAGATGTCGGCGCGCTCGGTCGATGCACCGTCGGTGAACTCACCGGCGATGAACAACTGGGTCCGAGTCGGCACTGGCAGGGAACTCATGGCGATACCTCCGTGTATCAGTAACTGCAATGTTGCATGCCAACCATACGACAAGGTTCACGGTTCCGCAAGATAGGTCGGGTTTAGTTTGCTGAGACAGCAACCTAGCGCGCCTGAATTGACTATTTGAGCAAATCAGTGCACGATGCATCTTGTCCACTCGACGCAGGGGTATACCCCGATAACAACGGAGTTGTCATGACGCACACACCCGCCACACGCGGCAACCGCGACCCTCAGACCCGCTGAGCCCGCCAGCTCAGCGACGGCCCGGTCACAGCCGGGTCTCCCCGCCTCGGCCCGCTGCTCTCCCGGCGGGCCGGGGCTCCATCCCAAGATCGAAAAGGAACACGCATGACGACCTACGAGCGCGCCGAGGCTGCTGTCTCTGCGGAGCGCATCGACGCAGCCCTCGCGAACACCCGCCGCGAGCCGTACTGGCTTGACACGGACGAGCGCCCCGCCGCGCTGCCACCCGCGACGGGGGCGCTCGAGACCGACCTCCTAGTCGTCGGGGGCGGCTACACCGGGCTGTGGACCGCGCTCCTCGCGAAGGAACGCGATGCGTCACGGCGCGTGATCCTGATCGAGGGGCAACGCATCGGCTGGGCCGCCTCGGGCCGCAACGGCGGATTTTGCGAGGCGAGCCTGACACACGGGGCGAGCAACGGCGAGCGCCACCTCCCGAAGGAGACCGCGCGGCTGCACGAACTCGGTCTCGAGAACATCCGCGAGTTCGGCGAGACGGTTCGCCGCTACAACATGGACTGCGACTGGAGCGAGACGGGCGTGCTGCGCGTCGCCTCAGAGCCGTACCAGGACGCGATCCTCAGGGCCGATGCCGCGTCCGACCCCGACGCCGTCTACTTCGATGCCGCGGCAGTGCAGACCGAGGTCAACTCCCCCGTGTATCACGGCGCGCTCTGGGAGCGCGAGGGCAACGTGCTCGTCCATCCCGCCAAGCTCGCGTGGGAGCTCCGCCGCGTCTGCCTCGAGCTCGGCGTCGACATCTACGAGCAGTCGCACGCAACAGGCATCAGCGCCGCTGCCGACGCCGTCACCCTCACGACCGACGGCGGCGCGACGATCCGCGCGCAGCGTGTCGCGCTCGCCACGAACGTGTTCCCGAACCTCCTCAAGCGGGCGCGACCGTTCACGGTTCCGGTGTGGGACTACGCACTCATGAGCAATCCGCTCACGCCCGAACAATCCGCCGCGCTCGGCTGGGCCAACGACCAGGGCCTCGCAGACATGAACAACCGCTTCCACTACATCCGCAAGACGCGCGGGGCGGACGGGCTGGAGCGCATCCTCTTCGGCGGCTATGACGCGCTATACCACTTCGGGAAAGGCCTCAACGAGGAGTACTACAACAGCGAGCCAACCTACCGGCGGCTTGTCGCGCACTTCTACGAGACGTTCCCCGTGCTCGGCGACATCGGATTCAGCCACGCATGGGGTGGCGCGATCGACTCGTGCAGCCGGTTCTTCTCGTTCTTCACCCGGGCGCATCGCGACCGCGTGGTTTCCGCGACAGGGTTCACCGGCCTCGGCGTCGGCGCGACGCGGTTCGGTGCCAACGTCATGCT
Organism: Leucobacter aridicollis; assembly: GCF_013409595.1. Lineage (NCBI taxonomy): Bacteria > Bacillati > Actinomycetota > Actinomycetes > Micrococcales > Microbacteriaceae > Leucobacter > Leucobacter aridicollis. Next base: position 1,483,179 of record NZ_JACCBD010000001.1, on the reverse strand, counting down.
CGATCTGCTCGACGGACTCACGACCGAGCGCACCCAGCTCGACCTCGTCCGGAAGAAGCCGATCCCGTTCCCGCCCGAGCCGATCGCCGCGCTCGGCGTCAAGATCACCACGGCCGAGATGGCTCGCTCAGACCGGCGTGAAGGCAAGCGCGGCCTCTGGCTGAGCACCATGGATGCCGTCGGCATGGGCTTCGACTCCTAGCCGACGCGCCGCGGCGGGGCGCGCACACACCGCTCTGCCCCCGCCGCGGCCCCGCCGCCGCGCCACTCCGACCACGGCTTTCCGACCACGGCTTTCCGACCACGAAGGACACTCATGCACTGGGCACTTCTCGCCGCCGCCATCGCCCTTGAGGTCTTCGCAACCTCGATGCTGAAGGTTTCCGAGGGCTTCACGAAGCTCTGGCCGACCGTCGCGGTACTCGCGGGCTACGCGCTCTCGTTCTACCTGCTGTCGCGCGTGCTGCAGAGCATGCCCGTCGGCACCGCATACGCCATCTGGTCGGCCGCGGGAACCGTGCTCGTGGTCGGCATCGGGTTCGTCGCCTACCACGAGCGTTTGACGGCGCTGCAGCTCATCGGCGTCGCCCTCACCATCGCCGGCGTCGTGTTACTGAACGTCGGCGGCGCGGCAGACTAGCGCTCGCTCGTGCGCGCGGGCTCGTTGGCTGACTGGCTAGAGCGCGTCCGGGCTAATGCGCGTGCTGCGCGGCCGCCGCGCGCAGGTCGGCGATCCGCTCCTCGGGCACGCCACCGTACACCGCGGAGCCCGCGACGAAGGTATCTGCGCCCGCCTCGGCCGCGATGCCGATCGTATCGACAGTGATGCCACCGTCGACCTGCAGCCAGACGTCGAGGCCGTGCTTCGCGCGCGCCTCGGCGAAGCGTCGCAGCTTCGGCATCATGTCGGGCATGAACGACTGGCCGCCGAACCCGGGCTCGACGGTCATCACGAGCACCTGATCGAACTCGGGCAACAGCTCGAGGTACGGCTCCGGGTCGGTGCCCGGCTTGAGCGCGATGCCGGCGCGCGCGCCGATGTCCCGAATCTTGCGGGCGAGCGCGACCGGGTCAGTCGACGCCTCGACGTGGAACGTCACCGAGAACGCCCCAAGCTCTGCATACCCGGGAGCCCAGCGGTCGGCGTCGCTGATCATGAGATGCATGTCGAGCGGCACCGGCGACACCGCCTGAATGCGCTCAACGATCGGCGGGCCCATCGTGAGGTTTGGCACGAAGTGATTGTCCATCACGTCGACGTGCACGAGATCCGCGGTGCGGATGGCCTCGAGCTCTGCCTGGAGGTTGACGAAGTCTGCGGACAGGATGCTGGGGTTAATGCGCTGCGCGGTCACGTGACTAGTCTACGGCGGTCTCGGGGGCGCCGTGCCGCGGCGCCGGACCTGTCGCCGGCCGGGCGGCGAACCCGCGAGAGAGCGTGCGGTACGAGCGGGTGAAGAATGCGGCGCAGGCGAGCAGGATCATCCCGATCCCCGTGCACACAAAGATGAGCGCGATCCCGCGGCTGTCGCCCTCGCCGAGCAGCCACCCCCACTCGCGCTGCCCCGTGTCGGTGCGCATGAACGGCACGATCCAGAACTCCGCGATCGGCGCGATGATGAGCGAGGTGATCGGCGCCGCCGCCGCCTCGAAGGTCATCGCGAGCCCGAACACGCGCCCCTGCTTCTCGAACGGCACGACGCGCTGGATCACCGTTTGTTCGGCGGCCTCGACCGCGGGCATGAGCGCCATGAACACCCAGATCCCCGCGATGAACAGCCAGGGCCACTCGCGGATCGTGAACGCGATCCCCACGACCCCGAGGATGCCGACGAGCACCAGCATGGTGCGGATCGGGTTCGGCCCGAGGCCCCACTTCGCGACGGCGAGACCGCCGACGATGAATCCGGTCGAGGCGAGCCCGAAGACGAGTCCCCAGACCTCCACCGGGAACATCGTGAGCCCGTACGGGTCGAGGAGCGCCATAAACGCCCCGCTGCCAAGGTTGTTGAACGTGCTAAACAGCACGAGCGCGAAGAGCCCCGGCACGGCGAGCATTGCGGCCATCCCGCCGCGGAAATCGACGGCTGCGCGGTCAGGATCGCGGGCGACGACGGGCTCGGGGATGCGCAGCAGGTGCAGGTGCACGAGCGGGACCGCGACGAACAGCGTGGCGAGCAGGATCGTCGTCCCCATGCCGAGCAGTCCAATGGAGAGACCGCTGAGCACGCTGGTCGCGATGAAGGCGAGCCCCTGCACGGTGCCGACGAGCCCGTTCGCGTTCGCGTGACGCTCGACGGGCACGAGCAGCGTCACGGTCGTCGCCAGGGCGAGGTTGCGCATGAGCTCGACGACGCAGCCGGCGAGCACGACGAGCGTGAACAGCCAGAACCAGGGGGCGTCCAGGCGGAGCAGCAGCTCCCCTGGCACCGCGAAGAAAAGTGCGCAGCCGACGGTGAACGCGATGAGCGTCGCCCAGGCGCTCAGCAGCATGACGCGGTGCTTGCGCATCCGGTCGACGAGCGACCCGAACCACGTGGAGCAGCCGGCAAGCAAAAACATGTAGACGGCCCCGAGGACCCCGGTGGCGAGGATGCTTCGGGTCTCCAGGTACACCCAGAACACGATGGCGAACCAGAGAAAGTTCGTCGTCAGGTTCGCGACCGCCGTGTTGACGAGCACGTGGGCGAAGGTCCGGCCGCCGGTCGCGGGCGTCTCCACCGGGGCTCCGCCCGGTGCGCCGTCGGGGGCGTCTGTGGGCGCTTCGGAGGCCGCCCGCGCCGTGTCACGGGGGCGGGGCTCCGTCGCGCCCGACTTATTCATAAGGTAAGAGTAGGCGCCACATCGCGGAAACGAAAGAAATTCATCCCGCAGTCAGGCGGGAGCGCCAGGAGCCCCGGGAGCACCGGGAGCCCCGGGACCCCCGCGCAAGCGAGCGCCGCCCGCTACCGCGCCTCGCGGGTGAGCAGCGAAACGAACATCGCGTCGGTGTCGTGCCGGTGCGGCCACAGCTGCGCGCTGAGCTGGTCGCCCGGAAGCTCCGGCTGCGCGTCCTCCCGCGCCGCAGCGCGCACCGCTGCCTTCGCGTCGAGTTCACGCAGCTCGGGATGCCGCTTGAGCGCCCGTTCGACGCCGACCCGCGTCTCCGCGAGGTGCGGTGAGCACGTCACGTAGGCGAGCACGCCGCCCGGCTTCAGGTGCGCAACGGCCGCGTCGATGAGTTCAGTCTGCAGCGCCGTAAGTTCGGGGAGGTCGCTCGGCTGCTTCCGCCAGCGTGCCTCAGGCCGCCGCCGGAGCGCGCCCAGGCCGGAGCAGGGCGCGTCGACGAGGATCCTGTCGTACAGCTCGTGCCCCTCGCGCCCGCACCCGAACGCCTCCTCCTCGCGCCCATCGTGGCTCACGACCGTCACCGTATCCGGGGCGAGCGCCAGCACGCCGTCGACCGAATTCCGCACGAGCTCCGCGCGGTGATCGGATACCTCGTTCGCGCGAACGGTCGCGCCTTCGACCACCGCTTCCGCGCCGAGGATCGCGGTCTTCCCGCCGGGGCCCGCGCACAGGTCGAGCCAGCGCTCGCCCTCGGCGACCGGGGTGGCCCGCACGAGCGCGAGGGCGGCGAGCTGGGAGCCCTGATCCTGCACCCGCAGGAGGCCCGCCGGGATCGCCGCGCGCTCCTCCGCCCCCGCGATCGCGCGACCAGGATCGCCGCCGGTGAGCTCAAGACCGATCGGCGACGGGCCGACGGCGTCGAGCGTGTCGGGTTCGACAAGCGCGAGTTCCTCGGCGGTGATGCCGGAGCCTTCGAGCAGGGCCAGGTTCACGCGTGGCGAGGCGTTGTCTGCGTCGAGGAGCGCGTCGAGCTCTGCCTCGCTGCCCTCGGCGCGGAGCGCGTCCCGCAGCGCACGCACCACCCATGCCGGGTGCGACGTGCGTACGGCGAGGGCGTCGTCGGCGTTCCTCGCGGTCTCGGCGATGCGCGCGTCCCACTCCTCGTTGGTGGACCGCCCGATCTCCCTGAGCACACCGTTCACGAATCCAGCGGCGCGCTCATTCCCGACGAGTCGCTGCAGCTCGACGCTCTCATGGACCGCAGCGTGCGCCGCCGTGCGCATGGCGAGCAACTGGTGCGCGCCGATCCGGAGCACGTTCAGGGTGCGCGCGTCGATGTCCGCGGCCGACCGGTCCGCGGCCAGTTCGATGATGCGGTCGAGTCGGCCCAGCGAGCGGAGGGTCCCCGCGGCGAGCTCGGTGGCAAGCGCAGCGTCGCGGCCGTCGAGCCTGGCGTCCCGGATCCGGGAGGCCAGCGCAAGGTTCGCGTACGCGTCGCGCTCGACGACGTCACGCAGCACGTCGTAGGCGACGATCCTGGCGCCCGAGATCCGGGGGCGGCCCTGACGCTGGCCGCCGCGGCCGCCTGCTCCGCCGCGCGGGGCTCCCCCGCGTCCGCTGGCTCGGCCCGCGTTCGGCCGCCCGCCGCGATTGCCACCACTGCGACCGCCGTCGCGGCCGTTTCCCCGAGCGGCGTCGCCGCGCCCGCTGTGTGACTGGTGCTCGCTCACGCGAGGTCCGCCTTTCCGTCGCGGCCGCGCAACCACGCGGCTCCGTCCATGGCCGGCTTCCCTGCCGGCTGCACACGCGCGAGCTCGAGCCCGGCGGCGCTTCCTGCAGCGTTCACGGTCCCGCACCCGACGACGGCCCGCTTCGCGACGAGGCGCGCCTCGCCAGGCGCGAGATCCGCGGGCACCGCCGCCGCGAGCCCCGCATCGAGCGGACGCAGCTCCGTCAGCTTGATCGGGTCGCCGCCGATGAGCGCGTACGCTCCGGGCTCCGGCGTCACGCCAGCCCAGTGCGCGAGGACGGCCTCCGCAGACGCCCCCGAGCCAAATGCGATGAGTCCGTCTTCGCGCGAGAGCTTGTGCGCGTACGTGTCTTCACCGACCTGCGCTTCCCCCGCCTCGGGGTCCTCCGCGAGCAGTGCGACGGCGCGCAGCAGTGCATCCGTCCCGGACGCGGACAGCGCGGTGAGCGCCTCGCCGGCTGAGGTGCCGGGCGCGAACGTCGTCGAGCCGCGCGTGAGCACGTCCCCCGCGTCGAGCGCGGCGACCAGCCGAAACACAGTCACCCCGAGCTCCTGCTCCCCCGCCATGAGGGCCCGTTGCACGGGGGCGGCTCCGCGCCACCGCGGCAGGTCCGAGAAATGCAGGTTGATCCAGCCGTGTGCGGGACTCGACAGCAGCGGCTCACGGATGAGCCCGCCGTACGCGACGATGACGCCGAGCTCGGGTGCGCGGTCCTGGACCCAGGCGGTCGCCTCGTCGCCGAGCCGGTTCGCCTTCAGCGTGTCGATCCCGAGCTCCGAAGCCGCCTGGGCGACGGGCGAGGGCGTGAGCACGCGCTTGCGCCCGAGCGGCGCGTCCTCGCGTGTGACGACGCCGACGACATCGTGGCCGGCGTCGACCAAGGCTCGCAGACTGGGGACGGCGAACTCTGGGGTTCCGGCAAACACGATACGCATCAGGCTATTCTCTCACCCCGCTGGCCGAGTCGGGCGCCCGGCGCGTTGTGTCACCCGAGCGCGTCCCGCAGCGCCCGCGCCTTCCGCAGCGCGGCCTGCGTGCCCGTGCGGCCCGCGAGCTCGGCGAGTCCGGGCCAGCCGGCAGCGTCGGCGGGGATCAGCCCCCGCCTCGAGGCCTCGACACACGCCGCGGAGCGCAGCAGCGCGGCGTCGAGCACCCGGTTCAGCCATCGGGGCGGGCTCGGCTGTGCGGCGGCCACGCGAACCGACTCGGTGAGCGCTGGCCACAGCACGCCAAGCGAGTCCGGCTCGGCCTCGATCATGCCTGCCAGCTTCACCGGAGTGAAATCTGGGCTCTCCAACAGCCGCGCGACCGCGAGCCTGACGGAGTCAGCCCCGACACGCCCGTCCCGCACCGCCGCGAGCACGTGATAGCCACTGCCGTTGTCATGGTTCATGCCGCTCAGCAGCACGGCGACCATGCCGACCGTGAGCGGCGGGACCGGTTCCCCGCTCGCGAGCGGGCCAGCGTTGCCGTCGCGCCAGTTGCGGTGCTCGGCGATCCTGATCGCGTGCGCTGCGGGATCCCACCGCAGCCACGACCGCGAAGCGTGCCGCACCTCGTCGGCGTCGGAGAGGATCTCGGTCATCCCGCACTGGCCCTCGCGCTCGAGGTCGTAAAACCATGACGTGCGGGTGCGGAAGCAGCGGGGTCCGTCGGCGGGATCGGCGAGGCGCTCGGGCGGGAACTCAAGCTCGATCTCGAGCAGCCGCGTCGAGGCCGCGGGGTCCTGCCAGCGCGCGCGGATCGTCGCGCCGTCATCGATCGCCGGCGGAGCGACGACGTCGGACTGCCAAAACGCGGCGAACTCGGCATCGGTCATCACGGCTTCGGCTGTTGCCGGCCCGCCCGTCGGCTCGACAGATCCCGTCGGCTCGGCAGGCTCCGTCGGCTCGGCATGTCCCGTCGGCTCGGCATGTCCCGTCGGCTCGGCAGATCCCGTCGGCTCGGCAGGTCCCGACTGTTCGGCCGTCTCCGGCGCGCGCTCCGGCGCTGCGTCCGGGAGCCCCGCGACAACGGCGCGCGCGAGCTGGACGGCGCGCGACGACCCGCCCGCTGCGGCGAGCGCGCGAACGCCGGAAACCTGGAGCGCACCGGCCGGCGCGACGCCAGTGTCAACCGCGGCGATCACCGCGGGCAACAGCTCTCCGATCGCGTCGACGAGTTCGGCGGTGCCAGCAAGACGCCTGGGCGCAGCGACCGAGAGCGCGACGAGATCGTCGAGGAGCGGCCAGGCGACGGCGAGCATCCCCTCATCGGCAAGGTCGAGGCACGCGGACGCGAAGGCGGCGAGTTTCGTCGGCGTCTCGCTCCAGCCGAGCTTCCGCACGTCGGCGACGCCGGGAACGAGGAGCCCGCGATCCCAGCCCTCCCTGAGCGCGAGTGTCGCGTCGACGACGGCGCGCTCGTGGGGGCCGCGCTGCGCTCCGACAAGGTTGATGGCCTGGCCAGGGGTGAGCGGCTCGCGCCGCCGCACGAGCTGGCGCAGCACGAGGCCGACCTCGGCGTTGTCCAGGTCCCCGGCCGCCAGCGCGGTCCAGTCCCCACCGACGGGCAGCACGCCGACCCCGATGTCGCTTCCGTAGGTGTCGGCCTTCAGCCTGACGGGGAACGCAGCGAGCGCCGGCGGCTGTTCGAAGTGCGCTGTCCCCCACCAGTGCCGCTGCGTATCGAGTTCGACCTGGGGCTCGGTGAGCGGCTGCGCGAGGTACTCGGCGGCGACGGACCCGGCCCGCACCGGCAGCTCCGCGCCGTCTTGGCCGACGATGGCGACGTCGATCTGGCGGAGCGCGTCGCGCTGTTCGGGCGTGACCGCGGCGGCGTCAACCCGGAGCAGGGCGAGGAAGAGGTCGGCCTCACTCGCCGCCACCTCTTGCGCGGCGTAGGACCGCAGCCTGGCGGTGAACGCGTCTGCGGAGAGGCGCATGTCATCCCAGGTCGGAGTCGAGAGCAGCACGGGGACCTCGCCGAGGCGCTGCGTCACCGCCGCGTCGCGGGCGGGAGCGGGGCCGAAGACCGTCGGCGTCGCGCCGGGGAACGCTTCGCGGGCCGGCCGGTCAAGCGCGGGGAGGCTTTCGCCCGCGACCCACTGCGCAATACTGCGCAGCCCCGGCACCCAGTGCTGGCGCACGCCGCGGAGGGTCGCGCGGGCGAGATCAGGATCACGCCGGGCCAGCTCGTTCGCGAGCGCGAGGAAGCGTTCGGCGACCGGGTCCACCGCGCCGCCCTCGGGGCGCACGGACAGCTCGGCGGCCGCCGCTGTCACGGCTCCCACGAGCGCGTCAGTGTGGGTCGCGGCGAGCGCGGTAAGTTCCTCGGCAGCGAGGGCGGCGGTGTCCACGGCAGCGAGCGCGGCGGCGCCCCGCGACTCGCCCACCCCGCGGCCCTGCGACGTGCGTGACCCGCGGCTCTGCGACTCGCGCACCCCGCGGCCTCCGTCGTCCAGCCCGAGCGAGAACCGCGGCACCTCCCAGAGCGGCGGAGTCGGCTCCCAGCGGCCGCGGACGGTGCCCGGCGCCGCTCCTGCGGGCTCAGCGCCCGCGCCCACCATCGCGGCTGTGTCGGGCGCAACGCCCCAGGCGTCCAGCAGCCGCGTTGCCGCGCGGGCGAGCGGCACGTCGTTCCCGATCCTGAGCGGCTCCACGAGCGCGGCAACCTCGGCGCTGACGGCGGCGCTGGGAGCGGGGCGGCCGGCGGCCGCGACGAGCAACGCGCGGCGCGCCTTCTTCGGCTTCACACCGAGCCCGAGCATCAGCACCTCGAGCAGCGTGTCGTCGCCGCCGTGGGCGATGAGCGCGGGCCCGAACGCCTCGGCGAGGGGCGCGTCCCCCGTCGCGATGGCCGACACCAGCGCGTCGGCGCGGCCGAGGAGGTCTGCGCGGCGCGCTTCACCAGTGAGCCCGAGATGCTCGGTGAGGAACGCGGCCCACACCTTCCGGTCGCCGGGCCGCTGCGCGGCGTCGAGTCCGGCGAACCCGAGGTCGAGCGCGGTATCCGCATCGAGCCAGCCGCGGTCGAGCGCCGCCGTGAGCAGCACACCGAACGGCCCGGTCACACTCAGTCCGAGGGCGACCGCGGCCGCCGCGTGTTCGCGGAAGCGGGGGCCGAGCACCGCTGCGGGAATCTCGCCACGGTCGCGGGGCTGCAACCATCCCTCGTTCGCGGGCGCGCCGAGAGCGTAGACGGCCCAGTCGCGGAGGTAGTCCAGGCGCTCGGGAACCGGGAGCGAAAACTCGTGGACCAGTCGCACCGTGGAGCCAGCGAAGCGCGAGGTCGCGTCGATCCACATCCGTCCGCCGCGCGCCGATGCGTGCGTGACGAAACTCTGGGCGTACTCCGCATCCCGGTCTGCGATGACCGCTGTGAGCAGCTCGTCGCCGATGGCACCGCTCGCTGGCGCGACCGCGACGGCTCGCTTGGCGGAGACGCCAACGCGGATGGCGAACAGGGCGAGCAGTCCTGCGTGGACGCCCTCGCCGAGCCAACTGCGCCAGCCGTAGCTCGCCGCGTCGAGAGCTTCAAAGGATCCCCACTCGCCCGACTGCAGCCCGGCGCGCGCGGTCCGCTGTTGCTCCGGGGTGCCGAGCGGTAGGGCGAGGATCGCCTCCGGCGGCAGGTCTGGGGTTGCGTCGGTCCAGCCGAGCGCGCGGTACACCGCGAGTGATTCGTTCAGTGCTGCTGAGGCGCTCACGCCTGCTCCTTCAGTGTTGGGGTGCGCTGACCGGTGTGCTGGGACGCGCGGGCTCGCACGATCTCGACGGCAAGCGCGTGCTTGCAGGGGCCGCGCCCTGCGCCGTGACGAAGACCCCACGCGCAGCCGCACACGAGCTGCCCGTCGTCGCCGACACGCACCAGACTGTCGCTGGCGTGGTCGCCGGGTTCGCCGCCCCGCACGACCCAGCTTCGAGGCTCCCCCGAGCCCGCCGCACCCGCGCCCGGCGCCACCCGACCCGCGGCCACGAGCGCTCGGGCCGCGGCGAGGCGCGGACCGTCGCGCTCGATCCGCGCCGGATCGTCCGGCAGCTCCCGATGGAAGTGCGCGTCGTCCGCGAGATCCCACCCGACCCTGCCGGAGGCGGCGAGCACCGCGATCGCCCCGTCCGCGCGGGCCCGCGTGATCCCTGCCGCGTGTGCCAGACTGTCGGCGTCGAGCACGGGTTCGAAGGCGAGCAGCGCCGAGACGACTTCCGCGTCGGCGACGACGTCGTCGCCTGCAAGCGCCGCGAGGAGCGCTCCCTCCCCCGAATGACCGCGCCACGCCTCCGCGGTCAGGCCGAGGGTGAGGCGCGCGTGCGGGAGTTCAAGGACGACGGCGACCGCGCCGGTCTCCGCGTGCGGCGCACCGTAGACGGTCGCGCCGCGCAGGTGCGGGAGGAGCCGCTTCGCAGCGCTCAGGCGGTGCAGCCCGGGCACGGCGATCGCCCCGGTCGTCGGCCGCGACGCGATCCGCGTTCCCGCTGCCGTCGGCGCGAGCCAGGCCGTTCGGCCGCTCGCCGTCGCCGGCGGAACGGCCGAGACGAAGGCGCGCGCCTCCTGCGCGGTCAGCGTCACGAGTGGTGCCATGCGCGCGTGGAGTTCGGCGACGTTTCCGAACGCCCGCACCCACCGATCTGGCATGTTCACGGGGCGCTCTGCTGCCTGGGCGCTCGGCGTGGCGAGCACCGCGCCGCCGGACCCAACATCAAGATGCAGCAGTTCAGCACGCCGCACCCCGGACAGCACCGCGCGCGACTGCTGGCCGAGATCGACGTTCGTCGTGCCGTGCGCGATGTCGCCGCCGTCGAAGCCATCGCCGAGCAGATCGAGCCGCGCGTACACGCTGTTGCAGGCTGAGAAGCACTCCGCCCGCAGCCGGTCACCATTCGCCGTGAGTACCGGGTCGCGCATCGTCGTTGGCACGTACTGGAAGTAACGGGTCGCCGTGATGTCGGCGAGCACGAGGAGTCCGCGGGCGAGCACGAGCGGCTCGGTCGCGAACCCCGAGAAGAAACTCGGCGAACGGTCGATGCCCTGCGCGGTGAGCGCCGGCGCAAGCCCGAGCAGCAGCCCGTCCGGACCCAGCCCGGTCGGCGCGCCAAACGCCCGCGGGGCCGGCGGAGCTGGCGCATGCTGCATCGTCATGTCTCGATGCTAGCGACCACGGGTGACACGCGCGCGCCGCTGGTGCTACACTCGCCACATGCAGATCGTGATTCAGTGGTGGGCCGCCTAGGTGTACTGACCTCGACCGTTGTTGACTCGGTCGATGGGAGTTTGACCGTCGATGCCGAGGTGAGCTCTGTCTAGGTTGTAGTAGTCAAGCCAGGCCGTCAATCCTGCTCGACGTTCGTCGTTAGAAGTCCAGGGTCTCGCGTACGCCCACTCTGTCGCGAGAGTGCGGTTGAGGCGTTCGACTTTCCCATTGGTCCAGGGACAGTGCGGGCGAATGAACCGGTGCTGAATACTGTGCTGGGTGACGACGTCTCTGAACGCGGCGGAGTGCCGGTACGCGAACGCGTTATCGCTGATGACACGCTCAACACGTACCCCAAGCGACGCGTAGAACCCGATCGCGCGTTCAAGGACACCGGCCGCGGTCACGCCTTTCTCGTCGTCGTGGATCTCGGCATACGCGACACGAGAGTGGTCATCGATCACGGTGTGGACGTAGTCGTACCCTTGTCCTCGTTTCCGGTTCGGACGTTCGCTGCGCCCATGGAGCCGCCACCCACCGCCGTCAGGGATACGGCCGAGCTTCTTCACATCGATATGGATCAACGAGCCCGGATACTCGTGTTCGTATCGGTTCGCGGACCGTCGTTCCGCACGGATCCTGATCCCAGTCACGGGATCAAGTTCACGTAACAACGGGGTGTGATGGCGACGCAGCACCCGCCCGACTGTCGAGGCGTGCATGCCGAGCTTGCCCGCGATGAATACCGGGCCACGTCTGGTGAGCGCGCGCACGATCCGCACCCGGGTCTCCATGCATCCGGGAGTGCGCCGCGGATGCGACCTGGCCGCGCTCGACCGATCCCGTAATCCCGTAACCCCGGCTTCCTGGAACCTGCGCCACCACCGCCACGCAGTCGTGCGCGAGATTCCCATCTCCGAGGCAACATGAGCGACAGGGCGACCCGATTGAATGCGTTGGACCAGGATCATTCTACCGGCAGGAGCGAGCCGGGCATTAGCGTGAGACATGAGAGACCTTCGTTTGAGCGAGTAGGGGAACTAGACAGCTCCAACTCGACAACGAAGGTCTCTCCTATGTCAACAACCCTCCGGGTCAGTACACCTAGGGCGGTCACTCTTCACGCATCTGCATGCACCTCGACACCGCCTCTCGGAGGCGGTGTTTTTTGTCTCACGAGTGGCGTTCAGACACACACTCAGTGACCACGAAGGATCTCCACTCATGACTCAGACCACCACTGTCTCGCCATACCGCGCAGACGAGCACGGCTTCTTCGGCGAGTTCGGCGGCGCACCGCTGCCGCCCTTCCTCGTCGAGCCCATCGCCGAGGTCGCGCGCGAGTACGCGAAGGCCAGCGCGGATCCCGCGTTCCAAGAGCAGTACCAGGCGCTACTCGCGAAGTACGTCGGCCGTCCGTCACTGCTGTACTTCGCTGAGAACCTCACCGCGAAGCTCGGGGGCGCGAAGATCTACCTCAAGCGCGAAGACCTCAACCACACGGGCGCGCACAAGATCAACCATTGCCTCGGCGAGGCGCTGCTCGCGAAGCGCATGGGGAAGACGAAGGTCATCGCCGAGACCGGCGCCGGCCAGCACGGCGTCGCATTGGCAACCGCCGCGGCGCTCGTCGGGCTCGACTGTGAGATCCACATGGGCGCCATCGACGTCGCCAAGCAGCACCCGAACGTCGTGCGCATGGAGCTGCTCGGCGCGAAGGTCGTCTCCGTCGAGGAGGGCGGCAAGACGCTGAAGGAGGCCGTGGACTCGGCATTCGGCGTGTACGCGGCGAACCCCGAAGAGTACTTCTTTGCGATCGGCTCGGTCGTCGGGCCGCACCCGTACCCGTCGATGGTGCGCGATTTCCAGTCGGTCGTCGGCCGGGAGGCGCGCGCGCAGGTGCTCGAGGCTGAGGGCAAGCTTCCCGACTACCTCATCGCGGCAGTCGGGGGCGGATCGAACGCGATGGGCTTGTTCGACGCGTTCCTCGAGGACGAGGCCGTGGGCATCATCGGCGTCGAGCCCGCCGGCGAGGGCCTCGAGGGCAGCCGTCACGCTGCGACGATGACGCTCGGCACCCCCGGGATGCTGCACGGCATGCACACGAAGGTGCTGCAGGACGCGAACGGCGAGCCCTCGGCAGTGCACTCGATCGCCTCGGGCATCGATTACCCCGGAGTCGGCCCGCAGCATGCTCGGCTCGAGCAGCTCGGCCGCGCAACGTACGTCACCGCCTCCGATGCGGAGACGCTCGATGCGTTCCAGCTGCTCACCCGCACCGAGGGCATCATCCCTGCGCTCGAGTCGTCGCACGCGGTCGCGCACGCCGTGAAGCTGGCCCCGACGCTCCCCGCCGATGCCGTGATCATCGTGAACCTGTCGGGTCGCGGCGACAAGGACGTGGACTTCGTCGCAGAGCGCCTCGCGCAGCAGTCGAAGTAAGCGGCGTTCGGGGCAGGCCCCCGGGTTTCCCACCCGCCAGCACCCGCCCCGCCAGCCACCACCCGCCAGACTTTCTCTACGGTTTGACGTAGTTGCGCCTCTCGAACTACGTCAAACCGTAGAGAAAGTCGCGCTCGGGGGCACGGGAAGGGGCGGGACCCTGGAACGCCACGCCGTGCCGCCCCGCGGGCCCGACCTACCCGTCGAACACGCCGCGGTCATCGAACCGCAGCCTCAGCGCCTCGGGGACGGCCCGCCCGGGGGCGCGCCCCTTCTGGCGAGACGAGGCCCCGGCCGCATCCGAGACGAGCGCACCACGGAGGCGCTTCGCGACGTCGCTCCCCCGCGCATACTCAAACCGCACGATCGCCCGAACAAGCTTGGCTCCGCGCGCGGCGGGGTCGGACGCTGCAACGGGCGTCGGCCCGAGCACCTCGACGCCGGCCAACGTGTCCGGAGTGCGGAGCGCCGCGAGCGCACGATCGACCTGGGCGGAACCGCCGGTCACGCTCGCGACCCGCACGGCGGGTGGGTACCTGAGCGCCTGCCGGTCGCGGAGCTCGCTGTGCAGCCACTCGTCGATCCGCCCCGTGACGAACGCCTGCACCACGGGACCGCCGCCGGAGGCCATGAGGCAGACCCCGTCAGGCGCGGCGAGCGCGGCAGCGTTCTCCCACCACCGCAGGCAGTCCTCGCCGGCGCGCAGGTTCTCGAGGCTCAGCAGCCGCTCCGCGTCGAGCAGCACGACCGCCCGATACCCGCCAGCCGCGAGCGGTTCGGCCCCGCGTGTCGCGACCACGATCGCAGGTCTCGCGTCGACGCGCTCGCGTGGGTGGTCGCCGTCGGAGAGCAGCACGCGAAACCCGCGGAACTGGCGTTCGAACTGCTCGACCGTCCGGGCCGATCCCATGCCGCGTTCGGCGAGCCGGTTGCCGCCGCAGCCTGCGCACGCCCACCCGCCTGCGTGCTGCCCGCACCACCGGCACGCGGCAGTTCCGGCCGTGCGGAACCCGATCGGGCCGCCGCAAGCAGTACACCGGGCGAGGTCGCCGCAGTCGCCGCACACCGACACGGGCGCATACCCGGGCGTCGCGACCTGCACGAGCACGGGTCCCGTCCGGAGCCCCTCGCGGATTGTCTTCGCCGCGAAGTCTGGCACGCGTCCGGCGAACGCGTCCGGCGCGATCGACTGATCGGCGTGGATGACGCGGGTGCGCCTGGGCGGGTTCACCTGGTCCTGCACGTAGCCGATGAGGGTCAGCCGCTCGACCTCGGCGCTGCGGGCGTGCGCGGCGAAGAACAGCCCGGCGCCCGACTGCTCGGCGCGCACCAGCGCCGCGTCGCGTGCGTGCACGTAGGGCGCGAGCGGCTCGGCGAGGACGGGGTCGCCGTCGTCCCAGATCAGGATCGCGCCAAGCTCGTGCGCCGGAGCATAGACGGCGGAGCGATTCCCGATGATAATCCGAGCCACCCCGTCGAGCGCCTGCAGGAAACTGCCATAGCGCTCGGCGTTCGATTGCCTCGCGTCGACGCGGAGCACGTCGGCGGCGCCGAGGGCGGCGAGGGCACTCTGGAGCTGATCCTGATCGCGGTAGTCCGGGAGCACGACGATCGCGCTCTTGCCCGCGGCATGGACCGCCATCGCGACGTGGGCGAGCCGGATCGCCCAGGCGCCAACCCACTCACCTGTCGACAGCCGTTCGGGCGAGTGCGTCGCGGTGAGCGCGAGCCGCTCGCCAGTGACGAGCCTGGCGGCGATGGCCGCTGAGTCGGCGTCAAGTGGTTCGGCTGGCGCGTGCGCTGACGCCTCGGGCGGCGTCCCGGCGGCGGCGAGGTGTTGTTTCTCGACGCGCACCTGCCTGCCTGGGATCGCGAGACGCAGAATGTCGCCCGCCGAGCCGCCGGCACGGTCGGCGACCGCGCGGGCAAGCCGCCAGACCTCGGGCGTGAGCTGCGGGACCGGGCTCACGATGTCGGCGATCGGCGACAGTTCACCGCCGAAGCTGCTCGTCTCGGCGAACCCGATGACGTACCCGAAGGCCTTCCGCTGTTGGTTGCGGAACGGCACGCGAACGCGTTGGCCGACCCGCAGCTCGCCCGCGAGCTCCTCGGGGACGGCGTAGTCGAACAGGTGGTCGAGCTGCGGGAGCGCCGAATCGAGCAGCACCTCGGCGACGGCACGCCCGTTTGGCGCTTCGGCGTCGAGACAGCTGCACGTCGACGCGGGAGCGGCCGGCTCCTCCGTGGCTGGAGCGGCCGACTCGCCGTGCTCCGCGTCGGCGGGGACGTCGCTCAGCTCACCGGCCGACACGCCGCCGCCTCAACTAGAGCCCTGCGGCTGCGCGCAGCTCAGCGACGCGCGGCGTCGCTTCCCACGTGAAGTCGGGCAGTTCGCGGCCGAAGTGGCCGTAGGCGCTCGTCTGCGCGTAGATCGGGCGCAACAGTTCGAGATCGCGGATGATCGCGAGCGGACGCAGGTCGAACACCTCGCGCACGGCGGCCTCGATGACGGCGGTCGGCACGGTCTCCGTGCCGAAGGTCTCCACGTAGAGCCCGACCGGGTGCGCACGTCCGATCGCGTAGGCGACCTGGAGCTCCGCCCGACGGGCGAGCCCCGCGCGCACCACGTGCTTCGCGACCCAGCGCATTGCGTAGGCTGCCGAACGGTCGACCTTCGACGGATCCTTCCCGCTGAACGCGCCACCGCCGTGGCGGCTCGCGCCACCGTAGGTGTCGATGATGATCTTGCGGCCGGTCAGGCCGGCGTCGCCCATTGGGCCGCCGATCACGAAGGGACCGGCCGGGTTGATAAAGAACTTGGCGTCGGCGCGCGGCAGATCGACCTGCTCGAGCACCGGATTGATGACCTCGCGGGCGACGGCCTCGCGCAGCGCCGGGATCGACAGGCTCGCCGCGTGCTGCGTCGACACGACGACAGCCTCGATGGAGGCGGGGCGGTCACCGTCGTAGCCGATGGTGACCTGGGTCTTCCCATCGGGGCGGAGCTCGGGAATGATGCCGCTCTTGCGGACCTCAGTGAGTCGCTCAGCGAGGCGGTGCGAGATCCAGCTTGGCAGCGGGTGCAGCTCGGGGGTCTCGTCAGTCGCGAAGCCGAACATGATGCCCTGATCGCCGGCGCCCTGCGCGCTCAGCGCGTCGTCGTCGCCGGCCTCGCGCGCCTCCAGTGAGACGTCGACGCCGCCCGCGATGTCGGGCGACTGCTGCCCGATCGACACCGAGACGCCGCACGACGAGGCGTCGAAGCCCATCTCCGAGCTCGTGTAGCCAATCCCGCGGATCGCGTCACGCACGAGCTGCGGGATCTCGACGTACCCGCTCGTGGATACCTCGCCGGCGACGTGCACGAGCCCGGTCGTCACGAGCGTCTCGACGGCGACGCGCGCCCCCGGATCCTGCTCAAGCATCGCGTCAAGGATCGAGTCAGAGATGCGATCGCAAATCTTGTCGGGATGCCCCTCGGTGACGGACTCGGACGTGAACTGACGCAGCACGGATGCTCCTCGAATAGTAATGAATTGGGCCGAACCACGTGGCCCCAGAATGGCTGTGGCGCCGGTACCTAGAGGGTATCCGGCGCCACCGACAGTGCGAGCAGTTACGCCTTGGGCGTCATCTGCAGCTTGCCCTCGACGATCTCGTGCAGCGCGATCGACAGCGGCTTGTCGTCAACCGACGAGTCCACGAGGGGCCCGACGTTGTCGAACAGGTTTCCGTCGTGCAGATCGGTGTAGTAGTCGTTGATCTGGCGCGCGCGCTGAGCAGCGAAAACGACCAGAGCGTACTTCGAGTCCACCTTGTCGAGCAGATCGTCGATCGGTGGGTCGATGATGCCGTTGACATTAGCCATGAATTAACTCCTCTAGATAGACCCGTCTATTCTAGCTCATGAGGCCGACGCCGCGGCGCAAGATGACGTGTCCGTTACGACTGCTCAGTCTTGTCCACGCGCGCGTGCCCGAAATTGTCAGGCGATCGATGCCCGACAGGAAGCCGAGACCCTCGGCCGCGAACGCGGCTGCGGCGGGGATTCCGGGGGCGATTTCGCTCCCCCACACGGCCCTCCGCACCTTCTGCACGACGGGGTCGCCCGCGTCGGCTGGAACGTTCTCGGCGACGCGAGCCATCCCCTCGGCTGCGACGACGGCGAGCGATCCCGCGTCCATCTCGCCGCGCGCCTCCCAGCCCGCGATCGGCGGCAACACGCCGGTCCAGGCGGCGGCGACTTCCACGTCGGGCAGCGCCAGGTCGAGCCCGGACTCGGCGCGGGCGAGCCTGTCGGTGAGGGAACGCACCTCCACGACGGTGTCGACTGGCTCGGCGGGCGCCGCCGCAAGCGGGAACGCCCGCATCACGAGCACGACGGGCGATTCGTCCATAATCCCGGCCGGCGCCTGGGTGCAGCCGTAGACCGCGAGCGCGCTGCCGCGGGTCTGCAGCCGCACCTCGGCCTCGCCGAGGCGGGCGAGGCGCGACAGATAGTTCTGCAGGTCGTCCCGGGTGTGCTGGTCTGCGAGGCCTAGGGTCAAAATCTGTGCGGTCATCGCCCTCAGCCTATCGGCGGAAGATTGACGGCAGCCGCGAGCTTGCTTCCCTCGGCACGGCTGCGACATAGACTGAGGCCTATGACTGATGCGGCGAAGACTCCACACGGCGACGAGATTCCTGCCCCGAACCTCGCTGAGATGCTTGCGCTCGCAAACACGGAGGCGCGCACCCACTACGACATCTTCACCGGTCCGGCGATGCCCACCCCGCACGGCCGGGCGTTTGGCGGGCAGGTGCTCGGGCAGGCGCTGATGGCCGCGGGGCTGACTGCACCCGCGGGGCGCGAGATCCACTCGATGCACGGGTACTTCGTGCGCCCCGGCGACAGCCACACCCCGATGACATTCGAGATCGCGCGGCTCCACGATGGCCGGTCGTTCTCGACGCGGCGCGCGCAGGCCTACCAGGACGGTCAGGTGCTCATGTCACTGATCGCCTCGTACCAGGGGCGCGAAGAGGGGCTCGATCACCAGGAGGGCCTCGACACCTCGGCGATCACGCAGCCCGAGGATCTCCCGTCGGTGTGGGACAAGTACGGCCATCTCACCGGCGAGCGCCGCAACTCGTGGGTGCTCAACCGGCCGTTCGACTTCCGCCACGTTGAGGGCGACATCCTGGTCGAGGCCGGCGAGCCCAGCAGCCGTCAGGCGGTGTGGCTCAAGAGCCGCGAGCCCCTCGACGGCGGCCAGGCGCTGCACTCTGCGGCGCTCGCGTTCGCCTCCGACTACCTGCTGCTCGAGCCTGTCGCGCGCCGGCACGGCATCCCCTGGGCAACGCCGGGGATGAGCGCGGCCAGTCTCGATCACAGCATGTGGTTCCACCGGCCGTTCCGCGTCGACGAGTGGCTGCTGTACGAACTCGAGTCGCCGACCGCGCAGAGCGGCCGCGGGCTCGCCCACGGGCGTTTCTACGATCGCTCGGGCGCGCTCGTCGCGAGTGTCTCGCAGGAGTCGATGATCCGGCTTCCCCGGTAGCGACCACCGGAGGACGGTGTGCCGCTAGCCGCGCCCAAGGACGAGCGGCTCGTCCATCCAGGCGCGGACGGCCGTGCGCCCCGCGGGGCTCAGGCGTGCGGGCTTTAGCGTGTCGCCGTCGACCATCACCGCGACGGTGATCGCACGCGCGACGACGGAGCGCCCGGCCGCCGCGCCGTCGACGATCTCGCAGTGGATCTCAAGGTGCGCGCCGCCGAGCTTGCCGATCCAGAGCTCCACCGTGACCGGTTGCTCGGAGTACTCGAGCACGCTGAGAAACTCGATCGACTGGCTCGCGACGAGCATCTTCGGCCCGCCCGCGATATTCGATTGGAAGTGCTGTTCGAGCCCGGTGGGTTCGGCCGCCGCACCGAGCCAGAGCACCCGCACGCGGGCCTCCTCGAGCAGGCGGGCGAACACGACGTTATTGACGTGCCCGTAGGCGTCTTGGTCGCCCCAGCGCAGGGGCAGGGTGACGTGGGCTCGAGCCAAGGTGCGGTCCTTTCGCGGGAGGCGACGGGTGGCAAAACACGAGTGCCCGCAGGACTCGCCTGCGGGCACTCGGTCACGCGCTAGTCGCGGGTGAGCTTGCGGTAGTGGCTGCGTGACGGCTTCGCCGCCTCCGCGCCCAGGCGTTCGATCTTGTTCGCCTCGTACGCCTCGAAGTTGCCCTCGAACCAGTGCCAGTCGGCAGGGTTCTCGTCGGTGCCTTCGTACGCGAGAATGTGCGTCGCGATGCGGTCGAGGAACCACCGGTCGTGCGTGATAACCACGGCACAGCCGGGGAACTCAAGCAGCGCGTTCTCGAGCGACTGCAGCGTCTCAACGTCAAGGTCGTTGGTCGGCTCGTCGAGGAGCAGGAGGTTGCCGCCCTGCTTGAGCGTCAGCGCGAGGTTCAGACGGTTGCGCTCACCGCCCGACAGCACGCCGGCCTTCTTCTGCTGATCCGGGCCCTTGAACCCGAACTTCGATACGTACGCGCGCGACGGGATCTCGGTCTTGCCGACGGTGATGATGTCGAGGCCCTCGCTCACGACCTCCCAGAGCGTCTTGTCTGGGTCGATGTTCGCGCGGTTCTGGTCGACGTAGCTGATCTTCACGGTCTCGCCGATCTTCAGGTCGCCGCTGTCGAGCGGCTCGAGGCCGACGATCGTCTTGAACAGCGTCGTCTTGCCAACGCCGTTCGGGCCGATGACGCCGACGATGCCGTTCGGCGGGAGCGAGAACGAGAGCCCGTCGATGAGCGTGCGGTCGCCGAAGCTCTTCTTCAGGTCCTTCGCCTCGATGACGACGTTGCCGAGGCGCGGGCCCGCGGGGATCTGGATCTCCTCGAAGTCAAGCTTCTTGGTGCGCTCAGCCTCGGTCGCCATCTCCTCGTAGCGCGCGAGACGCGCCTTCGACTTCGCCTGGCGGCCCTTCGTGTTCGAGCGGACCCACTCGAGCTCGTCCTTCAGACGCTTCGCGAGCTTCTGATCCTTCTTGCCCTGCACGTCGAGGCGCTCGGCCTTCTTCTCGAGGTAGGTCGAGTAGTTGCCCTCGTAGCCGATGAGCCGGCCGCGGTCGACCTCGGCGATCCACTCCGCGACGTTGTCGAGGAAGTACCGGTCGTGCGTAATCGCGATGACGGCGCCGTGGTACTTCTGCAGGTGCTGCTCAAGCCACAGCACGCTCTCGGCGTCAAGGTGGTTGGTGGGCTCGTCGAGCAGCAGCAGGTCGGGCTTCTGCAGCAGCAGCTTCGTGAGCGCAACGCGGCGCTTCTCGCCGCCGGAGAGCGGGCCGATCTCGGCGTCGCCGGGCGGGGTGCGGAGCGCGTCCATCGCCTGCGCGAGCTGGTTGTCGAGATCCCAGCCGTCAGCGGCGTCGATCTCTTCCTGCAGCGTGCCCATCTCGGCGAGCAGCGCATCGAAGTCGGCGTCGGGCTCGGCCATGAGCGCCGAGATCTCATTGAAGCGATCGAGCTTGCCCTTGATGGCGATGCCGCTCTCGATGTTCTCGAGCACGGTCTTCGTCTCGTCGAGCTCGGGCTCCTGCATGAGGATGCCGACAGTGTAGCCGGGGGTCAGCGCGGCGTCGCCGTTTGACGGGGTATCGAGCCCCGCCATGATCTTCAGGATCGTCGACTTACCGGCACCGTTCGGGCCGACCATGCCGATCTTGGCGCCCGGAAGGAACGACATCGTCACGTCATCAAGAATCAGCTTCTCGCCGACTGCCTTGCGGGCGCGAACCATTTGGTAGATGTATTCAGCCATATATTTTCAAAAGCGCGTGCGCTCCGAACTCCCTGCTTCACGAGGTGGAATCTATCGCCGACTACTCTACCCGCTCTCGGTCAGGTCGAACTCAGATTTACGCGACCGCGCGGCAGTCGCGCCGACTCCGTAGACTCGGCTGCATGTATGACGCACCCGAACCCGTCGCCGAGATCCCAACGGGACCGGTCGCCGTCCCCGATCCTGTGCGCGACCTCACCGGCGGCCGGCACCTCGTTCCCGTCTGGGTGAACGAGCTCGGCGGGCTCACGTTCCGGGACGAGGGAGCGCCAGGCGACGGCGACCGCTACGTGAAGTGGGTGCCGGCAGGCACCCCAGAGCTGGATCTTGCCGCCGAGGCGACCCGGCTCACGTGGGCGCGCGCGCACGGGGCGACCGTGCCGGAGGTGCTGAGCCACGGTTCCACCGAGGACGGCGACTGGCTCATCACGCGCGCGTTCGCGGGCGCGTCGGCCGTCGAGCCGCAGTGGATCGCGGAGCCCGCGACCGCGGCTCTCGCGATCGGTGCCGGGCTGCGGCGACTGCACGACACCCTCCCCGTCGCCGAGTGCCCGTTCGAATGGGGCATCGACGGCCGGATCGAGCGCTTCGAGGAGCGCGTCGCCTCGGGCGAGAGCCCCGGCGACTGGCACCGCGGCTACCGGGATCTCACCGTCGACAGCGTGCGGCGGCGGCTGCATGAGGCGCCCGATCCTGATCGGCTCGTGGTCTGCCACGGCGACGCGTGCGCGCCGAACACGCTGCTTGATCCCGCGGGGCGCTTCGCCGCGCACGTCGATCTCGGCTCGCTCGGCGTCGCCGACCGCTGGGCCGACCTTGCGGTCGCCGCGTGGAGCATCGATTGGAACCACGGGCCCGGGTTCGATCACCTGGTGTACGAGGGGTACGGAATCGCCCCGGATCAGGATCGGATCGCGTACTACCGGCTGCTCTGGGACGTCGGCTAGGCGTCCGGCGAGCGCCACCGCTACCAGTCGATGGGACGCGTCTGGCCGATGAGGCAGACGTTCTTGTCGGGCCCGATCGCGCCGACGACCTCCGCGGTTGCGTCGCGATCCTCAGCTGAAACCTGCCCGATCAGGCAGCTCTCGCCGGTGCGAACCGCGACGTAAATGCTGTCGGCGGCGAGGCCCGTCTTGGACGCGTCGAACGAGACCTGCATCGTCTGCCTATCGAAGCCTCCGGCGACGAGAGCGTCGACGATCGGCTGGCCCTGCACCGGCTGCTCGCCCGCGGCGTACTCGCGGAGTACCTGGCCGAAGAACGGCAGATTCTCCTCGGACGTCCCGCCGGGAACGAACGTTGCGGGCTCGGCTGGGACTTCGACCGGCGGCCGCTCCGGCGTTACCGGCGTGGGCCCCTCGAGCAGCGAACACGAGCTGAGAGCCAGCATCAGTGCCGCAGCGCCTGCAACCGTTGCCGCAGCGCGACGAGCTCGATTCACAACCATGCCCCAAGTCTATGGGGAGCCGGCCTGACGGAACCGCAGCAATGCTGAGAGCTTCGCCCACAGGCTCGCTGGCTCACCCGTGCGCGGGTCGTTGTCCACAACACCATGCGATCGCTCGTGCGCCCCGAGCGCGACCCCCATGCTGGTGGGAGCCGCCCGCGGCGCGCGGGTGCGACGAGGAAGCAGCGCTGACATCATCGGCTGGCTGCGAGACAGAGAGGGAGCCACCATGGCCCAGCACATCAGCGTCATCGGTCAGATCGCCACCGAGCCGAAGCTCTTCACGCCAGCTGGCGGGGCCGAGTTTTGCACGTTCCGGCTCGCAAGCTCCGACCGCCGGTTCGACGCGGAGACCAAGGAGTGGTCGGACGGCGACACGAACTGGTTCACGATCAACACCTTTCGCGGCCTCGCCCGCCACGCGAAACAGTCGTTCAAGAAGGGCGACCGCATCGTCGTCGCCGGCAGGCTCCGGCTGCGCGACTGGGAGAACGAGGGCAAGCGCGGCACGGCCGTCGAGGTCGACGCCGAGGGCGTCGGGCACGACGTGCGTTTCGGGGTCTCGGGGTTCCTCAAGGCCAGCGCCGTCGACGGCGGCGGGGCAGCAGCCGAACCTGCCCCGTCCGACGGGGCCGCTCACGTCGGCGTCGCGGCCCCTCCAGAGCCGAAGGCCGTGGGCGCCACGTCGGGCGCCACCTCCGCCGACGGCTTCACCCCGGAGCTGGCCTCGGTATGATCGCTACGCGCGACGCGAGCCTCGCGAGAGCGCGCGGTCGAGCCAAAGGTAGAGGTAGCCGACCCCGGCAAGCGCGACCCCGAGGCCCGCCACCCACAGCGCGACGCCGCCGACGCCGTGCGCCTCGACGTTCAAGAACGGGTACGGATAGCGCTGGCCCGGAGAGAACTCTCCCCCCAGACCGCCGTAGGTGAACGCGAACACCAGGTACACGAGCGGGAACGCGAGCCAGCGCACGGGATCGCCGGTTCGCAACCTGCCCTTCGGCACGAACAGCAGCCAGTCGAGGATCAGCAGGCACGGGGTCACGATGTGGATCAGGTTGTCCGTCACCGAGAACGGCACGTAGTCGCTGCCCTGCACGAAGGAGGTGGGCACGAGCACCACGAGGTAGACCAGCATCGTGATCGTGATCGCCATCATGATCGCCGCGCTCCATGCCGCGGACGGCGACGACAGCCCGCGTGGGCCGCGCGTCGCCACGTCCCGGACAGTTGCGCCGACGAGCACGAGCATCCAGATGAGGCACAGCACGTTGCTCTGCACGGTGTAGAACGTGAACGCCAGCCAGCTCGGGTCCGGCCCGAGGACGCCCGTGATGCGGACGATGCCGGCGACGATGAGCACCGCCGAGAGCACCCTGAACGCGAGCGCGACCGGGCGCAGCGCGAGCGCGCCGTGCACCCAGGTGGTCGGCGCCTCCGTGCTGGCGGCTCGGGTCTCGGTCATTGCCGGCTAGACGAGGTACTCGGCGAAGCCCGCGCGGATCTTATTCACCTTCGGCACCGCGACCGCGAGGCAGTACCCCTGGGTCGGGTTCTTCGCGAAGAAGTCCTGATGTTCCTCCGGCCCCGGGTAGACGGTCGCGAGGGGCGCGATCTCGGTCACGACTCCCCCGCCCCAGGCCTCGTCGGCGCGAGCGCGCGCGGCCTCGAAGAGCTCGCGCTGCGCGTCGTCTGCGTAAAACATCACCGACCGGTACTGCGTGCCGACGTCGTTGCCTTGGCGGTTGAGCTGCCGGGGGTCGTGCATCGTGAAGAATGCGTCGAGCACCACGGCCGGCGGCAGCACCGTCTCGTCGAACTCGACCTCGACGATCTCGGCGTGCCCGGTCAGCCCGGTGCAGACGGCCTCATAGCTCGGGTTCGGCATGTCGCCGCCCGCGAAGCCTGAGCGCACGGCGACGACGCCGCGCAGCGCCCGGTAGGCCGCGTCGAGGCACCAGTAGCAGCCGCCACCCAACACATAGGTCGTCGTCATGCGTTCACTCCTTCTCCACGCCACCAGGCGTCGTGTGGTCCAACCGGCACCCGCCGCTTGTGGTCGGTCGCGAGGAACCGGCGCTCGAGGTTCGCGCGCGCGGCATCGGACACCTGCTCGCCGCGCAGATATGCGTCGATCTCGGTGTAGGTCACGCCCAGGCTGGACTCGTCGGTCTCGCCGGGTTTGCCGTCGAGAAGATCCGCGGTCGGCACCTTCTCCCAGAGCCTGTCCGGCGCGTCGAGCTCGCGCAGCATCGACGCGCCCTGGCTCTTGGTGAGCCCCTGCAGCGGGATGACGTCGGCAGCGCCATCGCCGAACTTCGTGAAGAACCCAGTGATCGCCTCGGCCGCGTGGTCCGAGCCGATGACGATGAGGCCGCGGTCGCCCGCGAGCCCATACTGTGCGACCATTCGGGCACGCGCCTTCACGTTGCCCTTGTTGAAGTCGCTGACAGGCTCACCAGTCGCTTCGGTGAGCGCCGACACCATGCCGTCGACCGACGCCGCGATGTTCACCGTCACCGTGTGGTCTGGGCGAATGAAGGAGAGCGCAAGCTGCGCGTCGTCCTCGTCGTGCTGCACGCCGTACGGGAGACGCATCGCCCAGAACTCGGCGTCCCGTCCGCTCTCGCGGAGACGCTCGACAGCGAGCTGCGCGAGCCGGCCGGCAAGTGACGAGTCTTGACCACCCGAGATGCCGAGCACAAAGCCGCGGACCCCGGGGATTGCCGCTGCGTACTCGGCGAGGAATGCCACCCGCCGTTCGATCTCCGCGGCGGCATCGATCTCCGGCTGGGAGCCGAGCTCCCGAATGATCCGGCGCTGCAGTTCGTCCACTACACAAGCTCCTCTACATCCATGAGGCATCGCGGCCCCAACAGCCCCTTGAGCTCACCGAACAGGTCCGAAGAGATTCGCACGCGCTCGCGGAGCTCAAACACCCGCACGGCGTGCGGTGTGATGAGGTTTAGCCTAATCTCTGAATCGCCCGGGTGTCGCTTCAGCGTTGACTGAAGTTCTTCCATCAGCGGCTCGGTCGCCCGCGCCTCGGTCAGCGTGAGCGCGAGGGTCCCGGCCTCGTCCTGCACGGACGCGTCGATGCCGCGCACCCCGTAGGCGTGCATGGACATGCCGTCGTCCCGCGCGTTGAGCTTGCCGCGGAGCGCAACGATCGAGTCCGGCTGGAGCATCGGGCCGAACTCCTGGTACGACTTCCCCATGAACAGCGCCTGGATCTCGCCGGTGAAGTCCTCGATCGTCGCCATGCCGTAGAGGTTGCCTGACTTCGCGGTGCGGTGCTGCACGCTCGTGAGGAGGCCGGCGAGCACCACGGTCTCACCATCGAAGTTCGCATCCGGGTTCGTCACCTGCTCGACGGTCGCCGAGGCTTCCTTCGCGAGTGTCGTCTCGAGCCCGCGAAGCGGATGATCGGACACGTACAGCCCGAGCATCTCGCGCTCGAACGCGAGCTTGTCCTTCTTGTTCCACTCGGGCCGCTCCGGCACCAGCGATACCGTCTCCGTGCCCGCGCCGGTGGCTTCCGCTGCCTCCGCGAAGAGGCTGTCAAAGTCGAAGCCGACGTCACCGTTCTCCTCGGCGCGCTTCTCCTTCACCGCGCCCTCGACCGCCGCCTCGTGGATCTCGAGCAGCGCGCGTCGTGTGCCGCCGAGGCCGTCAAACGCGCCGGCCTTGATGAGCGACTCGATCGTGCGCTTGTTCAGCGCGGGCAGAGCAACCTTCTTGAGGTAGTCGTGGAAGGACTCGAAGTTGCCCTTCGATTCGCGGGCCTCGCGCACCGCCTCGACGACGTTCGTGCCGACGTTGCGAATGGCACCGAGCCCGAACCTGATGTCGTCGCCGACCGCCGAGAAGTTCGCGAACGACTCGTTGACCGCCGGCGGCAGCACGTTGATGCCCATCCGCCGGCATTCGTTCAGGTAGATCGCGAGCTTGTCCTTGGAGTCGCCGACGCTCGTGAGCAGCGCGGCCATGTACTCCGCCGGGTAGTGGGCCTTCAGATACGCGGTCCAGTAGCTCACCACGCCGTATGCGGCCGAGTGCGCCTTGTTGAACGCGTAGTCCGAGAATGGCAGCAGAATGTCCCACAGCGCCTTCACGGCGGCGTCGCTGTAGCCCCGCTCGTGCATGCCGCCCGAGAAGCCCTCGTACTGCTTATCGAGCTCGGACTTCTTCTTCTTGCCCATCGCGCGACGGAGAATATCCGCCTGACCGAGCGAGAACCCCGCGACCTTCTGCGCGATCGACATCACCTGCTCCTGGTAGATGATGAGGCCGAAGGTCGTGTCGAGCACGTCCTTCAGCGGCTCCTCGAGCTCGGGGTGAATCGGCGTGATGGGCTGCAGCCCATTCTTTCTCAGCGCATAGTTCGTGTGGGAGTCCGCGCCCATCGGGCCCGGGCGGTAGAGCGCGAGCACGGCGGAGATGTCCTCGAAGTTATCCGGCTTCATGAGGCGCAGCAGGCCGCGCATCGGGCCGCCATCGAGCTGGAACACGCCAAGCGTGTCGCCGCGGGCGAGCAGCTCGTACGACGGGGCATCGTCGAGTTCGAGCCGCTCGAGGTCGAGCTCGACCCCGCGGTTCAGCCTGATGTTCTCGAGCGCGTCAGAGATGATCGTGAGGTTTCGCAGCCCCAAGAAGTCCATCTTGATGAGGCCGAGGCCCTCACAGGTCGGGTAGTCGAACTGCGTGACGATCTGGCCGTCCTGCTCGCGCTTCTGCAGCGGGATGATGTCGATGAGCGGATCGCTCGACATGATGACGCCAGCCGCGTGCACGCCCCACTGGCGCTTCAGCCCCTCGAGGCCGAGCGCGGTCTCGTAGACTCGCTTCGCGTCAGGATCCTCCTGCAGCACGGCGCGGAACTCGGCCGCCTCCTTGTACCGGGGGTGTTCCGAGTCGGTGATGCCCGAGAGCGGAATGTCCTTGGCCATCACGGCCGGCGGCATCGCCTTCGTGAGCTTCTCGCCCATGCCGAACGGGAACCCGAGCACGCGCGACGCGTCCTTCAGCGCCTGCTTCGACTTGATCGTGCCGTAGGTCACGATCTGCGCGACGCGCTCGTCGCCGTACTTCTCTGTCACGTACTTGATGACCTCGCCGCGGCGACGATCATCGAAGTCCACGTCGAAGTCGGGCATGGAGACGCGGTCGGGGTTCAGGAACCGCTCGAAGATGAGTCCGTGCTGCAGCGGGTCGAGGTCGGTGATCCTCATCGCATAGGCGACCATCGAGCCCGCGCCCGAGCCGCGGCCGGGGCCCACACGGATCCCGTTCTCCTTCGCCCAGTTGATGAAGTCCGCGACGACGAGGAAGTAGCCGGGGAAGCCCATCTGAATGATGACCCCGATCTCGTACTCGGCCTGCTTGCGCACCGCGTCGGGGATGCCGCTCGGGTAGCGGTAGTGGAGGCCCTTCTCCACTTCCTTCACGAACCAGCTGTCCTCGCTCTCCCCCTCCGGCACGGGATAGCGCGGCATGTAGTTGGCCGACGTGTTGAACTCGACCTCGCAGCGCTCCGCGATGCGCAGCGTGTTGTCGCAGGCCTCGGGCAGCTCGCGGAAGATGTGCCGCATCTCGGCCGCGCTCTTCAGGTAGTAGCCGGAGCCGCTGAACTGGAACCGGTTCGGGTCGTCGAGGCGCGAGCCCGACTGCACGCAGAGCAGCGCCGAGTGCGCCTCGGCGTCGTTCTCGTGCACGTAGTGGAGGTCATTGGTCGCGAGGAGCGGAATCCCGAGATCCCGGGCGATCGCGAGCAGATCCTTCTGCACGCGGCGCTCGATCTCGAGACCGTGGTCCATGATCTCGCAGAAGAAGTTGTCCTTGCCGAAGATGTCCTGGAACTCGGCGGCAGCCTGCCGCGCCTCGTTGTACTGGCCGAGGCGCAGGCGGGTGTGGATCTCGCCCGACGGGCAGCCCGTCGTCGCGATGAGCCCCTTCGAGTAGGTCTGCAGCAGCTCGCGATCCATACGCGGCTTGAAGTAGTAGCCCTCGAGCGAGGAGTAGCTCGACAGCCTGAACAGGTTGTGCATGCCCTCGGTCGTCTCGGAGAGCATCGTCATGTGGGTGTACGCGCCGCCGCCGGACACGTCGTCGCCACCGCCGTCGCCCCAGCGCACCCGCGTGCGGTCGGATCGGTGCGTCCCCGGAGCGAGGTATGCCTCGATGCCGATGATGGGCTTCACCCCGGCATCCTTCGCGGAACTCCAGAAATCGAAGGCGCCAAACGTGTTGCCGTGGTCGGTCATCGCGACTGCCGGCATCCCTTGCTCGGCGACCGCCTGCATGAGCGGTTTCACGCGCGCTGCGCCGTCGAGCATCGAGTACTCGCTGTGCACGTGGAGATGAACGAAACCGTCAGAATCCGACACTCAAGAGCCCCTTTCGAAGACTGTTCAAGGGTACCGCGTCCACCGTGGGCGCACACCCAGGGTCGCTCATGCGCTCGCGTCGGCGCCGCGGCCCGCGCGCGCCGCCAGCGGCAGCGGGCTCGGAGCACCGAGGGACCGCCGCTGCGGCTCCCGCGGCGGCTGAACTACGCGTCGAGGACGTCGATCGCGTGCTGCAGATCGGCCGGGTACGTCGACTCGAACTCGACGGGTTCCCCCGTGCCGGGGTGCCGGAACCCGAGCCGCATCGCGTGGAGCCACTGGCGAGTGAGGCCGAGGCGCTCGGACAGCACCGGGTCGGCGCCATACATCGTGTCGCCCACGCACGGGTGGCGCTGCGCTGACATGTGGACGCGGATCTGGTGGGTACGCCCGGTCTCGAGCTCAATCTCGAGCAGGGTCGCGAACGGGAACGCCTCGACGGTCTCGTAGTGCGTGATGGACGGCTTGCCGTCGCTCGTCACCGCGAACTTCCATTCGTGGCCGGGATGCCTGCCGATCGACCCCTCGATCGTGCCGGAGAACGGGTCGGGGTGCCCCTGGACCACCGCGTGGTAGATCTTGCGGACCTCGCGATCGCGGAAGGCTCGCTTGAGCAGGCTGTACGCGCGCTCGCTCTTCGCGACGACCATGAGACCGCTCGTCCCGGCGTCGAGCCGGTGGACGATGCCCTGCCGCTCCGGCGGGCCCGACGTCGCGATGCGATACCCGGCGCCCGCGAGCGCGCCGAGAACCGTCGGCCCGGTCCACCCGAGCGACGGGTGGGCGGCGACTCCCGCCGGCTTGTCAATCACCACGAGGTCGTCGTCATCGTAGACAATGCCGAGCTCGGGCAGGTCGACGGGAACGACTGTCGGTTCTGCCTTACCTTCCCAGCTCACCTCGAGCAGGGCGCCGGCACTGAGCCTCGCGGACTTCGGAATAACCTCGCCGTCAAGCGCAACGCCGCCAGCCGCGATAACGTCCTGCGCGAAACTCCGGGAGAACCCGAGCAGCTTCGCGAGCGCGGCGTCGGCGCGCTCGCCCGCGAGCCCGTCGGGCACTGGCAGACTACGGTGTTCCACCCGCTGACCTTTCCTCTGTTGCGCCGGGCGCCTGACCCGGACGCGCCGGAGCGTCGGCGGCGTCGGCCGCACCATCGGCGGCGTCGGCCGCACCATCGGAAGCGTCGGCCACCTCAGGATCGGCGGCCTCAGCCTCAGCCTCGCCCTCAGCCTCAGCGCCGCGCTTCTCGCGGCCGCCCTCGATCGACAGCCCGAAGATCGTGATGAGCACGAACAGGATCATGCCGCTGACGATGCCGATGTCGGCGATGTTGTAGATCGCGGGCATCATCCACGGCGTGAGGATGAAGTCGATGACGTGCCCCTCAGGGAACCCTGGTTCGCGCGTGAGCCGGTCGGTGAGGTTGCCCAGCACGCCGCCGAGCAGCAGCCCGAGGAACAGCGCCCACGGCACCGAGCGCAGGCGCCGGATCTGCCAGATGATGACCCCGACGACGATCGCGGAGAGGATCGTGAAGATCCACGTCTGCCCGCTCGCAATCGAGAATGCCGCTCCGGGGTTGCGCACGAAGTGCCACTGCAGGAAGCCGCCGAGCACCGGTACGGTCTCGCCCTCCGGCAGGGTCGCGACGACCCAGTTCTTCACGATCTGGTCGCTGATGAGGACCGTGGCCGCGACTGCTACGAGCAACAGCGGCACCAACACCCTACGACGGGTGGTTGGTGCCGCTGCGGCTGAAGTTGTTGTCTTCACCCTCGATTTACTCGAGGCCCTCAGGCCTCACGAGCGGCTCGGGCGAGCTGTCGAGATCGCGAAGCTGCGACTGGATGTACGAGCGCAGCGTGGAGCGGTACTCGCTCTCGAAGCCGCGGAGCTCGGCCACGACCTGGTTGAGCTTCTCCATTTCGTCGCTGTGCGCGCGGAGTTCGTCGGTGCGGCGCTTCTGCGCCTCCTCGACGAGCTCGCGAGCGGTGCGCTCGGCGTCGTCGACCATCTGCGTGCTCTTGGTCTGCGCGGCGTTGATGAGCTCGTCGCGGGTGGTTTCGCCCTCGCTGACGTACTTGTCGTGCAGCTCGAGCGCCATCTGGAGCATCGCGCTCGACTTGATTGCATCGGGACGCTGCGCACCGTCGGCTGCCGGAGCTTCCTCGGCGGGCGCGGGCGTGGGTGCCACTGCGACAGGCGCCTCAACGACGATCGTCTCGTCGGCGGCGACGGGGCCGCGCTCCTCGAGCTGAGCGGTGAGCTCGGCGATCTTCGCCTCCAGCTCCTGCTTCTCTGCGTCGCGCTGACGGATCTCTTCAACGACCGTGTCGAGGAAGTCATCGACCTGATCGAGATCGTAGCCATCACGGAACTTCGTGATCGTGAACTTCTGATTCACAACGTCTTCAGGAGTTAGGGCCATCGTTAAATCTCTTTCTGTGGGTTGGATCGCTCGCGCGATCTACACGTCAACGCTAGCAAACTCTCATTGAGCTTACGGGGTTTACACCCAGCCAGGGATAATCCTGAGCAAAATGATGCACGCGAACATTGTCAAGAACCAGCCAAGATCGAGGGCGACCTGGCCGAGTCGGATTGGCGGGAGAATCTTACGGAACAGGCGAATCGGCGGATCGGTGATCATGTACACCGCTTCGACGATGATCGCGAGAATGCCCTTCGGGCGGAACCCGCGCGCGAGCACGGTCACCCAGTCAAGGATGAACCGCGCCCAGAGCAGCAGCACGAAGAGCCGTAGCGCGATGCGCACCACGGTGGTGAAGATATAGAGGATCTCCACTATGCGGTGGGAGCCACGAAGAACGAACCGTCGGCCTCGCTGGCGGGCTCGTCGCTGCCGACCTCGATGTGCTCGGGGGTCAGCAGGAAGACCTTGCTCGTCACGCGTTCGATCCGCCCGTTCAGGCCGAGCGTCAGACCGCTCGAGAAGTCGATCAGGCGCTTGGCCTCATCGTCGCTCATGCGCGAGAGGTTCATGATGACGGGGATGCCGTCGCGGAAGCTCTCGGCGATGACCTGCGCGTCGCGGTACGCCGTCGGGTGGACAGTAAAGATTTCGTTCATTGCCTGAGGTGCTTGATTGCGAACAGGGGTAACCCGCCGAAGCGGCGCCACTGCCGGGCGCGGCGCCTGAGTGGGCTTCGCCGCGGCCTGCGCCGAGGGAGCGGGCTCGCGCTCGGGCGCGGCCTGAGCGACCGGCTCCTCTTCGAGGCCCTCCTCGGCAAGTCCGAGGAACACCATTGTCTTCTTCAACGGGTTGCTCATCTGTTCTCCCAACGGTTGTTTGCCTTGAGACTACCGGGCATCCGGCCGGTTTCCCGTGATTGCGCTGCCGATTCGCAGGTGTGTCGCCCCTGCCGCGATCGCCTCGGCGTAGTCGTGCGTCATTCCCGCGGAGATCGCCGTCGCCTCCGGGGCGAGGGCGCGAACCCGGTCGGAGTAGCCGGCCAGGCGCTCGAACGCCTGCGCGGCAGGCTCCTCAAGCGGGGCGACCGCCATCACGCCGCGGAGCACGAGCGACTCGGTCCCGAGGATGTGCTCGGTGAGCGGCTCGATCTCGCTCGGGGCCGCGCCGCCGCGGCCCGGATCGTCCGTGAGGTTGATCTGGAGGAACACGTCGAGCGCTCGGTCGACGCTCGCAAGCGCATCCACGAGCTGGGCGCGATCGATCGAGTGGATCGCCGCGGCGTACTGGGCGGCCTGCCGAGCCTTCTTCGTCTGCAGCTGCCCGATGTAGTGCCAGTTCAGGTCGAGCCCGGCGAGCTGCGCGGACTTCTCACGCGCCTCCTGATGCCGGTTCTCTCCGACATCGCGGACGCCGAGCTCCGCGAGCGCCTCGACGAGACTCGCCGGGTGAAACTTCGTGACGACGATCAGCGTCGTCTCCGACGCATCGCGGCCGGCGGCCCGGCAGGCCTCGGCGATCCCGTCCTGCACCGCGTGCAACCGGTCGGCGAGACCCTCGTAGGCAGCGGACGCCTCAGTGACGCTCACGTGCTCGTCCTATCGCAGGAAGGCGGGGATGTCGAGGTCGTCGTCATCGTCGCCGTCGAACGCGGGATCGCGCAGCTGCTCCTCAACGGGCGGGTGCTGGAGCGCTCCCCCGAACTCGCCGGTCTCCTCAGCGACATCGTTCGATGCCGCACGTGCGCCGGTGCCCGCGAGCGCCGCGCTCACGGCCGACGCTTCCTCGATGCTTTCGACGTGGCCTGCGCGGCGACCGCGGTCGGCCGAGGCGCTGCGGGCCTGCCCGGCCGGTTCCTCGTCGAAGCCTGCGGCGATGACAGTCACGCGCACCTCGTCGCCGAGGGTCTCGTCGATGACGGTGCCGAAGATGATGTTCGCCTCGGGGTGCACCACGTCCTGCACGAGCGTGGAGGCCTCGGTGATCTCGCTGAGCGCGAGGTTCGAGGAACCCTGGATCGAGAACAGCACGCCGTGCGCGCCCTCGATGGACGCCTCGAGCAACGGCGAGGCGACGGCGAGCTCGGCGGCCTTGATGGCTCGGTCGGCGCCGCGTGCGGAGCCGATGCCCATGAGCGCGGAGCCGGCGCCCTGCATCACGGACTTGACGTCCGCGAAGTCGAGGTTGATGAGGCCGGGGGTGGTAATGAGGTCGGTGATGCCCTGGACACCGGCGAGGAGCACCTGGTCGGCCGCGGCGAACGCGTCGATCATGCTGATGCCGGGCTCGCTGATCTCGAGGAGGCGGTCGTTCGGCACGACGATGAGGGTGTCGACTGCCTCGCGCAGCGTGTTGACGCCGGCGTCGGCCTGCGCCGCGCGGCGCTTGCCTTCGAAGCTGAACGGGCGGGTGACGACACCGATCGTGAGTGCCCCGATCGACTTCGCGATGCGTGCGACGACTGGCGCGGCTCCGGTGCCGGTGCCGCCGCCCTCGCCTGCGGTCACGAAGACCATGTCGGCGCCGGCAAGCGCCTCCTCGATCTCCTCCGCATGGTCCTCGGCGGCCCGGCGGCCGACCTCGGGGTCGGCGCCCGCGCCGAGACCGCGGGTGAGCTCGCGGCCGACGTCGAGCTTGACGTCGGCATCGCTGAGGAGCAGTGCCTGCGCGTCGGTGTTCACCGCGATGAACTCGACACCGCGGAGCCCGAGCTCAATCATGCGGTTTACGGCGTTGACGCCGCCGCCGCCGACTCCGACAACTTTGATCACCGCGAGGTAGTTCTGGTTCATGGCCACCTGGTCCCCTCAACCTTCAAGTACGAGCAACATTAAAGTTCTACTTGAACTTCAAAGTTAGTATTGCCGTATACGCTTTCGTGTCAACGGTATGGCTCCACGCCCACCCGGCGCCTTCGACACGCCGCGAATCTACTTGAAGATGGGCGACTCGGTCGAGGAGACGTCGATATGGCTCACCGGCCGATCCCCCAGCGACTTCAGCATCGTCTCGAGAACAAGCGACTTTCGCTTCGTCTCCTCGGGGTTGCCCCAGAACACCTCGACCCCGCTCGCGAGCGTGAACGTCACGTCCTGGCCGCTCGCCGAGCTCACCTCGGTGAGCTGCGCGCGCAGCCCGGCAGGCATGTCGCGGACGATACGCGAGGCGGCCTGAAACCCCTTCGAAGAGGTGTTGCGCATTGCGGTGGTCCCGAGCGGCACCCCCTCGGGGCGTTCGGCGACATCGCCGAGCACAACGCCTGCCGCGTCGAACAGCCGCAGCGAGTCGCCCTCAGCGATCGCGATCACCGGGACCCGCTCCTCGATCCGCACGATGAGGGTGCTCGGCGGCACGCGCTCGATGGCGTAGCGCTGAATGAGCGGGAACGGTTCGAGCGCCCGGAGGACGTCGTTCTCGTTGACCAGGGCAAGCGGCACGCCGTTGAACCCCGAAAGCGCCTCGGTCACCTCATCGGCGTTCACGCTCGTCGCGCCCTCAACCTTGATCTCCCGCACCGACATGATCGGAGTGAACGCGCCGACGAGCACAAACAGCACGAGCGCGGCGACCGTCGCGAGCGCGATGAGCACGCGCCTCCGCCGCCGCCGCGACTCGGCGGTGAACCGCTTCGTCTCGCGCTTCACGCGCCGCTTGTTCTGCCGCTCTGCGGCGCGCAGCCGCTTCGCCGCCGCGACGACGGGGTCGACCTCGCGCGGTTCGCGCTTCGGTAGCAGCGCGCGCACGCGCTCCGGCGCACCCCGCAGCCGGGCGACGTCGAGCGAGGCCGAGATGTCCTGCGTCTCCTGGGCGTCGGCGGGATCCGGATCGGTGGCACCGGTAGCGCCGGTGCCGCTCGCCGACCCCGTGACCGCGTCTACAGCCTGCGTGCGCTCAGCGAGCCACTCGCGCTCGGCTGCTCGCGTGGCCGACTCGCGTGCCTCCCGCTCGCGGGCGACGGCTTCGCGCTCGCGCGCGTCGCGTTCGGCGGCCTCCCTGGCCGCAGCCTCGCGGGCCGCGGCCTCGCGCGCGTGCGCCTCACGCTCCGCCCTGACGTCAGCGGCTGACCGCTCGGGCTCCCGCTGCTGCCCCGCGTCGAACCCACCTGGACGCTTCACGCGCGGTCCGAATCTCCGACCGTCGCGCTCAGCGCTTCGACGAGCTGCGGCACGATCTTGTACACGTTGCCCGCGCCGACGACGAGCACGAGGTCGCCGGGGGCCGCGAGCTCGACGACCCGCGCGATGGCCGCATCCCAGTCGTCGATGTAGCTCGCGCGGCTGCGGTCCGCGAAGGCCTCGGTCACGAGCGCTCCCGTCGTTGACGGGTCGGGCGCCTCACGCACCGGATCGATCTCGAGCACGATCGTGTGGTCGGCAAGTGAGAACGCCTCCGCGAACTCCGCGTGGAACAGCCTGGTACGGCTGAACAGATGCGGCTGGTGCACGACGATGAGCTTGCCATCGCCGGCGACCGAGCGGGCGGAGTCGAGCAGCGCGGCGACCTCGGTTGGGTGGTGGGCGTAGTCGTCGTAGACGCGCACTCCGCCGGGCTCGCCGTGTGACTCAAACCTGCGGTGCGTTCCGGTGAACCCGGCGACCGCGCGCAGTGCGGCTCCTGGCTCGAAACCGAGCCCGGTGAGCACGGCGACGGCGCCTGCGGCGTTCACCGCGTTGTAGCGACCGAACACCCCGAGCTGCTCGGCGAAGCGCTCCCCCGCGATCTCGAGTTCCAGGACAGCGCGATCAGCGGTGTCGACGGAAACGATCCGCACGTCAGCGTCGCTCGCGAAGCCGAACGTGCGCACTGGCGCGGCGGCGCTGCCGTCGCGCTCGGCGCGGAGGGCGGCGAGCACCTCGAGCGCGCCGGGATCGTCGGCGGAGATCACCAGCAGCTCGCTCGCGCCGCGCGCGAAGTCGACGAACGCCGCCATGAAGTTCTCGCGCGAGCCGAAGAAGTCGAGGTGCTCGGGGTCCACGTTGGTGACGAGCGCGACCTGCGTGTCGTAGATGAGGAACGACTTGTCGCTCTCATCCGCCTCGATCACGAACAGGTCGTCCGTGCCCGCCGCGGAGGCGGCTCCGATTCCCGCGATGACGCTGCCGTTCACGAACGACGGGTCCTGGCCGAGCCCCAGCAGGGCCGTTGCGAGCATGCCTGTCGACGTCGTCTTGCCGTGGGCGCCCGCGACGGCGACGAGCCGCTTCGAGCGGGCGAGCCAAGCGAGCGCCTGCGAGCGGTGCAGCACGGGAATCCCGCGCTCGCGCGCCTCGACGTACTCGGGGTTGTCCTGCGACAGCGCGCCCGTGACGACGAGCGTGTCGGCGTCTCCGACGTTCTCGGCGCGGTGGCCCACCGTAATCTGCACGCCCGCGGCCTCGAGCGCCTGGGTGCTGTAGTTCGCGCCGCGGTCGGATCCCGTCACGCGCACGCCTGCGGCGCTCATCATGTGGGCGATCGCGCTCATCCCTGCCCCGCCGATGCCGACGAAGTGCACGCGGCCGAGGTCCTCGGGGATCTCAAGCTGGGTGTCGGGATAGATCATCAGGGAGCCTCCTCGGGCTGTCGAACGGGCGCCTTGCCGCGTGCCAAACCGTGTCCGGCAGCGCGCTCGCGCGGCTTCTAGCGTACCGCCTTGGCCGTGCGCGTGGCTGTGGCGTGCGCGTCGTCCTCAGACGGCACGATGGGAACGGCGATGAGCGGCGCAATCGCGACGATCGCGAGCGCCGCCGGCACCCCGAGCACCGCGATGAGGGCGCCGATCGCCGGCGGCAGCAGTCCGGAGGCGAGGAACTGACCCGTGTTCTGCGCCCCGAGCGCGCGGCCCGACCAGCGCGGCCCGGCGATCTCCGCGACGGCGGTGAACGCGAGGCCGTTGTCAGCGACGCTGACGCAGCTCACGAGCACGTAGGCGATCGCGGCGGGGATCGCCCAGTCGGCCCATCCGAACGCAGCCGACAGCAGCAGCAGCGCGGCACAGGCGACGGCGATGATCCGGATCGGACGCAGTCGCGAGCCCGCGCGGTCGCTCCAGACGCCAGCGACGATGCGACCCACCGCGCCGATGAGCTGTGCGGCCGCGACGAGCGCGCCCGCGGCAAGCTCGCTCCAGCCAAAGCCAATCACGAACCACACGAGTCCGAACGTCGAGAGCACGAACTGCGGGATCACGAGCAGCACTGACACCGCATGGATCCTGAGCAGCGTGCCCGATTCCCGGTACGGGTTGCTACTCGCCTGGGCGAGCGTCTTCGCCGGGATCTGCGGGTCGACGACCACGATCGCGCACGCGACGAGGCTCACGAGCGTGAGCACGCCCCCGAACGCGAGCGCCCCGGTGATGCCCCACGCGTTCGCCGCCGCTGGCACCGCGAGCGCCGCGACCGCCATGCCGACCGGCTGGCAGGTCTGGCGGATGCCCATGGCGAGGCCGCGCTTGTCGATCGGGAACCAACCCGCAATGAGCCGGCCACTCGCATTATTGATGCAGGCCGACATCGCGCCGCTCGCGACGAGCGCGATGCCGAGCCAGGCGAATCCCTGGGCCAGCATGGACGCGGCAACCGCGAGCGTGGTGAGCGCGAGTCCCGCGAGCAGCACCCTGCGTTCGCCGAACCTGTCGGTGAGGGCGCCCCACGCGATGAGCGTGAGGACGAGCCCCAGGTGCGGGGCGCCCGCCAGCACGCCGGCGCTGGCGAGGCTCATGCCCTGCTCGGAATGCAGGTAGGGAATGAGGAACGCGGGAGTCGCCGTGACGACCGTCGTCGACGCCTGACCGAACACCATCACCGCGAGCATCGCCCACGAGCGCGGGGCGATGGCGGGTGCGGCGCTAGCGGGTCGCAACGGCTTCGCGGACGAGGTCGTACAGGTTGGCCGTGCCGTCGAGCGAGCCCGCACGCCGAGCGCGCTCGGACATGGCGCGCAGGCGATCCTCATCGGTGATCAGCGGAAGCAGCGTGCCCGTCACCCACGCAGGCGTGAGTTCGTTGTCGTCGACCATGATCGCCCCGCCTGCGGCGACGACGCCCGCCGCGTTCGCCCGCTGTTCGCCGTTGCCGTGGCTGAGCGGTACGAACACGGCGGGGACCCCGAGGCCCGAGAGTTCGCTCACCGTCGTCGATCCCGCGCGCGAGATCGCGAGGTCGCAGGCCGCGAACGCGAGGTCCATCCGGTCGCAGTACTCAATGACCGTGTAACCCGCGACGCCCGGATCCTCGATCTCGGTGAGCCCACCCCAGACGTGGAGCACCTGCACGCCAGCGTCGACGATCGCCTGCGCCGACCCGGAGATTCCGCGGTTGATGGCGCGCGCGCCCAGCGAGCCGCCGGTCACGAGGAGGGTCGGCCGGTCAGGATCGAAGCCGAAGTGGGCGCGAGCCTCGCCGCGCAGCGCGGTCAGATCGAGCGCTTCGATCTCGGGCCTGAGCGGCATGCCGGTGACTCGCGCGTGCGCGATCGGCGTGTCGGCGAACGTCACGCCGACGAAGGACGTCGACCTGGCGCCGAGCTTGTTCGCCATCCCCGGCTTCGCGTTCGCCTCATGGATGACGGCGGGGATCCCCTCCTTGGCGGCGGCCCGGTAGGCGGGAGCCGACGCGTACCCCCCGAACCCGACGACGACGTCGACGCCGCGCTCGCGGATCAGCTCCCGCACCTCCCGGATCGCGCCGAGGTACTTCGCCGGAAAGGTCAGCGCGTACCCGTTCGGCTTGCGCGGAAAAGGCAGCCTTGCGATCGTCGACAGCTCGTAGCCACGCTCGGGGACGAGCCGCGCTTCGAGGCCCTCCTTCGTGCCGAGCACGACGATCTCGGCGTCCGCCTCGCGCTCCCGAATACGGTCAGCGAGGGCGAGCAGCGGGTTCACGTGTCCGGCGGTGCCGCCGCCAGCGAGGAGGTACGTTGTCATAGCACCTATCGTGCCACGGATGCGCCCTGCGCAAGTTCCTCACGGTAGGCCTTCGCGTCGCGCGCGACCGAAATCACGACCCCCATCGTCACCAGACACGACACGAGCGCGGTGCCGCCCGAGCTGATGAGCGGCAGCGGCACGCCGAGCACGGGGAAGATGCGGATGACGACGCCGATGTTCACGAACGCCTGGCCGACGATCCACACGAGCGCCCCGCCGACGACGGCGCGGCCGAACCTGTCGCGCGCCTGCGAGATGACCCGCAGCATCAGCACCGCGAGCACGATGAACAGGACGATCACGAGCATTGCGCCGACGAAGCCGAGCTCCTCGCCGATGATCGCGAAGATGTAGTCGTTGTCGGCGGCGGGCAGCCAGTTCCACTTCGCCTTCGAGCCGCCGAGCCCGACCCCGAACATCCCGCCGTTCGCGAGCGCCCACACCCCGTGCTGCGGCTGCCAGCCGATGCCGGAGTAGTCCGACTCGCCGCCCGAGTGCTCGAAGAGGCGCTTCATGCGGTTCTCGCTCGTCACGACGAAGAAGATCGTCGCGATGACGCCGCCAGCGATGATGATCCCGAGCGATTTGAAACTCACGCCGCCGAAGTACATGGCGCCGATCACGAGCGCGGCCATGATGAGCACGGTGCCGAGGTCGCGGCCGGCGAGCACGAGCCCGAGTGCAAGCAGCGCCCCGGGGAGCACGATCGGGACGAGCTCGTGCGACACCTGCCCGAGGTACTTCTCCTTTTTGAGGAGCACCGCGCCGATCCAGACGACGAGCGCGAGCTTCAACGCCTCGGACGGCTGCGCCTGAATGTTTCCGATGAGCAGCCAGTTGCGGTTGCCACCGACGGCGAAGCCGAGCGGCGTGAACACGAGGGCCTGCAGCAGCAGCCCCGCGCCGAAGAACCACCAGGCCCAGCGCTTCCAGAAGTCGAGCTTGCGAGTCGCCGCGAACACCATGAGCGGCAGGCCGAGAGCCGCGAACACGAGCTGGCGCGTAAACCCGCCGAGGCTCCCCTGGTCTTGCGTGTACGACGTCACCGACGACGCCGACAGCACCATGATGAGCCCGATGCCCGTGAGGAACAGCGTGATGCCCCACAGCAGCGCAACGGTCCGATTGTTGCCCGTCTTCGCCGCGGCCCCGAGCGAGATCCGCGCGCCGGCGAGGGCGGGCCGGGCTTTCCCGCTGCCCGGCTCCCCGCCCCTGGCCCCCATCAGCTACTCCGAGTCCGTCGAGAGCTCCCGGAGCGCATCCTGGAAGGCGCGCCCACGGTCCGCGTAGTCGACGAACTGGTCCATCGATGCGGAGGCCGGAGACAGCAGTACCGTGTCGCCGGGCTGCGCGAGCGCCGCGGCCTCTCGGACGGCGTCACGCATGACGTCGAGGCCGCGCTCGGCGGTAATCTCCGCGACCGGTACGCCCGGCGCGTGCTCCTTGAGGATCCCGAGCACCTCTGCGCGATCCGCACCGATGACGACCGCGGCGCGCAGCCGCGAGGCGTGCTCGGCGACGAGCGGCGTGATGTCGACGCCCTTGAGGAGCCCGCCGACGATCCAGACGACGCCAGAGAGCGCGCGCAGCGACGCGTCGGCCGCGTGCACGTTCGTGGCCTTCGAGTCGTCAACCCAGCGCACCCCGGCGTGCTCGCCGAGCTGCTGGGCGCGGTGCGCGTCGGGCGTGAAGCTCAAGACGGCGCTCGCGATCTCCGCCGGCTCCACGCCGCGCGAGCGAGCGAGCGCCGCCGCGGCGAGGATGTTCAGGCCCATGTGTGGCTGGCCGATTCCGCGATCCGTGAGCTCATCGACGGTGACGAGTTCGTAGGCCTCGTCGCGGCGACCGGTGTGGAAGCCGCGGTCGACGAGGATCCCGTCGACGACGCCGAAGCCGCTCGGCGGCGGGGTGTCGAGCCCGAAGCTGATCGCGCGGGCGCCCTCGATGACGTCCGCCTCCTCAACCATCCGCTCGGTCTCAAGGTCGCCGCGGTTGTAGACGCAGGCGACCTGCGTGTGCTCGTAGACCTTCGCCTTGGCGTCGCGGTACGCCTGCGCGCCACCGTGCCAGTCGAGGTGGTCGTCGGCGAGATTCAGGCAGGCGCTCGCGTATGGCGACATCGAATGCACGCGCTCGAGCTGGAAGCTTGAGAGCTCGAGCACGAGCACGTCGTAGCCGACGGGGTCGCGGAGCGCGTCGAGCAGCGGGGTGCCGATGTTGCCAACGGGAGCCGCACGCAGGCCGCCGGCGACAAGCATGTGCGCGGTGAGCTGGGTCGTCGTGGTCTTGCCGTTGGTCCCGGTGATGCAGATCCAGTCGGCGACC
Source organism: Leucobacter aridicollis (assembly GCF_013409595.1). Taxonomy (NCBI): domain Bacteria; kingdom Bacillati; phylum Actinomycetota; class Actinomycetes; order Micrococcales; family Microbacteriaceae; genus Leucobacter; species Leucobacter aridicollis. The sequence goes on along the minus strand of NZ_JACCBD010000001.1, from coordinate 1,441,671 downwards.
CGCGGAGTCTTGTCGCGCAGCCGCCAGCCGAGCTCAATGTCGCCCCAGACGGCCACGTCGCGCTCGGTCGCCCAGCGCACGACCGGGTGGTGCGCCGGGTATCCCGGAGAGATCACGATGAGTTCGGGATCGAACGCCTGGAGATCGGCGAGCTGCGCCTCATCGGTCTCGGCGAGTGCGCGCTCGGAACCGATCACGTCGAGCAGACGCTCGCGGTCGGCGTCAGGCTTGCCGTACACCACGCGAACGCGCGACCCGAGCTCGACGAGGGTGTCCGCGACGGAGAAGCCGGTTGCGCCGAGGCCCAACACGGCGACGCGCAGCCCCGACCAGTCGTGGTGCCAGCTCGTCAGCGCCGCGAGGCGATCCTGTACTGCGGTCATTGGTTCAGCACCCATTCTGCGTAGAAACCGCCGATCCCGACGATCGCGAAGATCCCGGCGATCATCCAGAACCGAACAACGATCGTCACTTCGGCCCAGCCCTTGAGCTCGAAGTGGTGGTGAATCGGGCTCATGAGGAAGATCCGCTTGCCCTTCGTCACCTTGAAGTAGAGCCGCTGCAAGATCACCGAGCCGGTCTCGATGATGAACAGACCGCCGATGAGGATGAGCAGCACCTCGGTGCGGGTGAGGATCGCGAGCGCAGCGATCGCGCCGCCGATACCCATCGAGCCGGTGTCGCCCATGAAGATCTGCGCGGGGTTCGTGTTCCACCACAGGAAGCCTGCGACGCCGCCGAGGAACGCGGCCGCGATGACCGCGAGGTCCATCGGATCGCGCACTTCGTAGCAGCCGGCCTCGCCCGCCGTTGCCGCGCAGTTCTGCGCCGACTGCCAGAAGCCGATGAGCACGTACGCCGAGAACGCGAAGATCGATGCGCCCGCGGCGAGACCGTCGAGCCCGTCGGTCACGTTGACGGCGTTCGTAGTCGCGGTGACGATCACCATGACCCACAGGATCACGAGGATCGTGCCCGCGATGACGCCGAGGCTCATGAAGTCAAACGGCAGGTCGCGGAAGATCGAGATGTGCGTCGACACCGGGGTGAGGCCGTGCTCGTTCGCGAACTGCAGCCCGAGCAGGGCGAACGAGACCGCGATCACGACCTGGCCAAAGATCTTCGCCCAGCCGCCGAGGCCAGCCGAGTTCTGCATCCGGGTCTTCATGAGGTCGTCGATGAAGCCGACCGTGCCGGCGCCGACGGCCATGAGGATCACGAGCAGCGCGGACGGTGTCGGGGTCTCCCCCATGACGAGCTTGCCGACGAAGTACGCGAGCACCGACCCCGAGAGGAAGATCAGGCCGCCCATCGTTGGCGTGCCCCGCTTCGTCTCGTGCTCCTTTGGCCCGTCGACGCGAATCGGCTGGCCCCAGCGGAGCTTGTTGAAGCCGCGGACGAACAGCGGCGTCAGTAGCAGTGAATACATCAGCGAGAACCCCGCCGCGATGAGCATGGCAATCATGCGTATGCCTCCCCCAGGCGGTCTCCGAGGGCCTGCAGGCCCGCGGCGTTCGAAGATTTCACGAGCACCGTGTCATCGGTCGTGAGCATTTCGAGTAGATAATCAAAAGCTTCGTCTTGCGTCTCGAAGAAGACGCTCTCGCCATCCCACGATCCCTCGTTGATCGCGCTGATGTGCAGGTCGCGGGCGTCGCGGCCAACGACGACGAGCTGCCGGATGCGCAGGCGCACCGCCTGCAGCCCGACGCGCAGGTGCTCCTCGATCGTGTAGTCCCCGAGCTCGGTCATCGCGCCGAGCACGGCGACGGAGCGCCCCTCGGGCTTCGTGATCTGGGCGAGCGTGCGCAGCGCGGCGCTCATCGAATCGGGGCTCGCGTTGTAGGCGTCGTTGATGATGGTGATGCCGTCGCGGCCGCCGAGCACCTGCATGCGGCCGGGCGCGGCGAGCGTGGCCGCCTCGAGCACCTCGACGATTGCGTCGAGCGACAGCCCGAGCGTCGTCCCAACGGCCGCCGCAGCAAGCGCGTTCATCACGTGGTGCTCGCCAAGCACCCGGAAGGTGACGGGGCGCGACTCGCCCCCGGCGTGCAGGGTGAAGGTCGTACCGCTCGCGGACGGCTCGATGTCGCTCGCGCGCACATCGGCGTCAGGGTGCTGGCCGAACCAGACGATCCGGGCCGGGGTGAGCTCCGCCATCTTCGCGACGCGCGGGTCGTCGCGGTTGAGCACGGCAACGCCGTCGGCGTCGAGGCTCTGCACCATCTCGCTCTTCGCGCGGAACGTGGCCTCGATGCCGCCGAACTCTCCGGCGTGCGCGAGACCGACGGTGAGCACGACCCCGATGTGGGGCTGCGCCATGCCGGTGAGCCGCGCGATCTCGCCGATCCCGCTTGCGCCCATCTCGGCGACAAGGGTCTCGGTCTCCGGCGTGGCGCGGAGCATTGTCATCGGCCCGCCGACCTCGTTATTGAACGACTTCTCGCTCGCGACTGTCGATCCGATCGTCTCCGCCATCGCGGCGACGAGGTTCTTCGTCGTCGTCTTCCCGTTCGACCCGGTGATGCCGACGATTGTCAGCTTGTCGCTCGCGCGCAGCCGCTGGACAACCTCGGTTGCGAGTGCGCCGAGCGCGTCGGTCGCGTCATCGACGACGAGCAGCGTGACGGCGGGGGCGCCCGCGTCGAGGCCGAGCTCCGCCTCGCTGAGCTCGCGTTCGACAACGAGCAGCTTTGCGCCAGCCCTGGCGGCTTTGCCCGCGAAGAGGTGCCCGTCAGTGTCGTCACCGCGCCGGGCGAAGAAGATCTGGCCGGGCTGCACCTCGCGGGAGTCCGTCTGCGACTCCCCCGAAACGCGCGTGTCGGGCGTGTCGCCGGGAGCGAGCACGAGCCGGCCTCCCGTTGCGGCAGCGACCTCGGAGAAACTCAGTTCAATCACGCAAGCAATCCTGCCTCGCGGAGCGCGCCGCGTACTTCATCACGCGCCGAGTACGGGATAAACGCCCCGGCGACCTCCTGGTAGTCCTCGTGTCCGGGACCGGCATACAGAATAACGTCGCCGGGTTCCGCGAGGGAAATGGCGAGGCGGATCGCGCGCTTCGGATCGGCTTCCTCGTGCAGCGTCGCGTGCGCGGCCGAGCGCGCACCAGCGAGAAGCTGCGCGCGAATCTGCTCGGGCGGCTCGCTCCGCGGGTGGTAGTCGCAGACGATGAGCACGTCGGAGCCGGCAGCCGCGATCCTGCCCATCTCCTCGCGCTTCGTGGTGTCGCGGTCGCCGTCGGCTCCGAACATGAAGATGATCTTGCCCTCGGCGACCTCGCCGAGCGCGTCGAGCATCGCTTCGAAGGCGCCGGGCGTGTGCCCGTAGTCCACGTAGAACCTGGGGCCTGCGCCACCCTCCGTGATCTCCTCGAGCCTGCCCGGGATCTGCACGGGGATGAGCCCGTTCTCGAGCCCAGCCTCGACCTGCGAGATCGGGATGCCTGCCTCGTGCAGCATGATGAGCGCGAGCGCCGCGTTCTCGGCCATGAAGCGACCGAAGACGGGGACACGGCCGCGGAAGTGCGCGCCCTCCGGCCCCTGCAGCACGAACGCGACACCGTCGAGGGTCTGCGCGGTGATCGCGAGGTGCCAGTCGGCGCTCTGCCCGTACTCGGTCGCGAGCGTCGTCACCGGGATCTGCGACTCGCGGGCGACGCGCTGGCCCCACGGCCCGTCAACGACGACAACGCCACGTGCGGCGTGCTCCGGGGCGAACAACGCGAGCTTCGCCTGGAAGTAGGTCTCCATGTCGCCGTACTCCTCGAGGTGATCCTGCGAGAAGTTGTTGAACGCGACGACGTCGAAGTGCACGCCGTCGATGCGGTGGCGGCCGATCGCCTGCGCGGATACCTCGATCGCGACGCCCTCGACGCCGCGCTCGACCATGCGCGCGAGCAGGCCGTGCAGTTCGGAGGCCTCGGGGCTCGTGAGGTTCGAGACGATCACCTCGTCGCCGATCCTGCGCTCAGCCGTCGAGCTCAGGCCTGGCCTGAGCCCGGCCGCCTCGAGGATCTGCGCGATGCAGTAGACGACGCTCGTCTTGCCGTTCGTGCCGGTCACGCCAAAGGTCTTCGCCGCGAGCGTGTCGGTGCCGTAGACCCGCGCCGAGAGCTCGCCGAGGATCGAACGCGGGTGCACGCCAGCGACGAGGATCGGCAGCCCTGTCACGCCCGCAGCGAGCGCGAGGTCGCGCCCCGCCGCGTCGGTGAGCATCGCCGCAGCGCCGCTCGCGAGCGCCGCCTGGGCGAAGTTCGCGCCGTGGTGCCTCGCCCCGGGAATCCCGACGTAGAGGTCGCCCGGCCGGACGTCGCGCGAGTCGATCGTCACGCCGGTGACACCCACCTCGCCGTCTGTCGCTGCGAGTTCGAGGGAGAAGGGCTCAGCGAGTTGCGCGAGCGTCACCTTCTGCGGGTGCTGGGGTCGGATCGTAAGATCACCGGAAGTGCTGGTCACGTGTATCGATCCTACCCAGCTGACGCGAGCTCGTCGCCAATTGGCAACTTCTCGTACTTGCCGGTCGAGGGCGGAATATGGAACTTGCGGATCGTGGACTCGGCCGCGTCGTGGAATGCGGTCACGGCGGCAGCGGTCCCGTCGCCGCCGTGCGGGTACGCGACGGTTGCCACGATCACGTACTGCGGGTCGTCCATCGGGAACATGCCGGCGAAGCTGTACACGAAGTCGGTACGGTAGCCACCCTGGCCGTCCGACTGCTCGGCCGTGCCAGTCTTTCCGCCGATCCGGTACCCCGGGATCGAGGCCATGTCCTTGATGAGGCCGTCGGTGCCGATCGTCTCGAGCATCTTGCGCGTCTCGGCCGCGGCCTCGGGCGAGATCACCGTGACATCGTCGCCGTGATCGGGCGCGGTCGCCTTACCCTCGGGCGGGGCGCACTTCTTCACGATCGACGGCGGCACGCGCACCCCGTCGTTCGCGATCGTCTGGAAGACGCCGGCGGTCTGCACGATCGTCGACGACAGTCCCTGGCCGAACATCGTCACGTAGCTCGTCTGCGCGTCCCAGTCGGCGACGTCCGCGAACATCCCCGCGTCCTCGAGCGGCATGCCGGCGTTCGTCGGCTGGCCCACTCCGAACTTCTTGAGGTACTCGTAGCGCGTCTCGGGCGACATCTGGCTGCCGAGCATCGAGATGCCCACGTTGGAGGAGTAGACGAGGGTGCCGGTGAGCGTCCAGTTCGCCGGGCCATGGTTGAACCAGTCGCTGAAGGTGACGCCCGACTGCGGCTGCCAGTTGTCCGGCGCGGTGACGGTGCTCTGCGGCGTCGCGAGCCCCTGGTCGATGAGCGCGGCCGCCGTGATGACCTTGAAGGTCGAGCCCGGCTCATAGGGCGAGGTGAAGGCGCGGGCGTTGCGCCGGTCACCGTCGACGGCGCCGACGTCGTTCGGGTCGACCGAGCCGTCCTCGGCGACCGCGACGAGCTCGCCAGTCTTCGCGTCCATGATCACGAGGTAGCCGTACTCGGCGCCGACGTTGTCCACCTGCTGGTTGATGATCTGCTGGCTCGCCCACTGCAGGTCGAGGTCGATCGTGAGCTCGACGGTGCCGCCGTTCTGCGCCTTCTTCGTCTCAACCACGCTGCCAGGGAGCTGGATGCCGTCGGCGCCGCGCTCGTAGGTTTCGGCACCGTCCTCGCCGGCGAGGCACTCGTCCTGCGAGAGCTCCACGCCGGCCTGGGCGACCTCGTCCTGCCCCGCGAAGCCGACGATGTTGCCGCCGACGGCGCCGTTCGGGTACACGCGCTTGTGCTGGCTTTCAAACGTGAGCCACGGGATCTGCAGCTCCTTGAGTTCCTGCAGCTGGTTGAGGTCGACGCCGCGCTTGACATAGGCGAAGTCCGACTTCGGGTTCTCGTCGATCGCGTCGTCGACGATCTTCTTGATCTCGGCGCCGCTCTGGCCGGTGACCGAGCCGATCTCTGCGTAGGCCTGGTCGGCGGTCACCTCGATCGTCCCGGCCCCGCGCTCGACGTCGGGCCGCGTGAACACGCCCTTGTTGAGCCTCGCGTTCTTCGGCGAGAGCTGCACGTCGTAGCGTTCGTCGGTCGTGGCGAGCACGTTGCCGTTGCGGTCGACAATGTCGCCCCGAACGCTCGGGATCGTGACGGGAACCGCACGCTTCTCGTGCGACTCCTCGTTCATCGCCGCCGCCGAGATCATCTGCAGATCAATAAGCCGAACCATGAAGGCGAGCGCGACGAGCACGAGGATGGCGAAGACCACCAGGTTTCGCCCTCGCGTGCCTCGCAGGGTTCGCCACAACACTCGTTCGTCTCCTAACGGGCCCGCCGAGCGGACTAGTGCGTTTCTGGTGCGGGAAGCTTGCCCTGCCATGCTACGGCGGCAGCGGCGTCCACGATGGGAGCCGCCTGAGCGTTTCGACTCGTGAGCAGCCCCTTGGCGTCAACGACCGGGAGGTTCTCGAGCTGGGCGTTCGGCACGAGGTTCGGGCTGGCCTCGCGGGTGACCGAGTTCAGGTCGCCCTGAATCGCGCCGTCGCTCAGGCGCATCGTCGCCGGGGCGACGTTCTGCACCATGCCGAGCGCCGCAGCGTTCTCGACGAGGTTCTGCGGCGAGGCGAGCTTGTCGAGATTCTGCGACAGCACCCGCTCGACGCGGCCGAGGTCGCGCTCCTCGATCTCGAGCGCGCGGCTCTCGTACGCGCCCTGCGACACGAGGATGCTCAGGGCGAGCTGGGCCGCGAAGATCCCGAGGATGACGCAGACGGCGACAATCGCGCCGAGCACGGGGCTCTTCTTGGGCTTCGGGGCGGGAGCCGGAGCCGGGCGCAGCCTGTCCGCGCGGTCGCGGGAGGTGTCGCGAAGCGGCGCTGGCGCGCCGAACAGCTCGATCGGGTCGACCTCGACGGGAACTGTGGCGTTCATGACATTTCCCTTACTCGTTCAGCCGCGCGCAGCCGCGCCGGGATGGCGCGCGGGTTGACTGCCTTCTCTTCGTCAGTTGCCTGTTCCGCGCCCTTCGTGAGGATGCGCAGTTCAGGCTTGTGTTCGGGAAGCTCGACCGGGAGGCCCTGCGGTGCCGTGGAGCGGCTCCTGGCCTGGATCGCTCGCTTGACGATGCGATCCTCGAGCGACTGGTACGACATCACGACGAGCCTGCCGCCGAGGTTGAGCCTGTCGATCGCCGCGGGGATCGCGCGCTCCAGCGTCGCGAGCTCGCCGTTGACCTCGACGCGCAGCGCCTGGAAGACGCGCTTCGCCGGGTGACGCTTGCCGAGGACGGCGGCCGGGGTCGCCTCCTGCAGCACATCGACGAGCTGGCCGGAACGCTCGAGGGGTGCGACCTGACGCGCGGCGACGATCGCCCGCGCGTAGCGGCCGGCGAGTGGCTCCTCGCCGTAGCGCTCGAATAGCTCCCGGAGTCGCCCCTCGGGTTCCTCTGCGAGGATCTCGGCGGCGGTGCGCCCGCGCGTCTGATCCATGCGCATGTCGAGCGGCGCGTCCTGCGCATAGGCGAAGCCGCGGTCGGCGTCGTCAAGCTGCAGCGAGGAGACGCCGAGGTCGAACAGCGCGCCATCGATGCTTGTCGCGCCCGCCTCGGCGAGCGCCCTGTCGATCTCGTCGTAGACCGCGTGGACCGGCACGAACCGGTCGCCGAACCGGGCGAGCCGGGCGCCGGCGAGCTCGAGCGCCTCGGTATCGCGATCGAGCCCGATGACGGTGAGGCCAGGGAAGCGCTCGAGGAGTGCCTCGGTGTGCCCGCCCATGCCGAGCGTCGCGTCGACGACGAAGGCGCCGTCGCGCTCGGCCCCGGGGGCGAGAAGCTCGACGCAGCGCTCGAGCATGACGGACGTGTGCAGCTCGGCAGGGTTGCGTGGTGTGGGCTGTGCCATGACGTGTTCCCGGCTAGAACATGCCGGGAATCACCTCCTCTTCGATGTCGGAGAAGACGGATTCCTGCTCGGTCAGGTAGGTCTCCCAGGCCTGCGCGTCCCAGATCTCGGCGCGGGAGCCTGCGCCGATGACGGCGAGCTCTCGGTCGAGGCCCGCGTAGTCGCGGAGCGTCTGGGGCAGCGTCACGCGGTGCTGCTTGTCGGGGGTCTCGGGGTGTGCTCCGGAGAGGAACACGCGGAGGTAGTCGCGCGCCTGCTTCGAGGTGAGCGGCGCCTGCCGAACGCGGTCGTGCATCGCCTCAAACTCGCTCTCGCTGAAGACGTAGAGGCAGCGTTCCTGACCGCGGGTGATGACGAGGCCGTCAGCGAGTTCGTCGCGAAACTTTGCGGGGAGGATCAGCCGCCCCTTCTCGTCGAGGCGCGGAGTGAACGTGCCGAGAAACATAGTCCACTCCCCTCCTCATTCGATACGTTTCTCCCACGGTACTCCACTTCCCTCCACTAATCACGCAAATGTCCGGTATTTCGTGGATCATTCTCGAAACAGGCCTGTAGTTGCTTGGTGGAGCAAAGTGGAGTCGATTTGCCTCATTTCGCGCATTCTGAGGCTCGAGAGGCGCGCAGGCGCTCGGCCGGTACCCCTGAGATCTGCCGTACGCCTGGCGATCCTGCGGGTGTCGGGCCTATCTTCTGCAGATCCCATACGCACGGTTGTGCTGCCGATCCCTTACGCACGGGCCTTCGACCGATCCCATACGTACCGACGGCGGGGAGGCTGCTCCTCGGAGACGACGACCCGAGCAGCCCCCGGCGGGCATAAAAAAACGGGCCACAGCCGAAGCTGTGACCCGTGGGGAGGAAAGTGGGGGGCTACTGGCCGCCCATCCGCTCATCCCAGCGGCGTTCCATACGGTCCGCGAGTGATTCCTTGGACTGGGCGGCTCGAGGCGCGCTCGACGAGAGCTGCTCTGGCTCCACCTCGGTGCGCTTGGAGAACATCACGAGTACGCCGCCGAGCATGGCGACGAACCCGATGAGCCCGAGCCACAGCTGCTGCATTGCGGCTCCGCCGATCAGCAGACCGATTCCGGCGAGCGCGAGCAGTGTGCCCAGCACGAGCGAACGGTAGTTAAAGCGACGCGGCACGCCCGTCGAAGCGGGAAGCAGATCAGCCTCGCTCTGATAGAGCCGGCGCTCCATCTCGTCGAGCAGCCGCTGTTCGTGTTCTGACAGCGCCATGATGTCCCCTTCACCCTAAGAAAAGTCTTCCCTTCCAGTCTACGACCCCGGCCGCCGGATAGGCTAGTCGGGTGGACGAAACGACGAGACTCGCAGGCCTTATACAGGAGCGATTGAACGACATCATCGACAGTCACCGCGCAGAGCTCGAGCCGCTCGGCCCAGACGCGGCTCCGCTTCTCGATGAGGCCAAGGACTTCCTGACCGGCGGCAAGCGTTTCCGGGCACTGTTCGCTGTCCACGGGTACCGCGCTGTTCGTCCCCTCGATATCGCGGGCCCGGTAACCGCCGAGTTCGGCGCGGTCCTCGACGCCGCGTGCGCCCTCGAACTCTTCCACGCTGCCGCGCTCATCCACGACGACGTCATCGACCGCTCGGACACCCGCCGGGGCCGCCCCGCCGTGCACAAGCGGTTCGCTGGACTCCACGGCGAGCACGGCCACCGCGGCGCGCCCGAGCACTTCGGCATTTCGAGCGCGATCCTGCTCGGCGACCTGCTCCAATCGTGGTCTGACGAGCTCATGAACCGCGCCTGCGACGCCGCGGCCGAGCCCGCGTTCGCCCGTGCGGCGCGCGCCCACTTCAACCGCATGCGCAGCGAGGTCGCCGTCGGCCAGTACCTCGACGTCCTCGAGGAGCAGCGTTCGAGCTTCGCCGAGCACGCGGAGCAGCTCGACCGTTCGACCCGCGTGCTCGTCTACAAGTCGGCGAAGTACAGCGTCGAGGCGCCGCTGCTCATCGGCGGAGCGCTCGCCGGAGCAAGCACCGAGCAGGAGGCCGCGCTCGCGGGCTTCGGGCTCCCCGTCGGCGTGGCCTTCCAGCTGCGCGACGACCTCCTCGGCGTCTTCGGAGACGAGGAGCTCACCGGCAAGCCGAGCGGCGACGATCTCGTCGAAGGCAAGCGGACAGTGCTCGTGACCCTGGCGCGCGAGGCGCTCCCGGTGACCCAGCGCCGCATCTTCGACGATCTGCTGGGCACGGACCTCGATGCCGAGCAGGTGTACATGCTGCAGCGAACGATTCGCGACAGCGGCGCCGAGCAGCAGGTCGAGCAGATGATCACCCGCAACATCGACCGCGCGCACCGGGCGCTCTCGGACCTCGACGGCGCCGCGGCGGAGCGGCTGAGCGCGCTCGCGGGGCGCGCCGCCAGCCGCGACGCCTAACCGGGACCGCGAGCGGAGCTTGCCCTCCCGCGGCGCTAGAACGCCAGCGACTGGGTTGCGCGACGCACCGCGCTCTTGTGGCCGATGAGGAGCGAGTCGATCGGACGCACGCCGAGTTCGTCGTTCATGGTGAACAGCCAGTTCACCGACTCCTCCTCGTTGAGCCCGGCGTCGCTCAGCGCGAGGAGGGTGCCGCGCAGCGAATGCAGGGGCTCGTCGTCGGCGAGGAACTCGACGGGAATCCGCTTGATGCCGTCGATCCGCACGATCGCGAGGTAGTGCTCCTCCACAAGGCGGTGCACCTTGCCGAGCGGGATTCCGAAGCGCTCGGCGACTTCGGGGATAGTGAGGGTCGAGCCGATTGACGCAGTATTCTCTGACACCCCATAACTCTGCCAGCGCAATCCGCGAAGCGCAATCCGTCAGCACACGGCGCGCGGCAGGGTATGCGCATGGAATCTTCCGTAGACTTTCCTCGTGACCCCTGCCACTATCGACCCGCTTATCGGGCAGACGCTCGACGCGCGCTACGTGATTCGCTCGCGCATCGCCCGCGGCGGCATGGCAATGGTCTACCTCGCGCACGACCTGCGGCTCGAACGCAAGGTCGCCGTGAAGGTGATGCACGAGCACCTCGCCGAAGACGCGGACTTCACGCGCCGCTTCGACCGCGAGGCCCGCAGCGCGGCGCGGCTGTCGCACACGAACCTCGTGAATGTTTTCGACCAGGGCCAGGATCTCGGCCGCGTGTACCTCGTCATGGAGTACCTGCCGAGCATCACGCTACGCGAGCTCCTGAAGAAGCAGCAGCGGCTGACGCTCGACCAGAGTCTCGAGATTGGCGAGGCCGTGCTCGCTGGCCTCGCTGCGGCCCACAGCGCGGGGATCGTGCACCGCGACCTCAAGCCGGAGAACGTGCTGCTCGTCGACGACGGCAGGATCAAGCTCGGCGACTTCGGCCTCGCGCGCGCCGTGAGCGCGAACACGACGACCGGCCAGGCGCTGCTCGGCACAATCGCGTACCTCTCCCCCGAGCTCGTGACGCGCGGCGTCGCCGGCGAACGCAGCGACCTCTACGCGTTCGGCATCATGCTCTACGAGATGATCACGGGCTCGCAGCCGTTCACCGGCGAACAGCCTATGCAGATCGCCTACCAGCACGCGCACTCCGACGTGCCCGCCCCGTCGGAGTCTGGCGACGTCTCAACGCCCGCTCTCGACAGCTTCGTGGTGTGGCTCACCCAGCGCGATCCTGATCTGCGGCCAGCCAACGCCGGTGAGGCGCTCGTCCACATGCGCGAACTGCGGGACAACCCCTACGGCATGCCCGAGGCGCTCGCGACCGCGGTGCTGCCGATCGGCCCACTTCCCGGCGACACGACTGTGCTGCCTGGCGACGCATTCGACGACGCCGCGACGACCCACCTCACGCCCTCGACGACCGTGCTCAGCGGCGTCGAGCAGGCGACGCTCCAGGCCGGTGCCTCAGATCCCGGCGACGAACACCCCAGCTCGGCGACGAGCACCGATCGCGCACACGCTCAGGGAGTTCGCCGGGCACGAAAGGGTCGGATCACGGCGCTCGTCATCACCGGGCTCGCGGTCGCGACAGGCGCCGGCGCGTTTTGGTTCGGTCAGGGACCTGGCTCGGCGGTCACCGTCCCGGACGTGGCCGGGCAGACAGTCGCCGACGCGCAGGCGGAGCTCGAAGGGCTCGACCTCACCGTCGCCGTCACCGAGTGCTCGAGTCTCGACGTCGAGGTCGGCCTTGCCTCGGCAGTCACGCCGGAGCCCGGCACCCGGCTCGACCGCGGCACCGAGGTCACGCTGTGCCAGTCGACGGGCCCCGAGATGCTCGCCGTGCCGACGCTCGTCGGCCTCCAGCTCGACGACGCCACGAAGCTCATCGAGGACAGCCGCTTCACGTTCGGTGAGGTGACAGACACGCGGTTCTCCGACGCCGCCGAGGGCGAGGTGCTCGCCGCGCTCAACGCCGACGACGGCGAGATCGGCGAGACGTTCCCGGAGC